>NZ_LMTZ01000125.1 GCF_001456025.1 Mastigocoleus testarum BC008
TTATTCTTGAGGATTTGTACTCGTAGTGTCACAGTAGTATTTATCTGTTGGCTTGCTCGTATCAAAGAAAGTATTTCATGAACGAGTAAGCTTTTCTACCCACAACAAATTTTACATCGTCCTTACATACTTGTTTCATCCATTCGCTACAGTGTGCCTGCGGCATGGATAACCCCGCTTATCGTAGGTGCGTAGCGTAGCGGAGCGTTAGCACAGCGGAAACCTGCAGATCAATCGCTCCATGCTGTCCATTCGTGGCCCCAAGTGAAGATATTGCATCAAGAACAACCTCCTAAACTATCCTTTAATTATTAAATTGCTTGAAAAGCTATAGTGCTTATTTTGCATAGCTTGTGGCTTTTCTTAGTGCCATTCCCTGCTGACTCCTTCACCCAAAAATACGTAAGATATGTGACTGATGGGCTAGGTCTAATGTCAGTTGGGACTACTGCATTGCGCAAGGAAGAACTGTATTCTAGTCGTTGCTCCCATGGGACACTCAACCCACTAAAATCTTGGTTAGCGTTATGTACAAATGGGGTTGTGGTTGTTGACTGTGGGGGAGGAGAAGACGCTGGTAGATTTGGTTTACCTATAGGTGCCCATGTGGTAGTTGTAGTAGTTGAGGCGACTCCTGATTCTGTAGCAATTTCTGAGGATATCCGGGCGATTGACGAAGAATTGCAGATTCCCGTAGTTTATGTGTTGAACAAATGTCTAAATCAGTTTCCAGAAGTTCAAGCTTTTGAGTCCCAAAACTATGACAATATAATTGGCAAAATACCTTTTATACCTTCTATTTACGGGAAAAATCCTCTCGATCTCAAAGATGAAATTGGAAAAGACATTTTCAGCGAAATTATTGATAAAATTCTCTCCAGGGAATTGAGTTCGCCTGCACAAAGATGGGATCGAGTGCTCAGATGGAAAGAAACTTTGCAGAAACAACGGGAATTAAGGCAAGTTAAACCTTTAAGTTCGGTTTCTTAGATTTTTAAGGTTGGAGTAATATCTTAAAAGAAAACTTCAACCTCTTTTATTAATATGTCAATAAACAAAGTTCCATCAAAATGATCGATTTCACATTATATCGGAACAAAGCAATATACCGTCAGTGCTCAGAGAAAGAGGATAGCCGTTTAGATATACATCCTTATTGTGTTTTCGTATGATTGCGGTTTTTCGTAGTGGTGAGCAATATCAACTTGTGTACTTATGTAGTTTAATCTCTTCTAATTTAAAACTTCTCTGATTCTCAATTTTTAAGTTCTCAACTTCAAGCCTCAACCTTTCGTTTTCTATCTTCAATTTTGTATTTTCCTCCTTAATCTCATCAATCTCACTTTTCTTACTCAAAGCTTGATTAATCGCTAATTTCCGCATATCTAGAGAAAACCAACGCTGATAAGTTTGGGTATGAACCTGTACACTATGTCCCAAATTATCTGCTGCAGCTTTAATTGGAACTCCCAAAACATGGGCTCGAATCGCCCAAGCATGACGCAAATCGTAGGGTTTAAAATCTAGTCCAATTTTTCGGAACCACCAACTAATTCTTTGAGTTAAACCGGTTATCTCTGCATGGTTATTTTTATCTTTACTGGCGATCGCTAGCATCTCTAAATATTCAGGATTTCTTAAATCAAAATCTATAATCCATTTTTGATGTAAGGGTAATGCTTGCCTTGCTCCTGTTTTACAATGTTTATCTACTTTCCATGTCAAGTCTGCATTTTCGTCACTTAACCACCAGTCAATATTGGGATTAATAAATAATTCTCGGGGACGCAAGCCAAAAACTGCTAACATACCATAAGCCCATCGCCATAATTTCCAACTATCCCGAACATTTTGATTAACTTGTTTACCTCTAGTTTGGAGGTAATCGGTGAATTTGATAAATCCTGCTAATATCTCTGCATCAGAGGGTATATTCCGAGAATTACTCTCGGGCTTTTTAGAATAGTCAGATAAATCTATTTTGATTTTAAATGTAGTGCAAAATGCAGATATTGCTCTTGCCGCATTATATCTCGACCATTCTTTATCTATTCTTTCAATAGCACTAATTAAATTTTCTGCTGTTGCTAAATCTTGAGGATTAGTAAATCGCTTGGTACGAGAAAAATAATAAAAAAAAGTATGCTCGCTTTTCGTTGTACGCTTATGAGTCTTAAAATATTCCTCTTCAAATTTCTCCAGTAATTCACCAATTGTGTGTAAATTTTTTTTAATTGCTTCATTACCTAAATATTTATCATTCCAAACAAAACTTTTTCGAGCAATTAACTTTCCTAATTCATAAGCTTCTTCCTCGGCTGTTTTTAAACCATCCAAATTTTCAGGAATATTTAAACTCAGATTATATTGCTTTCTCCCAGTACCCTTTATATCCTTGTCTCCCGGTTTAATTGGTAAAGTAGCTCTTAATTGTAAACTTCCATTTGATTCCCGAATAGTCACCTTTGTTTTTGCCGACTTCAAACGTAAATTTACCTGTTCTAATTCCTCTAATACTTTCGCTCTCATGTGTTCCTTTTGCTGCTGTGATTGCAGACATGAGCCGAGAAAACTGCCGTCGGTAGATGGAAGAGGCTCCATATCTGCAAAAGCTTGTTGATATTTGTCTGAACCCTGGTTATGCATTACGGTTAGTATTAGCCTATATTTAGCCTAAAAATAATTGTGTTATCGGCAAACAATGTTTATGACCTACAATGCTTAAAGCAAACACTTAGCCGATAAAAATCATTAAACCACAAAAAGAAATACTCCGGTCCTTATCACGGTTATGATGGTTTCGCTATCTTTGCTCGTGACATGGATCTAGCAATCAACAACCCATCTTGGAAATTGATTGGTGCTCCTTGGAAGAAAGAAAAAGTTGCTGCTAAAGCTGCTTAATAAATAGAGTACAAACTCTACCAACAAATTAGTTTGATTAGTTAAATCAGAGAGGGAGGACAAGGAATAATGGAATTCAAAATTCATAATTCAGGAGTGTAAAGTTTTGAATTTTAAATTTTGGGTTTTGAATTTCCTTGTCTTTCTTCTCTCTTTACCTCGCTTCACAGATTACTTACCCATTACTCATTAAGCCACGGGAGACACAAAATGCCTCAGAATCCAGAAAAGATTCAAGACCACGTAGAACTATTTCACCAACCTGAGTATAAAGAGCTATTCGAAAGAAAGAGAGAATTTGAAAAAGGACATAGCCAAGAAGAAATTGATCGGGTTGCTGAATGGACAAAGTCTTGGGAATATCGTGAAAAGAACTTTGCTCGCGAAACTTTAACAGTTAACCCCGCTAAAGGTTGTCAGCCTTTAGGTGCAATCTATGCTGCTGCTGGATTTGAAGGTACTTTACCTTTTGTTCAAGGTTCTCAAGGTTGTGTGGCTTACTTCCGTACCCACCTTACCCGTCACTTCAAAGAACCATTCTCTGCAGTATCTTCTTCCATGACTGAAGACGCAGCGGTTTTCGGCGGTCTTAACAACATGATTGATGGCTTGACCAACGCTTATAGCTTGTACAAGCCCAAAATGATTGCTGTTTCCACCACCTGTATGGCTGAGGTTATTGGTGATGACTTGGGTGCGTTCATCGGTAACGCTAAGAATGCTGGTGCAATTCCTGAAGATTTTCCTGTACCTTTTGCTCATACTCCTAGCTTTGTTGGTTCCCATATCACTGGATATGACAACATGCTTAAGAGCATTCTTGCTAACCTCAGTGAAGGTAAGAAAGGTAAGAGCAACGGTAAGATTAACTTGATTCCAGGTTTTGATACTTACGTTGGTAACTTACGGGAAATCAAACGCATTGCTGAATTGATGGGTGTTGACTACACCCTATTAGCAGATAACTCTGACTACGTTGATTCACCCAACGATGGTCATTTCAATATGTACCAAAAAGGTACAAAGTTAGAAGATGCTGCTGATGCTTGTAATGCAAAAGCTACCATTTCCTTGCAAAAACACTCCACTTTGAAAACCTGCGATTTCATTAATAAGACATGGAAGCAAGAAGTTACACTTTCTAGCCCTTGGGGTATTCGTGGTACTGATGAGTTCTTAATGCAACTCAGCGAATTAAGTGGTAAACCCATCCCCGCAGAATTAGAAGAAGAACGCGGTCGGGCTGTTGATGCGATGACTGACTCCCATGCATGGCTCCATGGTAAGCGCTTTGCTATCTACGGTGACCCCGATTTAGTATACGGTGTAACTAGTTTCTTAATGGAGTTGGGTGCTGAACCGGTACATATATTGGTTCATAACAGCAGTAAAGAATTTGAAAAAGACATGCAAGGGTTGCTCGATTCTACCGAATACGGTAAGGGTGGAACCATCTGGGGTGGAAAAGACTTGTGGCACATGCGCTCCTTGCTGTTCACCGAACCCGTAGACTTCATGATTGGTAACTCCTACGGTAAGTACTTAGAGCGCGATACTAAGATTCCTCTAATCAGAATTGGTTATCCAATCATGGATCGTCACAACTTACATCGTTATTCCACTATCGGTTATCAGGGTACAATTAACCTCCTGACCTGGGTTGTTAACGCGATCTTCGAAGAAATTGACCGCAACACCAACATTCCTTCTAAGACCGATATTTCTTTCGACTTAATTCGTTAGGAATTAAGTTAACTCCTACTCGCGGCGTGTCGTTTGAGGAAAAGGAAAAGGTAGCAAATAAAAATTAAGACCAACAAAAATTAAAAATTTATTTGCAAAATCCTTTTTCCTTTCTCCTTTTTTCTAATCTTAAGGCAGAGTAGACAACTGCCTTATTTTAGTTAACTGCTAACAGTAAAAAAACGATTAAATTGTGACTATATTATTTAACGGCGAACAACTTCCATCGAGCACTTTTATAAAGAAATGAACACTACCCAAATTAAAATCAACGAGCTGCTCAATGAGCCAGGATGCGAACACAATCATCACAAAAACGAACAACAAAAAAATAAAGCTTGTAAGCAACAAGCCCAACCAGGTGCTGCTCAAGGAGGTTGTTCCTTTGATGGTTCCATGATTACCTTGGTACCAATTACCGATGTGGCTCACCTAGTTCACGGACCCATCGCCTGTGCAGGGAATTCCTGGGGAAGTCGCGGTAGTCTTTCTTCTGGTCCCATGCTTTATAAAAAAGGCTTTACCACAGATTTAAGTGAAAATGATGTAATCTTTGGGGGAGAAAAAAAGCTTTATAAAGCAATTCACGAAATTCATAAAAACTATAATCCAGCTGCTATCTTTGTTTACTCTACCTGTGTAACAGCATTAATTGGTGAGGATTTAGATGCTGTTTGTAAGGTCGCGACAAAAAAAATTGGTATTCCAATTATTCCAGTGAATTCACCTGGTTTTGTTGGTAGCAAAAACTTAGGGAACCGTTTGGGTGGTGAAGCTTTATTGCAGCATGTAATCGGTACTGCAGAACCGGAATTTACTACACCTTATGATATTAATCTCATCGGTGAATACAATATCGCTGGTGAGATGTGGAATGTTTTACCCTTATTTGAAAAACTTGGTATTCGAGTTTTAGCAAAAATGACAGGTGATGCTCGCTATAAAGAAATTTGTCAAGCTCACCGAGCAAAATTGAATGTGATGATTTGCTCTAAAGCCTTGGTAAATGTGGCGAGAAAAATGGAGGAACTCTACGGTATTCCTTATATAGAAGAATCTTTTTATGGTATTGAAGATATAAATAGATGCTTGCGTAATATTGCAGCGAAGTTGGGTGATTCTGAATTACAAGAGCGTACTGAACAACTAATTGCCGAAGAAGCTGCTAAATTGGATATTGAATTAGCTCCTTATCGCGATCGCCTCAAGGGTAAGCGAGTTGTTCTTTACACTGGTGGTGTTAAGAGTTGGTCAATTGTTTCTGCTGCAAAAGACTTGGGAATGGAGGTAGTTGCTACTAGTACCAAGAAAAGCACAGAAGAAGACAAAGCAAGAATCAAAGAATTACTAGGCAAAGATGGTATTACTCTAGAAAAAGGTAATCCCCAAGAAATTCTCCGCATCATTCGCGAAACTCAAGCTGATATGCTAATTGCTGGTGGTCGAAATCAATACACAGCTCTTAAAGCCAGAATTCCATTTTTAGATATTAACCAAGAAAGACATCATGCTTATGCAGGATATCAAGGTATGATCGAAATGGCGCGGGAAATAGACGAGGCTCTCTATAGCCCCATATGGGAACAAGTACGTAAACCCGCGCCCTGGGATGTAGAAATAGTTTAAGGAAAAAGAAGTCAGAAGTCAGAAGTCAGAAGTAAGAATTGTGCGTGGTAGTGCACTACTTTGCTAACAGAAGTTAGAAACTAGAATTTCAGTTCAGTAATTAATTTACTTTCCCATCTTCCCTATCTCCCACCTTTCCCTTATCTCACCATCTCCCCTCACTCACTCATTTCAAGAAATAAAAATGGCTACCGTCGTCACTCCTAATAAAGCAGTTATTGTCAATCCCCTCAAACAAAGCCAAACTTTGGGTGCAGTTTTAGCCTTCTTGGGTTTAAAAGGCATGATACCGTTATTACATGGTTCCCAAGGCTGTACAGCTTTTGCAAAAGTTATACTCGTACGACATTTTCGCGAAGCAATTCCTCTTTCCACCACAGCGATGACAGAAGTCACCACAATTTTGGGTGGGGAAGATAATGTCGAGCAAGCCATTTTGACTTTAGTGGAGAAAGTAGAACCAGAAATTATTGGTTTGTGTACCACAGGACTGACAGAAACTAGAGGAGACGATATGGATGGTATCCTCAAAGATTTTCGTAAGTCCCATCCCGAACTGAAAGAATTACCAATCATCCTAGTTTCTTCACCGGATTTTAAAGGTGCATTACAAGATGGTTATGCTGCAGCAGTTGAAAGTACCTTGAAAGAACTTCCAGTTGCTGGAGAAACTCGCCCATCTCAAATTACAATATTAGTGAGTTCGGCATTTACTCCAGGGGATATACAGCAAATCAAAGAAATCGTCTCTGCTTTTGGACTGATACCAGTCGTCGTACCTGACCTTTCCGCTTCACTTGACGGTCATCTCGATGAATCCTACAGTCCAATCACAGGTGGTGGAACCACATTAACGCAACTACGAAAAATCGGGAGTTCTGCTTTTACTCTAGCTTTGGGTGAAAGCATGAGGGGTGGAGCAGAGATTTTAGAAGAAGCTTTTGCAATACCTTATGAGGTATTTACAGAATTAACAGGACTCGAAGCAGTAGATAATTTTCTCCAAGCATTAGTTGATATTAGCGGTAATCCCGTTCCAGAAAAATATCGGCGTCAACGTCGTCAACTCCAAGATGCAATGCTAGATACTCACTTTTTCTTTGGTCGTAAGCGAGTTGCTCTAGCTTTGGAACCAGATTTACTATGGTCAACAGCCTGTTTTTTCCAGTCTATGGGAGCAGAAATTCATTCAGCAGTAACAACAACACGCTCTCCCTTACTAGAAAAAATATCTACAGAGCAAGTTATTGTCGGCGACTTTGAAGATTTTGAAAAATCAGCTGTTGGTTCGGATTTATTAGTTTCTAATTCCCATGCAGCTAATATTGCAAAAAATTTAGAAATTCCTTTATATCGTCAAGGTCTCCCAATTTATGACCGCTTAGGTGTTGGTCAATATACCAAAGTTGGTTATTTCGGAACAATGCAAATTTTATTTGAAATTGGTAATCTCTTTTTAAAAGAAGAGGAAGCCAAAAGCAATTATTTAAATGGGTAAAAAAACAGTTAGCTACTAAATGGTAAATCGTCAATGGTAACTGTTAAAAACTCCCAAACAGGATGGAGGAAGAAAGTGAAAATAGCTTTTACTACCAGCGATCGGGTGCATGTTAATGCTCACTTTGGTTGGGCAAAAATGATTGATGTTTACGAAATATCTGATGAGGGATATTCATTTCTAGAAACATTAAAGTTTGAGGGAAATCTCAAACAAGATGGAAATGAAGATAAATTAGTACCCAAGTTAGATGCACTTGTTGATTGTACTATCCTCTATGTTTCCGCCATCGGTGGGAGTGCTGCTGCTCGTCTAATTAAAAAAGGTGTAACTCCCGTTAAAGCACGCTCAGATGATGAAGAAATTCAAGAAATACTTAATAGGTTAGTTGAAACCCTAAAAGGAAATCCTCCGCCTTGGTTGCGTAAAGCACTAAAAAAAACAAAACGCAATATTGAAGAAGAACTAGAAGAGGAAGCAACTTTATGAGTTCTGTGAATAGCACTAATGGGACTGCTCAAAACCAAGTTATTAATAGTCCTTTTCTTCAGGCAATAGTGCAACAAATTCGCGGTCAAGATGCCTATGGTGTTTACCGAAATTGGTCAGATGAATTAGTGCTTAAACCTTTTATTGTTAGCAAACAGAAAAAACGAGAAATTTCTGTACAAGATCAGGTTGACCCAATAACTCAGGGAAGAATTATCGCTTTTTACCGAGCTGTTGCGGCTAGAATCGAACAAGAAACAGGTTTATTATCTCAAGTTGTAGTTGACTTGAGTCATGAAGGATTTGGTTGGGCATTAGTATTTGCTGGTCGACTTTTATTAGTTGTCAAAACATTACGCGATGCCCATAGATTTGGATTTGAATCTTTGGAAAAACTATCAGAAGAAGGAGAAAAACTAGTCACAAAAGGTATTGAATTAGCACAAAAATTTCCAGAGGTAGGAAAAGTATAAGTATTTATACTTTATAAATTGTAGATTTTACACTCAATTTGATCGATTACAAATAATGAGTGAAGAATCGTAATTTACATATTGTAAGTTGCAAGTAATGAGTTATAGATTATGAGTTTTGAACTATTAATTAATCATTATTTACGTAAGAATAATTAGTTAACAATTGAAAGCTCATAATTGAAAGCTTATAATTCAAAGATTATGACTCAAATATTATAAGCCCAAACTCAATATTACAACTTACTGAATCTAAAAATAAATCAATTTAAATTGTTTTATTTAAAAACATTTAAATTGAAGTCAAAGTACTCGAACCCCAAATATTTAAACTCCAAATATTTGAGTCTAAAATCTGTTAACTAAGACGCCTATGACTAAAGCCGGAGAACCAACAAATATTGAGGAGTTAAAAACAAAAATAAAACGCCTCAATAGCAAAGCAGGTCAAATGAAAATGGACTTGCACGATATAGCAGAAGGATTACCAACAGATAACGATAAATTAATGGGTGTTGCTGAAGCTACATATAAAATATACTGCCAGTTAGCCGAACTCAAGCAACAACTCAAACAATTGGAGAAAAGTAAATGAGTTGGGATTACGAAAAGTTTGTTCAGCTTTCTGATGCAGAGGAGTATTTTGAATTTTTTCAACTCCCTTACGATCAAAAAGTAATTAATGTAAATCGTTTGCATATTTTGAAAAAGTTCTCAGAATTTATTCAACAAATTGATGAGAATAATCCCGAACTTAGTAATTCGGAAAAACTAAGTATATATCGTGATGCCCTAGAACAGGCATATCAAATATTTCTAGAGTCAACACCTCTTGAACAAAAGCTGTTCAAAGTGTTTAAGCAAAAGCCAAAAAATGTAATCACGCTGACAGAACTGTCTTCTGATTAGGAGGTACAAAGTGGTAGACTTAACGCCTACCGAGTTAGAACGTTATCGTCGCCAAATGACACTCCCTAACTTTGGCGAACTAGCACAAAAGCGCTTGAAATCAGCAACAGTTCTGGTAACAGGTGTGGGAGGATTGGGTGGAACCGCAGCACTTTATCTTGCGGTAGCAGGTGTTGGAAAGCTGGTTTTGGTCCGGGGTGGCGACTTACGCTTAGATGACATGAATCGTCAAATTTTGATGAGTGACGATTGGGTTGGTAAACCAAGAGTTAGCAAAGCGAAAGAAACTTTACAAGCCATTAATCCCGATGTCCAAATAGAAGCAGTTTTTGACTACATCACCCCAGAAAATGTAGATTCTTTGGTGCAATCTGCTGATATGGCTCTCGACTGCGCTCACAACTTTACCGAGCGAAATCTATTAAATGAAGCTTGTGTGCGTTGGCGAAAACCGATGGTAGAAGCAGCAATGGACAGTATGGAAGCTTACTTAACCACAATTATTCCTGGTGTAACTCCTTGTTTGTCTTGTCTGTTTCCAGAAAAGCCTGATTGGGATAGACGCGCTTTTTCAGTGATTGGCGCAGTATCTGGAACTTTAGCCTGTCTGACAGCTTTGGAAGCAATCAAACTTATAACTGGTTTTTCCCAACCTTTATTATCACAATTACTCACCATTGACTTATCTCGGATGGAATTTGCTAAGCGTCGTTCTTATCGCGATCGCTCCTGTCAGGTATGCGGTAATAATGCGCCTTGGAGATATTTACATTCTGAGGAAGAAAGCACCAGCAAGTGTACTTAAATAAATATATTTGTTGTGTTGTTCCAACTTAACTTACAAAGAGCCTCAACCAGTTTGAAGTTATTACACTGAATTTATTGCACTGAATTAACTGGACTGAAGTAATTAAATAGAAATAGTTACACAAAGTCACTAAGTTGAAGCAATGAAGTAGAAATAGTTGGAGTGAATTAGTTGAAATAAGGTTTACTTTTAAGTTTGGTTGCAAACAATTGCTAACATCTCCCCAAATACGAAATCAAAATCTGTACCTGCGATTGTAATTTATAATCCTTATCCTTGAAGTGGTAAATATCCAATGACTGTTACTCTGACTGAAAAAGCACAATCGCGTTTGCAATCATTTCTGCAAACTTCTAAAACCACTAACCCAGCATCGAAGGGTATCCGTGTTTGGGTGAATAATGGCGGTTGTAGTGGCTATGAATATCAAATGGAAGTTACTAACTCTCCTCAACCAGAAGATTTGGTTGTTCAGCAAGGACAGGTAGTAATTTATGTTGATGCAAAAAGTGCACCGTTATTAGAAGGAGTAATCATCGATTTTGTAGATGGGGTGATGGAAGGTGGTTTTAAATTTACCAACCCAAATGCAAGCGATACCTGCGGCTGTGGAAAATCATTTAAAACAGGAAACTGTTCTTCTAACGGAGTACCTTGTAGCTAAAGCTATTTCTCTACAATTAAAGTAGTACTCCCAAAATACAAAGATTGAGTGTCTATTTAGACTATTCAATAATTAGCTTTACTGTACTAGGAAAAGTCAATCGCGACGAGCACAATTACTCCTCACAATTCTTTTTGATAGTACATCACAGCTATATGTGCGCTCGCTGCAATCAAAGCGAAAAAGAGAAACAAGATTAATTAACACTATTGGAAATAGTGACCTTACTTTCCTAAATCTATTCAAGCAAACACTATCTAGTTCGAGGAGAACCCATCAATGGCTACTTACCAAGTTAGATTAATCAACAAAAAAGAAGACCTTGACACCACCATTGAAGTTGATGAAGAAACTACCATCCTAGATGCAGCAGAAGAAAGTGGTATTGAATTACCCTTCTCTTGTCATTCTGGCTCTTGTTCTAGTTGTGTAGGTAAAGTAGTCGAAGGTGAAATCGATCAGTCCGATCAAATTTTTCTTGATGATGAACAGGTAGAAAAAGGATTTGCTCTTCTATGCGTTACATATCCTCGTTCTAACTGTACAGTTAAGACTCATCAAGAGCCTTATCTCATCTAAGTGAGTCTTGCACTCCGAGGTTATAAAAAATTAACTTTATTTTTTCTGGAATTTTTCTAGAATCTTTCTGAAGTTTTCCTGAAAATATTTCTTAGTCATGGCTTGCAATAGGCTATGATTTTTTTTACTATTAATTACTCAATTAATTACTCACTTGTAAATAAAAAAATTATGTATTTTTGAGGTTTTTTATTATGAAAAAAATCTATTATTTATAATTTAATATCAAGGGAATATTTTTTATATCTAATACCTTATTAATCTTTAAATAGTAATTTTTTTAATGTTTTCGTCACATATTGTATAGCTTTGGAAGAAAACATAAACGTTTGATATGTTGGACATTTCATCGATGCTAATATGTATTTGCGCTGAAATGTTGTGATTTGTAATTTAAGAATAAATAGTTTGCAGGGGTATTGAATATATACATTATGGATGAGTTACAATTTGATTTACTAATTAGTGTATTTACATCTCACTAAATTGAGAAGAATAAAATATTTGTAAATACACGTGGTTAATCTATTTGTAATGTTCGGATTAATTATATATTGATTGGTTCAGCGAAATACTCAAAATAATGTATATATCTCATGAGTAAATTTAGATAAATCATAACTTTTTAGCTTTAATTAATTTCCTTACTTGCTGTCCAAGAATTAGGGGGTCAAAACTATGAAAGCTAAAGATATTATGACTTTAAATGTTGCTACAGTTCGTTCTTCTGCGACTGTAGCAGAAGCAGTTAAATTAATGAGACTCAAACAATTAAGATCCTTAATTGTTGAACCTAGAACTTCTGATGATGCTTACGGTATAGTTACCGAAACTGATATTGGTTCTAAAGTGATTGGTCTTGGGAAAGACCCCAAGGAAGTACACATTTATGAAATTATGTCTAAACCTTGCATTGTTGTTAACCCAGATTTAGAGGTGGAATACGTAGCACGTCTTTTCGCAAGTACTGGAATTTGGCGCGCACCAGTGATTCAAGGTGAAATACAAGGAGTCGTCTCCATAACCGATATCATTACCAAGAGCAATATTTTTGAAAAACCAAAATTAACTCACTTACTAGCAGAACTAGAAAAAGCTATCTTGAAAGCTCGTTCAACTGCTACCAGCAAAGGAATAGAGTCAAAAGAAGCTATCGAAGCTTGGGATTTAGTAGATGAGATCCAAGCTGAAGCATGTTTCCATGGAGCACCAAAACCTGAAATATCAGCTAGAAATAAATTCCAGCAAGAAAAGGAACGAGAACTAGTAAAAACAAATTAGATTTTCTCCTCCTCAAAATAAATTGAGTTGATTGGAGAGAGGTTTAAATTCCTTATTGTCCCAAAAATAATTTTTATAAATGTTGCTTAAATCAAAAGGAGATTTTACTTTAGTTTAAGCAACATTTTTGTACTGCTGTTTTATTCTAAAAGCTGCTTAATCATCAAAAATCAGGGTATGTTCGGCATATGATATATTTTGCACGTGATATTTACATAATTATTGCATTTGTACATATTTCACATCTTTTTTGGGAATATACTTGCATCAAAGATTTCATCTCATTTTTCTAAATATATAGAATATAGCCATATTTGTATCTATCAAAATTGTATCTATCAAAATTGGAGAGATAAATAATAATAGATAATTTTACTTACTTGATAACTTACATGTAATGAATATATTATCTACTATCCAAACAAATCATCTTCAATTAGTAAGATAAAAAGTTAAATAAAATACAGTTAGTTTATTTCCCAGATATAAGCAATACGCGATAAAGAAAAAACTTATAAAACTGGCATAACAAAAATTTATTTATATTAATAAGCATTATTCTATGGATAATGTAATCTGTTGCTCTAGACTACTCAATTTTGTAATAATAAAATAACAAAAAGTATCCTAATTGCCATTCTCACTGTTTCAAATAGATGAGAAGTTTAAAGGTGAATATTGCTATTTCGCAAGAAATGAGTAATAATTCTTAGCTCTCATCACAAGGAATATGCAGATAAATTTACATAGAGTTTTATCTCTAGTTACTTCAGTTTATTTTCGCTTGCAAATTTTAAGGGTAGATGTTACGTAAAAACCAGATTCTTATATGAATCTGTAAGGATTTTGGATTTAAAAATACTGAATATTGGGTATATTTCAAAATTTCCTCAGAAAAGAAACACGAAATTCTTCACCACCGGTAATTATTGAATAGTTTTTGAGTAACATAGCTTTTGAACTGAAATAACTCCCATACTCCATCATTACCTGTATAATTATTTTTTCCTCCACGGTTTATATTCACTCACGGTTTATATTTACTAAATCTTCTCCGCTTACATTTACATTGAGATTTAAAATATGAATCAATATTTTAAATTTTTAGGGAAGTTATAGAATCAAGATTATAAGTTAGGACATCCCAACCTTATGAAAAGGGAATAGGGAGAGGAAGCACAAATTTCTAACTCTAAAAAATTAGCTATACACATATGAGATAGATCTATAAGTTTTTTCAAAATAAATGAGTTATGAAAATAAATTACATAAATTATGCTCCGCGTGAATCACAAGAAATTAATCTATTACAGCTACTCGAAGACAGTCTAATTGCAAATCATGATTTTATAATTGTTAAGAAAATTATAACAACTACTAAATTAAATATTACATAAACTTATGGTGAAAATACACACGGAATTATAGGTCAATTGATTGTTTAAAATAAATTACAAAATTAAACGACATTCTATGAATTGATATCACCAATAACTTTGAAATTTTACTGATATAAATGCTTAAAAATATAACTAGCTATCAGCTATACTTATGGGTCCTATATTATTCATTAGATACAAAAAGACAATTATTTAATAAAAGTCAATATATTTGCTGCGAAACTCATACAAATTTCATAAAAATTAGCGTTAAATACAATAAAAATTTAAACAAAGACTTAGATTTAAGATATGGGATCGATCGTATCGAACAAAATGAATGTATTATAGGTGATTATAATAAGAAAGTTGTATTACCAAGCTTTCTACGAAATTTAGAGTTTAGTTGCTCAGAGCTTAGTAATAAAATATTCCACCACGCAAGTTTTATTCATGCTTGGTTTGAAGATTTCACCAGCTTCTTAAACTGGGAATCACTCTGCTGTTATTCTATGACTGCACTATACCAGTCAGTAGCAGTGAGAAATTTGCTGGATTAGCAGGCTGAAGTGTATTTGGTCTGAGCTAAAAATTGAAAAATTGGCCAAGCCTAAGCAGGCGTAAATCTTGAGTCCCGGAGGTTAATTTTTATTAACTAACAAATTTTTTAGTGTTTAGAATGATTCCAGAGGCTAAAAATAGTGCTATAACTTTATTTTCTGCACCAAACTAGAATTTTGTGCACCGGTCTAGAAAAAGTTTCCAACTGCTAAACAAATAATCATTTCACTCGCTCAGTGAAGAATTTTTATTGGCAGATATTTTTTGGATTCAGCATATAGCCGAGTGCATGCTAGGATTACGAAGTTGAAAATTTTTAGGACCTGTAAACATGTCCTTTACACCATTGTAATTAACCACTACTAAGGAGATATTAGCGACAATGACTTGGCAAAATTACTTTTGGCAAAACGAAGATGAGTGTCCTTCACAGCTTTCTTCAGCAGATATAGTTCTGCGCCAACAGTTAGAGTCTTCCCTTGGCAAATTCTTTTTTGAGAAATGTGACGATACCGTCAAAGATTTACTATCTAGTTGTCGGTGGTATATGAAAAATAATGCTAACGCGATGACTTTGGTTATTGAATGCCCCAACCACAATACAAACTGGTTGATTTTAGAAAAAGTTGCGCCAATGGCATCTTTGCTGAAAAATATGACAAGCAGTGCTAAAATTCGTATCTGTCCGCCAGATAGTAAAATTACCCCTCATGAGATTGGAGTTGATGAGGTTTCGGTATATCGTTACTGGTAATGCAGAGGCTTTAAAACTGTAACTCATAGCTTTCACACGTTTTTTCAATGGTTGCGGTTAGCTCCTCAAATACTAAGTCAGCTGCATTTTGTACAGCAGAACTTAATTCCCAACCAAAACTAAGATTTACTGCTTCAATCAAGTAAACCGCGACCTGTTCGGGAAAATTATTTTGAAATATTTTCCTTCCGGCTGCTAAAGCATTGTGCCAACGAAAATCATGCAAGTTATAAGTTGGTTCCGGTAAAGCTTCCAGTTCTGAACCTGGGACTTTAAATATGGTACCTCCTTCGGAACCGGTTGAGCTTGCATCAATAACAATTAACTGTTTGCTACCTTTGGCTTGGAACATAACTTCCATACCTGCGGTACCACAATCATATATTTGTACTTGAGGGTAGGGGTATTCAATCAGAAATTTTTGTAAGCGTTGGGCAATGATTACGCCTACTGCGTCATCACTGCGGTTAAGGTTTCCACAACCAATGATGGTTAACATTTTTGGTCAGATTCCTTTGTGTGTGGATATCTAATATATGAGCAGTTGAAAAATATAAGTGTTAGCTGCAAACCAAATACCATAAATGATTTTGGTTTGACCTACTCAAATGAATGAGAATCATCAAATGAGGATTACTCTTAAAAGCCAGAGGCGTTATAATGCAACGCCTCTGAAATAATAATATTTTTGTATTTTTATTAACTAAGGCGCAAAAAATACTTTAATTTACTCCCTGAGGCAATGTTATTCCTTGAGGTTATGTGTTCTCTGCCTTTGTGCTTCGTACAGCATTAAAGCAGCTGCAATCGCCACATTTAATGATTCAACCCCCAAAGCCAAAGGAATTTTGACTTGCATATCTGAAACAGCAACTAAATTATCTGATAGACCTGCTCCCTCATTTCCCAATAAGATTAAACTTGGTTTACACCAATCTACATCCCAATAGCTTAAAGATGAGCTAGGTAGAGTCGCCACCACTTGCATATCAGCCTGCTTAGCTTTTAGGATCGTGGCTTCTAAATTAGAAGTTGTTTTCATTGGTAAACGGAACCACTGACCAGCACTTGCACGCAAGACTTTTGGATTATCTAAATCAACGCTATTTTCACTGAGTAATAGCCCTGATGCACCAGCAGCTGCAGCTGTCCGGATCATCGTTCCTAGATTACCAGGATTTTGAATAGTTTCTAAGGCAAGCAATAAACCAGTAAAAGGTACTTCTTGCGAACGCAAACCTCGTCTAGCAGTTGCTACGACCCCATCAGGCTGTACTGTTGTCGTCATCGTTTTTAAAACTTCTTCACTGACAACTTCAGCGCGCTCGGACTGACTGGAAGCTAAGTCCCACAAATGTAAATGTTCTTTTTGCCATTGTGGGGTACAACATACTGCGACTAAAGGATAATTCATAGCACAAGCTTCCTCTAGAAGATGGGTTCCTTCTAGAAGAAATAATTGCTGTTTATGTCTATCTTTTACTGAATGCAGCTTTCGAACTTGTTTGACCAGAGGATTTTTGAAACTAGTTAACACAAGAATATTTAGTAGAACCTGCGAGTAAAATAGGTACAAAAAGAAATAAAGATTTTAATTTAGAGATACATCACAATATTTTACAAAAATCTAAAAAATACTTGCAGGTAAAATACAGATTTGTAATTCCCCAAAAAACTCTAAGAATCTAAAACTCTTGAATGTAAAGCTACAGATGTAATGTTATGAGCGGTGCCAATTAACGAAATAAATGACTAAACTCAACCTTAGATGCTCGTATAATGGTAAATTACTTTACTTTTTCTTACTTAGTGCGGAACCCGGGACTTGAACCCGGAAGCCCTAAACGGGCACTAGAACCTGAATCTAGCGCGTCTACCAATTCCGCCAGTCCCGCGAAATACAATAAATAACCTTAATTCAGAATCAAATCACTTACTGAAGCACCAGTAGTAGATTTAGAAACAAATTTT
The DNA here is from genome assembly GCF_001456025.1 of Mastigocoleus testarum BC008. Taxonomy (GTDB): domain Bacteria; phylum Cyanobacteriota; class Cyanobacteriia; order Cyanobacteriales; family Nostocaceae; genus Mastigocoleus; species Mastigocoleus testarum. Next base: position 17,640 of record NZ_LMTZ01000125.1, read on the forward strand.
TATTATTATTCGATAATTTTCTATTTTTACTAAAAAAATCGATTTTTGTCAAGCTCAAACACTTTTGTTCTTATCAGTATGTTTTTTGAGGAGGACGTAAAAGTAAAGCATGCCATCTCGGATCGGGAAGTACTTAATCACGAGTTTTATTGAGTTCTTAATTAAACCTAAGACTTATTAACAATAGACTATATTGTGACTAGTAAATTCTACCTCAGGAGTTGTCTTCTATAGAATTGGCTAGGTTAAATATGAATTATGGTTGGTTACATTTTGTATTAAACTCAAAAATTCTATAGGAACGGGATATTTTTCCTTTTCATAACGCACAAAAATATAACCTAAAATTTTGCCAAACCTTAACAAGAAAAAAACCTTGAATGCTGAGAAGTAATGATACAGGCGAAAGCTTGATTATTCAGGTGTTTTTAAGTTCTATGGAACCAAAATAGAAACTTGAAATCATTCAAATACAGGAATATGTAATGGAAAAATGTGGACAAATAAAATCTTTACTGTAGAATCAAAACCAACTTGAAAGATGTAAAATTAAGTATTTTTGGAGGGTAGGCAGATTAATTCTTCTCGCAGCTTACCAGATGCTAAATCTTCAGTACCAGAAGACTCCTCAGTCTTGGAAATTTGGGGTGGGCATTCTTTGCAAGGTCAAGTCACAATTAACGGAGCTAAAAACTCCGCATTAGTAATTATGGCTGGAGCTTTGCTCTGTTCGGGAGATTGTCGCATTCGCAACGTCCCTTTACTAGCGGACGTAAAGCGAATGATGCAGGTCATATCAGCTTTAGGTGTAGACTTAAAACTTAATGGTAATGTTTTAGACATTAATGCCAGAGATTTTTCCACATCCAAAGCTCCTTATGAATTAGTAACTCAACTGAGGGCTAGTTTTTTTGCGATTGGTGCAATTTTAGCTCGCCTAGGAGTGGCACAAATGCCTTTACCTGGGGGTTGTGCAATTGGTGCAAGACCAGTAGATCTCCATGTAAGGGGATTACAAGCGATGGGTGCCGAAGTTCAAATCGAACATGGTATCTGTAATGCTCACATTCCTGGAAACCGCCGTCGACTTCAAGGGGCAAAGATTTATTTGGATAGTCCCAGTGTTGGTGCTACAGAAACTTTAATGATGGCAGCTACCCTAGCTGAGGGCGAAACCATTATTGAAAATGCTGCTCGCGAACCAGAGGTTGTTGATTTAGCAAACTTCTGTAATGCAATGGGAGCTAAAATATCTGGGGCTGGAACCAGCAAAATCGTCATCGATGGTGTTGCTGAGCTACATTCTCTGGATTACACAATTATTCCCGATCGCATCGAAGCAGGAACTTTTTTAGTTGCCGGAGCTATTACTCGCTCAGAACTTATTTTGTCCCCAGTAGTACCAGAGCATCTAATTCCAGTGACTGCGAAACTACAAGAAATGGGAATTTCTGTCGTAGAGGAAATGGCGAATAGTTTACGCATTCTGCCGGTAGATAAATTCCAAGCTACAAACATTGAAACTTCACCCCATCCTGGTTTTCCTACTGATATGCAAGCGCCATTTATGTCTTTACTTGCATTGGCTGAGGGTGAAAGCATTATCAAAGAAAATGTCTTTGAAAACCGCCTACGTCATGCTTCCGAACTAAATCGCTTGGGTGCAGATATTCGCGTTAAAGGTAATACTGCTCTAATCCACGGAGTAAACACCTTATCAGGTGCACCAGTATTAGGTACCGATTTACGCGCAACTGCCGCATTGGTAATAGCAGCGCTAGCAGCGGAAGGAAAAAGTACTATTCAAGGATTAAGCCACTTAGATCGTGGTTATGAACTGATAGATGAAAAGCTAAATAAATTGGGTGCGAAAGTTAAGCGTTTAAATTTAACTGGGACAGAACCAGAATTTACTGCTAGCGTTAACGGTAACTCTAAAACATCCGCTTAACATTCACAAGCTATTAGTAATTAATTGTCAAGAAATGTAGGGGCAAGTTATTGAGGTCAGACTATTGGCGTGCTTTGACTTCAATTTTTGCCTCTTTCATTTGTTCTGGAGTTATATATAGCACTACGTAATAAGATTAGGGCATTGGCAAATCCCAAAAGCTATGGTTTATAAGCTTTTGCTGTGCTTACGCCCCGTTATACTAACGCCTCCGGCGCGATCTGCTTTGTTAGCGTAGCGCCATACATCTTCCATGATGAATTGCGGAATTTAGTTAAACTAAATAAAAATGCATATACTACTTGTAGTTGATTCACAAGAAGTATCTAATTTCTCCCTAAATATATTGGGCAGATTATTATTCAGACACATTCCATGACTGGGAGCTTGTTTCGCGATGAACCCTTTAAACACTCAATTGGTTGGTTTAAGAGCCGATTCCTTTCGTCATCCATTAGACTTAGAGGCAACAAAAGCACTCAAGCAAATACCAGGTATAGATTTAATCGTTAGGAATCTTTTAGGACCCGTAGCAGAGCAGGTTTTTTACGTAGAAAATATCGCCTCTAGTATTTTAGTTGGTAAAGACCAATTACCAGAGCTACACAATTTATTGCTAGATGCTTGTCAAACTCTAGATATTGAAGCACCACAATTGTACGTAAGACAGCATCCGGCTCCCAACGCTTATACTTTTGCAATGCGCGGCAAGCAACCCTTTGTTATGCTGCATACTTCACTGATAGATATTCTCACGCCAGAGGAAATTCAGGCTGTAATTGCTCATGAGTTGGGTCATCTTAAGTGCGATCACAGTCTTTATTTGACTCCTGTAAATTTATTAATATTGGCTGCTGCAAACCTACCTACCGTAGGTGTAGTTATTGCTCAAACAATTCAAGCCCAACTTTTAGAATGGATCCGCTGTGCAGAATTTACTTGCGATCGCGCAGCTTTACTGGCTACCCAAAACCCCAAGGTAGTTATGTCAGTATTAATGAAATTGGCAGGTGGGTCACCTAAATTATCATCCCAGCTAAATCTTGATGCTTTTATCGCCCAAGCCCGTGCTTATGATGAAATTAGTAAAAACGAACTAGGTGAATTAGTTAAGGCTGCACGTACCGCTCAGTTAACTCATCCGGTGCCAGTACTACGGGCGCGGGAAATAGATCGGTGGGCAAGCAGCAAAGAATATCAAAAGTTGTTGCAAAATCACAAGGTTGGGGGTTATAATAACCAAGTTGCTTCCACGGGCGGGTGGCGAAATTGGTAGACGCAGCAGACTCAAAATCTGCCGCCCTATAAAGGCGTGAGAGTTCGAGTCTCTCTCCGCCCATTCAAAAAAGATAAATCCATTATGGATATTAATTAGGCTTACCTTAGTACTGACAAGGTAAGCCTAATTATTTTTTCAACAGAATCCATATTTAAAGTAACTGGATGGAATTAAGGGTATAGTGCCACACTCAAGTCATTAGGGGATAGCACGCGTCTGACGACGTTAGCGGATCCGTAAGGTAGCGGCTCCGGATCCGTAGGTAGCGCAGCTATAGGTAGCGCAGTTATAGCTAGAGGCTGAGCCACCTGCGGTGTTTGTACGCGGCGTAGCCGTTCATGTGCTCCTCCCTCATATCCGTACTTAATGCGTTCAAACGCCGACGCCACAGGTTAAGCGCATTTCCGTAGGACAAATAGGATTTAAAAATGTCCTAACCCTATTACCCAGCACCATATAGTGTGAAATTGTCATTTACTTAAAGAGAGACTTGAGTAATACAGAAAGCAAGAAAATAAAGTAAGGTAAATATCCTCATCCAAAAACTTAGTGTTGTGCTGATAGGTTAGTCAATTAAACCTCCCAACCCTCTAAAGCTGTTAGGTTATTCTACCGTTGCGATCAAACTCAAATCTCATGTCTGTATGCGGGTTAGATTACAAGTATTGACTTATAATTTTTTGTTGTGTCCAGCTAAAAGCTAATCATAGATTTTGAAGATAATCACTCTCAATTAAATAAATAAATATTTTTCTTGTACCGAAGAATATATATGTACTCTCTTTTCATGTCGATATGAGATATTTGATGCGATTAAATTGATGTTCACCTGGGTAATTTAATCTTTTTTAGAGACATATTAATTATATATATATGTGTAATTGATATGTGTACTAAGAGACTGAGATTGATAAATCATATTCTAATTTTTTATTTGTATTCTAGGATCCTAAATCAAAATAAAAGATGTAATATATTTATTTTTTCTCCTGTAGAATACAAATTATTTCGCATCCGAAGCTATTTTTATCTAGTTTTCCTAGCCATAAATCAGATATTTTTAATTCTAAGCTGTCCGGATATTGGAATTAATACTAGAAAATGTAAGTACTAATACGATACAAGTAAAACAAAATATACTTAGTGAACGTAAATATGTGTGATTGACATTTATACAACAACTTTTATTGATTAAAAAGATTTTCTACTGATGCAAATTGGTACTGACTTCTTATTCAAGTATCGATAAAAGTGAATATTGTTATGCTTGCTAAGTAAGTTATATATCTTTATATCTTGCACGAGCCTTTGTGATTAATCCTATAAGTAGAATGTTATTGATCTCATTAAAATTAAATTACTGGAATTAAAATATAAAATTAATGGATACATATCTAATAAAATTAGAATCATTTGAAAATAAAAAATTACTTTTGATTAAAAATTAGAATTAATCATAATTAAAAATTATAAATTATATTGATTCCTTGGGGTACATATAAATACTTTTACAACAGTTAAAACAAAATTTTAAAAAAATATTCAATATATAAGTCTAATTAAATTATTGGAAAATAATATTTTTTCTGTATATAAAAAATACATAATAAAATAACAATTATTGTATTATTCAAAAATAAAAACAAAAAAAAGCGGACGAAAGCTATACTGTAATAAGCTTTTATGATGTTTTACTATTAACAAAAATATTATCAAGTATTCTTAAATTAGTTATTTTTATCTAGTTAGCAGAAGTATTATAAAATAATTCAAATAACCCAATGCTAAAAAATAAGCATGGATTATTTTAAAAGATGCAGAATAAATTATTTTTATTACTTAGTGACAAGTAATCAGTCGCTACTATTTACTATTATATATTTGCTTACATACTTTTTTTTGCAGTTAATAAGATATTGTCGAATATTCTGACAACAAAAGATGAGGAATTATTTAACTATTTTAAAAACAAATAACTAATATTATTCGCAAATTTTATTGACTCAGGATACATCTATAAAATAATATAAATCTACATGCATCACACCAAATTTTTATAAGGTATAGCCAAGTAATTATCTTATAAATAATTACAGCGTTTAAGTTTTTCCCAAAAATTAAAATGCTCAAATTTTGTTTTGATTAACAAATTATTTGCATACAGGTAAGGAAAAATCAAGCATACTGAATAACAATTGAAATAAATAAATAATAATACTTATAAATATTTTGACCTGGATGAATTTGTATCTTGGTCAAGTTCGATATTTAATATTTTTTGATATTGTCTTTGTAGTATTTATGAAAAAAACAAAAAGCAATTATTAAGAAACCGTAAATTTAATCCAAAAATTGGGAATTTGGCTAAAAGTAGGATAGGATACAGGCGGCAAAGATGGAATTGATACCAGGGAATATAAGAAATTTACCCGAGAAAGTTTCGGTAATGCTTTAATATTTAAAATCAATCGCATTTGAAGTAATCATTTGTGATTGATACTAAAGATGTTTAAACCTTCGTATTGAGTTGTGTGCGACTTAAGGATTGGCTTATGGTAGAGTCTGCTTCTCTTCCGACTCGAAACGTGTTAGAGTTTCCGATTACAGCTTTACCTCTTGAAGAGCAAGTACAAACTATTATTAAATGGGCTGACGAACGTCAAAGTAAAACTGTCTGTGTTGCGAATGTTCACATGTTAATGGAGGCATACTGGAATCCAGATTTTGGTAATGTACTGAAAAATGCAGATCTCGTAACTCCAGATGGAATGCCATTAGTTTGGATGATGAGGAGGTTAGGAGAAATTTCTCAAGAGCGTGTGGCTGGATTAGATCTTTTGATCGCAGTCTGCGAGCTTGCACAGCAGCTAGAGGTTAGCTTATTTTTTGTTGGGTCCCAAAGAGAAATACTATCTCTAATGAGGAAAAGATTGAGTAAAGAGTTCCCCAAGCTTGAAATTGCAGCGATGGAACCTCTACCTTTTCGTCCTTTGACAGATACAGAAGATAAAGCTCTGATTCAAAAAATTAATCAAAGTGGTGCAGGCTTAGTTTTTGTTTCCTTGGGATGTCCCAAACAAGAAAAGTGGATAGCCCAACACAAGGAGAAAATTAATGCTGTCATGATTGGCTTAGGTGGTGCGTTTCCCGTTTATGCTGGGATTCAAAAAAGAGCCCCCCGTTTAATGCGAAATTTAGGTTTTGAATGGTTTTACAGATTATTGCAGGAGCCGCGTCGCCTCTATCGTCGCTATGCAACAACTATTCCCCCTTTTATTTGGCTAGCTTGCAAACAACTGATAATGTCGAGTAGTTTGAACATCCCTTTTAACATTAGGGAAAAATACTTAAATTCAAGACTTGATTAAATCAAAAGTTTCACAAATAAATGCACAATAGCCACCGTAATTCAAAGTCGCATACATTTTCTAGTTATAGTAGGAAGCGATCATACTCTTCTCTGAGGGTCATTCACCGACCGGAAAGTAGAATGAGAAAACCACTGCAGCTATTCAAAGAAATGTGGCGAGACTTGCTTGCATCGTGGGAACTGGCTTGGCGGCTTATGATTAGGGATATTAGTGCTAAATATCGCCAATCATTTCTGGGACTTTTTTGGGCAATCATTCCTCCAGTCGTGATGGCAGCAAGCTTCACTCTTGCTAAAAGTGCTGGGGTGGTGAATGTAGGCAATACAAGTATTCCTTACCCCGCTTACGTCATGTTCAGCATGACACTGTGGCAAACTTTTGTAGAATCTCTCAATGGACCCGTTCAAGCTGTAGCTGCGGCAAAATCAATGTTAGCTAGGATTAATTTCCCTCGCGAAGCATTGATTATTGCCAAACTCGGGGAAGTATTTTTCAACTTTGGCATTAAGTTAATTCTGATTATTGGTTTATTTATTTGGTTTAAAATACCAATCACCTTAAGTGTAATTGTAGCTCCAGTTGCCCTGATTCATATGGTGTTGCTAGGCACTTTTTTCGGAGTTCTCCTAGCTCCAATCGGTGCGATTTATCAAGACTTTTCAATGGGTTTAACTTTAGCTACTAGCTTTTGGTTGTTTCTTACGCCGGTTGTCTATTCGGTTCCTAGTGAAGGTTTATTTGGTAACATCGTTAAGTTTAATCCTGTAACACCTTTGTTAGTAACAACGCGGGAATTAGCGACAACAGGTACTATGTCAAACCCCCTAGGATTTTGGGTCGCAAGTGTGTTTGCGGTTTTAGGATTACTTGTAGCTTGGATTATCTATCACTTAGCAATTCCCTATGTCGTTGAGAGGATAAATTCATAACTATGGTTAGCATTAATGAGCAAGAAACTTTAGGGTGGTTGAATACTAGTAGTAGCGACAATGCTGAAGTTGTTCTCTCAGTTAATGGCGTTTCCAAAAAGTTTTGTCGAGACTTAAAGCGTTCCCTGTTATATGGCATTCAAGACATTGCTGCTGAGGTACTGGGATTAAGAGAAAAAAGTGATAAATTGCGGGCTAAAGAATTTTGGACTTTAGATAATGTTAGTTTCGAACTGCGTAGAGGAGAAGCACTAGGTTTAGTAGGAAAAAATGGTAGTGGAAAGTCGACACTGCTACGCATTATTGCTGGTTTAATTAAACCAGATACTGGTCTTGTAGAAATAAATGGTAGAGTCGCGCCTTTAATTGCACTTGGTGCTGGATTCAACCCTATTTTAACAGGGCGAGAAAACGTCTATGCAAATATGTCAATTTTAGGTTTGTCAAACAAGGAAATTGATGAACGTTTCGATGAAGTCGTAGAGTTTGCAGAAATTGGGGATGCGATTGATGCGCCGGTATGGAGTTATAGTTCTCGGATGGCTGCAAGGTTGGGTTTTTCAAGTGCGCTTCATACAGAACCAGAAATTTTGTTGATTGATGAAGTGCTAGCCGTAGGAGATATCAAATTTAGATCAAAATGCCATCTCAGATTATATCAACTACGGCAAAAGGGTATTTCTGTCATTTTAGTTAGCCATAATCCTCAAGCGATCCTGGATATCTGTGATTTTTCTGTCTATTTGCGTAAGGGTCAATTAATTACATCAGGTCATACAGATGAGGTTATGAGGATTTACGAGAAAGATATCTTTTCTGGTCGCAAACAACCGGCACAAGGAGCAATAGCTATCCCAGAAAATACCAAAGTTAAAAGTTCAGGAATAGATATCACTTATCTTTGTTTCAGGAATAGTCAATTGGATAAAGTGAAATCTCCTGTAACTGGCGAAAAATGTTTTTTTTGCGTTGGATACCAATCTCGGATCAAAGATGAAAACCTAGGTCTTAGTCTTACAATTCAAGAGGTAACTGGAGAAGGTGAAACGATTTTATCTTTAAGTAGTTTTAACGACCGAGCAGTTCTAAAAGTATTACCCGGAAAATATGAAGTACAAGTCGCTTTACCCAATCTTGGTTTAAGACCCGGTTCATATACTATAAAAATTTTGCTCGGAAAAGATAATCTTAATATGTTTGATTGCGTTAAATCTTTCAGATTTACTGTAGAAGGTAAAGAACTTATGTCTCAGTGTTTATATTATCAAGCAAGAAGTTGGGAAGTTGTGAAACAATTTTAGGAAACTTCAGTTAATAAGTTTAAATTGTTACTATAATGTTTGCTGAAAATATGCGTATTTAGAAGAACTAGCGAAATACAAGATATTTAATTGTTTCGGTAATATTTGTCAATTTTGTCTCAAATAAAGATATATAATTCAAGTTCAAGCTTGAGCTTTTAAATATTTTGTAGATAGTTTTTGTTAGCTAGAATCAACTACAAAATTTATGAATTGAACAAATCCTAAAAATTACTCTAGTAGATTATGGGGAAAATATTAATTACAGGCGCAGCAGGTTTTATTGGTTTTCATTTAAGTCAAAAGTTGCTTGCAAATGGTGAGAGTATCATTGGTGTAGATAACTTAAACAATTATTATGATGTTAGTCTGAAGCAAGCACGTTTGGAGCAACTATTTAATAGTAGTAATTTCCAGTTCTTCGAATTAGATATAGCAAATCGGGATAAGATTGCTGAGTTATTTGCTAATTGTCAACCAAACTTAGTTATCAACCTTGCGGCTCAGGCAGGTGTTCGCCATTCACTGACTCATCCCCATACATACGTTGATAGTAACTTAGTGGGATTCACAAATATTTTGGAAGGATGTCGCCATACAGGGGTAGAACACTTAGTTTATGCCTCTTCTAGTTCTGTTTACGGCGCAAATACCAAAATACCCTTTACTGTGAGCGATCGAGTTGATTGCCCGGTGAGCTTATATGCGGCAACCAAAAGAGCAAATGAATTAATGGCATATACATACAGCCATTTATATGGAATTCCAACAACAGGTCTAAGATTTTTTACGGTCTATGGTCCTTGGGGTAGACCTGACATGGCATATTTCTCATTTACTCGGTCAATTTTAGATGGGAAACCAATTAAAATTTTTAACCATGGCAACATGCGTCGTGACTTTACTTACATTGATGACATTGTAGAAGGAATAATCCTATTAATTAATAAAAAGCCCCAAAATATTTCAACTGAAAATAATAAATATTTGCCCTACAAAATTTATAACATTGGCAATAATCAGCCAGTAAACCTGATTGATTTTATTGAAATTTTAGAAGAGCAAATTGGTATCAAGGCGACAAAAGAATTACTACCTTTACAAGCAGGAGAAGTAGAGGAAACCTATGCCGATATTGATGATTTAATGCGAGATACAGGTTTTAAACCTAATACATCAATTGATGTAGGTTTAAAATATTTTGTCGATTGGTACCGTTCATATTTTTGTGTATAAAAACTGTGATTTACTTGTTGATTTATTATACGATTTGAAAACTTATAATCGATTAATTAATCAATTAATTTAGACTGATTGGTGGGCTAAGGTTGAAATTTAGGTTAGTTGATGAAAAGTATCTCATCTGAGGACAAAAATGATATATATTTTCGCACCGACCATCTCAAAAAAGATCTAAAAGGTCGCTCTGTGCGTGGAGGTGCAATTACAATTGCTGCCCAGGGTAGTAAATTTGTTTTGCGAATGGGTTCAACTGTATTCTTAGCGCGCTTACTTGCGCCTGAAGACTACGGTTTGATTGGTATGGCAACTGTAATTATTGGTTTCGTCAATTTATTTAAAGATTTAGGTCTATCAGCAGCGACAATTCAAAAATCTGAAATTAACCACAAACAGGTTAGCACCTTATTTTGGATCAACCTCGCTATTAGTTGTATTGTTGGTCTATTCGTCGCAGTATCTGCTCCTGCAGTTACCTGGTTTTACAATGAACCACGCTTAACTGAAATTACCTTAGCGCTGGCAAGTAGTTTTGTTTTTAGTGGTCTAACTATACAACATCAAGCCTTATTAACAAGGCAAATGCAATTCACCACACTTGCCAAGATTGATGTTATTTCCATGCTGATTGGTTTAGTGACTGGTGTTATCGCTGCTTGGTATGGATTGAGTTACTGGGCATTAGTTCTGATGCAAATAGCATCGGCAATTACTAATGCTGTTGGGGTTTGGATTGCTTGTGGCTGGCGTCCTGGAGCACCAATTAAAGATTCTGGAGTTGGCTCGATGCTAGCTTTTGGTGGAAATTTAACTGGTTTTCGTGTTTTTAACTATTTTTCACGTAATTTAGACAATGTGTTGATTGGTCGCTACTGGGGCTCCCAAGAATTAGGACTTTACGCTAAAGCTTACCAATTAGTACTTTTACCGATACAGCAAATCAATAATCCAGTTAATAGCGTTGCTCTTCCAGCATTAAGCAGTTTACAGAATGAACCAGAAAAGTACTGCAGATATTATTACAAAGCTGTTTTATTGATCACTACTCTGGGTATGCCAATTGTCGGATTTATGTTTGCTTCTGCTGACAAGGTAATACTCTTGATGTTAGGACAACAATGGCTGGGTGTAGTTCCCCTATTCCAATTTTTGATGCCAGCTGCTTTCATGGGGACATTTAGTGTCGCTAGTGGATGGGTATATCAATCTCTGGGAAGAACTGACCGTCAATTCCGTGTAGGAATTATTACTGCTACTTTAAATTCAATCATTTTCTTAATTAGTGTCCGGTGGGGTGCTATCGGTGTAGCAGCAGCTTATGGTTTGTCCAGACCAATTATCTGGCTACCAATAATAACCTACTGCTATAGGGGAACACCACTTCAAATCATTCAATTATTAAAAACACTATATAGACCAGCTTTTGCCTCGATAGGTTCAGCTATTTTACTTATTGGTATAAACCAGTTATTTCTAAATGGAATTAGTGTTGGGATTGGTCTGCTTGTAGATATTGTGTTATATGGTTTGCTTTATATTGCAACATGGATAATTCTTCCTAATGGCAAAGTTACTTTACTAGAAATTTTAAAAATGCTCAGAGAAATCAAAAAGAAGAAAAGCTAAAACCCTAATTAAATAACAAAATTACATACTGTGAATATATTATTAGATACTAAAAATGCACAATAATCAAATAAAAGAACGAATTTTTTTAATAGGATGTCCGCGTTCCGGTACCACTTTACTACAAAGTTTTTTGGCAGCTCATTCACAAGTCGCTTCTTTCCCAGAGTCTAAATTTTTTCAAAGACTAATTTATCCTGGCTCTATGCGCACCAGGTTAGGAATTGCTTCAAAAAGAGCAAAATCTAACTTAAAACAATTTCTTCATGATATTGATCGTGAAGAAATGCAAAATATTTTCCCTGCCTACACATTATTCATACGCCAATATACAAGAAGTTTTGTAAGACTTTTGGATACATTAACAATACAGGAGGGTAAGAACTGTTGGCTAGAAAAAACTCCCGCCCATATACAGCGCATTGAATACATAGAGAAATTGGTGCCTGATAGTAAATTCATCCACATCATTAGACATGGGCAAGATGTAGTTGCTTCACTGTACGACGTGAGTCATAAATATCCAGAAATATGGCATGGAGCTTGGAATATGGATAAGTGTGTACAACGATGGATAAATGATTTACAAATTAGTAGTCAATATTCTCACAAGCGTAATCATTTATTAATTAGTTACGATTCACTTATAGAAAACCCACAAACAATACTTGAAAAAATTTGTAATTTTATAGATATACCGTTCGAAGAAAGCATGTTAGAAAATCGCACTGCTGCTGCGAAAAAAATAATCCGAAATAGCGAACACTGGAAAGAATCTGTTGGTGGTGTTCTTCAAAAGAAGCAATCTCAAAAATTTAATGAATTATTTGATGAACAACAAAGAAAATATATCATCAATCAATTAAAATCTGTTGAAGTTGATAAAATTTACCAAAAACTAAATTTATCCACCCACGATCAGTTGAGTTAAAAACAAAAATATCAGAAATAAATCACATATCAATTTGGTCTTATGAATGATTGTCGTGTTTTATATGTCTCAGTAATTATCCCAGTTTACAATGACTCCAAACGATTAAATAAATGTTTGCAGTCTCTAGAAAATCAAAGTTATCCTAAGGAATTATATGAAGTCATAGTCGTCGATAATAATTCTTCAGAAAATATTAAATCTGTTACTTCCCAATTCCAACAAGTAAAACTAGGTTTTGAAGCTAACAGAGGTTCATACGCTGCTCGTAACCAAGGAATTGCTCTAGCCAAAGGTGAAGTATTCGCATTTATTGACTCTGATTGTATACCTGTGCCGCAGTGGATTGAAAGCGGTGTTAACACTTTAGAATCGCAATCAGCAGACTTAGTTGGAGGTAACGTAAAATTTACATTTTCACCTCAAAAATCTTTGGCTGAGTTATACGATTCTATAACTAATATGCAAATTAAAAAAAATATAGAAAATAGGAAAGTCAGCAAAACTGCTAACTTATTTGTGAGAAAAGATGTATTTGATTCAGTAGGCTTATTCCCCAGTCATCTCAAATCAGGTGGAGATGTTATTTGGACTAAAAAAGCAACTGACGCAAATTTTAAATTGGTATATTCTCCTAGTGCTGAAGTGTTTCATCCAGCACGAAGACTTATTCCACTCATGAAAAAACAGTATCGTGTAGGCGGAGGACAACCTGATATTTGGCTGGAAGAAGGACAAAGCTTAAAACAGATATTCATTAATTGTCTAAAATCTTTTCGTCCTCCCTCAGCGAGGAAATTTTGGAAGTTAACTTCTCAGACGGATATTGAGGAGATACGGGGTAAGTTTATGTCAATGCTATTAATTGCTTGGTTGTGTGAAACAACAACTAATTTAGGACGACTAAATAATATTTTAAAAAGAACAATTACATCAAAATAATGAAACTATACGAGATTATTTTACAAAGTGCCAATTCTGCTTTACCACTTCTAGATCCAGAAACAGGTAGTATGCCCTCAGGACATAATGGTCCTTATTACGATCCAGAAACTCCTGTAAGAAATACTTCTCATTGGCTCATAACATTTTTGAAAGCCTATTCAATTTCTAAGGAACAAAAATTTAGAAATGCTGCTTACAAAATAGTGAAGTATTTGTGTAGTGAAGAAGTTCGTCCGATGAAAGCGGCTTTTTGGCATCGCAAGAATCAGAAAAAAGATTTATGCAACGGTTTAATTGGTCAAGCTTGGACGATTGAAGCTTTAGTAATTGCAGCAGCTGAACTAGAAATGCCAGAATTAATAGCTTTGGCTGAAGAAGTATTTCTACTGCATCCTTTCCATGAAAATAATGCTTTATGGGAACGAGTTAGTGTAGATGGAACTTACTTAGGATATGACGTTACTTTCAACCATCAATTATGGTTTGCAGCTGCTGGAAGCTTATTAGCACGTCATACAAAAGGTGAAGTTGAGTCACAAGTATGCTATTTTATGGAACACTTAGATAAACACTTAGAAGTTCATACTTCGGGTTTAATTAAACATCTAATTAGTATGAAGCTATTTATTAAAAGGAATATATTTAACTTACGAATTAAGTTGAGTCGTGAAAAGTTGAAAATATTAACTAACTTGATGCAGATGTCAGAAATTGCCAAGCACCGCAAATATATGACTCAAAAGGAAATTGGCTATCATAGTTTCAATCTTTATGCATTTGCCTTAATAAAAAAACAATACCCCAACAATTCTTTTTGGAATAACAATAAAATAAAAAAAGCTTTAGCTTATGCACAGTCGGAAGGATATTGGAATGGGATTAAAGATAGTAAGTATGGTTATCCATATAATCCCCCAGGATTCGAGACAGCTTTTGCCTTAGATATATTTTATCCAGATCGAATTTCGCAACAAGAAAAGTGGCTTGCAGAACAATTTCGTCGAAGTTATGATTTTGAGCAAAATATGATGAATATCAATACTGAAGATACTACAACATATGCAGCCCGAATTTACGAGGCAACCCGCTTATCTAATCTAGAAGTTAATTTATCTTAACTTTGTTCTAAATTTTTGTACCGTGTTTATTACATCCCAGTATTATCGAAATAAAGTTAAATACAAAAGTTGCTTCTCTGAAAAAAATTGATTATCAATTATTAAATGATAAATCATTCCTATGAATCAAAAATTTCCTTTTGTCTCTATAATTATTCCAGTATACAATGACTCGAAACGACTTACTAATTGCTTAGAGAAATTAGAATTCCAAACATATCCTAAGGATTTATATGAAGTAATTGTAGTTGATAATAATTCTGAAGAAGATATAAAAAAGATAGTAAATCAATTCAAGCAAGCTCAGATTACTCATGAGAGTCGTCAGGGTTCTTATGCTGCAAGAAATCAAGGCATTTCTGTAGCCAAAGGTAATATTTTTGGTTTTACAGATTCAGACTGTATCCCTAATACTGATTGGATAGAAAAAGGAGTAGAAAAGCTTCTGCAAATACCTAATTGTGGATTAGTTGCTGGAGAAGTACAAATTTTCTTCAAAAATCCCGAACAACCCACGGTTTTTGAAATTTATGACCGGATGAATTTCCTACGACAAAAATACTATATTGATAATTATAAATTTGGAGCTACAGCTAATATTTTTACATTCAAAAATATTTTTGAGGTAGTAGGTTTATTCAATCATGAACTGAAATCAGGAGGTGATAGTGAATGGGGAAAAAGAGTATTTTCAGCAGGATATACACAAGTGTATGCAGATAATGTACTGGTTACACATCCTGCAAGATATAGTTGGGAAGATATAAGCAAAAAAGCACTTAGAATTACTGAAGGATTGTACAGACAAGGAAAAGAGCGCCAGTCCTTAGCAAATTTTATCTTAGAAATACTTCGCGATTTAAAATCGCCATTTAAAGAGATAAATCAAGTATTTCATAATCAATATTCTTCGGAATTTATACAAAAGATTAAACTCATGATTTTAGTTATATCTATTAAACATATTAGAGCAAGAAAGAAAGTAAGACTATATTTATAATCAAATGTCAAATTTATAATTATGATTAATTGAGCTTTTTTTAATAGAAAAATAAATTTTAATCATCTTAATGAGTAGTTGGTGAAGATGGATTTATTAACTTATGATTATTGTTTCAGTTAAATCTAGAGGATAATTAGCAAATGCATGAAATTTCGTATCCTTTTGTATCCATAGTAATTCCAGTCTATAATGACTCCGAGCGTCTAAAGCTTTGTCTGCAAGTATTAGAAAATCAAACTTATTTAAAGAATTTATATGAAATAATTGTCGTAGATAATGCCTCAGAAGAAGACATTAAGAGTATAGTTAGTCAATTTAGTCAAGCAAAGTACACTTACGAAAGCCAAGCTGGCTCTTATGCTGCTCGCAACAAAGGAATTTCCATTGCTCAAGGTAAGATTATAGCCTTTACTGATTCTGACTGTATTCCCGCTTCAGATTGGATTGAAAAAGGTGTTGCTACCCTGCAAAGTGTTCCTGACTGTGGATTAGTTGCTGGTAGGATAGACCTGTTCTTTCAAAATCCCCAGCGACCAACAGCAGTAGAGCTTTATGAAAGTATTGCAATGGGCTTTCCCCAGAAAGAAAGTTTGGAAACAGACCATTTTGGGGTCACAGCAAATTTATTTACATTCAAACATGTAGTAAATAAGGTAGGTAATTTTAACTCTAATCTTAAGTCTGGTGGTGATGTGGAGTGGGGACAAAGGGTTTTTGCAGCTGGTTACGAGCAAATTTATGCGGATGATGCTTGTATTGCACATCCTGCAAGGTACTCATTTTCCCAACTTTACAGGCGAATTGCACGCATTGTTGGCGGTCGTCACGATCGCATGATGAGTAAAGATGTCTCTTCTGTCGAAATAGTGATTGATTTATTAGAGACTTTTAAACCACCATTCAGAAGTTTCTATAGAATTTGGACAAATGAAAATTTACATACTTTTAAACAAAAAATTCAGTTTAATTTAGTTATGTTTTTTGTTCGATATGCAACAATTTCAGAAAAGTTACGCCTGTATTTAGGAGGTAATTCTAAAAGAGCTTAAATGAAATAAAATTAATTGAATTGGATTGAATTAATTATATCTGGCAACAAAATCATATCTGGATATAAAACAAAAATAAAATTTATTGTGCAAGCTTAATATAACTATTAACTTTGGATCTTTATTCAAATTAAAATATGGGAACACTTGATGTAAATCAACCTTTAGTTAGTATTTTAATTACGAACTATAACTATGCAGACTTTTTAGGTCAAGCAATAGATAGTGCATTGGGTCAAACTTATAAAAATACTGAAATTGTCGTAGTAGATGATGGTTCTACAGATAATTCTCGGGAAGTAATTGAAGATTATGGGAATAAAATTATTCCAGTTTTTAAGGATAATGGAGGGCAGACTTCTGCATTAAATGCTGCTTTCTCTGTCAGTCAAGGTGAGATTATTTTTCTACTAGATGCTGATGATATATTTTTGCCAAATAAAGTAACTGAGGTAGTTGATTTATTTATGTGTAATCCCAGTATTGACTGGGTTTTTAATGAATCTGCTCCCATTTCATCCGAAGATTTATGTAATACAGATTTAGAAGCAGTATTCCAAAAAATTTCTCACACTTCTTCTGAAGTATTACCAAGTAAAATTGATTTTAGGGTTAATATTCTCAATGCGGAACTACCTAATTTTACGCCATCTACATCTAATCTCTGTTTTACTAGAAGAATTTTAAAAAAAATATTTCCGTTACCTGAAGTTGAAGAATATTCGGGTATCGCAATTACAGATTTATATATCAAGTATTTAGCAGTAGGCTTGGGTATAGGTTATGCATCCACAAAAAATTTAGGTATTTTTAGACTACATAATAATAATATCTACTCAACTGAGGGAGTAGTGAAAAAAAGAAAACTTTTCGCGGAAATACATATACTGAGTGCTTATTATATGAGACTCAAATTTCCTACGTTTTCTAAACTCAGTAAGAAATTATTTTCTAAGGGGTTAGCAACTTATTTAAAACTTAAAAGTAATGAAAGTCATTACGAATATACTATCAAACAATACATGTGTAACACTTATTTAATCGAAAAATTTGAAATTGCTTGTAAAACTCTGTACTACTGGATAAGGTTAATATCTGTAGATTTAGTTTAATTGAAATAAAAATCAAAACTAGAATTTAGTTTACTATTTTCTGGTTGGTTTTTTTGTGCGCACGATCGATGCTTCTGGATAGGTCAAATTCAATGAATAATCAGGCGAATCAACTAGTTAGTATTATCATTAATAACTATAATTACGAGCGCTTTATTTCAGATGCAATTGACAGCGCTTTATCTCAAACTTATCAGAACATTGAAGTCATTGTTGTTGACGACTGCTCCACTGATAACTCCCGTGAAATTGTTGCTGGTTATGGTGACAAAGTAATTCCCATATTTCATCAAGAAAATGGCAAGCAAGCTGCTGCTTTTAACAGTGGATTTGCTAGGAGTAAAGGTGATATAATTATCTTCTTAGACTCGGACGATTATTTGTTCCCAAACGCAGTTGAAAGAATTATCACAGTTTGGAAGCCAGACTTAGCCAAGGTACATTACCGCTTGCAAGTAGTGGATACCTTTAAGAAACCTTTAGGTTATTCTTATCCTCAAGGTACTAAACCCCTAGCTAGTGGGGAAGTTTGGCGAGCTTTATTAGAGGTTGGTGGTTATCCAGGGACACCGACTACTGGTAACGCTATTAATCGCAAAGCTTTAGCAGAAGTTTTTCCAATTTCCGATGAATATAAGCTTACTGCTGATGATTATTTATCAACTTTAATTCCTTTTTATGGGGAAGTAGTCGCTATTGAAGAACCCCTTGCAGCTTATCGGATTCATACTAGTAATCAGTGGGCTTTAAATACTGTGAGTGGCGATCGCTTTCATCGATTTGTACGCCACGATTTGCAAAATTACCAGCTTTTGGTGCACAAAGCTAAGGAACTCGGTTACGAAGTTCCGCGAGACTTGGAAGAACGTTCCTTGGGACGCTTGTGGTCCCGGATGGCTTCTTTAAGATTGGGTCCTCAAACTCATCCAGTTCCCTCAGATAGTCCAATTTCTTTGGTATATAAGGGAATTCGTTCGCTATGGAAATATTCGGAATTCAATTTAAAAAAACGATTGATTTATACTTTGTGGTTTATCTGGGTGGGATTGTTACCTCTTCCCCTAGCAAAACTAGCAATTAGTTGGTTTTATGCTCCGCATTTTCGTCCTAAATTCATTAAATGGACCTTGACTAGAGTGCGAGCAATTGTGAGCTAATTGAATAACAGTTTCTCGGTAAGAAGTACACCCTACTGCATCTAATTCCAGGTGTTTTATCTACTTTTTTTAGATCTAACTTCGGAACAAGTCAGTATAAGGGGGAAAATTGATGATCGCTTCGACTAGTAATACTGATGCTGATAAATTCGCAGCAACAGCAAAAGATAAGTCTTGTCTGCGCGTGTTGTTTGTTAGTCACACTTACGTTGTTGGTATAAATCAGGGAAAGTTGGATGCGATCGCATCACAAAATGAAGTAGAAGTCAGCTTACTTGCTCCCAAATACTGGAAAGCTGTTCAGTGGGACAAAATATTAGAAATTGAAAATCCCTATCCCCGAATTCAACTTTATCCAAATAGGGTATTATTTTCAGGTAAAGCTGGTGCTTATCTATATTCACCTTTAGCAATTTTCAGAGCAATTCTTGATTTTCGTCCAGATATTATTCAGGTAGAGCAGGAAGTATTTTCTCTTTCGGGATTTGAAGTTGCTCTATGTTCCCGTTTGCTTAATAAACCGGTAGTTTTCTTTGGTTGGGAAAACATGGATCGAAAACTATCTTGGTTTCGTCGCTGGATACGCAAATTTATTTTAAATACAACGAAATCTATTATTGCAGGAAACTGTGAAGGGGCTGAATTAGTAAAAAGATGGGGTTATTGTGGAGCTGTTGAAGTTATGCCTCAAATGGGTGTAGATACTCAATTGTTTACACCACGAAGAGACAGACTAGATTATTCTAAAGCAAATAATTCTAAATTAAAAAATCCTAAGCTAGATAGTTTAGTAAGAGAGGATTCTAACCGAAATGATTCTCAAGCTAAAACTTCTCAGCGAAAAAAATCTAGCAAGAAAAACTCTAAATTTTGTATTGGTTTCCTGGGTCGAATATCTTATCACAAAGGAATTGACATTCTCATAGATGCAGCTCGTTTACTAGGAGATGAAGATTACGAATTTCAAATTAGATTGTGTGGAACTGGTTCTGATAAACCAAAATTTGTGGAACAGGTGCAAAAATTAGGATTAGATAAATTTATAATCTGGCAAGATGGAGTCCGTCACGATGAAGTTCCCATGGAAATTTGTAGGTTTGATGTTTTGGTTTTACCATCGCGTACTGTAGAAACTTGGAAAGAGCAATTTGGTCATGTTTTAATCGAAGCAATGGCTACGGGAATTCCAGTTGTCGGATCTACTTGTGGAGAAATTCCTAATGTCATTGGTCGCAAAGATTTAGTGTTTCCTGAGGGGAATGCTCAAGAATTAGCTGCTATTTTAATGCGTCTAATTTCCCAACCATCTTGGTATGCAGAAGTTGCAGACTACAGTCTAGAAAGAGTACGTCAACATTATAGTCACGAACGAATAGCTCAAAGGTTGATTGAATTATGGCGCAATGTTCTCTCCTGTGATGGGAAAAATGACGATCACAATGATGATAATAGTAAACCAACAGAGCATGTACGGGAGGATTTCTATGAGCGGTCCCTTCCGTCGACTTCTTCATCAATATCTAAAGGATATTTCCCAAATATTCCTTATACAATCTAGTCAATAGTTCGAGGATTTTACAGCTTGAGAATAAACCCTATGAGTTAGATTTAAATTCATATTTGAAAATTTTTAAAGTTCAGCTTGACAAGGTGTTTGTAAATAGAAATACAACTATTGTAGGGTGTGTTAAATGTATTCATATACTTAACTTTCAATGGTAACTTGAATAGAGCTAACGCACCGATATTATGTGGTGTTTTACGGCAAATTTTGAATAGTTCCAAAATTAAATCTTTATTTTGCCATTGCACATCCTACTTTAGACTTTATAAACGTTAGATTTATAAACGTTAGATTTATAAACATTAGATTTATAAACATCCTCTGAGAAATTCAATTTGGGAACTTCAAGATGAATAAAGAACGATTGTAAGGTTGATTAACGGAGTCAATTAATGCGTGTAGCTATTGTTCGCAGAGCCCCGAGAGCTTCTTTCAGTATGGACGTTTATGCTGATGGTTTGGTTAGTGGTTTAAAAGCTATTCGACCAGATTGGGAAATCATCGAATTAACTCCCAATATTCCTCAGAATCAAACTAGAACTTTACAATTTAGCTCGTTATTAAATGGTCTAAACAAGTATCATCAACGTTATTGGCAATATCCTCAAGATTTAAAAAAACAAAAAGTAGATATTTTTCATGTTATTGACCACAGTGACGGTCATCTTTGTCGCTGGTTAAAGAAAACTGGTAAACCGGTTGTAGTAACCTGTCACGATTTAATTAACTTTGTTCAGCCAGAGAATGGACATAATCGAGCGCTGATTCCCGCAATTAGTATGCCAGTTTGGAAGTTTTCTGTCGAAGGTATATGCGAAGCAGATCGGATTATTACTGTCTCCGAACACACCGCTAAAGATGTAGAAACAATCTTAGATATTAAATTTCAAAAACTAACAGTGGTTCCCAATGCAGTTGAAGGAATATTTCGTCCCATTTCACAAGTAGAAATAGATGATTTTAGGACACAATATAATATTTCTCCAGAAACGGTTTGTATTTTAAATGTGGGTTCCAACCATCCACGTAAAAACGTTTTAACTATTTTGAAAGTACTTGAAAAACTAATCGAAAAGGGATTACCGGTACATTTTTTCAAAACCGGCGAACAATGGACACAGGAGTTAAAAACTTTTATTGACGATCGCAACTTAAATCAAAATATTACTTATTTAGGAAAACCAGATAAAGATACTTTAGTTAAGATTTATAATTCCGCCGATATTTTGCTTGCACCTTCACTATATGAAGGATTTGGGATGACAATTTTAGAAGCAATGAGTTGTGGAACCCCAGCGATCGCTTCTAATGTTTCTTCCTTACCTGAAGTTGCTGGTGATGCAGCGATTTTGGTCGATCCCCTAAATATTCAACAGATAGTAGAAGCTGTATGTCGTCTCCATGAAGAACCTGAATTACGTCAAAGCTTAATAGATAAAGGATTAGCAAGAGCAAAAAAATTCACTTGGGAAAAAACAGCGGAACAAGTCACTGAGATTTACGCTAATGTTGTCAACAAAACAATTGTAGAGACGTAGCATGCTACGTCTCTATAGGCCCAAAATTACCACTAATCAACATTAACTGCAATGTATTGATTTATGGAGGATATAAATGATGGAGACAAATTATGATTGCGACTCAAACTAGCAAAAATAAAGATAACAATAAAGTACAGCGTTTAAAAGTTTTAATTTCCGCTTACGCTTGTAGACCCGACATGGGTTCCGAACCGGGAGTAGGTTGGAATATAATTCAACAACTGGTGCAGTACTGTGATGTATGGGTGCTAACCCGTGCTGATAATCGTCAGTCAATTGAAGCAGAATTAGCCAGCAACAAATACCCTGGATTGCATTTTGTCTACTGCGATTTACCCTCCTGGGCTTTATGGTGGAACTATAAACAAAAGGGAGTACAGTTACACTATTATATTTGGCAAATAATTGCTTATTTTGCTGCTAGTAAACTACATAAAGAAGTTACCTTTGATTTAGCCCATCATGTAACCTACGTTAAATATTGGTCACCTAGCTTTATTTCTCTTCTACCCATACCTTTTATTTGGGGACCAGTCGGAGGTGGAGAATCTGCACCCAAACCGTTCTGGAAAGACTTTAGTTTGCGCGGAAAATTTTACGAACTTCTCCGTGATGGAGCGCGTTGGTTAGGAGAACGGGATCCGTTTGTGGGTATGACTGCTCGCAAAAGTACCATCGTAAGGGTAACTACGGAAGATACAGCCCGAAGATTGCGTAAAATGGGCATACCTAAAGTAGAGATATTTTCAGAAACTGGTTTATCTCAGGAAGAGATAACAAGTTTGAGTAAATATTCCAGCGATCAAGATTTACCTATCCGCTTCATTAGTATGGGTAGACTTTTACACTGGAAAGGATTTCATTTAGGGTTGAGAGCTTTTGCACAAGCAAACTTACCCAACAGTGAATTTTGGGTTTTGGGTGATGGACCAGAAAGAAAACGTTTGGAATCTTTAGTAAAAGAATTGGGAATTGCACAACGAGTTAAGTTTTGGAATAGATTACCCCGCGATCAAACCCTAGAAAAATTAAGTCAGTGTACAGCTTTAGTTCACCCCAGTTTACATGATTCTGGCGGTTGGGTATGTCTTGAAGCAATGGCGGTTGGTCGTCCGGTTTTATGTTTAGATTTGGGAGGACCGGGTACCCAAGTCACCAGCGAAACAGGTTATAAAGTTCCCGCTCAAACCCCAGAGCAAGCAGTAAAAGACCTATCAGACGCAATGGTAAAACTCGCTAAAGACAAGAATTTACGAGAAAAAATGGGTTTAGCCGGTCAGAAAAGAGTCAGGGATTTTTATAGTTGGGAAACCAAAGGTAAATCATTAGCCCAACTTTATTCATTGATTGTTAAGGAACAGTTATCAGTTAACAGTTAACAGTTAACAGTTATCAGTTGTAACCAATCGATTACCCATTACCCATTACCCATTACCCATTACCCATTACTCAATAATGCGTATTCTAAGCGTACACAACCGCTATCAAATTCGTGGGGGTGAAGATGAATCTCGTCAAGCTGAGGAAAATTTGCTGCGGGAAAAAGGTCACACTGTCGAAGTTTATGAGGAACATAACGATCGCATTGCGCAGATGAATTCCTTAAATGTCGCATCTCGCACTGTTTGGTCTCAGGAATCCCACGACATTGTCAAACAAAGACTGAGAAAGGAAACTCACGACATCATCCACGTCCAAAATTTTTTCCCTTTAATTTCTCCGTCAATTTATTATGCAGCTTCATCTGAAGGTGTACCGGTAGTTCAAACATTGAGAAACTATCGTTTGCTTTGTCCCAACGCTTTATTTTTTCGAGACGGACAAGTTTGTGAAGACTGTTTAGGAAAATTTCTACCCATACCTGGTATAGTTCACAGTTGCTATCGAGAAAATCGAGCAGCGACTACAGCTGTCGCGAGCATGATTACAGTACACCGCGCTTTGGGTACCTGGATGAAAATGGTGGATGTTTATATTGCACTTACCGAATTTGCTCGACAAAAATTTATTAGTGCGGGGTTTCCACCGGAAAAAATTGTAGTTAAACCCAACTTTATTCATCCCGACCCCGGTGTTGGAACTGGAAACGGTGGTTATGCATTATTTGTCGGACGATTGTCTGTGGAAAAAGGACTCGATACTCTGCTGACAGCTTGGGAAAAACTAGGTGGGAAAATCTCCCTTAAAATTGTTGGTGATGGACCCTTAGCTGATAAGGTAAAGCAAGCAGTAACAGAACTTCCCGGAGTAGAATGGCTCGGACGTAAACCAATGTCGGAAGTACATTATCTAATGGGAGAAGCAAAATTTTTAATTTTCCCATCCAAATGGTATGAAACCTTTGGTCGCGTAGCAGTCGAAGCATTTGCAAAGGGAACACCCGCGATCGCAGCTAATATCGGTGCGATCGCAGAAGTAGTAGATTCTGGTCGTACTGGACTGCACTTTCAACCAGGTGATGCAAAGGATTTAGCTAGTAAAGTAGAATGGGCTTTAACAAATCCCCAAAAAATTCTACAGATGCGTCAAGAAGCAAGAAAGGAATTTGAAACCAAATATACGGCTGAGACAAACTACTTGCGATTAATGGAAATCTATCGAAAAGTCAAAATTAAAAAGTAAAAAGTCAGAAGTCAGAAGTCAGAAGTCAGGTATTAAGAGTAAAAAATTACCAATTACCAATTACCAATTACCCATTACCCATTACCAATTACCAATTACCAATTACCAATTACCAATTACCAATTACCAAAGCAATAATGAATGAACAAACAAGTTTTATATCTCAAAAATAATAACAAACAATATATTCTTAAAAGTTCAACATTATTAATTATCGCCTTCGCTACCGTCTTTTTTCCCCGCATAATGAATTCGGTAGGAGCTCCAGCACCAATCAACTTTGCTCACTTTGCTATTGTTCCTTTTGCTTGTGGGGTTGCAATATTTCAAACCAAAACTAAAAATCGCAATCAAATTTCTATTTCCCAAGCATTGATGTCCACCCTAGTTGTATTACTAGGAGTTATGACTGCTAGCGCTCTTCTCAATAGTGCTGGAGCAATCAATATTATTTTGGGATTTTTCTTACTTGCTGAACCATTTATGTTTTTACTCGGGATAATTTGTATCCCAATGACTCAAGCAAGTTTCAGAAGATTTAGAAAATGGATTGTCGGATTTTCCTGTTTTCATATCTTCCTAGCATTGACCCAAAAGCTTCTTTTGGATCTTGGGATTATGCATGTAACTACAATGAAAATCCCTGAAGATAACGTCCAAGGAGTTTTTTACTTGTCGGGTAGCGGTCACGTAGTTGGTTCTTCAGTTTCCCTTTCCTTTGGTTTATATTATTTAGTTAGTAATAGAAAAAGTCCTTTATGGATCAGAGGACTAGTATTTTTTGCAGCTTTTTTACAACTGTTATTTGCAGATGCCAAGCAGGTACTTTTAGTATCTTTAATATCCTGGTTACTGCTGATTTTACTTAACGTTAAAGATATTAGAAAAACAATTCAATATATTGTTATTGCAACTATCACAGCTTTTATATTAGTTTGGTGTATCCAAAACTTAGAATTATTTCGTGCTTTTAACACCTGGATAAGACCAGAAATTTACGGACCCGATGGTGAAGCAACTTTAGTAAAAACCGCATCTATGCGGCTTATTGTTTTATATTTTAAGTCACCCTTAAACTGGATTTTGGGTTTGGGACCGGGACATACCGTAGGACGTTTGGGGGGATGGATGCTTCCGGGATATGCAAATTTGCTCAATCCATTAGGTGCAACAATTCATCCTGTCAGTCAACAGGTTTGGGATGCAGTAGAAGCAAGTTGGATCGGAAGTGCTTCTAGTATGTTTTCTCCATTTTTTGGCTGGGCTGGAATTTGGGGAAATATCGGGTTTTTGGGTTTAGCTACTTATTTATCTCTTGCATCTATTGTTTGGCGTCGACTTTGTCAGGATAATCTTTCTAAGTTTTTAATGCTCAATGTTTTAGTTCACGGTTTTATTTTCTCCCAAATGGAAGAACCGGGTTACATGTTATTTGTGGCTGCTTTGATTGGTTTACAATGGCAAGAACGTCGCATTAATAAGCTTTCTGAAAATTCTGTTGGATAAAATTTATTTGGTTTGTAGTAGCGCTTTAGCGCCAATATTTTTTAAAGCATATAGGTACAAATAAATAAATCTAAATAATTATTGTGCTAAAGCGCCACTACGAACTTTATCCCAATTGACATAGTTTATTTTTTTCTTTTTTAGTGAGAATTCTATCATCACAATACACTCAATAATGCTTGTTTAAATTGATTTGCACTCTTAAAGTAAATCTCTGGTTTTTCAACTAAAGCTAAATCAACAACTTCTGCTAACTTTTTAGGAATATTTGGATCGCGATCGCGAATTGGTACTGGATCGTTTCGCAATACGGCTAAAAATCTATCACTACCGGAAAAATCACGGGGTAGATATCCTGTGAGCATATAGTAAAGTGAAGCCGCAGTAGCCCAAACATCAACTTCTGGTTTAGCATATTTGAATTCTAGTACTTGCTGTCGGGGAATAAACACCGGAGTTCCAGCTTTGGTTCCAGTCATACTATGACCGCTCAAACCTGCTAAATCAAAAGCTTTTGATAAACCATAATCGCCAACTTTGACGATGATTTCGTCCTTAGCTCGCGTGAGGAAAATATTACCCGGTTTCAAATCGCGATGAACTAAACCCTTACCTTTACCAAATCCTCCATCATTTAATTTGACATAAGGAATTTCTGCATTGTGGGTATATTCCAAACCGTCGAGAACTTGCAAAATAATAGGTACAGCAAGATCGACTGGTAATTTACCACCTCGTTTTTTTAATAAGTCTTGTGCAGTTCCCGCATTACAAAAATCCATGGTGAAGAAAAATAAGCCTTCTGAAAAACTGTAATCCAGAAGTTTCACCACATTACGATTTTGCAAAGCTCTAGTATTAGCCATTTCCCGTAGGAACATCTGCACTGCCCAGTTATTAGCAGCAACAGCTGGTAGCATTACTTTGAGTGCGACATACTCTTGGGAATAACTGTGTTGGGCTAGGTAAACTTCACCAAATCCACCTTTACCCAAAATTTTGATGATATTGTAATCCTTAATTGTCCCTAAGTTGTCATGCTTATCATTGCTATTTTTAGCAACTTTAAATATTTTTAGTACCTGTTCTAATAAGTTTGGTTGAGCGGGATTATTAACTTCGAGCGTGACAAAGTTAGATATTGTAATTTTTTTGGAGCTAATTTCTTTTTCGCTATTTTCTTCTGGATCGGCTTTAATATCTACTTCAAAGATAGTATCGCCAAGTTCTATGCGATCGCCAGATTTTAAATCGTATTCGGGAAATTTGATTTTTGCTGCTTCTTCGGGAGTTTGATCGCTTTTACGCTGTCCAATCTTTTCACCATTGACGTAGGTACCATTTCTACTTCCAAAATCCCGGATGCGGATATCGGGAGGATTTATATCTAATAAGCAGTGGTAGCGAGAAATTGTAGAATGATTTTTATCGTCTGGTAGTTTTATATTACAGTCAGATGCTCTGCCAATGATACAGCTAGTACGGGAGTTGCAAGTATATTGTTTCCCGGATAATTTACCTTTGGTGATGGTGAGGGTAACTTTCGCTGACATGGAATAGCTGAGTAATTAGAGATTTTTAGTTATTAGATTTTTAGTTATAGCTAAAGCATAGTTCAATTTTTGAGCTAATACGCTTCAGTTAAGGTTAAAGCATGATTATGTTTGCTTTTTATCTATAGGGTCAAATCACTGATAACTGTTGCATGATCGGAATTAGCATTATTACCGACATGAATCCCTGTAACTTTTATTTCGTTACTAATAAAGCAATGGTCAATAGGAATACTCAAAAAATGTTCCATGATAAATACTAACCATTTAGGATACTTTAAATATGACGTAGCTCGTATCCAGGTAGGTAATATTCCAAAACCCAAACGGGTATTATGTAAATTAGTTTTTCTGATGAACATTTTATAATAAGGTGACCAAGGAGTTAAATTAAAATCTCCAGCTAAAATCACTGGGATTTTGACTTTCTGAATATAGTCGCTTAACGCTGCTAATTGTAGATTTCGTCTATTAAAAGTTGAAGCTTTGACAGGTATAAGAGGATGAGTCCCAATAAATTCTACAGGTTGATTGTTTACTAATATAGTTGCTATCAAATTTGTATTTTCTGCGTTTAAATCATCTCCTCGCGCATTTTGAATAGGTAAGCTACTTAATATAGCTAATCCACCACCAGGACTTTTAAAACTTAATGGTAAAATATCTTTTAACCCCGTCTTTAAATGATTTACTGCATTTTGATCAACTTCAATAAATAAAGCAATATCAGGACGCTCTAATCGCACTGTTTCTATAATTTCTTGGTAACGATTATTTTGAATATTTATATTAAATTGCAAAACCCTAAAAGATTGAGAATCATTTTGCGAAACTTGTTGTGGATGCGGTAAATACCAAGGAACAACTTCTATTAAATTTACTCCTATTAGGACTAAAGCGCATAAAATCAACAATTTATTCTTGAGATAGCGTTGAGAATATAGTATAGATAAAAATAAAGTAATAATTAGCGATAGTATAAAATACTGAACTCGGAAATGAGTTAATAATTCTATCGGGTATTTCCAAGCAGAATAGCTACCCAAAGACACGAGAGCTAAAGCAAATAAACTCAAAAACGATATAATTTCAATTATATTTCTAAGTATAAAAGATGAAATTATAGCAACTACAGTCGTCATAAGATTAGACGCAACTTATATTGTTTTTAATTTATATTGTTTTTATTTTAATTCTTATATTCGGATAGCAAGAATGCCTTTAAGTTGCCAGCTAACTTAATTTTTCAATTCACGCATTCAAAACATCAAAAAAATCAACCGCCTAATGACGGAAGGAAAGGTAAAAAAGGTTAATTAACCCTCCCGAAGGTGCAAACTACACGAAAACCGATATCGTCATTGATGCTGTTACGCTCGGCTCTATTGACAATGTAGCGGAACGCAGAACGGCAATTCTTAGGTGCGTTGGTCCAAGAACCACCACGCAAGACGGCACAACCTTTTACTTGGTAAAGGTTATTATTTTTAACCATCCAAGCACTTCCATCTATTGGTGCACCATTATAGTTTTCGTGCCCATCATCAAGACACCATTCCCAAACATTACCATGCATATCGTATAGTCCATAAAAATTGGCAGGAAAAGTACCTACATCTGTAGTTTGTCCGCGATATACACCCTTCGGTGCTGCACCATATGTACTGTTACCGTAATAATTCGCTAAATCAGTTGTAATAGTTTCGCCAAAGTTAAAGGGGGTGGTAGTTCCACTACGACAAGCGTATTCCCACTCGGCTTCACTGGGTAATCGATATTTTTTTCCTGTTAATTTGGATAATTTATTACAAAATTCAACCGCATCATACCAATTTACCCGTTGTACGGGTTGCTTTTTACCTTTAATGTGGGAAGGATTTTTCCCCATAATTACCTGATAATGTTCCTGGGTAATTTGGTATTTACCCATGAAAAAGGTTTGAACATTAACTTTATGTTGGGGACGTTCAAAATGTTTACTACCCCGTTCATTCTCTGGCGCACCCATAATAAAGTTACCACCAGAAATTGCCATCATATCTAAAGTTACACCATTACCTAAATCTTCTGTAAAACCCTCTGCTTGTCCGCGATAGTAGTTAATCTTGAAGTTTTGATCTACTTTGGCGTATGTAAATTCAAACTTCCGAGTTTGGATATTACCAAATGCATTCTTTTCTGAAACTTGAGGAATTTTCTGAGGTGTTGGAGGTTTATTTTGATGGATTTTGGAGACTTGTGGGATTTTTGCAGGTTGTGTTTCGGGAAGTCGGGGATTTAAGACTGTTGTAGGCAGTTTTCTTTTTTCTAGTTTTCTTTTTTCTATAGTAACGACCGATTTACTTTGAATTGGCATCACCAATTCTAACCATTTACTCACCGTCTGCGGTCTATTATCTGGTTCCAACTCCATACCTTTGATAATCCCATTATTTAATCTGTCGCTAATCTCAGGATTTCGCTGTTTTGGTAACGGTAAAGGAATACCAGTATTACGAAATTTCGCAGGTAAAGGAATATCTCCTGTTACCAAAGCATACAAAGTCGCTGCTAAAGCATAAACATCTGTATAAGCACCAAACTTACCCCGTCTTTCATACTGTTCAATCGGTGCGTAACCTTCCGTCATCGCATTTGTCATGCTTCCCGTTTGATTCAAACTAAATTCCCGCGCTAAACCAAAGTCAATTAATACCACTTCTTCCTGACTTTGACGCAGCATTATATTATTTGGTTTTACATCTCGGTGTAATAATCCTTGTTTGTGGATATATTCTAAAGCTGTTCCAACCTGCTTGATATACTTGAGGGCTTTTTCTTCAGGTAATTTACCTCGTTCATTTATACATATAGCCAAATCTTGACCTTGGACATATTCCATCACCATTCCCCATAGTCCACCTTCATTAATTACTTCATGGACTTTGACAATATGAGAATGGCTGCACTGTACCAAACGAAAAGCTTCTTGAACAAACTTGACATGCATTTGTTCAAAATTTGCTCGACTTTGATGGATCGGGTTAAGAGTTTTAATTGCAACAATATTATTTGTATTTTTATCTATGGCGCTATAAGTTACACCGTAGCCACCACCACCTAAAACTTTTTGAATCGTGAATTTACCATTTTGCAGCTGTTGCTTAGGTTTCCAGACTTGCATGGGTTTTTACAGGGGCTTTTTTTTAACATAATTTATGCTTGCTTTATATTAGATACATTAAAATGCCTGGAAAATACATAAAGAGTATATTTATTTTTTTGATTTTCCTCAAAATATTTGTCTGATGACTAACGTTGCTGAATTATCACTGAATTTAGAAGTCAGGAATCAGAAATGTAATACTTTTTGTATTTAGTTTCTAGTATTTCAGGTACACCTTCACCACCCAAGACTTTTTGCACTGTGAATTTACTATTTTGTAATTTTTGATTAGGTATCCAGAGTTGCATAGGTGATTCTGAGAGTTATTTGGAAATGTTTTACGGTTGCTTTATATTAAATACATTAAAACGCTCAGAAAACATATAAAAAATATGTCTGGATTCTTGATTATTGTCTAAGCCTGTCTTGAGAAAGAGACATCATTTTTAGTAAGCTAATTTTGTTTCATACAATTATCTTAGTATTTAAATTAACAAAAATGGAAGCTATTGAAGTTAAGGCAACTGTCAATGAATTTGGTCAACTTTTTCTAGATAAACCGTTGACCTTAAACAATCGTAGCCGCGTTAGAGTAATCGTACTCGTTCCAAATCATTATTCCGGAGATGAGGAACTATCCGAAACTGTCAGCGAAAGTTTCCGTCAGGGGTGGTACGATGCGATCGTCGGCAACACAATACCTGTTTCTCAATTATGGGAAGGGATTGATTGGGAAGGAATTGATTGGGAAGAAATCCATGCAGAATAAATCATCCTTCATTCATGTGGAAGCAACCACTAAATTCCAACGTAATATACGTATTTTGGCAAATAAAAATCGTAATATTCGTAACGACATTGAGCCAGTTATTAAACAGTTAGAGTCAGGAGATTTACCAGGATATCTCGTTCCTGGAGTTGGGTATACAATTTTTAAGCTGAGGGTTAAAAATAGCGACATTCAAAATGGTAAAAATGCTGAATATCAAATTATTTATTATCTTAAAACAGCTACAAATATTATTTTAGTAACTATTCATAATACCATGAAGAGTTTTTCTAATTATTCATAGAAATAATTGCTCGTAAAAATGACTTATTTGTTGTTGGAATTATTGACTTAGAAGACTGAATCAAAAAGTAAGTTTTTTAAAATCGAATTTTATTTTTCCCAAACCCACTTACGACATATTTCGCAGGCTTGTTTTTCTATTTCAGTTTGTGGATTTTGAAAAACAGCATAAGGACTACGTAGTATATGTACTTGGTGCTTATAAAGACTTTAAGTTTGCAAATGTGGAGGAAGTCACCCTGAAGTTTGGGATGAAAATTGGCGGTAAGGCTGGTATACCTTACATCACGAAAGGTACAGCACAAAGCAATTTAGAGATAGAAGTGAAGTGTAAATTTCCATCTCGCAGTCAAAATCAAACTGGGAGTTAAGAATAGCAGAATTAAGAACTCAGGGGTCAGAATGTAAAAGTCAGGAGTCAGGAGTCAGAAGTCAGGAGTCAGGAGTCAGGAGTCAGAAGTCAGGAGTCAGAAGTCAGGAGTCAGGAGTCAGAAGTCAGGAGTCAGAAGTCAGGAGTTAGGAGTAAAAAGTATTTACACTTAATTCCTATTCCTTAGATAATTTTTTGACTACCAAGTAGTTTAGTAAGAAAAATCATAACTTGTTTGTAATAGCGCTTTAGCGCTAAAGCGCTACTACGAGCCAAATACGAGTATTTTATATTTCTTTACATAGTTTACTTTTTTCTTGCCTACTTACTTAAACTATCCTTCCCTAACTAAATAATTTGCTACTATTCACCAATAAATTTCTGTGCTGTCTCAATTGCTGTCACCAATTCTTCTTCGTTCTCAACTTTGAGCTTAAGCTTTTTATAGTTAGCTTCCACATCCAACTCGATAGCTTTTCCATTCATGCGATCGCCAACAAACTCAAATAAAACTTTGATTTTGGCTGGATCAACCATTGTTTTTAACCTTCCAAGAGAGAAAGGTCCAAATACTTTAGAACCAAGGGGAGCTTCTGCTACAGTCACCAAATTGACTGTTTCTACCCCATCAACTTCTTTGATTTCAGGTATTAACTTCTGAGTTTGTGCTTGTAATTCTTTATCCTCTAAGCCATCTTCCGACCAAGAAATCATGATTTTAATGTTAGATGTATTTG
Organism: Mastigocoleus testarum BC008; assembly: GCF_001456025.1. Classification (GTDB taxonomy): domain Bacteria; phylum Cyanobacteriota; class Cyanobacteriia; order Cyanobacteriales; family Nostocaceae; genus Mastigocoleus; species Mastigocoleus testarum. The sequence continues at coordinate 50,761 of NZ_LMTZ01000125.1, forward strand.
TCATTTAAATCACCTAAAAATACTAAGTAATTAGTAATAAGAATTCTATGGGTGATTAAAGTAAGTCAAGTAAAGAGGCGATTGAGATTGGAAATTAGGTATTTTTTATTTTCACTGTAAATATTAAATATTAGAGTTCAGCCTAATACCTCTATTGGTGTAATTAATTGGATGGTGGTTGGCGCAAATTAATTTTGCTCTACAACAATATTATTGTCGTGCGCCTAACACACCTACCTCATAAGCTTGAATTTAAGCCACGTTTAATTGAGATGAACAATGGAAAGGGGTAGGCTTTGAACCTACCCCTGTGTTTTCCGATATACTTCTTCCTACAGATGCAGCTACCGGTTTTAAGCTATTTACTAGTTCTGCCATCGCTTCTAAAGATAATGCTTGACGAGCATCCGATACTGATTTTTCCGGCTCGGGATGACACTCAATAATTAAACCATCTGCACCACAAGCAATCGCTGCTTTAGCTAGAGGTGCAATCAATTCCCGTTTACCTACCGCATGGGAAGGATCTACGATCGCCGGTAAATGGGTGATTTGTTTGAGTGCTGCGATCGCGCCCAAATCCAAAACATTGCGGGTGTAGTTATCAAAACTACGAATACCCCGTTCGCATAAAACTACATTGGGATTACCATGACTGAGAATATATTCTGCAGCCATGACGAATTCTTCTATGGTTGCAGCTAAACCGCGTTTGAGCAATATTGGTTTTTTGACTTTACCCAAAGCTTTGAGTAGGTCAAAGTTATGCATATTACGACTTCCAACTTGGAGCATATCAGCATGATTAGCTACTAATTCAATTTGAGAAACCGTCATTACTTCCGTAACAACTGGAATGTTATATTGCGATCGCATTTCTGATAAGATTTCTAACCCAGCTTTACCCATACCCTGAAAAGCGTAAGGGGAGGTGCGTGGTTTGTAGACTCCTCCCCTTAATGCTTGTACTGATGAAACAGACAATTTTTGAGTTACTGTTTCCATTTGTTCTAAACTTTCTACCGAACAAGGTCCACCAATTATTACCAGTTCTTTACCACCAACAACGACTTGCTCGGAAAGGTTTACAAGTGTTTGAGATTTAGAATCAGATTTAGATGCGAGTTTAGCGTCTTTCATTGTGAAGTCCTCTAAGAATTTGTACTCTTGATAAGCTTGAAAACTGAAGTTAAGTGCTGAAATATTAGATTTGTAAACGAGACTCAAATACTGGAACTGAAAACTAAAATGTTTTAGCCATAATAAAAACCCGGAACTTTTTGAGTTCCGGGTAGTGAGCTTTCGTTCAGCATCAAAAAATTACCCGGAACTTGTTCCGAACCAAAAATAAAATCCATAAAACCAATTAGTAACTTTGTGCTGACTGAAGTTGTTCATTTTTGTCTTGAGTAGGAAAACAGAAAAAATTGCTTAAGAAATGAAAGTGAAAATTAACCAATAAAAAAACCGCAGATTTTACTCTGCGGTTCACCGGGCGATTTCCATCAGGAAATTAGACTCACTCCCGGTGAACCACCTTAAACCAAAAATAAAAGTAATTTGTATTTCTGCTCATAATATTTTTGAAAATAAGTATAAATACTCTAAATTCTAGATATTCCTAATTAAAGAACTGACCTAAAAAATTTAACCATAAAAGTTAAATCACAAATAGATCGCAGAACTTAATAATGGAATACATTTTGTTTGACTACTTGCAAAGATATCAAAGACTTTTAGCAGCGTCAATAGTGCTTAGAAACTGATACTACAACTGCAAGGTATAATACATGTATACAACCATCTACGTGAAGATTTACCTTGACTTCTATCTAAAAAGATCGCTTTTCGGTTTTTTTCGTTCAAAAAATATTTTAAACAGCATGGTGATGATATATCGTAATCCACATTACATCACAGTGGAAAAAATAAATGCATCATAATATTAAGTTACAAAACTAATAAATTAATGGAATGATTATTTTTTGCTTCGTATAAACTTTTTTAGAGGAAATTTGAAAGATCAACTTTTATCTTAATTCCCCCTAATTTCCTTAAAAAACGGGTTAAAACCGGCCATATTTATCTTTACTGGGGAAACACTTAGAAAACCTATGAGTACCTCTTAGCACCTACAAAAATTATATTTTACTGATTGAAGTAGTCATGTATAAAAAACTTAATTAATCTAGAGTTTTTTATTCTCATTAGCAGCCTTAGAAATCAGGAACAACTAAAAATAACAATATGTTGATTTTTGAATATTTATGCTAACTGTTAATTTTTTATTTCCACGATGTTAAGAGTTAATTCAAATACCTCTTTAAATCTAATAAGAAAATAGATAAATTCAAGAAAGGACTCTCTAGAGAGATAATCTAATATTCATGAGTATTGTTGCATTACCCGCGAGGTCATTTGCGCTAGACTCCCACTGTACGGCGCAATTGAAGTTAGATTGGAATTAAATATGAGTTGTTAAGTGTGAATTTAAATTCAATACCTTTGCCAATTTGTAAATAGAAAGTAACAGATTTTGTTAGCTGACTTACCTTGCAATTCATTTCATTCTTTGTAAACAAGAGCCTCTAAATGTCATGCCAAGTTCAAAATTCAGTTCAAAGTTATTGAATAAAGCTGTTGACTACCAAGGAGTTTACCCCTGTCCTCTATGTAGGGCGGGGGATATCTCTAACATGACTTTAATGGAAGCAATGTCTTGTAATTTTTGCCAACAAATTTTTACTGTAGATCTGGAAAAACAAGAATTAATCTTACCTTCAAGACAACCCCCACTTACTTGGCGTTGGGATGGAATGAATTGGAAACAACCACGTTTAGAAGGAGTTGAATTAGGTTGGGGTTACACAGTAGGAGCCTTAGCTTTTATTGCTTTACCTACAACATTGACAGGCATAATTGCTTACTGTCTGCCTCCTCAACCAGAGCAACCATTTACATGGGTACCTTGTATTTGGGCTTTTTTAACCTTTCTTTCCCACTCTTCTGTAATTATTTGGTTATTTGTAGAAATATACCAAATACCTGTAGCATCTTACTTTAGGGCAATGCAACAGCGACTACTAAATCCCAATTAAGGTTGTTATACCTTGCCACTTAATTGAGAAAGGTGACTAAATCGCAGTTATAAAAAAATAACTGCATTTGGCTTTAACCTTTGTTTACCCATAGCCAGTTATCCATAACTGGTTAATCTAGTTAATAATTAATAGTAAAGAAGTGAAATAATCATAATCACATAATCAGGAATATTAACCAATAAGGAATATTAACCAAATTGTTCTCGCCCACAGAAATCGCAAAATATAAGTCACGGCCTTATTTGATACACTATTTATTGGTTATAAGCAGATCTAAAATCAAAATTTTAGTTGAGAACTCATCCTAAATGAACTTAAAAAGATGAATTAAAAAAAATACTTAAGAATTAAGATATTGTAATGATGTCAATTTCTGCCCCGAACGAAGTTCTAATAGCTCGAATGCTAATAATTGTTGCCAGAATAACTTGACTTTTAAGAGTAATTGCCCAAAAGTTAAAAAAATTTGCTTTGATAATTAAGCTGATAAAAAGCGGCATCACTCATAATTTATGTAATTTGTAAGCACAACGTCTTATGAGAGAGCTGGAGCGGTATTATAGGGTTTTAGAATTACAACCTGGAGCAACATTAGAAGAGGTCAACCAGGCACATAAAGATCTGGCTTTTGTTTGGCATCCGGATCGTTTGCCGCAAAATAACCAGCGCTTACAACAAAAAGCCCTGAAAAAGTTAAAAGAAATTAATGAAGCCAGAGACAAACTACGGTCTTTAAAAACTAAAAAGCATAGGAGTCTGAATAATTCATCTACTCCACCAAAGCAACCTAATTATTACAAACCATCTGCTTCATATAAACCACCTGCTTCACCTCAGAAACAGTCTAATAACTCCGCACCTTATCAATCCTCACCACCCAAACAACCCTCACCACCCAAACAACCCTCACCACCCAAAGTAAACTCAGATTTGAGTGGTAAGGACTTCAGCAGTGCAAATTTAAGCAATAAAGATTTATCCGGAAGAAATCTTAGTTACGCCAATTTGAGTGGGGCAAATCTCAGCGATACTTTTATGCATAAAGTTGTACTCAGAGGTGCGAATTTATCAGGAGCCAATTTATTTAGAGCTAATTTGCTCCTAGCAGATCTTCGGGAAGCGAATTTACGTTCGAGCAACCTAATCGGAGCTGATTTAAGTGGTGCTGATTTGAGAGGTGCTGATTTAAGAGGTGCAAGAGTTAGGTCTGGGGAACGCCTATTGGTAAAATTAATTGGCGCTAACTTGGAAGGAGCCATCATGCCAGATGGTACAGTCCACGATTAAAGATAGATTAGTACCTATTGAGTAGTAATTTTAGAATTACCCATCTCCAATTACCAATTAACCCCCAACTCTTCATGAATTTTATTATTATTGGTTGTGGCTATGTCGGTTATGCCTTAGCAGAACACTTACAGCAGAAAAAAACCTGTGTGGTTACAGCTACAACAACAACACCGCAAAAAATATCTAAATTGCAAAAAGTTGCTCAACAAGCACTTGTTCTGAAAGGTGAAGATGTAGAAGGGCTGAAATCTGCCTTACAAAATCAAGATACAGTTCTGCTGAGTATTGCCAGAATTGGTAGTAGTACTTATCAAGAAACTTATTTACAAACTGCAAAAAACTTAGTTCGGGCTGTCAAAGATAACCCTACTGTTAAACAAATTATATATACATCTAGCTCTTCTGTGTATGGTAATTTTGGGGGTAATATAGTAGATGAAGAAACACAGATTCAACCCACTTCCGAATCTGGCAAAACTTTGAGGGAAACCGAACAGATTTTACTTTCAGCCTCCAATAAAGAACTGAGTATTTGTGTCTTAAGACTGGCAGGAATTTACGGACCAAATAGAGAAATTAGAAAAATATATAGTCGATTTGCAGGAAAAACCCTTCCCGGAGGAGGAAAAGAACCTGCAAACTGGATTCATCTTGATGATATTGTTGGAGCAATAGATTTTGCTAGCCGTCGTAGATTGGCAGGAATCTATAATGTAGTTGATGATGCAAATTTAACTAGACGTGAAGTTATAGAAAAAGTTTGTGCAGAGCACAATTTAGAAAAAATTAAATGGGATTCCTCATTAGAAAGTAGTCGTTCTTCTAACGCTAGAGTTTCCAATCAAAAATTAAAGGCTGCTGGTTATAAGTTAATTCATCCACAGATTATTTTTTGATCTATTCAGTTATCAGTTAACAGTTTATGGCTAACGCCACGCCCTTACGGGCTAGAGTGATCAGTTAACAGTTTATGACTTATTTCAATTAATTATGAACTTAAATACAATAACTTCTAGCATACAGTTTTACAACTGGAATAATTATCGCTGTGCTTACGAAGTTTACCAACCAAATAATCAACCTAATGCTTCTAATTCAGATGTAACTCCCATAGTTTTATTACATCCAATAGGTGTAGGTCTGTCCAGAAAATTTTGGCACCGATTTTGTCAAGAATGGTATCAGCAAGACAAACCAAATCAAATTTATAATCCCGATTTGCTTGGATGTGGAGAAAGTGATAAACCCCGTGTTGCTTATTACCCTGAAGATTGGGCAGAACAATTACGATGTTTTTTACAGAAAGTAGTCAAGAAGCCAGCTATTTTGATTGTTCAAGGTGCGTTATTTCCCGTAGCGATTGAATTAGCTCAAAAGTATTCAAATTTAATTAGTGGACTCGTTCTGGCTTGTCCTCCCAACTGGAAAGTCATAACACAAGAAACTTCAAATCAACAGCAAAAAATAATTTGGAATTTGTTAAATTCTCCTCTAGGCGGTGCTTTTTATCGCTATGCACGTCGTGAAAAGTTTTTACAAAATTTTTCAGTCAAGCAGCTATTTGGCTCAGATGATGCTGTGGATGCAGAATGGTTAAATACATTACGAACTGGTTCAGAAAATCCCGCAACTCGTCACGCTGTATTTTCTTTTCTGGCTGGATTTTGGCGCAAAAATTATCTGCATGGAATTTCCTCCATAGAACAGCCCACATTGGTTGTGGTAGGTGAAGAAATATCAAGCATTAGTAAAGAAGGAAAAACAGTTCAAGCAGATGAATGGTTAGCACAATACTTAGCTGTCCTACCACAAGGTACTGGAATAAAACTTCCAGGTCGAAATGTTTTACCCTACGAATCAACTACTGAATTTGTGGAGGGAATATCACCATTCATTGCAAAATTTTCAGATAGCTATTCTCAATCGGGTAAGAATTGATTTTTTATTTAGGGAACGGGGAACAGGGAACAGTGCTTAGATCCGCAACAACGCAAGTTGCAATCCGGCGCAGCTACCCTCTAATACTAAGTCCGGTAATTACCCCTTTTTAAAATGAGAGAGGGAAGTGTGGGAGGTGTGGGAAGTGTGGGGGGAAATCCCAAAAAATATAAAGGGGTTTTAAAAATCGGATTTGGTATAAGGTGGAAAAGAGTCGCAAGACCAAGAAAAAGGGAACGGAAACAGAGAAGAAATAAAAATATTCACCGTACCTTAACTCTTTGAAAAACCCTATAAGAGCGATGTTAGAGAATTCAATAATTCCTGTGCAGTGAAAGGCTTTGCCAGAAATTGTTGAGTTCCGCTTCCTGCAGTTTGTGTGAGACTTTCCATCGATGCTAACCCACTCATGGCAATAATTTTCACGTGTGGATTCATTCGCTTCAAGGTGCGAATTGCTGTCGGTCCATCCATCAAAGGCATCATCATATCAATTAAGACTGCAGAAATTTCATGTTTATGGACAGCGTACAAAGAAATTCCCTCGATACCATCTTTAGCTATCAAAACCTGAAAATTATAGGTTTCCAATGTGGCTTTAATAATTTCACAAATACTAGCTTCATCATCAACTAGCAAAATTAGTTCTCCACTCGCCGGGAACAACTCGGAATTTTGGGTGACTTGAGGAACAATACCTTGCCTGGCAGGTAAATATACTTTAAATTGGCTGCCTTGTTCTACTTTGCTAGATATCTCCACAAAACCGCCATGGTTTTTGACAATCCCTAAAACAGTTGATAGACCAAGTCCTGTGCCCTTACCTACTTCTTTAGTTGTAAAAAAGGGATCGAAAATTCTGTCTATATTTTCAGGAGGAATACCAACTCCGTTATCAGCAATTGTTACAGCCACATAAGGACCAACTGTTGCCTCAATATTCATCCTGGCATAGTTTTCATCGATTGAGACATTTTGAGCATAAATACTTAATTTCCCTCCATCAGGCATTGCATCACGAGCATTGACAATCAAGTTAATTAATACTTGATGCAATTGGGTGGGGTCTGCAGAAACAATCCATAGGTCTTGCGGTACATTCTTTTCAATTTCAATCGATTTAGGAAATGTTTCTTTGACAAACTGCTCGATATCTTTGAGTAAATGCTTAATTTGGACTAAGGTACGCTTGGTCTCATCACCACGGGCAAATGATAGAATTTGCTTGACCAAGTTAGCCCCGCGTTTGGCACTGTTTTCCAAAGTTTCTAACATTTGTTTGGAAGTATTATCCAGGTGGTTTACCTTGATCGGTAATAATTGGGCAACACCCAAAATTGGTGTCAAAATATTGTTGAGATCGTGAGCAACACCACTAGCCAAAATACCAAGACTATCCAAGCGCTGGGCGCGAAGAAATTGTGCTTCTAATTGTTTCTTCTCCGTAATATCAGTATCAACTGTCAGGATAGATTTAGGGTTTCCTACTTTATCTCTTACTAAAGTCCATCTACTGGCAACAATAATTTCTTTACCAGTTTTAGTTACTTGATATAATTCACCTTGCCAAGAATTATTCTCGCGAACTTTTTCTAATGCGTCTATTAGTTCTGGTGATTTTTTTGGATATAAAAGTTCATTAGCAATTTTACCGATCGCTTCTGAAGAACTCCAACCATAAATGCTTTCAGCAGCTTGATTGTAATATAAAATTTCCCCTGATAAGCTTCGTAATAAAATTGCGTCTGTAGTAACATCAAGTAGCGCTGCTTGTTCGGCGATTTTTTCCTCAGCAAGCTTGCGATCGGTCAGATCTACACAAGAACCGACATAACCGGCAAAACTCCCATTTGAATTAAATCTAGGCGTTCCCCGATCCAAAATCCAGCGATATTCACCATCATAACCTAGCAACCGATATTCCATGGAGAACGCTCGCCGTTCGTCAAAGGATCTCCAGTAAATATCTAAAGACTCTTGTCTATCCTCTGGATGAATACCCCGAATCCAGCCATGACCAATTTCGTGCTCTAAGGTTTGTCCGGTTAGTTCCAGCCAGCAGGAATTGAAGTAAGTACAACGTTTATCTGTATCGGTAAGCCAGATCATTACTGGAGCAGTATCCGCCATGGTGCGAAATCGCTCTTCGCTCTCTTGTAAAGCGACTTGTGCTTGCTTAACTTCAGTTATATTACTGATCACCAAAATAACTGTTGGTGCTTTCCCTTTAACTTGATTTGGTACAATTTTAGTCGTGTAAAATTGAACCTCACCCTGAAAATTGAGAATTGAATATTCTATTTCCTTAACTTGTCCGGTATCAAAAACTTCCCCGATCGCAGACTCAAATTTGGAAATTTGTCCTTCAGGAAAAGACTCTGCTAATTTCCCATATAATAGCTGCTTTTGAGTTGCCTCCCCATAAGCTATATTAGCGAAAAGGATTTTACCTTGACGATCCAATTCGTAAATACAAATAGGTACATTTGAGGTAGTAGAGCTTAAATTTTGAGGCGAATTATAATAATTTTCTTGGTTTTTCTCTAATTCTGATTGTTGATATTGGTCAATATCCTTTTGCTTCAAAGACTCTACTTCTTGATCGCAATATTTATTATTAGTTTCTAGTTTACCGCTAGGATATAAAAAATGAAATTCTGTTTCATTAGCAATATCTTTTTCACTCTCATCCATTTCGTCAAAAGAAACTGTACTAATTTGACCAGTTCTTTGACTATCTACCTCTTCATATACTGGATCGATAAATTGATGTTTCGTTTCTAGACCTGAGACTAAGGTCTCTTCTATTTGCTTTGGTTGATTTTTTTTAATTCTTACTTGATTTTGTAAGGTTTCAATAACATCAATTTTTTCTAGACCATCTAAAACTTGCAATAAAGTATTTTGAGTAACTATTCCTACTAAACAATCTCGTCTATCTACAACCGGTAAATGGCAAATTCTATGTTCGCGCATCAAGGAACGAATTGCGAAAATATCCTGCTCGGGGAATTGCTTAATTTTTACGATCTTTCGCGTCATTACTTCGGAAATTCTCATCTTAGATAAGTTTTTCCCTGCAATGGTAAGTCTAATTACATCTGTTTGAGTTAATATTCCTACTACATTCAAATTCTCTACAACTAATACATAATCTTCTGGCTTCAGGTTTACACTAATCTTCTCAGGCTGATGATTTGCTAACTCATAACTATTACTATATTTTGCCCGACCCATCATCACAGCAATTGCATCAACAACTAAAATATCGGATGGGACTATTAATGGCGAAGTGTCTATCGCCTGTTTTAAAGCAAATAAATCAATTTGTTCGGCATTCTGTTGCATAATTACAATGCCTTATAAAAACTCAATATATACTCCACGTCTATTAATTCAAAATTACTACAGAACAAAAATTACATAGTCATTCAAAGCTAAATAAATAACATTTGAGTGACTCAGAATGATTGCCTGTGTCATATTAAATTAAGTGTTTTCAGTATTGTAGCTATTTTTTTGGTCGCAAATAATTTTTATTAATTTTTATTATTAAATTCCGGTTTATGTTGAATAACAAAAATAGGTAATTTAGCTTTTGTATTCAATATAAATCTTAGCATTCAAATAGGATACAAGTATTTACAGTACTAAAAAAGTATTTAAATAGACATAAAATCATTATTTAAGAAATTCAAAATATCTTCTTTACTATTAGTTAATCCCTTATAAATTAAAGAATCTGATGTCATAGACTCAATAGCTGAGGATAATTTATACCTTAAATTATTGTCTTTTTTTAACAAGCTACAGTCACGAAAATAAGTACGGATAGTAAATAAAGATGCGTTATGTTCGGGTAAACCCCACATAGTCTGACGTTCAATCCTTAAATATAATCGGGGACAATCTCGATTAAACTTTCTCCCATTCCATTTTTCAACTGATATATTTTGTGGTGTTCGTGGGTGATGGTTAAGCCGCGTGTCAGTACTCAAACCCCAAGCAAAACGTACCATTGGTCTGCGAGTAATAATAGTGTTAACAATTTTATCAGCTTGGCGATTCATTTTTTCCATGCCTGCAACAGGAGCATGTACTGTGGTAAAGTCTTTACCTATTTTTTCTTCTGCTGACCAATGATTGGGAAAACATAAGTGAATAGCACTTACCCAGTTTTTCCCACTTCTATCACGGCAAATGACTGTGATATCTTCTTGAGTTTGTGCTGCTAAAGCGTCGAGGGTAGAAGTATAAACTGGAACTATTTTTTTACTATTAAATTCAACTGCTTGTAGCTGCAAATTTTTGTCTAAGTAGAGGCTTTCTCCGGTAAGGAAACTCTTAAATATGATATTCCCATCATATAAAAATTGTGTAAAGTACTGGGGATATTCTTGGGTTAAGCGATCAATAATTAACCCTGCGACAGCAGTTGCAACACCTAGAGGATAATTATAGGTTTGGTAATACTTATCTAAATTTTCTTTACGAGCAGCAAGCTTTAATCGACGATAATGAGCAAAATTACTATCAATTTGAAATACCTGTTCGTCGATTTTACCGTTACCCAAGTCGGAACCGAGAGGAATCATTCCTGGTTTTACCTCATAACGTCCATTAGCTAGAGGAAAATACCAAACAGGAATTTTAGATTTTTCCACCGTTTCAGCTTCTAAAAGTAAATCTGACACCATGGATCTCTTTGGGAAAATTAACGAGTAATCTTAGCGCACAGTAATGAGTATTTTATTCCTCTCCCCACACTCCCCAAACTAATCGACTGACTTAAGTAAAGTTAGAGAACCCCTTTAGAACTAGGAATAGTACTTGCACGACGGGGATCTATTTCTACAGCCATTCGCATAGCCCGAGCAAAAGCTTTAAAAGTCGCTTCAATGATGTGATGTGAATTAATTCCATCAAATTGACGAATGTGTAACGTCATTTGTGAATGGTTAACAACTCCTACAAAAAACTCTCGCACCAACTGAGTATCGTAAGTTCCTACCCTTTGGGTGGGTATTTCTAAACCATAGGTAATGTGGGGACGTCCGGAAAAGTCCAAAACTACTTGAATTAAGGATTCATCTAAAGGCGCAATAAAATGACCAAAACGGACGATTCCTTTGCGATCGCCTAATGCTTTTGCAATTGCTTGTCCCAAAGTGATTCCCACATCTTCGTTGGTGTGGTGATCGTCAATTTCCACATCGCCCTTAGCCTTAATATCCAAGTCGAACAAACCATGGGAAGCTATTTGATGCAGCATATGATCCAAAAAAGGAATTCCTGTTGCAGCACGACAATGTCCCGTTCCATCGAGATTAATTGTTACCTGTACATCTGTCTCACCGGTAGTGCGACTAACTGAAGCAATGCGAGGATTACTAACTGCACTTTGATGACGCGACTGAGTTTGACGATTACTTGTTTGCATAGGAGCTTGCTACTTAGATAAAGTCTTGAGGGTGGAAAATGCCAATAGCTACACCTAAATACAAAATTGAATTTGGGTAATTAGCTTGTAGCTATTAACAAATGAAAGTTCGTAGTTGGAAGTTCGTAGTTGGAAGTTCATAGTTGGAAGTTCGCAACTGGAAATTCATACTCAGAAGTTCTCAACTTAAAGTTTAAAATTCGAGGCTCATAATTTCAGGCTTACAATTTCAGGCTCGCAACTTGAGATTAACAACTTTGAGATTAACAACTTGGAAGTATTGATTATTTACATACCCATGATTTCATATCCAGCATCAACATAGATTACTTGTCCCGTAATTCCACTTGCTAAATCGCTGCATAAAAAAGCTGCCGCATTTCCTACTTCTAATTGAGTAACAGTACGTCGTAATGGTGCTACTTCTTCCACATGATGAATCATGTCTAAAATACCTCCAACCGCAGAAGAAGCTAAAGTTCTAATTGGACCTGCAGAAATTGCATTTACACGGATATTTGCTGTACCTAATTCAGCAGCAAGATAACGTACGCTGGCTTCCAAACCAGCTTTAGCAACTCCCATTACATTATAATTGGGCACAGCTCTGGCACCACCTAAATAAGTTAATGTGAGAATACTTCCACCTTCTTTCATCAATGGTTTAGCTGCTGCTGCTAGTTGAGCTAATGAATAAGTACTGACTTCTAATGCTGTATGAAAACCGGAGCGTGAAGTCTCACTAAATCCACCAGTCAAGTCTTCTTTTTTTGCAAAAGCAAGACAATGGATCAAAATATCTATTTTTTCCCATTTTTCAGCAATTGTTGTAAAAGTAGATTTTACTTGCTCATCATCTTGAACATTACAAGGCAGAAATAAGCTAGGGTTCAGAGGTTCTACGAGATCGGAGACTTTCTTCTGCATTTTACCCTTTTCATCAGGTAAATATGTTACACCTATATTTGCCCCAGCTTTATGCAATTGCTGTGCAATTCCCCAAGCAATAGAACGACTATTAGCAATACCTGTTACAAGTGCATTTTTTCCTGTTAGATCCAGCATAAAAGTTGATGACGTAAACAATCATGCTTGAGCATACTAGAATTTGACTCTGGTATGTCTTTGTTTGAACAAATTTTTTTTAAAATCATAAAGGTCGATGTTTTTTACTGCCATAAAATTTCTATTTACTTCTTAAAATATTCTGAATATATGTTGTTTTTTCTCTTAACAAAACCACTCAAATATAAATTTTCTAATTAAGTCTCAAAAATTAGTAGATCGAAACATGAAAAATTATGTATCATGATGAACAAATAGTTAAAAGGATAAGAGGTTGAGTATAGTAAATAACAAAAATGTTGACAATGCAAATTCAATTTTTCAAATGTATTCTTAGGTAATTTACTTTTGTTTTTCCGGCATTGGGTAGGGGAAGGGAGATGATCGTGACACAAGATAAAGCCCTAGCAAATGTATTTCGTCAAATGGCAACTGGCGCATTTCCACCAGTTGTTGAAACTTTTGAGCGCAATAAAACGATCTTTTTTCCCGGCGATCCTGCAGAGCGTGTTTATTTTTTACTCAAAGGTGCAGTCAAACTTTCCAGGGTGTACGAAGCAGGAGAAGAAATAACAGTAGCATTGCTGCGGGAAAATAGTGTTTTTGGCGTCTTATCTCTGCTGACGGGAAACAAGTCAGATAGGTTTTACCATGCAGTTGCTTTTACACCTGTAGAATTACTCTCAGCACCCATTGAGCAGGTGGAGCAAGCATTCAAAGAAAACCCCGAACTGTCGATGTTAATGCTGCGGGGTCTTTCTTCACGAATTTTGCAGACAGAAATGATGATTGAAACACTCGCTCACCGAGATATGGGTTCCAGGTTGGTGAGTTTTTTACTGATTCTCTGTCGAGATTTTGGAGTCCCTTGTGCTGATGGAATTACTATCGATCTGAAGCTATCTCATCAGGCGATCGCAGAAGCCATCGGCTCTACACGCGTTACAGTTACCAGGTTACTCGGCGATTTGCGCGAGAAAAAGATGATTTCCATTCACAAAAAGAAGATTACGGTGCATAAACCTGTGACTCTAAGTCGACAATTCACTTAAACTGTTCCGTTTAGATGGAAGTGGAGATGGCTCAGAAAGTTTCAAAGCTTAATACTTACACTTAGTCAAAACTCAAAAGTGTAGTTTTAAATCTTTACTTTCTAATTGCTGAAACTTACACTTCATAAGTAATATCAGCTATTGCCAATCTCCAATTCCCCACAGAAAATGTCAATAAGTAGTAGGCTGTATCTGGGAGGGTTTCGGTAACTTAAAGTATGGACTCTGGGTACATCATAGTTTTAGCTGTTTTAATTTTGGGAGGCGTTATTGCTACCGTTGGCGACCGAATTGGTACGCGGGTTGGCAAAAAGCGGCTCTCACTCTTTAAGTTACGCCCAAAACATACAGCAGTATTAATAACAATCATTACAGGGGTAGGAATTTCCTTATCAACTTTAGGAATTATTTTTCTGGTAGATAAAAATCTACGCCGGGGTATTTTGGAGCTAGAACATACTCAAAACGACCTCAGACGCGAACGCAAACAACTAAAGAAAACCGAAGCTCAAAAACGTCAAGTTGAGGAAAAATTAAGTGCAGTCAAGCAGCAGCAGGTAGAGGCTCAAGAAGCATTAAGAAAAATTAATAAAACTTTAGAAAGAGCCAATGCGAAGCAGCGAGTTACCCAAGCTCAACTCGAAGATACCCTTACCCGTCAAGCTCAAACTGAAAATAAACTCCAACGAACCACCTCCCAGTTGACTCGGGTTGTTGAGCAGTACGAACAAGCCAGGTCGGAACTACAAAATGTTTATAACCAGAGAAACGAGCAGTTAAAACGAATCGAGCAACTGAAAGTCGAACGTAAAAGACTTGTAGATGAGATCGAACAAGCTCGAGTTGCAATTGAACAACGCGATCGCGAAATTACAAGTAGAAACCTTCAACTAGAAGATCGGGACCGGAAAATTCTCGAATTAGATAAACGTATCCAAAAACGTAATTCTGAGATTAAAGCCCGGGAGCAAGAAATTGCTCAAAGACAAAAAATAATTGAAGAAAAACAAAACCTTTTAAAAGACTTACGAGCACAACAACAATTTTTGCAACAGCAACTTGGTAAGTTAGGTGAGTCCAACCAAGAACTACGCAGGGGTAAGCTAGCACTGTTTCGGGGTCAGGTATTAGCAGAAGCAGTAGTTAGCGTTAAAGAACCTACAGCAGCACGTCAAGCTGTAGTGAGACTTTTGCAAGAAGCGAGTCGTAATGCGATTAATCGATTGAGAGAACCAGGATTCAATAAGATTAATCCCCAACCATTATATGTAACAAAATCACAGGTACGGCGATTAAGCCGAGAAATTGATGATGGTCGAGAATATGTAGTTAGAATTTTCTCTGCAGAGAATTATGTCAAAGGGGAAAAAAGAATAGAAATTTTTGCTGATGCAACACCTAATGAAATTGTGTTTTCCAGAGAAGAAGTGTTAGCAGCAACAACAGCAAATCCCAAAAAAATGACATCTTATCAACTGCGCCAAAGAGTTGAACTATTAATCACAGCTTCCCAATTTCGTGCTCGCAGTGCTGGAATTTTAAAAGATGTAGAAATTGATTCTACTTTTTTGCGTTTTATTGACCAGTTAAGCAAATACGATCAAGAATTAGATATTAAAGCAATTTCAGTGAGAAATACTTATACAGAAGGTCCTTTAAAAGTTAAATTGATAGCAACAAATCGTAAAGGAGAAGTTATTTTTAGCTCTTGAAAACAACAGGTATTTTTATAAAAAATAGAGCATTAATATATCATTTTTAATAAATAAATTGAGATATAAACTTAGGAATAAATATTATTTGAGAAAGTTAAATAATTAAATATTTTAATTTAAGACAGAGTTTTACTGCATTATTCATTAACAATTACTATGTAACAATCGTATTTAATTTTTGAACAGGTGAATCCTTTATATTAATTACATGAAATGTCTCTACAACATTTATTTCCATCAACGATTTAAGATTACTATATAAAATAGAATAAATGTAGAATATAAAATTCTCAATTGCGAAGAACTAACTCTTGATACCTGATTTATTGATATGAATTTTGGTGAATTTTCGCCCACACAACCTTTGCTTTTGGGATTCGATCCAGGTAGGGATAAATGCGGTATAGCAGTAATGGGATTAGATAGACAACTGCACTACCATCAAGTTGTTCAGTCAGCCCAAGCAGTAAAGACTATTGAAACGTTACGAAAAAAATACCCAATTTCATTGATGGTCATGGGCGACCAAACCACAGCCAAGCAGTGGAAAAAAAAATTACTAGAATCGCTTGCCGAAACCTTAAACATTATTTTGATCGATGAACGTAATACTAGTCTACTTGCACGCGATCGCTATTGGATAATGTACCCACCAAAAGGATTATCAAAGTTAATACCACAAGGAATGCGTCAACCACCAAGACCAATAGATGATATTGTAGCTATTTTGCTAATTGAAAGGTATCTCAACCGTTTGACCGAACCAATGAATAGTTGACAGGAAAAGGGAACAGGGAACAGTAAACAGCGAGCAGATATTGACAACTGTAGCCCGTAAGGGCATGGCGTTAGCCGTAAACTGGTAACTGTTATAACTCTGCTCGAATCACAAAATCATAGTCTCCTCCAGGTTCGAGTTGATAATCTTTTTGTTCTAAAAAGCGACTTAAGGGTTCTTTAATTAATGCTCGCCCTTGAGATGGTTGGACTGACAATTCGCCTTGGCGAAAGTGCCATTTAAACTCCCATTGAAAGTCACCGGCTTTGACTTCACCTTCGAGAAGCCCGCTTTGCCAAGACTGGCGAAGAATTCTGACGTAAGCAGTAGTTTCTGGTAGTCCTTTTCTACTCACAATGATTTCTTTTGAGATTGAGTTTAAAACTGACTGGGATTTGTCAAAACTTTGAGATAGACTCGTCTTCTCACTTATGCTTTCTGTTATGGCAGAGCTTTGTTAAAATTCTATGTCACAGTGCCATTACTAAAGCGAACATAAAGATGTGACACCAAATCCGATTTTTAAAACCCTTTTATATTTTTTGGGATTTCCCCCCACACTTTCCACACCTCCCACACTTCCATCTCTCATTCTAAAAAGGGGTAATTAACCCGGACTTAGTATGACACCCTAATAGCTACAGCTTCACTTTTAGTGCAGGGTAGTTAATATTTTCCCAAGATACATCAAATATATTTTACTTGCTAAGTAATGTTGAGCTAGGCGTAACTCATACAGTTCTTCGGTTGCAAACTCTAAACATCA
Organism: Mastigocoleus testarum BC008; assembly: GCF_001456025.1. GTDB lineage: Bacteria > Cyanobacteriota > Cyanobacteriia > Cyanobacteriales > Nostocaceae > Mastigocoleus > Mastigocoleus testarum. The sequence continues at coordinate 67,906 of NZ_LMTZ01000125.1, forward strand.
ACAAGGTACACAGCATCAATGCCATGCACCCACATAACTTACTTGATTTTCTTTTATGCCGGTTTAATCAGTTTACACTCCCACGACCGGAAGCCGTGGGCTTTTTACTTTAAAAACTGCAATAGCTAACTAGCCGTTTGAAAAAAAAATTCAGAATTACCCTCTCTTAAAGGCGGAGACTATTAGTATTCTCAACAAAAGCGGATTTTAGATTTGCGAACGATGCTAAATCCAAAATCCAGAATCTAAAACCCTCCTAAATAATTACCGATTAACTGCTTGTTCTCGCGCAGCAGCAGCTTGATCTGGATGAATACCCAAACGAGTGAGATTAATTCTACCCTTGTTATCAATTTCCCTGACTTTGACAATGACTTCATCGCCGATAGCAACTTCATCTTCAACCTTACCAACGCGATAGTCGGCCAATTGTGAAATGTGAATCATACCTTCTTTTCCAGGTAAAAATTCTACAAATGCGCCAATTGGGATAATTCGAGTTACTCTACCAACGTATACATCGCCTTCATTCAATTTGCGAGTCATCCCTTGGATGATATTACGCGCCTTTTTGGCCTTGAGTTCATCTATTGCGGATATGGTAACGGTTCCATCATCTTCAATATCAATTTTGGCACCAGTTTCTTCTGTAATGCCTTTAATTGTTTTACCTCCGGGACCAATTACCAGACCAATCATATCTGGTTCAATTTTAATGCTCAATAATCTGGGCGCATATGGTGACATTTCACTGCGCGGACTATCTATAGTCTGGAGCATTTTATCTAAAATATGCAACCTTGCAGCTTTTGCTTGATTAACTGCTTGAGAAATTACATCTAAGGACAATCCCGAAATTTTCATGTCCATTTGCAAGGCTGTAATTCCAGTATCAGTTCCAGCAACCTTGAAATCCATATCCCCTAAAAAGTCCTCAATTCCTTGAATATCTGTGAGAACTCGGACTTCATCACCTTCCTTGATTAAACCCATTGCTGCACCACTTACAGGTTTACTGATTGGTACACCTGCATCCATCAGCGATAGGGTTGAACCACAAACAGAACCCATTGATGTTGAGCCATTGGAAGATAACACTTCCGAAACTATGCGAACTACATAAGGGAATTGTTTTCTTGATGGCAAAACAGGTAATATAGCTCTTTCTGCTAAAGCTCCATGGCCAATTTCTCGCCGTCCTGGAGCGCGCAAGGGTTTAGTTTCACCAACGGAGAACGGAGGAAAGTTATAATGGTGGATATAGTACTTTTCTTGATCACTTTGCAAATCATCATTTAATGATTGCGCATCTCCGGGAGTACCTAAAGTACAGGCAGATAAAACCTGAGTTAGTCCTCGATTAAATAGACCACTACCATGAACTCGCTTAGGTATTAAGCCCACGTTACAAGATACAGGACGAACTTCATCAAGTTTGCGTCCATCTACTCGCACGTTATCTTCAACTATTTGACGACGCATTAACTTTTTGGTGATGCTTTTGAAAGTATTACCCAAAGCTTTAGCATTAGCTGTTGCTGCGACGCGAATCGAATCCTCTTCCGGTAATTCTTCGATTTCTAGCTTAATTTTTTCTTTGACTTCATCTAAAGCTGCATCGCGCTCGTTTTTACCAAATTCAAATTTAGACAAAATCTTCTTGATTTCGTCTGTAGAACGCTCGCTAATGAAGTCTTCGAGTGAAGAATCTACTTCCGGTGGCTCTTCCCGCACAAGTTCTATACCCAATTCTGCAATCAAGTCTTCTTGGGCTTTAATCAAATCTTGTACTGCTTCGTAACCGAACTCTATTGCTTCGTTGATATCTTGTTCTGGTAATTGATTCGCACCAGCCTCCACCATGATTACACCGTGGGGCGAGCCTGCAACTACTAAATCTAGATCCCCAGAACTGATCTCAGAATAAGTAGGATTAATAATAAAATCATCTCCTACCAAACCAACCCTTACTGCTGCCATTGGTCCATTAAAAGGTATCTTTGCCATCAATGTCGCAATGGAAGCACCGGTTACTGCTATTACGTCAGGTGGTACCAGTTCATCTACTGATAATGTTACGGCAACAATTTGTAGGTCATCTCGCAACCAAGACGGAAACAAGGGACGCAACGGACGATCTATCAAACGACTTGTAAGAATTGCTCTTTCCGGCGGACGTCCTTCCCTTCGCAATAATCCACCCGGAATTCTGCCCGCAGCGTATAATCTTTCTTCGTAATCTACGGTCAGAGGTAAAAAATCAATGCCCTCTCTGGCTTGCGATCGCGTCGCTGTAACTAATACTGCTGTCTCTCCAGACTGTATCAAAACTGACCCACCAGCCTGGGGAGCTAGTAAGCCAACTTTGAGTCGAATATCCCGTCCATCAAAGGATATTGACTTCTCAAATTCTTCCATTCAGTGTTTTTTCCTTCTATGCACGCTATTCTATTCTCTGTGGCAATCCTAACATTTCTATACTATTGCTGGTGTCGGTTGCACACAAAGACCGTTCATGTACTAATAAATCGCTGATTAGACTCGCCGATGCATCATCAAAGTTTCGACTTTGCGTTCATCATTATGGCTAGCTCCACAGCGACGAGGAAATTTACCCATAGTCTTAGACTCCAGAAATTTCCACAGTCTAACAAAAGGTATATTAGTTCGAACGCACCTCAACCAAAATAATTATAGTTGGGTATTAATTTACCTCAATAAAGAGACTTTACCGGGAAAATTGGCGTCCTCAATGTTCCGTTGGAAATTTTGCCTACGAAAACCCCAGTAAAGAGAGACCAATGTTTGGAGAAATGCTCGGGCTGAAAATGCATCTAGAGCAAACAATATTAAATGTTACTTCTTAATATTTATTGCGCGTAGCTAAACTATCGACATAAAGATGCATAAACACCGATCGCTGGCATTTATCAAAGGCTCAACTCTAATAGCAAATACAGAGCAAACACATAGCAATAATGTATAAGTGCTCATTTTTAGGCCGTGCCTCCAGATCTCTCAATCCTTTGCCGTGCCAAAAATATTGTCCCACTATAACATAAATTATTTACAAGACCTTAAGCTTATTGCTTGACTATTAATGATTCCATCTAATACTGTCTGTACTCGTACTTTACAAACAAAAATTATAGATATTCACTGCATCCTATAATATGTTTAAGAATTAAATTTAATATAACTATTAAATTATTTAGATTTTATTTGCTGCTAGTAACATCATTTTATATACAATATAGTTTTGATATGATAATTCCCCAAGTCCAAGTAACGCTAACATCAAAATAAAAACAGTTTCATTTGCTTATAGAATTAAGCAGAGTATTGCAAATATATCTCTTATATGTAGAATAAACCTGGTTTGTCTGATGTGAGTGTAGCAAAGCTAAATCTCTATACGTCACAATTCACTATTGTTCGTGTGGGAATGGGGAAAGTGAAAAGTAATAGTTCGCAAAAGGTATACCGACACTTTGTCTACTAATTTTTTTCTGTAGAGATATTTTTAGTATCAGTACAGGCTACATGGACACATTCTCAAACCACTCTTGATATTATTGTGTAAGCTTAAGAACACACAAAAGTTAAGAAAAAAGTTGACTAAGTTAAAAAGGTCGATCTTAGGAATATATCGCTTGTTTTTAGGGATTTTACAGTCTTAATTTTACAGCTTTAAAATGTAAACTCTAAGCGATTTCTACGAAGAATACAAGAATCTCTCGATTATTCACAGTTCTCTTGATCTTTCAACTTTCTTATTTTTTTTAAGATTAGACCAAGTATGCTTAATATTAGGACTATAGGTGTTAGTGACTCTAATCTATTGTTAAGTATTAAAAATTATATAATTGTTAGCTGATGGTAAACTAAATTTTGAACTAAGTTATAATTTATTTTCATAAATTTATTACATTTAATGTCTAACTATCAAAAATATTAACTATCAAAAACCAGAAGATGAAAATCAAGATTGAGAACTAGATAAAACCTAAAAAAATAAGCATAACTAATTAGTTCAAAACTTAAAGGTAAATTTCAACATAAAATTCGCAAAATCAAGTAATATTTGCATCTAGGGATATAAGTTAGCAAATGACAATTTTACACGGCAATTGGATTTTAGAAAATCAGGAAAGATATTTCTTCATCTGGGGAGAAACTTGGCGTTTTTTAAATCCAATTTCTATCGAAACGGCATCCGACGATGTGCCATTAAATCCTCTGGGAACGGAATCACAAGAACTTGTAGATTTTTTAAGAACTCGAAAATTCAAACTTACTAGCTTAATACCAAAAGTTGAGAAACATAGCAGTAGTAATGGGAAAAAACGTAAATCGACTGATGACTTGAGTCTCAAATTGAAAAATACGACTCAAATTATTGCTCTACCAACAACTATTGAAAAAGCAAAAATTTCGGTGGAGCAGATATTTATTTCCCCAGTTCATTCACTACGTGTTGGCGAATCAGAAAATATCAACAGTTGTCAATATATTCAGCCTTGGCGCGTTGACGGAATTATTCTCAACTCTACAGAAGCGATAAAATTTCTGAGTAATGTACCTCTGGATTTAAACAGTACAAATAATGAGTTTATTGGTGGAGACTTACGCTTTTGGTCGCAAATTGCCCGTTGGAGTTTGGATTTAATTTCTCGCTGTAAATTCTTGCCAATTTTAGAGCGAGAATTAGACACTTCGGGAGTTGCAAAATGGCAAGTATTATTAGATAGTGCTATTGATAGCAGCCGTTTAGAAAATTTTGCTCGGTTAATGCCTGCTATTTGTCGGGTTTATCAGCAGGATTCGAAAAATCTAAACGGTAATGAAGAACTATCAACATCTAAAGTTGCTTCTGCTGGCTCCTCATTTTATTTGGATTTACCTCAGCAACCCCAAGAATTAATTTTAGATTTTCTTAATTCTGTGGTGGATTCCCAAGTTAGAAAAATGGTTGGTACTATTGGGACTGGGGAAGCTCGTTTAATTTCATCTTTACCCTTTGTAGTTCGCCAATGGTTACAAGGCTTAATTGGAGAATCAAATGTTCTTAAAGCCGATACCATTGCCGTCGAAAGACTTGATGCAGTATTAAAATCTTGGACTTTACCTTTACAATATCAGCTTGCAGGAAAAAAACAGTTCCGTACTTGTTTTGAATTGCGTTCCCCAGAATCTGGGAAAACAGATTGGACTTTGGTATATTTTTTGCAAGCGACGGACAATTCAGAATTTTTAGTTGACGCAGATACTATTTGGAAGAACCCAGTCGAACGCCTAGCTTATCAAGAACGCACTATAGAGCAACCCCAAGAAACTTTTTTGCAGGGTTTGGGTTTAGCTTCCCGTTTATATCCAGCGATCGCAGAAAGTTTAGATAGCGAATATCCCAGTAGTTGTACTCTCAGCCCCATGCAGGCTTATGAATTTATTAAGTCTGTTGTTTGGCGTTTTGAAGATAGTGGTTTAGGAGTGATTTTACCACCTTCTTTGGCTAATCGCGAAGGATGGGCAAATCGTTTAGGTTTAAAAGTCAAAGCTCAAACATCCCGGAAAAAACAAGCAGGTGTGGGTTTGCAGAGCCTACTAAACTTTAAATGGGAATTAGCCATTGGAGGACAAACTTTAAGTAAAACAGAATTCGATAGTTTAGTAGCTTTAAACAGTCCCTTAGTAGAAATTAATGGGGAATGGGTAGAACTGCGACCTCAAGATATTAAAACTGCTCAATCTTTCTTTACCAGTCGTAAAGAGCAAATGTCCTTATCCTTGGAAGATGCTTTACGCTTGAGTACGGGAGACACCCAAACAATCGAAAAATTACCGGTTGTTAGTTTTGATGCTTCTGGAGCTTTAAAAGAATTAGTAGGAACCCTTGCAGATAATCAATCCTTAAAACCTTTACCTACACCGAAAAAATTTCAAGGTACCTTAAGACCTTATCAAGAAAAAGGATTTTCTTGGTTAACATTTTTAGAACGTTGGGGTTTGGGTGCTTGTCTTGCTGACGATATGGGTTTGGGTAAAACCATTCAGTTGATTGCGTTTGTACTTCATCTCAAAGAAGAAAAAAGTTTAGAAAACCCCATTCTACTTGTATGTCCCACATCAGTAATTGGTAATTGGGAACGGGAAGTCAATAAATTTGCTCCGGTTCTAAAAGTTTTGCAATATCATGGTGATAAACGCCCGAAAGGTAAGAAATTTCAAGAAGTAGTCAATAAATCAGATTTAGTGATTACTAGTTACTCCTTAGTTCATCGGGATTTAAAAATATTAAAAGGAGTTAATTGGCAAGGAATTGTTTTAGACGAAGCACAAAATATCAAAAATTCTGAAGCAAAACAATCACAAGCAATTCGTGATTTAGAAGCAACATTTCGGATTGCTTTAACGGGTACACCAGTAGAAAATAGATTACAAGAGTTGTGGTCTATTTTAGATTTTCTCAACCCGGGATATTTAGGCAATCGACAGTTTTTCCAACGGAGATTTGCCATTCCCATAGAAAAATATGGAGATGCAGATTCTTTAAGTCAGTTACGTTCCTTAGTGCAACCTTTTATTCTACGTCGCCTAAAAACTGATCGCGATATTATTCAAGACTTACCCGAAAAACAAGAGATAAATGTTTTTTGTAGTTTGTCTCCCGAGCAAGCGCAACTATATCAAGAAACTGTAGAAAACTCACTTTCAGAAATTGAATCAGCCGAAGGTGTACAACGTCGAGGAATGATTTTAGGGTTATTAGTCAAGCTCAAACAAATCTGCAATCATCCTGCTCAGTATTTGAAAACTAAAACATTAGCAAAACAAAGCTCTGGTAAACTCCAACGCTTAGAAGAAATGTTGGAAGAAGTCACATCTGCAGGCGATCGCGCTTTAATATTTACCCAATTTGCTGAATGGGGTAAACTACTCAAACCCCATCTGGAGAAAAACTTGGGGAGAGAAATATTATTTTTATACGGTAGTACCACCAAGAAAAAACGTGAGGAAATGATTGACCGCTTCCAACACGATCCCCAAGGTCCACCAATAATGATTCTTTCCTTAAAAGCTGGAGGTGTGGGATTAAATTTAACGAGAGCAAATCATGTGTTTCACTTTGACAGATGGTGGAATCCAGCAGTAGAAAATCAAGCCACAGACCGGGTATTTCGGATTGGTCAAACTCGTAATGTCCAAGTTCATAAATTTGTATGTACCGGTACCTTGGAAGAAAAAATTCATGACATGATTGAAAGCAAAAAACAATTAGCCGAACAAGTAGTCGGTACCGGTGAAGAGTGGCTAACAGAATTAGATACAGATCAGCTACGCGATTTACTATTACTTGATCGCAATGCAGTAATTGAAGAAGAATAGGTAATAGTGAACAGTTATCAGTTATCAGTGAACAGTGTTAACGGCTAGCATAAGCGTACCGTAGGTATTGCGTGGCGCTAGCCATACAGTGAACAGGTAACTGACAACTGACAACTGTTAGCGCCTAGCGGTTAGCGGCTCGTGTAAGCGCGCCCTGCGTGACGTTAGTCAGAGGCTTTGCCGACGCCGCAGGCTCTAGCGTACCGGATCCGTAGGTAGCGAAGCTATAGGTATTACGTGCGCGTTAGCGGCTAGCGGTAGCGTACCGTAGGTATTGCGGAACACGTAAGTGTACATAGCGCATTAACTGACAACTGATAACTGACAACTGATAACTGATAACTGAAAAAATGACAGAAGGAACCTTACAAGCAAGTCGAGAATGGTGGTCGCAACGGTGGCTAGAATTACTAGATTCTTATCGATTTAAAAAACGGTTGGAGCGGGGTAGAATCTACGCACGTCAAGGAAATATTCTCAGTATTGAGTTTCAAGGTGCAAAAGTTATAGCTAAAGTCCAAGGTAGTGAAGCGCAACCATATACAGTTTCCCTTTATTTAGATTCCTTTACTGATGAGGAATGGGGTTATGTTATTGAAACAATGTCACAAAGGGCTATTATTCCTGCTAAACTTTTATCCGGCGAAATGCCACAAAATATAGAAGAGGTATTTACTGCTAACGGTTTATCTTTATTTCCCTTTACTCTTTCCGACGTTCATAGTAAGTGTACTTGTCCTGATAAAGCTAATCCTTGCAAACATATTGCTGCTATCTATTATCAATTAGGCGATCGCTTCAGTGAAGACCCATTTGTTCTTTTTCAGTTACGGGGACGTAATAAAGAAAAAATCATTAGTAGTTTGCGCCAATTACGTGGTGCTAGCCTTGAAAAAACAGATCTTGAAATAACCAATGTTGAAACAACAGATATTGAAACAAATGCTGATGTTGAAACTCCGGAAAATTCCCCTGTTCAAAATTCAGTAGTAGATTCTTCTTACATACCTTTAAAAATGGATAGTTTTTGGGAATATAATCAACCCTTAGAGTCTTCTTTAGTAGTGATAACACCTTCGGTAAATGAAATAGTTTTGGAGACTTTAGGTTCGATTCCACTAGCTAAAGATGAAGAAAAAATTGCTAATTTGACTTCAGCAGATCTAGTTATGAGATATTTAGATTCTGTTTATAAAAACGTTAGTCAAAAAGCCGTAGTTGCTGCGATGAACTTATCGACTGATTAAATGATTTTAACTTTGCATCGATGTTATAAATGCAGAATGATTGACTTAAATCGTAATGGAATCTCCAAGCAAAGTTATTTCTGTAAAACTCAGTGATGGTACAAATGTCAAGGTAGAAGCGACTTTAATTGGCGATGCGCAGAATGTCATGCCTTCAGCGTATCGCAAAATTACTTCTCAAACCTTACCTTTTAACGAAGCTACTGCTGGAATTGAGTCTTTGAGTAAAGATATTGCTGAAACGTTACAGAAATTAAAGCCAGATAAAGCCAGTGTCAAATTTGGGGTGGAAATTGGGGTTGAATCTGGTAAGCTAACTGCTGTTTTGGCTAAAGGGACTCAGAACGCGAATTTAGAAATAACTTTGGAGTGGAATCAGTAGAAATTTTAAGTGTATATTTTTGAGTCTTATTATTTAGGGCTTGCTGAATAAACAAAAAAAGGTGATACCCAGTACAGTATCAGACCGAAGGAATATATTCAGGTGCAAGAAAAAAGTCTAGAATAAGCCAAAAGCCTTGCATTACCGTGAGTAACACCAAAGCGTCTAATTAGTATATAAGTATATATATTTTTTTTCTCGTTCGTGGCGCGTCGTGGGTAAGATGTCTCTTACTATTGGTCGTAAATCTGATATAAGCCTTTGCTCGTATTGTTTTTACCAGATATGAAGACATGAGATTTTTCAAAAAAGGCGAGAATGTCTTCGTACTGATGAAGACAGTTGTTGCTCACAAATAACATCCCCAAATTTGACTGTATCCCTTCTACATTAAGGGTTTGAGTATTTACGAAACTTAATTTGAGACGCAACGTTCGCCTTCGGCGCGTCATAAATTTAATCTATTTGCGTAGCAAGGCGTTAGCCTAAACTCGACAGCTTGAATCTACCTATCCCCGTGAACGATTACTAAGGAAGATCCAAAAAATAAAATCTCCAACCGTCGGTTGGAGATTTTATTAATTTGAAGTTCCTAATACTTCTACTCCTAATTTTGGGAACCCTATTAAATACAGTTTTATAGGAATTCTTTCACACTTTGATTGATTGTAAACGAAAAATACTGCTTTTTGTGTCATGCAACAACTAAGGTCTTGTGACAATTGCGTAAGTCCTTTCTTTAAAAATCGGGAATTACCTATATAAATAATTAGAAGCTGAAAATAATGAAAAATAATGAGAACGCAATCCCACTTTCAAAACAATTGAATCAGTGGGTTGGTTATTTGAAAGTAGGACACAAAATAGGCTTAGGATACGGACTGGCTATTTTTGTTGCTATTCTAGGAACAACTACTGGGTTTGTGATTGGAGATAGCTACCATAAAGAAGCACTTGAACGAGAAGAAGCTTCATTAAATGCATACAGATTAGTTAATGATTTACAGAATAAAGCCCTTCTAATACGTCTTGATTGGTTAGAATTACCTATAATCTTGGATAAACCAGAACTTGTAAAGAAACAAAAGGCTGCTATAAAAGAACATCAAACCGAGTTTAAGCGACTCTGGGTTAAATTCAAATCCAAATTTAACAAGACAGAAGAGAAAGAAGAGGAAAAACAAGAAAGTATTATTAGCGAAAATTACTCAGCTAGGCTGATTTATGAAAGCTATTCTCAATTTCCAGATTTATATTTACAGCAAGTTGAAGAACTGATTAAAAATTTAAACTTTAATAATATTCAACCAACAAAACTCGAAACTACTAGAACTCAACTTACTAACTTTAGTAACACGGAATATTCGAGAAAATTAGAATATTTCGCTAAGGATTTACTCAGTTTATCTCAGGAGATGTATGAAGAATATGAAAAAGCAGAAGCTGAATTTGCTGTTGCTCAACAATTGCGCTTGAAAATATTTTTTGCAAGTGCTGTTTTATCAGTTTTAATTGCTATTTTGTTAGCTACTTTTACTAGTAGAGCTATTTCTAAACCACTGCAATCAGTAACAGATGTTGCTCAAAAAACCACACAGGAAGCCAATTTTGATTTACAAGCTCCTGTTACCACCTCAGATGAAACTGGTAAATTAGCAACTTCTCTCAATCAGTTGATTCTAAGAGTCAAACAACTACTGATTGAAAAAGAACAAAAATCTGAAGAACTGCAAAAAGCCAATGAGAAACTGATAATGACTCAAAAGCAAATGGTAGCTCAGGAAAAACTCGCTTCGTTGGGTTCCTTAACAGCTGGAATTGCTCACGAAATCCGCAATCCGCTTAATTTTGTGAATAATTTCGCTCAACTTTCTGTGGAGTTAGTCCAAGAATTATCCGAAGAAATTGCCCAACAAACAACAAATATCAACGAAGATACGGCTGAATCAATTACAGATATCCTTAGTCTTCTGTCAACAAACGTGAGTAAGATTGAACACCACGGTCAGCGAGCTGAGAAAATAGTCGGTAATATGTTGCTTCATGCGCGGAATGGCGGACATCTATGGGAAAGCAGCAATTTAAATCAGCTATTGGAGGAAACAGCTAACCTTGCTTATCACGGGATACGGGCAAAAGATTCTTCTTTTAATGTGACGTTTGACACCGACTACGACGAAAATATTGGTGAAATTGAAGTTGTCATTCAGGATATTAGTAGAGCATTTCTTAATATTCTTGGCAATGCTTGTTATGCAATACAGCAAAAGCTCAAACAACAGGGAAATGAATTTACACCAATACTCAACATTAGGACTAGAAATCTTCAAGACAAAGTTGAAATCAGGATTCGGGACAATGGTTCCGGTATGACTCCAGAAGTGCGCGATCGCATTTTTGAGCATTTTTTCACTACCAAGCCAACAGGAGAAGGTACGGGTTTGGGATTATCCTTAACTTACGACATTATTGTGCAACAGCATCAAGGCAGCTTGGAAGTGGAATCGGAAGTAGATATTTACACTGAATTTATCATTACTTTACCAAAAAAAAATCAGTAATTTGAGGAGATATGACCATGATTATTGTTTTAGTTGTAGATGATGAAGCTGTATCCCCTCAAAATTCCGGGGTAAGGAGTTACTCAGGTATCCATGACCAACCAAAAGGATTAGAAGAGGACTTATCCCGAATTA
>NZ_LMTZ01000126.1 GCF_001456025.1 Mastigocoleus testarum BC008
TGGAATTGTCCAGACTAATCACTTCTCGATCTATCTTACCTTACGTCCTAACTAAGCTGGCGATTGCTATATCACTAGCAATTATGGAGACAACACTGGGTAAACAACATCCCGACGTTGCACAAATCCTCAACAATCTGGCAGAACTGTACTGGTTAAAAGGTGATATTACCCATGCAACTAATTTTTTCACTCGTGCTTCAGAAATTCAAGAACAAAATCTAAAACTTATCTTTACTCGAATTTCAGAACAACGAAAGCAATACTATATCAGAACTTTTTCAGGCACAACTAGTCGTATTATTTCTCTATCCCTTGGGGAAGCCCGCAACAATCCGAAAGTAATACGACTAGCATTAACTAACGTACTGCGTCGCAAAGGACGAGTACTCGACACAGTTACCAACAGCACCCAAATATTACGCAGTCAACTAAAAAACAATCCCCAAGCAAAACAACTATTTGATGAGTGGCTGGAGGTACAGCAGCAGCTATCAGCACTGGTGTACAAAGAGTTAGGAAAACAAACGCCTGCACAATATAAAGCTAGATATCAAAAATTAGAAGCCAGAAGAGAAGAGTTAGAAGAAGCTATAAATGTTAAAAGTGCGGAATTCCGCAACGAATTTGAACCAGTAGAGTTAGCAGCAGTCCAAGCTAAAATACCCAAAAATGCAGGATTAGTGGAGATTGTGCAGTATGAGCCATTTAATCCCAAAGCTAAAAAGCAGGATAAATATTTTGGTAAGCCCCGATATGCGGCGGCTATATTGCGAAACCAGGGACAGCCGAAATGGGTTGATTTGGGTGAAGCTACGGCGATTAACAAGTCAGTTTTCGAGTTACGTAAAGCTTTATTAAGCAAGAGTAAACTATCAAAAAACGATTCTGCTTCACCAGAAAAACGTGGCGGTGTTATACCTGGACCTGCTGACGGGAAGTATCTTAATGAGCTTGCTCGCAATTTGGACGAGCAAGTCATGAAGCTTATACGTCCCCACTTGGGAAATGCGCGTCATTTACTACTATCCCCCGACGGACAATTAAACCTGATTCCTTTTGAAGCACTACGAGATGAAAAAGGTAAGTACTTGATAGAGAGATATGCATTTTCATATCTTACTAGCGGACGGGATTTGTTGCGGTTTGATTCGTCTGCTAGTAATAATTCTACCCCTGTAGTGTTTGCAGATATCGACTACGATCAAAAAGAAACTACAGTTGCAACAAGTACTCGCGGTGATTCCCGAAATCGTCGTTCAACTGACTTAGCAAGCTTAAAATATGGAGCGCTTGAAGCCACATCCAAAGAAGCACAACAAATTAAATCAATTTTTACCAACACCAAAATTATCTCCAAAAAACAAGCTACGGAAACTGCTCTCAAACAACTTCAGTCTCCCAGTATCCTGCATTTAGCTACCCATGGTTTCTTTCTTCCTGATGTTGAAGTAGATTTACCCACGTTTGATGCGGGGTTAATTACAAATAAAATTGCCAAACCAACACAAAAAATCCAACTGGAAAATCCCCTGTTACGTTCGGGATTGGCTTTAGCGGGTTTCAACAATCGTAACCAAGCTTCAGCTAGTAGCAATGATGGTGTACTCACCGCTCTTGAAGTTGTGGGATTGGATTTGAAAGGAACCGAATTAGTAGTGCTATCTGCTTGTGAAACCGGCTTGGGTGATGTGAAAGTAGGTGAGGGGTTGTATGGGTTGCGTCGCGCTTTAGTAATGGCTGGTTCTCAAAGTCAGGTTTTGAGCTTGTGGTTGGTGGACGATGCTGGAACCAAAGACTTGATGGTGAAGTATTATCAAGGTTTGAAAGCCGGTAAAGGTAGACATGAGGCGTTACGGGAAGCACAACTTGAGTTATTATCAACAGCAGGTTACGAGCATCCTTACTATTGGGCTAGTTTTGTACCATCAGGTAATTGGAGAGCGCTTGATATGAAGAAAAATACATATCACGAGTAGCAAAAAACCGATGATTAATGTATATCTGAAAATTCAGAAAGTAGATCGAACCTGTTTATTTGAGCTTTCTTGGGGCAAAGGTCAACAACTTAATGCTCAAATTACTTATCCTGAATCAATCGCATCATCATATCAAGAATGGCAGCGATTTTACCGCAAATTTTATAGCAATAAACTCCGGGGAAAAGTTATAAATCAGGGGGTTGTAGCTCCTCCATCAACTGATTGGCAAGCAAAATTAGTACAAGCAGAAGCTAAACTATTATATGAATTTCATCAATGGTTACGTAGTAGTAATTTATATGATATCCGTTCTAAGATTAGTACATTAAGTAAAGAATTAGAAGAACAAAAAAGTAAAGATATCAACTCAGTTTGTGGCTTAATTACAAATATTTTTATTAGTTGTAACGACCTAGAATTAGCACATTTACCCTGGGAAGCATGGGAAATTGGTACAGAATTTGCTGCCGATAAAATCCGTGTTATTCGTCAACCAATTAATATTATTCAAGCTACATCGGAGCGAATTGTTAGACGTAAAGCTAGAGTATTAACAATTTTAGGTGATGATACCAACTTGAATTTTCAGGAAGAGAAAAAAGCTTTAAAATCTCTAAATAAAATTGTTGATGTTGAGTTTGTTGGTTGGAAAGTCGGAACAGATATTGATGAACTAAAACAGGAAATAATCTCAGCCCTAAACTCAGATAAAGGTTGGGATATTTTATTTTTTGCCGGACATAGTAACGAAACTTATCTCACTGGCGGAGAAATTGCCATAGCACCTAATACTTCTTTATATTTGAGCGAATTAGAAAAACATTTAACAACAGCTAAAGAGAAGGGGTTACAAGTTGCAATATTTAATTCCTGTAGTGGTTTGAGTATTGCAAATAAATTAATCGATTTAGGTATTAGTCAAGTTGCAATTATGCGAGAACCGATTCATAATCAGGTTGCAACTGACTTTTTAGTTAAATTTTCCCAAGCCTTAGCTGAATATAAAGATGTGCATGAGTGCTTGTTAGCAGCAAGTCAGTATTTAAAAGTAGAAAAAAACCTGACTTATCCAAGTTCTTATCTGGTTCCCTCTTTATTTCGTCATCCCGCAGCACCTTTATTTCGTATCGAGCCTTTTCAATTTAAGCAACGTCTGAAAAGTTTAATTCCAACCCCTTTAGAAGCTGTAACAATTTCTGCTTTAGTATTAATTAGTTTACAGCTTCCCGTACAGGGTTGGTTGTTAGAAAGACGGGTATTAGCACAAGCCATATATCGCAATTTAACAGGTCAAATTAATTCGGTAACAACTCCTCCTGTTTTATTGGTGCAAATAGATAATGAATCAATTAAAAAAGCCAGAATTTTTAATCCTCGACCGATGGACCGCAAGTATTTGGCGAGTTTAATAGATAAATTAGTAGAATTAAAAGCGCCAGTTATTGGTATTGACTATTTATTAGATAGACCAAATCGAAATAGCGATCGCATTTTGGCAAATTCTATTAAAGCTGGGTTGAATTCTAGATCTCAAACCACTAAATCTCAACTCACTAGATCTCAACCCACATGGTTTGTGTTTCCTAAAACTCGCGATCCTAATGGTACATGGCTGAGCGTACATGAAGAAATTGCGAGTTACAACTGGAGCTTACCAGGAGAAATCGAGGTTTTACCTGGTTATATGCAACTACTACCCAGTTCAGATGATAACCCTAAACCCAGACCTTTAGGATTTGTTTTAGCTCTTTCCCATCAATTACAGAAATCTCCCAATTCACCACAACCGCGATTAGAAAGCAAACAAGATTTTTGGGAACAGATAAGCGTTCGCAGTAAAACTGCACGTACCGTTCATATTAAAACTAATGGCAATAATCGCAAATATTCAAATTTGAAGATATCAAATTTGATATCTGCAAAAATTCGTTTACAACCATTAACAGCCAATAGTTATCATCTGGGTCAAATGTGGTTGCATCCAATTATAGATTTTTCTATACCTCCAAACCAGATATATCAAACTATTTCCGCTTGGGAACTATTAGAGAATTCAAGTTTTACTAAATTCCAAAAACAACTTTCCCAGCAGATTGTAATTATTGCACCAGGTGCATATGGCGAAGCTGGAATCGCACAAAACAATGAGGATAATTTTGATTTACCTGCTGCTTTAGGTTACTGGCGAAATCAAATCGATCAAAACAATACCCGTGGAGTCCTTACAGGTGGTGAAATTCACGGATATATGACCCATCACTACCTAAAAAATAGAATAGTTGTACCTATTCCTGATTTATGGACAATCGGTTTAGCAATAATACTGGGTAAATTTACATCTGATTATTTGATAAAAAATCTGGAACAACGCCAACAAAACTTGATTCTAATAAGTATAGCTTCCACAATCTATGCATTAATTAGTTTACAGCTTTATATTTCACCAGCCGCGATTATTTTGCCTTGGTTATTACCAACAATAACTTTTTGGTTTTACGTTCTACATGCTTTTTATCAGAAAAAGGCTGATTTATGAATAAAATTACATCGATACGACGTAGTTCAATTTTATCTGTTACAGTTTTAATCTATTTATTTTCGTTAAATCCTCAAACTGTCCACGCACAAAACACTTCACTTATACAAAGCTTGTGGAATCAGATATTCAAACCTAAGTCCAAGTCTAAACCCAAGCCAAAATCCAAACCCAAACCTAAAGACCCAGAACCACCGATAAAACCACGTAGAACTGGTTCTCGTCCAGGAAAACCCCTGTGCTTAATTTCCCCGGATGCACCATCCCAAACCAGAATTGTCTGGAATACTAAACCATTCTTTCTCTGGAAAGGTGACATTAAGAAAATAGCAATAGGAATCCCAGGTAATAAGGAATATCTAGAGACTCAAATTGTAACCGGGACTCAAAGTATAACTAATGAAAGTGCGGACAACACAAATTCAAGTGGTAAAAGTGCAAACTATACAAGTGCAAACTATAAAAGTGTAAATTATACAGGTCAAGCCTTGGAACCTGGTAAAACTTATAGGTTGTCAGTATTTTTAAGCGAACATGAAAGTGCTTATCCAACCATGTTCGTTCCCTTTAAAGTGATGGAAGCACCCCAGCGAAATCAAATTGCAGTAGAATTGAGGGTTTTGGAAAGATTGCAAAAAAACAAGGGTGCAGATGCAGAAAAAATAGCCCTAAGTAAAGCTAAGTACTTTGCACAAAAAGGATTATGGTCTGATGCACTACAGCAAGTTTATTCAGTTCCAAATCCATCACCCAAATTGTCACAAATGATTAAACAACTACCAAATCACTTATGTCAACCTAAACAATCTTCTGTAAACATTGGACGTTCCAGAAGTCGTTAGAATTTTGTCTATCTTGAGAACTTGATGTAGAGACGTAGCATTGCTACGTCTTTTTTACTAATTCAATACTATTTTTGCATACCCCCAAAATACCCAGATATATAAAAAATTGGGTAAGCAAGAGAGATAATTAAATAATTTTACAGAACTGCATACCCTCTGAAATACCGAGAAATATAAATCATTAGAACGCACACAAAAGTGTATCTACTATACATTTCGATTACTCATTAACTTTATCAATAACTTAACTGGAGAGACACAAATGAAAGTTTTAAAAGTAATACCTGCAATCGTTTTACTCGGCTTTATGGTAGTTAGTCAAAAAGCAAATTCTCAGACTTTACCTAAAATCGAATTGAAATTGAAACCACAAATTGAGAAATTGCAAGTTGACCCAATACAAACTCCTGACTCGAGAGAGGATAAACAGACAGCACAAATCTATTTAAAAAAAGGACTTGAACTATTTAAAGCAGAAAAATTTAATGAAGCAATTCAGGCTTTCGGTGAAGTCATAAAAATTCAACCCAACAATCAATATGCTTACTTATTTAGTGGATTAAGCTATTTTCAATTAAAACAATACCAATAAGCAAAAGCTAATTTAGATAAATCAATAGAACTGGATTCTTCCATATCTTATGCATACTTGTTCAGAGGATTTACTAACTATCAATTAGGTAAAAAAGAAAATGCAATTACAGATTTACAAATAGCAACTAGTCTCTTTGAGAATGATGGAGATAAAGAAATGGCTCAAAAATCTCGCAATGCAATTGAGCGTATACGTAATACTTAATTTTTGAAGTTGAATCTAGTTGAACTACCCTGCAAATTACTTTTAATATTTGTGGGGTCGAAGCATAACTAATTTC
Source organism: Mastigocoleus testarum BC008 (assembly GCF_001456025.1). Taxonomy (GTDB): domain Bacteria; phylum Cyanobacteriota; class Cyanobacteriia; order Cyanobacteriales; family Nostocaceae; genus Mastigocoleus; species Mastigocoleus testarum. Next base: position 6,239 of record NZ_LMTZ01000126.1, read on the forward strand.
CAAAAAATTAAGCATTATTTTTATGATTTCTTAAATGGGAGAAAAATTCAAAAAATGAGCTTATCGCAACTAATAACTAAAATAGTATTAACTTTGGTTGGTATTACCATATATCCTTCATTACCTTTAACCAGTGCAATTGCTATAGTCAAATCACCAATAATCAAATCCCCTACATATTTAAATATAGGTTCAAATTTGCAAAATAATTATATTTTATCTGAGATTTCACACTCACAGAATATACAAGCATCTCAAAATTTAATTAAAACTCTAATTCTCCAAAATAAACCTGAAGCAGCCTTAGAAATTTCCGAAAATAGTCGCCAACGTGCATTTAGAGATTTATTCACAAAAAAATTACCCACAATCAATGTTGATCCAATTTCAATCGAGCAAATTAAAGAAGTTGCAAAAGCTCAAAATGTGACATTGGTTGAATATTCACTTTTGACTGAAGAAGTAAATGTTGATGGAAAAAGAAAAACACAAGAATCAGAATTATTAATTTGGGTCATCAAACCTACAGGTGAAATTACCATGCGTCGCGTTGATTTAAAAGCTTGGCGACAGAGAGAAAAAACTTCACTTGGAGATTTAATTACTAGACATCGCAATCAAATCAATCTGAGAAGAGAGTACAATAAAGGTATTCGAGTCGCAGCGGAAAAATCAAAAGAAAAATATCATATAAAAAATTGGGAAAAACTTCATCAAGTATTAATTCAACCTATTGCTGATTTATTACCCAAACAACAGGGAAAAGGAGTTATTTTTATACCTCAAAGTGATTTATTCCTGGTTTCTTTTGCTGCATTACGAGATAAAAAAGGTAAATATTTAATTGAAAAATATACAATTTCTACCGCTCCCTCAATTCAAGTATTAGATTTACTTCATCAGCGAAAAAATGCACGTAATGGAGAAAAATCATTTGTCCCTACAACCATGACAAATGATGAATTATTGATAGTCGGAAACCCCACAGCACCCAAAAAACCACTCACAAAAGGAGATTCTTGTAAAGTACTAAACTTACCAGGAGCAGAAAAAGAAGCAAAAAACATTGCAAGGATATTCAACACTCAAGCATTAATAGGTGACGCTGCTACAGAAACTGCAATTGTAAATAAAATGTCACAAGCGAGAATTATTCACTTAGCAACAATGACTTATCCTAATGACTGTAAAACGAATAACCCTCCCGATGTAATTGCTCTTGATTCTTCCAATCAAGATGATGGTTGGTTGAGAACATCAGAAATCCAGAATTTAGACCTCAAAGCCGATTTAGTTGTTTTGTCAGGTTGCGAAACAGCTTTGGGACACATTACAGGTGATGGTGTAATCGGCTTGTCTCGTTCTTTCTTCGCTGCTGGTGCAGATAGTGTTATTGGTTCCCTGTGGGATATTCCCGATATACCAACAGCGATATTGATGACGGTTTTTCATGCTAACTTAAGTAAAAACACTGGTAAAGCAGGTGCATTACGTCAAGCGATATTGGAAACGATGAAAAAGCATCCTAATCCGAGGGATTGGGCTGGTTTTACGTTGGTTGGTTTGTTGTGATGTGGGGAGTTATAGGAATGGGTTATTACAAAATTGGGCGGAGTGTTTTAGTTAGTTCGTTGGTGGTTTTGTCTGCTTCTTTTGTTCCTAAGTTGCCGATGGTTTTGATGACATCGGGGGTTTTAGCGCAGACGATGGATGCACGGACAGCGGAAGCGGATAGGTTGTTTCAACAAGGTAATCAGCACTTTAAAGCCAATCAACTTGAAGCAGCATTACAATGTTTTCAAAAAGCACTAATTATTTTTCGGGATATCAAAAACCGCAAAGGTGAAGCTATGGTGTTAGCTAATTTGGGTTCGGTTTACTCTGTGTGGCAAGATTATCCAAAAGCGATTGATTACTACAAAAAATCTTTAACAATTGCACTGGAAATTAAAAACTCAGAATTAGAAGCAATAGTACAGCCAATGCTTGCAAAGGCGCAACTTAGAAGTAATCCCCAGAAACGAAAAGCTGATAGACTACACAACCAAGGCAAGCGACAGTACCGAAAAGGTCAATTGAAAGCTGCTTTATTATCTTGGAAGCAAGCATTGCAAATATACCGAAAAATTAAGGATCGTGCAGGTGAAGGTAGTGCACTGAATAATCTGGGACTTGCTTACAATTCTATAGGGGAGTATAAAATATCAATTGAGTTTTTCCAAGAAAGTTTAGTAATCGTAAAAGAACTTGGTAATCGCGCAGGTGTTGGTAGTACGCTGACGAATCTGGGAATTGCTTACGATAAACTAGGGAAGCATAAAAAAGCTATTGAGTATTACCAACAAAGCTTGGGAATTTTCAAAGATATTGGTTCTCATAAAGGTGAAAGTCGGGTCCTGACGAATCTGGGAATTGCTTACGGTTCTCTAGGAGACAATAAAAGAGCAATTGAGTTTTTCCAAAAAAGTTTAGTAATCGTAAAAGAACTTAGCGATCGCGCTGGTGAAGCTGCTACATTAGATAACCTCGGAGGTGCTTACAATTCCCTAGGAGACTATAGAAAAGCTATTGGCTTCGAGCAACAAAGTTTAGTAATCGCTAGAGAAATAGGCGATCGCGTTCGTGAGAGTAGTGCGCTGAGTGGTCTAGGAACTGCTTACTATTTCCTGAGAGACTATCGGAAAGCTATTGGTTTTTATCATGAAAGCTTAGCAATTGATAAAGAAATAGGTGATCGCGCAGGTCTTGGTAGTGGTTTTGGTCATTTAGGAAATGTTTACAACTCTCTAGGAGAATATCAAAACGCCATTGACTTCTATCAACAAAGTTTAGTAATCGCTAGAGAAATCGGCAACCACCCCGGTGAAGGTGCTTTGCTGACTAATATGGGACTTGTTTACAATTCCCTAGAAGACTATAAAAAAGCTATTGAATTACACAAACAAAGTTTAGTACTTTTCAAAAAAATCGGCGATCGCGATGCTGAAGGTAGTACCCTGAATAATCTGGGACTTGCTTTGTTCAAATCTAAGAATTTTGTAGAAGCCGAAAAAGTCTTAAAATATGGAGTTGAGGTTCGGAAGTCTCAGCGGAGTAGACTAGGAAACCAGAATAACTTAAAAATTTCCATTTTTGAGAAACAAGCAAACATTTATAGTACCTTACAACAAGTACTAATCGCCCAAAATAAAACCAATGCAGCCTTAGAAGTTGCCGAAAGTGGACGCGCTAGAGCTTTTGTGGATTTAATGACTAGTCGTCTCTCCCCTAATAGTGATATTTATTCCGCTACGGAACCAACTATTAACCAAATAAAACAAATTGCTAACGCACAAAATTCTACTTTAGTCCAATATTCAATTATTGGTGAAGAATTCAAAGTTGCGGGTAAAGGACAAACCAAAGAATCCAAACTCTACATTTGGGTAATCAAACCCACAGGTGAAGTCACCTTCCGTAAAGCTGACTTAAAACCATTGTGGCAAAAAGAAAACACAACATTAGGTAAATTAGTTTCCACCACCCGTAAATCCTTGGGTGTTAGTGATGATGAGCGCAATATTTTTGATGTCAAAGTCAAAAATCCCGTGAATGAAAAAATACAAAAGGAAAGCTTACAAAAACTCCATCAACTATTAGTTAAACCCATCGCTGACCTCTTACCAACTGACCCCAATCAACGCGTTACTTTCGTTCCTCAAGGTGATTTATTCCTGGTTCCCTTCCCTGCATTAATGGACTCTAAAGGTAAATACCTGATTGAAAAACACACCATTCTCACCGCACCCGCGATTCAAGTATTAGAATTAACTCGCCAACAACAAAAGCGCATCAAAACTTTACCAAAATCATCTCGAAAAAATGCTCTGATAGTAGGCAATCCTACTATGCCGTCATTTAATACCAAGTATGGAGAGCCAGGAAAACAGTTACCATCTCTACCAGGAGCCAAACGAGAAGCGGAAGCTATTGCACCCCTATTTTATACCATAGCCTTGACTGGTGACGAAGCCACGGAAACCGCTATTAAAGCCAAACTTCCCCAAGCAGGATTAATTCATTTAGCTACCCACGGTTTATTTGATGGTTTCCAAGGATTACAAAGTTCCATTGCTCTTGCACCCTCTTCTCAAGATAATGGTCTTTTGACTGCATCCGAAATCCTAGATATCAAACTTAATGCTGATTTAGTGGTATTGAGTGCTTGTAATACAGGTAGGGGTCGAATTACTGGTGATGGGGTAATTGGTTTATCTCGTTCGTTAATTAGTTCCGGAGTTCCCAGCGTTTTAGTTTCATTGTGGTCGGTACCAGATTCACCTACAGCATCATTAATGACGGATTTTTATCAAAACCTCAGCAAAAATCCTGATAAAGCTACTGCACTGCGACAAGCGATGTTGACGAGAATGAAACAGCATCCAAATCCTCGTGATTGGGCTGCTTTTACTTTGATTGGGGAAGCGGAGTGATTTTTTAATTAGCATTTATATTTGTCGTTAGGAAGAGAGGGGGTAGAAAATATTTTTTACTATATACCGTCAGGTGTTGGGTTGCGCTTCCTTAAACTAACCTATGAACTACTTAAGCCCTTATTAAGAACCAAATTCAACGTCATCTAATTCTGATTCCTCGATTTCCGAAATACCTACTAACGTAACAGGTGGAAGGTTGGGAAATTCAACAACAAGCTTTAAATTACCTCCCATCGCTGCAATATACTTCTGCAAAGTTGAAAGCATCAAATCAGTACGCTGTTCCAAACGAGAAATATTCCCTTGATCAACTTCTAACAGTTCAGCCATTTGTTTTTGAGTTAGCTTTCTAGCTTGTCGCAACTGCTGTCGAGTCATTTCTTCTGCAATCAGCCTTTGTGACTCTTCCTCAATTTTTTTTCGTCGTTCTGGTGACAATTCTTCTAATTTTTCTTTTAAAGTTTTACCCATAGCTTATTCTCACTTTTCGTCTTGTTGATTTTTCAGTTGGGTTAAATGTGTTTCAAATCTTTTATCAGCCGTTTTGATTAGTTGCTTATAAAAACGACTTTCACTACCACCGGATTTATCTCCTGCCACTAACAATATTGCATCGCGTCTGGATTCAAATGCAAATGCAACACGCCAAACACCATTAGCTATCAAGCAAAGTCTCACAGCACCCTTGTATATTGATTACTCCGCTTCTCCAACCAGGGTAAAAGCAGCCCAAGCTTTGGGATAATTAGGGTGTTTCTTCATTACCTTTAACATTGCTTGTCGTAAACCTTGGGCTTTATCAAGTTTCCTTTCATAGACATTGGTATAAAATTCTGTCATCAATTCAGCAGTGGCAGCATCGGGAACTTGCCATAATGAAATCAGGACACTGGGAACTCCAGCAGAAATTAAGGAACGAGATAACCCAATTACTCCATCACCAGTAATCCTTCCTCTTCCAGTATCACAAGCACTAAGAACGACTAATTCCGCCTTTAATTTCATTTTATAATCAAAAACTTCACCCGCAGTTAACATTCCATCGCTACCACCTCCAGGTGCAAGCGCAATCCCACTTTCTCTAGGTTGTACTTCGTTAAAGGTTCCGTGAGTAGCTAAATGAATTAACTTAGCTGATGGTAATTTTTGAGTAATTTTATATTCAGTAGCTTGGGAACCAATTAACGGTTTAACATTCAAAAGTTTGGCGATCGCCTTTGCTTCTTTTTCTGCACCACTCAGGGGTTCAAATCCTGGTGGCATTGGGCTAGGATTACCTACAATTAGATATTCTCCGCTTTTATTAGCTAATTTTTGTCGTTGTTCGTTGGTTAATGCTAGTACTTGAATTGAAGGTGCGGTGAGAATAGTATGTTTTTCAATCAGGTATTTTCCATCAGCATCCATTAAAGCTGGGAAAGGTGCAAGAAATAAGTCTTGGTGGGGAATGAAAATAACGCGGGAATCGTCATATTTAGGTAAGAGTTGAGCGATGGGTTTAATTAGTAGTTGGTGGAGTTTTTGTAATTTTTCGGTTTGTTCTTGGGGATTGGCTAAAGGTTGTTTGACAATTGCTGAAAATTTACTTCTTACTCCCATAGATGCACGAGTGGTACTTACTAACTCGTTGAGAGGAATTTTTAAGGATTTCAGGTCAACTTTTTTGAATGCAACTTCACCCGTGGGTTTGATTACCCAAATGTAGAGTATTGATTCGTTAACTACAGAATATTCAACTAGTGTTGATTGTTGCTGTTTGGCTATTTTCTTAATATCTGAAATGTTGGGAGATTTAATATCTATTTGACTGTCGGGGTTGAGGTTTCGTGTTAGTAAAAAGACTAATGCTCTGGCTCTACCGCGTTCAGATATTTCTAGTGCTTGGTCAATTTTATTTTGAGATACTAAAGCGTATTGTAACAATTTATAAGTATCATTCTGTTCTTCAAAAATTGTTACCTGCTGCTCATATGGTAACTTTTCTCTTAATGATTCCCAAAGTTTTATAGCGGTGAATAATTTTGTTTGTGCATCTAAATATTTACCTTGAAAAACATAATTTGCTCCAATACCGTTGAGAGTTCTACCTATCATCACTTTATCGCCTATTTGTTCGCTAATAGCGAAAGCTTGTCGATAATTATTTAATGCCTTTTGGTACTCTCCCTTCAGGTTGTAAACTTCTCCAATATTATGGAGACTTGTAGCTTTACCAGCTTTATCGCCGATTTTATGAGCAATTGTAAATGCTTGTTGATAATTATTTAATGCCTTTTGGTACTGCTCTAAAAACGTGTAAATGACTCCAATATTACTGAGAATTATACCTTCACCAAATTTATTGCCAATTTGTTGAGTGATATTTAAAGCTTGTTGATAATTATCTAATGCCTTTTGGTATTCTCCTTTACTCCGGTTAACTTGTCCAATATTGGTAAGAGTTGTACCTTTACCTGCTTTATCATCAATTTTTTGAGCAATAGTTAAAGCTTGTTGATAATTATCTAATGCCTTTTGATATTCTCCCAGTCTCCCATAAATTTTTCCAATATTGTTGAGAGTTCTACCTTCACCAAATTTATCATCAATTTTTTGAGCAATAGTTAAAGCTTGTTGTAAATACTCTAATGCGTTTTGGTATTCTCCCTGAGTGTCGTAAATTAGTCCAAAACCATTGAGAACTCGAGCTTCATTTGCTTTATCGCCAATTTTTTGAGCAATGGTTAAAGCTTGTTGATAATAATTTAATCCTTTTTGGTACTCTCCCAGACTTCGGTAAACTCCCCCAATGTTGTTGATAGTTACACCTTCAACAGCTTTATAACCAATTTTTTGAGCAATGGTTAAAGCTTGTTGATAATAATTTAATCCTTTTTGGTACTCTCCCCAATTGTCGTAAAGTGTTCCAATATTATTGAGAGTTGTAGTTTCACTTGCTTTATCGCCAATTTTTTGAGCAATAGTTAAAGCTTTTTGAAAATTATCTAATCCTTTTTGGTACTCTCCTTGCTTGTTGTAAACTGTTCCAATATTATTGAGAGTTGTACCTTCACTTTCTTTATCATCAATTTGTTGAGCAATAGTTAAAGCTTTTTGATAATAATTTAATCCTTTTTTGTACTCTCCCCGATTGTTGTAAACTCCCCCAATACTATTGAGAGTTTTAGCTTCACCTACTTTGTCATCAATTTTTCGGCGAATAGTTAAAGCTTGTTGATAATTATCTAAAGCCTTTTTATATTCTCCCTGCTTGTGGTAAACTATTCCAATATTGTTGAGAGTTGTGCCTTTAACAGCTTTATCATCAATTTGTTGAGCAATAGTTAAAGCTTGTTGATAATAATATAATGCTTTTTGATACTCTCCCAGAATCCATAAATTTTCCCCAATGTGGTTGATAGTTACAGCTTCAATAACTTCATAGCCATTATTTTGAGCAATAGTTAAAGCTTTTTGATAATGATTTAATGCTTTTTGATACTCTCCCTGACTTTTGTAAACTCCCCCAATATTATTGAGAGTTGTAGCTTCACCATATTTATTACCAATTGTCTGAACAATGGTTAAAGCTTGTTGAAAATAATCTAATGCCTTTTGATTGTCTCTCAGATTCCAGTAAATTTCTCCAATATTATTGAGATTAGTACTTTTAAGAGCTACATAATCATTATTTTGAGTAATAGTTAAAGCTTTTTGATGATAATCTAATGCCTTTTGATAGTTTCCTATATTTCCGTAGACTGACCCAATATTATTAATAGTTGTAGCTTCTCCATGTTTATCACCAATTGCTTGAACAATAGTTAAAGCTTGTTGAAAATAATCTAATGCCTTTTGATTGTTTCTCTGATTCCGATAAACTTCCCCAATGTTATTTCTAATTTTACCTTCAAAAGGTGTTAGATTATTTTTTTGAACAATGGTTAAAGCTTGTTGAAAATAATCTAATGCCTTTTGATGCTGTCCTATATTGACGTGGACTAACCCAATGTTATTTATAGTTGTAGCTTCAAGAGCTTCATGACTAATTTTTTGAGCAATAGTTAAAGCTTTTTGATAATTATCTAATGCCTTTTCATGTTCTCCCAAATTCCAGTAGGCTAAGCCAATACCATTAATGATCATAGCTTCAAAAGCTTTATCATCAATTTCTCTGGTAATGATTAATCCTTTCTCAAATAAATCCAAAGCTTGTTGATATTTACCTTGATTCGATAACTTCATTCCCTGTAGAATCAACCTAATTAATTCTTTTCGCTGTTCTTCCCTCCCCTGTGCTTGTGCTGTTAATGTAACCCTTTCCTCTACTTCCCCCACCCGCGAAAACGCCACATTCGGAGTAAATATCAACGAAAGCATTATTGTCATCACTGCAATGCGATCGCGAAACATTGATAAATTGTCTTTCTTGTTTTTATCGTATTTGAGCTTATCCCGCATTTATCACTCCTTAACCATCTGTATAATTATTCTTATTTCTCAGTCATGATGAAACTATGCAATTTTGACTTATGTCCTATGGACATGCCACGCTAATGACTTCCGCGAAGCGATTGACAACTAACCCACCTCAAAAGATAAGGAAAGAGTCACCATTTGCTTAACTTCCATAGATTTTGATTTATCTTTGCTAGGAATAAGACCACCAGCACGTTCACTACTCAAATCACTCAACAAATCGTCAATTGCTCCCACTTCTCCTTTTAAATCTATGGGTTGGCTTCTCAAACCTCTTTCTTTTGCTAGTGCTGACAATGTTTTTACAGCATTTTTCAAAGGTAAACGACTTGCAATTAATAAAGCTTCTCCAGAACCTTTTTTTAATGCTTTTAATTCCAGTTCTTTGGGATTACCAATTACCATTGTTTGACCTGCTACTAAGCGCATTGATTGTTCGTTAGCTGGCCATTGGTAGGGAAATATTAATATAATATCTCCTGTGGAATCAATGAGTAACATTGTAATATATAGACCATGATTGGTGCGGTTAGTTACCTGAAATTCAAAAAGTTTATTTAGTGGTAAATTACCTGTTTTACTTTGCCTTAGCTGTCGCTGATTATTTGCACCTCTCACCGTCGTAACTCTAGCAATTGGTTGTGATTTTTGTTCTACTAAATTCATCCCCATTTCCACATCTAACAGAGAAGAATTAGCATTTAAGGTTTTCTTGAGAATATGTATTGCTACTAATGATTTGAGTTTTGCTTCCCAGTTATCAATTACCTTTGTAACCGTTTCTCCTGGTTGGCTAAATAAAGATTTATCTAATGGTTGGAATCCTTGGGTAAATAATCCGATACTACCTACTTTGGGAATATCTTTTAATCCTTCTTGCTGAAATTGTCGGTGATGTTCCGCTGTCATTTTACCTAAAATATAATGCACTTCATCGGTATAAGGAATATTTCCCGAACCTGAATTAACAGCTTTGATGCGTTTGATTTTTGTTAAGGCTTTGGTGATATCTGCTACTTCTCCAGCCAAGGAAGAATCAATTCCAATATGTAATTTTAAATCTGTGGGAATAGCGCGGCTAAATTCTTGTAATAACATTCCTACTTGGGGAGCTACTTTTAATTGTTCTTTCTCTACAATTGCTTTCCCAACCAATCCCTCACGGGATACCCCTTTAACTTTTCCTGCTGGTTTTCCTTGACTATCTAAAATATTCAAAACAGCACCTTTTTCAAAGCTGTCTAAACTTCCTCCTTCCCATCCTCCCAACCATAAAGTAACTTGATTCCCATTACTCTCTGTAATCACAGCATCAGTAGGTAGTGCTTTTTGATTGATAAAGTAAAATCCCTGGCTTTGATTACCATCTCCCAAAGGATATTGATTATATGATTTCAGAGTCGGAGAAATTTTAGCGATCGCACTTTCAACATTACCGGAATTATGCCAGAGATATTGAGTCATCAGGTAAGTAAAAGCACCCGCAGAAAAACCGGAGAAGGGAGCATCTGCTGCTAGTTCATCCTTTTGAGCAGAAGCGATAACTACCCCTTTTGCAACTCCTTGACAGCGTTTTTGAGCTAGTTCCTGTTCCGACAAACCCAAATCCTTCATTAAACGTTTTTGAAATTCGATTTCCTCCGTACTGGGACTAAAACCATCACCGGACACAGAACGGATGCGAAAATTCCCCCTAGTTCCACCACCAGAGAAACAACTATCCAACACAGCGGTAACATTTTCTGTCTTCAACGCAGACATAAGTAAAAACAAAGTACGTCCCATGATATCGGTCACTCTTCCTTCTCCATCATCACCGGGAACTAAAGTACTATTTAGTTCATTATTTCGGCAATTACGAACTGTTTCGCTAGTCTCAGAGAAACGAGAACCATGTCCGGAAAAATGGAAAACCACTACATCCCCTGGTTTAGCTTGTTTAATTAAATGTTCTTCAAATGTAGTTAAAATATTTTTGCGAGTAGGTTGTTTATCGGTAGATTCATCGCTAGTGAGTTTAATAATATCGTTGGGATTAAAACCAAAACGGTGAATTAACAGTTGTTCCTGCAAATCTACATCAGTGGTACACCCTTCGAGATTAGTAAATCTTTCGCTATTGGGATAATTATTCACCCCCACCAGCAGCGCTAACTTACACGGAGTATCCTTTGCTAATACTTGAGCATAGCGGTTGCTTTTACTGATGATATCAAATTGGCTCAGAGCTAGGGTGGCGAAAGTGGAGCCAGCGAATTGTAAGAAATGACGACGTTTGATAGTAGACATGGTTGGGGAATTTAAACTGTCAGCCATTGGTTACTCCTTCAGCGTATTGGTAATTATTTTTATCTCTGGCTAAACGGAGGTTATGCAGTTGTTGTGCTTCAATTATGATTCCTAAATTCAGTAATTATGCTGATTTTTTTGTAAAGATATAGTGAATTGTAACGATTTGGTAGATTAAATGCCAGAAATTAAGTTTATTCTGGTACAAAACATTTTAAAGCATTGATTTTAGGTCTTAAATCCTGGGTAAAGAACACCCATTTCTGCATAGGTTCATCAGCCATGAGAGATATGTAAAAACAGTAAGTTGAGATTATTCAGTATCATGAATTACAAAAAGCTTTTGCTCGTCGCTGTCACAACTATCGTCACCATAAGTTTACAATCTGCTGTGGTTTTATCAGCGATATTACCAGTGCATAAAGTATTAGCGCAGACAACAGAAGCACGGGAAGCAGAAGCAGATAGATTATTTAATCAAGGTATACAACAGGTTGGAGCAAATCAACTGGAAGCAGCATTACAATCTTTTCAAAAAGCATTAATTATTTACCGGGAAATCAAAAACCCTAAAGGTGAAGGCTGGGCATTAGCTAGTTTAGGATTGATTTACTTTGAATTGCAAGATTATCCCAAAGCAATTGATAACTACCAACAATCTTTAGCCATTGCACGAGAAATTAAAAACTCAAAATTAGAAGCAATAGTACAGCCAATGCTTGCAAAGGCGCAACTTAGAAGTAATTCCAAGAAAGCAAAAGCTGATAGGTTATTTGAGCAAGGTATTGAGCAGTATCAAAGTAATCAATTTAGAGCAGCATTGCAATCTTGGGAAGAAGCGTTAAAAATCTACCGCGAAATAGAAAACCGTGAAGGTGAAGGTAAAGTACTAGGAAATCTCGGCATTGCTTACGATATTTCGGGAGAATATCTCAAAGCCATTGAGTACCATCAACAAAGCCTAAAAATCGCACAAGAACTTAACAATCGTTTAGTTGAAGGTCAATCATCGGGAAATCTCGGTCTTGCATACCATGCTTTGGGAAACTACCCAAAAGCCATTGAATACCATGAACAAAGCTTAAAAATCGCACAAGAACTTAACAACCGTAATGGTGAGGGTGCAGCATTAGAAAATCTTGGACTTGCCTACCGTAACTTAGGAAACTATCCCAAAGCCATTGACTACCATCAACAAAGATTGGCGATTGCACGGGATATAAAAGACCGTAGAGGTGAAGGTCAATCGTTGGGAAATCTTGGTATTATCTATCATTCCTTGGGAGAATACCCAAAAGCCATTAAGTACCATAAACAAAGCTCAGAAATCGCAAAAGATATTGAAAACCCTTTAGGTGAAAGTGCAGCACTAGGAAATATTGGCAGTGCCTACGATGAGTTAGGAAACTACCCCAAAGCCATTTACTATCATGAACAAAGGTTAGCGATCGCACAAAAAATTAAATACCCTTTAGGTGAGAGTCAATCACTGGGAAATCTCGGTAGTAGCTATAATTCATTGGGAGATTATTCTAAAGCCATCAATTACTATCAACAAAGCTTAAAAATCGCACGGAAAATTAAAGACCCTTTAAGTGAGGCTCAATTATTGGGAAATCTCGGAGTTGCGTACCGTAACTTGGGAGACTACTCCAAAGCTATCGACAACCAACAACAAAGCTTAAAAATTGCACGGAAAATTAAAAACCGTAATGGTAAGGGTTTTGCACTAAGTAATCTAGGATTTACTTACTACAAACAAAGAAAACTAACTTTAGCTGAAAGTAACCTATTTGAAGGCATAAAAGTTTACGAATCTCTCCGGGGTCGAGAATTAAAGGATAGTGAGAAAGTCTCGATTTTTGAAACCCAAAGTAATACCTATAAATTTTTACAACAAGTCCTAGTCGCTCAAAACAAAAGTACGGCAGCTTTAGAAATATCCGAACGGGGACGGGGACGGGCTTTTGTAGAATTACTAGCTTCCCGCTTATCTACCAACCCTCAAGAACAATCCCCCAAACCACCAAATATTACTGAAATTAAACAAATTGCCAAACAGCAAAATTCCACTTTAGTCCAATATTCAATTATCTACGATGAATTCAAAATCGCAGGTAAACCCAAAACTAAAGAATCTCAACTCTACATCTGGGTAATCAAACCCACGGGTGAAGTCACCTTCCGCAAAGCTGATTTAAAACCATTGTGGCAAAAAGAAAATACAACATTAAGTGAATTAGTTTCCACCACCCGTACATCCTTGGGTGTTAGCGATGATGAACGCAGCATTTTTGATGTCAAAGTCAAAAATCCTGTGAATGAAAAAATACAACGAGAAAGCTTACAAAAACTCCATCAACTGTTAGTTAAACCCATTGCTGACCTCTTACCAACTGACCCCAATCAACGGGTTACTTTCGTACCCCAAGGTGATTTATTCTTGGTTCCCTTCCCTGCATTAATGGACTCTAAAGATAAATACCTGATTGAAAAACACACTATTCTCACTGCACCCGCAATTCAAGTATTAGAACTAACCCGCTCGCAACGACAACGAATAAAAAGTCAGCAACGGATACCAGGTAAATCTCGCCAAAATGCTCTGATAGTAGGCAATCCTACCATGCCTAAATTTAATACCGAATATGGTGAACCAGGAAAACAGTTATCATCTCTACCAGGAGCCAAACGAGAAGCAGAAGCTATTGCACCCCTATTCAATACCAAAGTCTTAACTGGTGACGAAGCCACAGAAACCACTATCAAAACAAAACTTCCTGAAGCTGGGGTGATTCATTTCGCTACCCACGGCTTATTTGATGGTTTCCAAGGATTACAAAGTTCCATCGCACTTGCACCTTCCTCTCAAGATAACGGTCTTTTGACTGCTTCCGAAATGCTCGACATCAAACTTAATGCAGATTTGGTAGTGCTGAGCGCTTGTAATACGGGTAGAGGTCGAATTACTGGTGATGGGGTAATTGGTTTATCCCGTTCGTTATTTCTGGCTGGTACTCCCAGCGTAGTGGTTTCATTGTGGTCAGTTCCCGACGCACCCACCGCAGAATTAATGACGGAATTTTACCAAAATTTGTATCAAAAGAATCTGGATAAAGCACAGGCTTTACGTCAAGCGATGTTGAAGATGAAGGAACAATATCCCAAAGCTCCCAGGAAATGGGCTGCTTTTACTTTGATTGGGGAAGCGGAGTGATTTTTTAATTAGCATTTGCTACTTTGTAATTTATTGATAGTGATGCGTTAGGTTGAATTATATACTGAATATTTTATGAGTCTATCGTGAATTTTGGCGATTGTTATCTGCTGCATATATGGCGTTACGGTACGTCTATATAGATTCAAACCAATCACCAATCATATGAGAAATTTTAGAGGTATCAAGTTTATTTCTCGCACCAAAAAACTGCATACCCCCTTCATCACTGAGAAGTATAGATAAATCAGCGGGGAAAGAACATTCACTCACTCGCTACCAATATACCCAGGACTTACTCAAGCTCTACTTTTTGAGAAGAGCAAAAACCTTAAAACCTTTTGTTCTTCCGTTCAATAAAGTGTAAATCAATATCTCATATTTCTTATTCAACACAAACCGATCGCTTATGAATCCCAAAGGTACTGTATCTAGAATTTTCTTAGCCATTAGTATTTTGGCTTCAACAAATATATTTCCATTTGCAATCAACTATTATATAGGTTCTAATAAAACTGCCTCTGCTCAAATTGTAGAATCAAACAATAACCAATTATTTTACATTTATAAAGGACAGCGCATTCCTTTAACTCAACAAAAAGATGCGATTGCTGTTGAATTTAAACCTTTACCGAAAACTCGTACTCGCGGTAGCAGTCCCGATCCTCTTTACCTCCAATTGGAAAAAGATTTACAAACAGGTACTCGTACTCGCGGTGGAGGTAATCCCCAGATACAAGTTAAACCTTTAGGTAAAAATTACGCCCTTGTTACTTTAACTAGTAGTCAAAATTTTGATATTAAGAAGAAAATTCAAAATCAAAATTACGTCAAGGCTTCTTTACCAATATTAAGTCGTGCTGACAGTCAAGATACTATTGTTTTACCTAACGAAATCATCGTTAACTTTGAAGCAAACATTTCCGATCGCGATAAAGAATCCATTCTTAAACAAAAGAATCTAGAAATTATTCGTCCTCTACGTTTTTTCCCCAATATTTATATTGTTAAATCAACAGTTGCTTCCGGTACAGATATATTAAATGTTTCTAGTAAACTTGATGGAGTAAAAGGTATTACCTCTGCTGTACCTAATTTTCTCCAGTCTGTTTCTAGCTTCATTAATATCGAAAATATCGAAGAACAAAACTCCGAGGGTTTCAATGATGATTTGAGTACCCAGTCAATTAACAAAACAACTACCAATGTTACAAATTCTGGGAAGGCTGAAATAGATTATTTAGGCTTACAGTGGCATTTAAATAGTACTCCCCTCAAAGAATGTTTACCGCAAAAAATTAATGGCTTTAATGCTCTGCAAAACTGTCTGAAACAACGAACTACAGAAAATTCAAGCTCAAAATCAAGTTCAAAATCAAAATCATCTCGTACTGATTTACATGTCACAGAAGCTTGGAAAAATAGTAATGGTGGAAAAGGTGTAGTCGTTGCAGTCATTGATAGTCTGATCCAATGGGATCACCCCGACTTACGAAATAGTTTATATAAAGTAGAGGCTGCAGATAAATGTCCTGGAGAAGTTTATGGATGGGATTTTTCCCAACCAAGCAGCAGTAAGAAGCCTTGTGAAATTGGTGATTCTGATACCAGTGTCAGTCCTTTAGAACTTAATGCTTTAAAAAGGAAATTACATGATACTTTCAAGCTATCTGACCGTAAATTAATCAGACGATATTTAACACCAAAAATACGACAGCAAATAAGATTTCGACCCTCTGAGAAACAGTTAGCAGAGTATTTGCGTCGGAAAATTCGTTCTGAAGTCGGTGGTGAATTTCACGGTACTTTAGTTAGTGGAGTTATTGCTGCAAAACCTGATAATTCTCAAGGTCAAGATTCCCAAGGTATATGGGGAGTAGCACCCAACGCCAAAATTTTACCCGTGCGAGTATTTGGATTAAATGGAAGTATTTCTCCTTCTTCATATATTGAAGCTGTGGGTTATGCAGCGAATCGTGGTGCTGATGTAATTAATTTGAGTTTAGGTAAAACCCTACCAACCGATGTGGAAGAATTTGCATTATCACAAGTACTACAGCAAAATCCCAAATTAGTCATAGTTGCATCATCCGGTAATTCAAACTATACCCAAGTTGCTTATCCTTCCGGATACAGTGGAATTTTATCAGTTGGTGCGAGTAATTTATTTGGCGATCGCGCCTATTACAGTAATTATGGTAAAGGATTAGATGTAGTTGCACCAGGTGGAGATTTGAGTACATCAGCTGGATGGTTGGGGGGAATACCCACCACCGGAGGAACTTGGATGGATAAATTCTGGAACGGTTTAGCTTTTCCTAACTCGCGTTGGTCTCCTACAATTGATTTCAAAGGAAAATATTGGTGGATGCAAGGTACTTCTTTCTCTTCTCCAGCAGTTGCGGGGGTTGTAGCTTTAATGAAGGGTGAAGACACCGATGGAAAATTGAACCGCGAGCAATTAGTTAATATTTTGAAATCTACTGCAAGTTACGATAATTTGAAGATTTCCGAACCAGACAAGAAATCATATCGTACTGTGGTTAACAAAGGTTTGATACCTTCTTCGGTCACAGAGAAACAATTTTTCTTTGGTAGCGGACTTGTTAACGCTGATGCAGCAGTTAGGGCTGTGAAGAAATAATTAAGATTTTGAATGAAATTTCATCTTCCAAAAACCCACAGAGTTAACACCCTAGTGTAGGGGCGCACCGTGCGCCCTTACAAGTGGTATATTTTTTCTTTGAAAGTTTCTAAAATACTGTTTGGTAGTGTTAAATCTTTAGTCAATTTTAATGGACTTATGCTATTTGACAGGGAATTTATTCTCTGGCGGGTGTGAATGCTAGTCGCGTTGGATGGTAGTAATTATTACGCCAAATTATACAGGTGCAAGATATAACTTAAGCAATTTATCACATTTACCTTTACAAAACTGCATATCCCCCACAATCCCCAGAAATATAAATAATCAAATAATCGAAAATCTATAATCTAAATCCTATGAAACGCCGTAATTTTATCCAATTTGCTAGTTCTGCATTAGCCACAGTTGGTATCAGTCAGTTGGATATTATGCAACAGGGGGATAAATATGCAAAAACCCTAGCAAAAAATTTCAGACGCAAATTAGCTCTACTTGTAGGAATTAATCAATACAACAATGGATTAAGTCCACTTGAGGGTTGTGTCAATGATGTAAGATTACAGGAACAATTATTAACCTACCGTTTTGGATTTAATCCCAAAGATATACTTACCCTCACTGACACACAAGCTACACGTCAAGGTATCCTGACTGCATTTGAAGAACATCTAATTAAACAAGCAAAACCTGGGGATATAGTAGTATTTCACTTTTCCGGACATGGTTCGCAAGTTGCAGATCCAGATAAAGATACTCCCGATGGACTTAACAGTACTTTAGTTCCTATTGATGCTGGATTCCCTGCAGGATATCCTTCTCAAGGTGGTAAGGTGCAAGACATAATGGGACATACGCTGTTTTTACTCATGTATGCATTGAAAACAGAAAATGTTACTTTTGTGTTGGATAGCTGCCATTCTGGAGGTGCAAAACGTGGTAATTTTGCTGTTCGCTCCCGTGATGGTGGGAAACAATTACAAGTTAGTTCCAACGAATTGGAATATCAGCGTCAATGGTTAAAACGCTTGAATCTTTCTCCCCAAGAATTTATTAAATTACGTCGTCAAAATATCGCGAAAGGGGTTGTTATAGCTTCCGCAAAACGGGAACAATTGGCGCTTGATGCTTCCTTCGATGACTTTTCCGCAGGTGCATTTACTTATCTATTTACTCAGTATCTGTGGCAACAACCAGAAAATCAATCCGTTAAAAGAATATTGGTTGATGTTAGTCGTAGTACTAATATATATTCCGATCGTAAAGGTTATAGTCAAATTCCAGAGTTGGAATTAAATGTAAAACAACCCAACCCATCACTTTACTTTACTTCTTTTAAAACTAACTATGCCGAAGCTGTAGTTACTAAAGTCAATGGCAACCAAGTAGAATTATGGCTAGGTGGAGTAGATTCCCAATCTCTGACAGCATTTGAGAAAGATGCAATCTTCACAGTTGCGGACGGTACAGGAAGAGGATTGGTAAAATTAGAATCCCGCCAAGGTTTGGTTGGGAAAGGTACCTTAATTGACACCTCACAATTACAAACAGGAACCTTATTGCAGGAAAAAATACGGGGTATTCCAGCCAATATAAAGTTAAATATCGGACTTGATGATGCTTTTGACAGTTATACCCTTGCTCAAGCAAAACAAGCCTTTCAAAGAATTAACCGCGTACTAGCTTCACCCCTGCGACAACAAGAGGTGCAATATATTTTTGGTGTGATGACTCAAGCTAGATATCAGGAATTAGAAAAACGTCCCATACCAAATCTTCCACCCATCGGTAGTTTTGGGTTATTTTTAGCAACATTAGATGAAATTGTCCCCAAATCTTTCGGAAACACAGGAGAAACAGTTACAAAAGCAATAGAACGCTTAACACCTAAATTTAAATCGCTTTTAGCTGCGCGAATTGTTAAACAAATGTTGGGTAATACCAATACTTCAAAAATAAAAGTTACCGCTTCAATGAACATTGCAGATACCCAAAAAGTAATCAGCGAAACTTTTCCAGTCAGGGGTGTAAGCAAAGATAAGAATCAAAGCATACCTGTAAAATTATCAGTAACTACAGAGAACGGTATTCCTAAACTACCTATTGGTACGCAAGTAGCATTTGAACTGGAAAATAAAGAATCTACGCCCCTTTACATTAGTATTCTAGTTATTGATGCAGCAGGTGAAATGGCGGTAATATTTCCCAATGATTGGAGTGTTTCCGAAGGTGCAGCGTTATTAGCAGCTGGTGAAAAGCGGATAATCCCGACCCAAAATGATGGCTTTAAGTTAACTGTTGGGAAACCATTTGGGATGACAGAAGCATTAATTATTGCTAGTACTGACCCATTGCGAAACTCCCTCAAAGTGCTTAAGGATATTGCTAAAAGAGGAGGTACAACACGTGGACCAGTTGCTCCAAATGATGATGAGGTTTTAGATATAACAGATAAATTACTTACAGATTTAGATGCTGCTACCCGTGGTGGGTTAAATGTGGAAGGAATACAGTTACCAGCAGGRGTGCGTGGTGTTGATACCGATAGACTTGCAGCGATGGCGATTGCATTTGATGTTGTTAAACAAAAAATGACTTGATTGCTACATCTATCGCCTCTACGAGGGCTGCAGAATGTATCCAACCAACAAAAGCTGCGTATTTGCACTTACCATCTTTGTTAGCAATGAATATATGTTTAACCCCAACTAGATTGTTCCAAATCCTGATACTACTTCCATCAGCGAAAGAAAATATAGTCTTTGCTTTAGGAAAATCACGCTCGCTAGCATCAGTAATACCTGGTACCGAACGGAAATACTCTACCAGTTCTGAAATGAGATTATCTGACGCGGGTAATGCTTCCCTGGGTTGGGACCAAAATTCTTCAATTTCTTTAACAACAGCAGAATGTGTCTTAAGTGCAGAGTGATTTATACCATCCAAACACACAAAATAAGCGTGTTTAAGCTTGGTAGACTCAATAGGAATAAGACCATCTCCACCACCTGTTATATTTCTAGCTACTACTAATGTAGGAATTACAGCTGTAATTTGCTCTGCTAGAATTCGACGATTTTTTCCAAGGTGTTTAGCCATACCAATATCCCAACCCAAGGGGTTAATAATTCGAGCTAAATCTGCACCACCTATAGGAACACCCAATAAGATTAGAGACTCAAATCGATTCCACCAATCTGGATGTCTAGATAATACTTCTACCCAAATCACACCTCCGAGTGATGTAGCAACCATTCGAGCAACCCTATCAGGATATTCCTTAAGTGCTTGTTCTGTAATTTTTTCAACTTTACGAATAAGAGGTTCAATCTCAAAAAGAGTTTTAATATATCCCAGATTTGGAGCAATAATAAGAGATTGAGGTGAAGCTACTCTATAAGCCAAGGCTTCCATAAGTTCGTTGTTATCCGTCATCCCATGTTGAGAAAACAGGATAAGCTTGGATTGAAAATGCATTAATTTAAAATGCGTTGAACAACTTACCTAATTTAGCTAAGCTGTATAATTAATGCCACTCCAAAATATTGGAATGTTTTGGATCCCCTACAGTTTGCTTGATAATTTTTTGTGTAAAAGGTAATTAAAAAAAGCTATCTAATTACCCCCCGTCGCCCAAAACCTTGCGATAAACAATCTTGTCATAACCCGCTTCATAAAAGTCGCGAATCCGCGCTTCCTCCTCATAACCGCACTTACAATAGAATTCTCGTGTGCGTTCAAAACTCGCCAATGTTTCTATCAAGAGCAAACGCCCTCCACGCTCCCTTAAGATTTGCTCGACATACCGTATCATCGCCGTACCACATCCTTGTCCTTGGCGATCAGGTCGGACAGCGAGAAAGAGTAGGTTCCAAGTTCCATTTGTCATCTTTTCCGGCGCACAGTAGGCGGCTGCAACTACTCCATTATCATCATCAGTCAACCAGAAATCACCGCTCTCATTTTCGCTATTGAAGTAATCAGTTAGCATTTTGCTCAATTCCTCAAGTTCGTTCGGCTCAAAACCGATCGCCGCATTAGCTAAAGCGAGTAGTGCATTCGTGTCATTGGGTACGGTCGGTCGAATCATAACAAAATCCCCATAAGTGTAAAATTAATAACAAAGAATATCCAAGTCTTGTCAGCAAAAAACTTCAGCAGGAATTAGGTAAAAATAAAAATTACAACAGTTGTTATGTAGCCATAAAAACATAACAACTGTTGCTATAATACGTCAACATGATTATTTGATATTGTTGCAAACCAAGGAGAACTATGAGTTATGATGATCGCCGTATTGAGGTTGCTAAAGCCGCATGGCGGGTGATTGTCCGCGAAGGGTTAGATCGCGCCAGCATGCGGGCGATCGCTCAAGAACTTGGCTCCTCCACTGGAGTTGTCACCCACTACTTTCGAGATAAGGAAGAACTTACCTTGTTTGCCCTAGAACTAGTATTTGCAAGCGTTCTAGAGGATATTAAAGTTTGTGGTGAGGGGCGGAAAGGAGTTGAAAGGCTAGAGCAAATTATTTTTTCGGCTCTACCTTTGAAAGCTAATGATAGAGATGACTGGAAGGTTTGGACCGCATTTTTGGGCTATTCAACCGGGCGCGAACGCCTAATTAAGGAACACCAAAAACGTTATCAATTTTTACAGGAAATTCTTTGTAAAGAGTTAGCCGACTTACAAACAGCCAAACTTATTCGAGCCGATCTCGATCTAACCCTGGAAGCCAATGCACTCATCGCCTTAGTGGATGGAATTGGTACCGGAGTCGTTATCAACCCCGAGCAGTTTTCTGCAGAGCAACAAGAGTACCTAGTACGGCGACATATCAATACTTTACTGAAATAAATTTGAGTGCTGGCAGTAAATTTCGAAAGGCTTTTAAGACTAACAAATAAGGTATTTGTCAGCCCTAAATCATTGATTTCACAATACTTTCCCATTTTTGCGTCACTACAGCCACAATTGACAGAAAATCTTCTGGCATTATTTGTTCTTTCTGGCGACGAGTATACCATTTCCATTTACTGCGATTTTTGCTTTTGTCCCACCACTGCGGCGTAGATAAAAGATAATAAACTTCTTCTAAAGTAGTATTACGACTGCTGAAAGCTGTAGCAATTGCTGATTTAACTATGGTTTCATCTAGCTCGATCTTTTTAGTAAATAGCATTAGATCGTATAAGTCTTTAGGTCTCCACCGCTTGATTCCTTGTTCCACCAGACCATGTAGTTTCCAGCCAAACATTATCTCTGGACTTGCAGTCTGTAGTTTGACCTTTTCAGTAGTCAACATTGGATACTCGATCCATTGTGCTGCTGGTACTAATGGATCTCCAAAACCAACATCTATTTGGATGTTTTTCTGATATTCTTCGAACGCTGCGTTGATATTAATTCGTACCCCTGGAAATTCAGTTTCTAACCAAATTCCTGTAACCTCCAAGGAAGAAATATCCAATGTTACTCCATCTCCAAAATTGTTATTTTGGAAAACATGTCGGAATTTTTCCCCTGTAACTTCAATACTGAAAGGGTACAAAGCAAGAAAATCAACATCTTCAGCAATTCGTCGTCCTGGTTCAACCCAAAGTCGGGTAAGCATTCCACCACGTAAAACTAATTCATCAACATAAATTGAATCAGAAACTCGGCGCAAAATACTTTCAAGTAGGTGGTAATTCAACACCTCACTGGAGGGACGACTTGTAATATCAGCAATTTTTAATAATTTGTCTTTAATTTCTTTCATCGTTCATACTGCTTGACTCAGTTCAACTTCTTAGAATCCTGTAAGGCTGGGTATTACCAGTATCTATTTGAATTTAATTGAAAAAATTAACTGCAGATATTTACCCCTACAGGAATTTTGCTGATTTAAGATACTTGCATCCAACCAGCATCTAAACTTAAGTTGCTGTCATACACAGTATATTCTCTTTGTTGTTGAGAAAGTTGGAATCCTTTTGATTTGAGTAATCTAAGTAAATTATCAAAGTGTTTTTGAGCAGATCTGTATCCCACACCATATATTCGCATGGTAATAAATCGTTCTTGTTGTCCGTCAACCAATCGCTTAAAAGTATTTCTAGATAAATGAGCATCGTGCTGCAAACAATACCTTCTAAGAACTTCTAAATTCTTATCTGCGGACAAAATCACTTTGACGTGAAACTCAAAATAATTACTTTTAGGTAATCTCTGCGCTTCAATATCCGAAACTGGAACATCTCGGTTATTCACCATCGCCTCAATTTTAATGCGATTAACTTCAAAATTCCTATTTGCTAATTTTTGTGCGATCGCATTAACTTCTTGTAGTACGTTTTTTAAACTGCCATGATGATAGGATGCAGTCATGGGCTGAGAACAAGTTACACCTTGAGGTAACTCAATCGAGACGCACTTAACTTTGAGAGCTTCGCACAGCGAATTGAATTTTTCCAGTGAGGCTAAATCATCTGCTTTGGTAGTAATATGTGCTTCAAATGTACCTGCATAACTGGGCTGCATTAGCTAGTAAAAGGGTAGTATCCAAAGTTTGTAGTTTGGTAATGACATTTTTACTTACCTGAAAATCTTTGTACTACAACAATACTACGTAGAGAATGGAATTGCAAGCATCTCCAATTATGCTTTTTATAACGGATTGTGAGTAAGTGAGGTAAAGTTGAAAAGCTGAAAGTCTTTTACCAAAAGGATTACACTTCTGACTTCTGACTCCTGACTTCTGCTATTTAGTACAGCGATCGCTGCTTCAAGGGAAGATAAAACGTACATTTTACCGCCAAGACCAAGACTCAACAAAAATTGCGACCCCCAGCATCAATAGGACTACGATTCCCAATCGCCATAGCAGATTGATTGTAAACCAGAATACTGGAATCGAAATGATCGATATACTAAAACTTGTGGAAATGATGCAAGTAAAGATAAAAGCAATGCTTGCTAGAAAGAAGTATTTAAGAGATTTATAACTCCATCTGAAAAATAAACTGTGTTCGTTAGTTGTGGTTTTCATGGGGCTATGTTGGTAAATGAATTTTGATTGATTCTGAGTTTTCAGTCCCTATTTGCAATAAATGTGTCTAGTAGCACAAGTTGAAACTGGGACTTTTAATTCAAAACTTCCAAGTCCGGGATTTCTCAGTTCAAGATTTCTCAATTCAAGACTTCGATTTTGAGTCTTGGGAAATGGGTTGAGTGTTTGGTTGCAACTCAGTTTCTTGGAAATTATTGTTAGTTAATAGAAAGATGCAACCAATCAACGCACATAAAATTAAAAAACTACTAAATCGATGTCTGCGAAAGGAATAATCCTTTCCGCACTTTACACAGACGTGTCTGTAAGGATCTAAAGGATCGCTAGTAAACGGACAATAACCTTGATTACACTTATGATTGCAATTACTTGAACTCATCAGACTATAATCTTTGCTCTTTGTTTTCCAATATCATGCTTCGGAAATTCATAAGCAAATCTTTAAATAGGGTCATCACCTATTCCCTAAAGAAACTTACAAAAACCTGATGATATAAGCTTGAAAGAAAGTTGATTGATATGCTGAGTACAGAATAATTTGCCTAGGAAAAACGCCGAGGATTTGCAAAGCAATTACCTAAAATGATTTACAATAAGGTTTTGGGCCCTTAGGAAAAACTTCCAAAACTTAATCTATGACAAAATATAAATTTTTCTTATACAAACTTAAATTAAATTCTAAGTAGGTTAGTAAGAATAAAAAGAGCTATGTGAGATTATTTAAGATAGCTACAATCTTTGCTATTGTCTACCCCTAACTGATACGATACGCTGCGCGTTAATCTTTGTTTTTATTTCATACAATTTTTGTGTATTACCTGGTTCCAAGGCTCAGCCTGGGGACCCATAGCAAGAGGCTCTGCCTCTTTATCATATAGGAGGCGGAGCCTCCAATACTGTATTCCTTGGCAGAGACAAGGAACAAGTTGTGTCACAGATTTTGTATGAAATTTAATCTCCTTTTACCGAAGGTGCTACCAAAAACCCACAGAGTTAACAGCAAGCACACTTAGCCCGAAATTTTGGGGGTGAACAAAACTTTGCATCCACCGACTCGTACTGTGACTTTAAGACTTTTACACCGATGATTAACAAATTTTTGAATTTTGACTTATGTCCTACGGACGCGCTGCGCTAATGAATTTTGACTTGCGCACAGCGAAATAACATTATTGGGGGTAAAAATTAAGAATATGACTAATGTTAGTAAAGGATTATTAGCTAAAAAATATGCCGAGAATCTCGTTGAAGCTTTACTACAATTTGCGTCAAAGCAAAACCAATCGTATTCTGTAATGCAGGAAATTAAAGTTGAATGGATTGGTAAGAACCAATTGCTTGTGACTGGAGTAAGCATAGATAAAAAAGGTAAGAAATGTGAAGGTACGACATTAAAAGTTTTACAAGACCTAATTCAAAATAATAATCCGCAATTAATAACTAGTACTAGAGCTAAAATTAAAGCTAAAAGTGAGAAAGATATTGAAAGATATATTATTGAACACATACGAAATTCTATTAGATATTTAGAAGAATTAAAATTATTAAAAGACCAACGTCCAAGAAATCGTGAAGGTAAAGTAGCAGGTACACCCTACTGGACATTTAAGTTGATTAATCTCAAGGATAATGGAACCCTAGAAGAAAATTTGGAAAAGGTAAGAAAAAAACTAGAAATTCCCCCATCACAAAGTTACTTACTTGATCGCAATTTAATTAATACAAGGACTGAACAAAATTCTCCACTTTCACCTCGCAATTCTGGGAAAATGTCCGGGGAGATTATTCTATGTTCTAACTTAAACACCTTAGCTCAACAGATGAGGGGTTGGTTTGACACCTTGGGTTATCATTTTGAGAAACATGAAGTTTGGCAAGATAGTTATTTTGAGTGGATTATTAATATTCCGGTCAGACGTAACCGATATGACCGTGTTTTTATAAGTGGAATTACGGGGGAATTAGGTCTTAAAGATGTAAGGGTTTTAAGCTCAAAAGTTAAAGAAAAACGTACTGATGAAGGTTGGTTGGTAACCGACAGACGTATTAGTAAAGCGGCGCATTCTGAAATTAGAAAAGAAAAAAATCACAATTTAGAGTGTTTTACCTTTGATGAACTTGTAGCAATAGATGCAGATTTTAGTTGTTATCTCAATTGGTTAGAAGCAGAAGTCAAAAAAAGGGGAATCGATAAATGCTATGTACCTTTGGCTTGTAGGAAAGAAGAATTAGATCCAGTTACTAAGGCTCGCCTTGGAGTTAGTTATTATACAGAAGAAGATGGTTGGATTGATGGTTATATTGATCGTTGGTTAGATGATCCAGCCAAGGAGCATATTTCAATATTAGGTGAGTTTGGCACTGGTAAAACCTGGTTTGTCTTACATTACGCTTGGGTCGCATTACAACGATATCGAGATGCAAAACACAGAGGTGTTCAACTTCCCCGCTTACCTTTAGTGATTTCTTTAAGAGATTACGCAAAAGCGGTAGATGTGGAATCTTTATTTTCTAGGTTTTTCTTTCGTCAGCATGAAATACCTATACCCGGATATTCAGCTTTTGAGCAACTCAATCAAATGGGGAAACTGTTGCTGATCTTCGATGGTTTTGACGAAATGGCTTCGCGGATCGACCGTCAGGAGATGATTAATAATTTTTGGGAATTAGCGAAAGTTGTGGTTCCCGGAGCGAAGGTGATTCTAACTTGTCGCACGGAGCATTTCCCAGAAGCACGGGAAGGACGGGCTTTGTTAAATGCAGAATTACAAGCTTCTGTTGCACATTTAAGCGGAGAAACACCGCAATTTGAAGTATTAGAACTGGAGAAATTCAACAAGGAGCAAATTCGTCAACTATTATCCCATCAAGCGCAAGATGTAACGGTAGAGAAGGTGATGGGAAACTCGGAATTATTAGATTTAGCTCGTCGTCCGGTAATGACCGAATTAATTTTGGAAGCATTACCAGATATCGAAGCTGGTAAACCTGTAGATATGTCCCGGGTGTATTTATATGCAGTAAAGCAAAAAATGCAGAGGGATATCAAAGTCGAACGTACCTTTACTTCCCTTGCAGATAAACTGTATTTTCTGTGTGAATTATCCTGGGAAATGCTCTCTACTGACCAAATGAGCCTAAACTACCGCCAATTTCCTGATCGTATTCGCCGGTTATTTGGTGCGACCGTTCAGGAACAGAAGGATTTAGACCATTGGCATTACGATATGATGGGGCAAACCATGCTAATTCGTAATGCTGATGGTGATTATACTCCGGCACATCGATCTTTGTTAGAGTTTTTTGTAGCGTATAAATTTGCAGCCGAATTCGGAGTTTTGGCTGATGATTTTACTGAATTGGCTCAGGCACAAAGATATTTAAACAATAACCCACCGACTTATTATACTTGGTCGTCCTATTTTCGCCGTCATGTTGATGCAAAGGAGAATATTGTCTCGATAGCGCCATTACAAGCATTTGTCAGGGAGTCCTTGGAAAAATTGCTCGAGACAGTTGGGAGAAGACCATTGACAAAAGCAGTGATGGATTTGTTGGTACCGATGGTAGGGGATTATCAAGCCTTGGTTAAGGTCCTTGAAGGAAAGAGAGAGAAAAGTGAAGATGAGGTGGGTTATGTTGGAGGAAATGCGACGACATTGGCGCTCAAGGTTGATAAGAGAGCCTTGGAGGGCAGAGACTTAAGCGGCTTAGTGATTAAAGGGGCAGATTTTAGTGGCGCAAGTTTGAGAAATGTTAATTTTGTCAAGACAAGTCTAAAAGATTGTATTTTTACTAAAATCTTCGGTATTGTTTTGTCTGTAGCATTTAGCCCTGTTAACACAAAGTCTC
This sequence comes from Mastigocoleus testarum BC008, assembly GCF_001456025.1. Classification (GTDB taxonomy): domain Bacteria; phylum Cyanobacteriota; class Cyanobacteriia; order Cyanobacteriales; family Nostocaceae; genus Mastigocoleus; species Mastigocoleus testarum. Next base: position 34,222 of record NZ_LMTZ01000126.1, read on the forward strand.
CACAGGGAATAGGCACAGTTTTTGCGACTGCTGATATTAATGGTCTGATTAGTTTATGGGAAGCTACTAGTGGCAGAGAAATTTTCACCTGTTTTGGGCACAGCAGTTCAGTATTTTCCATTGCTTTTAGTCCGGACGGGATGATTCTTGCTAGTGGAAGTAGAGACCAAACGGTGCGACTGTGGGATCTTAGCAGTGGCGAATGCCTCCACACCTTTGAGGGACATACCGATTGGGTATATTCTGTCGCTTTTAGTCCAGACGGGAAAATTCTTGCTAGTAGTAGTAGAGACCAAACAGTGCGACTGTGGAATCTCAGCAGCAGGGAATGCCTTCACACCTTGAAAGGGCACACCAATTGGGTATACTCTGTGGCATGGAGTCCTCAAGGTAATACCTTTGCCAGTGGTAGTAGAGACCGGACGATACGATTATGGGATCTCAGCAGTGGCGAATGCCTTCACATCTTACAGGGGCACACCAATTCAATATATTCTGTGGGATGGAGTCCTCAAGGTGATACCCTCGCCAGTGGCAGTGGGGATCAAACGGTGCGGTTATGGAATCCCAGTAACGGCGAATGTCTTCATATATTAAAAGGACACGCAAATTCCATATATTCCGTAGCATGGAATCCTCAAGGCGGTATCCTTGCCAGCGGTAGTGAGGATGAAACGTTGCGACTATGGGATCTCAGTAGTAGGGAATGTCTCTACACCTTGGAGGGACATACTGATTGGATATATTCTGTGGCATGGAGTCCTCAAGGTGATACCCTTACCAGTAGTAGTGGGGATCAAACTATTCGGTTGTGGGAACCAAGCAACTACAAATGCTTCTACACCTTGCAGGGACACACCAGTTCGATATATTCTGTAGCATGGAGTCCTCAAGGTGATACCCTTGCCAGTAGCAGTGGAAACCAAACAGTGCAATTGTGGGATCTCAAAAGTGATAGATGTCTCCAAGCCTTGCAGGGGCATAACAGTTCCATATACTGCCTAGCATGGAGTCCTTATGGTGATATCCTCGCTGTTGGTAGCATAGACCGAACTGTAAGGTTATGGGAACTCAGCAGTGGTGAATGCCTCCAGATATTGAGGGGACACACCAATAAGGTACGTTCTGTAGCATGGAGTCCTCAAGGTGATACTTTTGCCAGTGGTAGTGACGATCTAACTATTCGCCTCTGGAAACTCAATAGTGGTGAATCTATCCACACTTTGCAAGGACACACTGATAAGATACGTTCTGTAGCATGGAGCCCTCGAGGTGATATTCTTGCTAGTGGTAGTGATGACCAAACAGTTCAACTGTGGGAACTCAATAGTGGTGAATCCATCCAGATTTTAAAGGGACATGCCAGTATAGTACGTTCCGTCAATTTTAGCCCAGACGCAAAAATTCTTGCCAGTTGTAGTGATGACCAAACAGTAAAACTGTGGGAAATTAGCACTGGCAAATGTCTTTCCACCTTGGAAGGACACACAAACAAAGTACGTTCTTTGGCATGGAGTTCCCAAGGTGATATCCTTGCTAGTGGTAGTGAAGATAAAACAGTGCGGCTGTGGAAAATTAGCACTGGCAAATGTCTTTACACCTTGGAAGGGCACACTAACTGGGTGCGCTCCGTAGACTTTGGCCCAAATAGCTCTATTGTCGCTAGTGGTAGTGAAGATGGTACAGTGAGATTTTGGGATGCGAACACAGGTAAATGTGTAAAAATTCTCAAAGGTGAGAAACCCTATGAAGGCATGAATATTAGTGGTGTGAAAGGTTTAACGACTGCAGAGATTGTTACACTCAAAGCATTGGGCGCGATAGTGGGTGATTAAACTCGTATTCCAGTAATTCCGATTTGATACTTAGGGTCTGCTGAAAAAGTAATGAAAAAGAAGATAAGGATTGGTTAATTATTTGAGGAGTATTTGAATATAAGTTTTTATTGTATTAGATGACCAAAATCATAATTTTTGATGATTGCGGACTCTAAAAAAATTATAATTTTGACCGAAGACAGCGGCGAAACTTTAAATGCGTGCAGCACAAACAGTGTTGAAAAATAGATACAAAAAAGCACGAAATAAACATAACAGATAAGTAGGGTTAGCGGGGGGGGCGTTTCGTTTAGAATCGTGCTATGATTACGCTTCAAATCAGATTGATCTCAGTGGTGACAAGTTAAGATGACAAAGTATTTGTCAATAAGCAATAATGCTTAAAAGTTTGGACGAGATAGAGGTGAAAAACACGATTTTTCAGTTTTCTGTCACGTCAGATTTAATAGCATTGCTTATGCGTGCTTAAGGGAAAACAAAAAATAGTTATCCCAACTTTGTCTTAGCCCTACTGGACTAAGCCGCCATGCACCTCGCTTTTACGAGTAATCATCGTATCTTAAGTTCTCACGAATGTCAATTAAACATTTATATCGTCGTGAATCTTCAAATTATGGGCAACTATCGTCAAAATCACAGACCACAATTATTTATTAGCCACTCAAATGAAGATTATGCATTTGAAAGAATCTATCGTAAAAAATTGTGTAGTTGGTTTAAAAAAAAAGGCTTTAAACCGTGGTTATCAAAAGAGGAGGGGAGAATTAATACAGAATGGGTAGTCAAACTTGTTAAGGGACTGCAAAAATCTGATTACTTTTTCCTTGCAATTTCAGGAAAATCTAACAATTCCAAATGGGTACGGGCTGAAATTGATGCATGGCATTTGATGTGTGGTTTAAGCAAAATATATAATATTATTCCATTTGATATTGGCGATGAAGAATATAAACCTAACGAATTCCACCCTGCTATTTCTTCTATTGACTGGGTGAAATATATTTATAAGCGGGATGATAGTATTACTAAACTCGATAAATATATCTCAGAAATCTATGATTCATCAAATAATAGTATTCATTTTACTAAAGCAAAAACAACAAATTGTGGTGAATTTGCTGAAAAACTAATAAAAATATTAGCTAAATTAGATGCTCCCTTGTTTTGGCAATGTGCCGACTATGCATATAAATATTTTTTAAAGGATGTAAAGGAGGATATAGAGACTAGGAAAATTCTAGATCATAATAGCTCTGATAAAAAAGCTTTTGATTACAACTTTTTCAAGGCTTTCTGTATGACGATGAAACTATCTTATCTTTGGCCTGATAAGAACGTTGTAGTCAATAAATTTATTTTTCGCTTATATGCTTATTTAAGATGTTTATTCGAGTTAGGAAAAACAAAAAATATAAAAACAAAGCAGATATTAGAAGAAATAAAAGAAATATTTGAAATCACTCAAAATCCTTATTATAATTGTGAAGAAGAAATCCAAAAATATCAAAAAGAATACCAAGAGGCTCGTAGGCATTTATTGACAACTGATATCGAAGAATCAAGTCATAGCAAACAATTTAAAATTGATTTTTTTAACACAATTAAAGACCAACAAACAAAAGCTACACAAGAGGAAAAAGGAGGAGAAACTTTTCGGCTCCAGGATGAGCAATTAGACTCTATCAATACAGCCATTTACCTGCGCCGTCCTTTAATAGTAAAAGGAAGACCAGGAGTAGGCAAAAGTTATTTTGCTTACGCGATTGCACATAATTTGAATTTAGGAAAAGTCTTGCGATGGAATATTACAACTCATTCTACTTTAACAGAAGGTCTCTACAGTTATGATGCAGTAAGGCGGCAATTAGAAATAGGTTGGTATTTTCAAAATTTAGAATGTAACCAACAAGAAAATGAACAGTTTGATGATATTGGTAAATATGTACGATTAGGGACATTAGGAACAGCTTTTTTCCAAAGTAAAAGGAATAAACCCAGAGTTTTGCTAATAGATGAAATTGATAATAGTAGTATTGATTTACAGAACAATCTTTTGAAGATTTTTGCAGAAGGACAATTTTATATTCCTGAGTTAGCCCAGATAAAAAAGCAGCAACCAAAGGTAAAAGTGTTTACTTATGAGAATGAAGAAGTAGATATCGAAGGAGGAGAAATTATTTGTGAAGAATTTCCTATTGTAATTTTGACGAGTAACGATGAGTGCGATTTACCTCTAACTTTTTTAAATCGCTGTATCTGCTTAAATATGCCAGAACCTGATAAAGAACCCCTCCAATTAAATATGCCAGAACCTGATAAAGAACCCCTCCAAAAAATTGTTAATACTGACTTTGAACAAAACGAAGAAAATTCCGAAAAAGCTAAATATACCATTGGTAGAGATTTACAACAACTCAGTAATTAAAGTGTGTCTTTTAGTCGGACTCAGACAAAAACAAGGAGGTAAAAGCCTCAAATCCACTCATGACAAGATATTAGCTTCAAACCCTAAAAAATAGCTCTTAGCAAAGCGTGGTGTTAGTCATAACCTGGATATACCAGGAAAATATATGATTGATTTAAGTACAATCTTCACATGTTAAGCTTTGAGGTTGTATTACTCCAAAAAAATGTCTAAGTCCCGATTTTAAAAGTTCAGAATATTTGCAGTAATAATAAGCGCAGAGTGCATACATCTAAATGCTTATTGCTTATCTTCACTAATTTCTAAGTCCTATTAATAAACCACCCACTCAGTCGAAACTTCAGAAATCTGTGCTTCCGTAATCGTTGTACCATCGACAAACCAAATATCGTTCTGTTGTGTTTGGGAATTACGCCAAAAAACATCTGTTTTCCCATCACCGTTGTAATCCCCAAGGGAAGGACTCCACCCAGGATCGTTACTGGGGAAGAAAGCAGAGGTAGTTTTTTCCGTACCATTCATCAACCAAGCTGTATTTTCCCCGGTTACTTCATTACGCCAGAAAATATCAGTCTGACCATCGCCATTGAAATCGCCCACACTGGGTTTCCAAGAAGCATCAAGATTATCTAGAGAACCACTCAAGAATAAAATTCCGTTCATCAACCAAATAGTATTTTCCCCAGTAGTTTCATTACGCCATAAAAGGTCAGTACGGGAATCACCATTGAAGTCTCCCAAAGTATAATTCCATTGCGAATCTACATCAGACAATGAAAATTCCGAAGTATCAGTACCATCAACAAACCAAATTTCATTCTCACCAGCAGTTTGGTTGCGCCAAAAAATATCTGATTTACCGTCACCGTTAAAATCGACAATGCTAAAAGACCAGGAAATATCAGTTGTTTCCAAAAAAGCCGCTGTTGTTACATTACTATTTTCGATAATCCAAACAGCATTTTCACCTGTTTGATTATTGCGCCAAAATATATCGCTGCTATTATCGCCATTAAAATCAACAATGCTAGCAGACCAAGTAGGATCGATACGATCTAAAGCAATTTCTGAAGTAATACTTTTACCATCAATCAACCAAATTAAATTCTCACCAGTTTGAGTATTACGCCAGAGAATATCTGTTTTATTATCGGCGTTAAAATCAGCAAACTGTAAATCCCATTCCAAGCCAATTGCGGAAATGGAACCAGCATCAATATTAGTATTATCAACTAACCAAATAGTATTTTCACCGGTTTGGGTATTGCGCCAAAACTTATCATTTTTCCCATCACCATTAAAATCTATAAAGTTGCTAACGTCGCTAAAAGTTGGATTGGGGTTTTGATTTGCAGTTGCAGAAACATTGTTTTCCTGCAGTCCAGATTGAGAAGCACCGGTCAAATGCAGATCCGTATTTAAAGCAGATTTATTGGAAACAACATCATTTAAATTTGTTGACGTTGATAAAACAGTATTTGTAGAAGGGGATTTAATAAGAGAAGACATCAGGTATTTTTAGGGACGATAGTTATAAATTTTTAAAGGTTTTGAATTTATATTTCTGTAAATTGATAACATATATCCATTTGACAAAAATGTTTATCTCGGTCACTTAGAAAAAGTTAGGATTTACGCAACCAGCACATTTTTTTGTAGGGTGTGTGACACTTAGAGTAAACTTGAACGTATTAATAAGGTTCTTAGTGTCACGCACCACCAGTATATTGTGACAATTGCGTAAGTCCTGAAAGTATCAAAATGTTTGCAGAATTTATATTCTAGGTTTTGCGATATCGCGACTGAATATTGGTTGATAAATAAATCTGCGATTACTTGTAGAGACGTAACATGTTACATCTCTCCAGAATTCTCTGGGAAACAAATTAATGGGATATATCGCCCACCTCGCGTATAATTACAAGGCAGAGAGAGCCTCTTACTATGGGTTCCAAGGCTGAGCCTTGGAACAAAACAAATCGACCAAATTAACTTTACTTCCGCGCAGCGGTACTAGCTAAGAGACCATTCTGGAGGAGCAGTTTGTAATGGAACCTCTTGAGCAATTTGACCACCACTCATCAACCAAGCGACATCTTCACCTGTTTCGCTATTACGCCACAAAATATCGAAACTACCATCACCGTTGTAATCACCAACACTTGATTCCCAACCTGTACCCAGGGTTTTTAGAGGAGATTCAGAAAATTCCGAACCATTGAATAACCAAACAGTATTTTCACCTGTTTGGGTATTATGCCAGAGGATATCAGTTTTACCATCACCATCAAAGTCAGCAACACTTGATTCCCATTCCGAACCCAATGCTGTTAAAGGTGTTTCGCTGACATTAGTACCATTCAATATCCAAAGAGTATTTTCTCCCGTAGCTTCATTATGCCAGTGGATATCGGTAAGCAAATCGCCGTTAAAATCCCCTACTTCATAAGTCCATCCAGCACCATAGGTTGGTAAAGCCTCAGGAGTTGCTTGGGTACCGTTCATCAACCAAACCTGATTCTCACCAGTAGATTCGTTGTGCCAAAAAATATCAGTACTAGTGTTCAAGTCAGAAACAACCACAGTGGGAGTCCAAGAAGCACCAGTTTCCGGTAAAGCAGCAGCCTCGACTACCGTAGTTCCATTCATGATCCAAGCAGAATTCTGACCATCTTGCTGATTATTCCACAAAATATCAGATATTCCATCGCCATTAAAATCACCAATTCTACCTCTAGAACCTGCACTCACAGGCTCCAAAGCTTGCTGTTCAGTAATATTTGCACCATCCATGACCCAAATAGTACTTTCTCCAGTTTGACTGTTATACCAAAAAAGGTCAGTTTTACTATCACCGTTAAAATCTGCAAACTCATATTCCCATTCGGAACCGAGAGTACCAACGGTTGTAGTTGTTGTATCGGCTAATATAATTGCAACCTCACCAGTCTGTGAATTGCGACCAACGAGGTCAGTATTACCATCACCATCAAAATCAGGATTAACAGTAGGATTATTTAAAACAGGATTAGGATTTTGCAAAGAGTTTGCATTTTCTCCTCCTACAAGTGCTTGAGAAGAACCGTTTAGATTTAAAGTAGTGTCTACTAAATCGTTTTTCTGAGAATTAAAACCATTTGTTGATATCGAAGTTGACAATTTTTGGTTTGTTTTCGCAGAGTTGTTTCCAAATGCCAGCATAATTTTTTTTCACAAGTATTGGCTATAAATCTATTAATAATCATTTTGGATTTTTTTTTGTTATACCGGAACATCTAAAAAATACTTTAAAGTTAACCCAATAACTGTTGATATTTTACATATTATTCTGTAGTTTTAATTGCTGAAAATCATCTTAAATTCAGCATAATTTATCATCAAAAATAGTGAATAAATTTGATATATATAGATACAAATAATGAAGCAAAATACCTAGATAAGTTAGTTCAAGCTGACATATTAACTCGGTGATATTAATTATGAGGTAAAGCCTAGATTATTGAATTTTGATATAATTTGTTCCTTGTCTCTGGCAAGGAATACCTCATTGGAGGCGGAGCCTCCAGTCTGGATAAGAAACGGAGCCTCTTCCTATGGGTTCCCAGGCTGAGCCTGGGAACGAGATAAAAGATAAGAGAAAAGTTATATGAATAAAATATGGAAATTATAACAAAGTCAACAGCCTAGACAGAGCCTTCAATAAGATGCTCCTTGCTAGAGAAAAGAAACAAGTTATGACTTGTAGATTTACAGTCAATACAAAGTTCATAATACAAAGTTAAAATATCAAAATAAGTATCATCATAATTTGAGTTATTAACGTGAGTATCTATACAGAATATCAGCAACGTCGCCAGCAATTAATGTCAAAAATTGGTAATGGTACAGCTATTTTTTGTAGCGCACCGATGGCGGTGATGCATAATGATGTTGAATATGTATTTCGTCAAGATAGCGATTTCTTTTATCTCACAGGATTTAACGAACCAGCAGCAGTTGCAGTCTTAGCACCCCATCATCCAGAACATAAATACGTTTTATTCGTCCAACCTAAAGATAAAAAGATTGAAATTTGGACCGGTTATCGCTGTGGGGTGGATACAGCAAAGGAAATTTACGGTGCAGATGAAGCATATTCCATTGAAGAATTAGATGAAAAATTACCCGAATATTTGAAAAAAGCTGATCGCATCTACTGTCATTTGGGACGCGATCGCAATTTCAATGATAAAATCCTTAACCATTGGCAACGCTTAATGCGAATATACCCGAAACATGGTACCGGACCAATTGCAATTGAAGATACTGGTCCAATTCTCCACGGGATGAGACTAATCAAAAGTGAAGCTGAATTGGAATTAATGCGCAAAGCTGCAGATATTTCAGTGGAAGCACATAATCGTGCAATGGAATTTACTCAACCCGGACGATATGAATATGAAGTTCAAGCAGAAATGGAACATATATTTCGTCTGCGGGGTGGGATGGGACCGGCTTATCCTTCCATTGTCGCCTCTGCTGATAATGCCTGTATACTGCACTATATTGAAAATAATCGGCAAATGCAGGATGGAGAATTATTATTAATTGATGCTGGTTGTTCCTACGGCTACTACAATTCTGATATTACTCGGACATTTCCCGTGGGTGGTAAATTCACAGCAGAACAAAAAGCATTATATGAACTAGTTTTAGAAGCACAAAAACAAGCGATCGCTCAAGTCAAACCTGGAAATCCATATAATTTAATTCACGATACAGCCGTACAGGTGTTAACAGAAGGCTTAGTGGAATTAGGTTTACTTGTGGGTGAAGTTGAGCAATTAATTGAGGAACAAAAGTACAAATCATTTTATATGCATAGCACCGGTCATTGGTTGGGCTTAGACGTCCATGATGTGGGAGTTTATAAATATGGTGAGGACAACCCGCAAATTTTACAACCAGGTCAAGTACTCACAGTAGAACCCGGACTTTACATCGTACCAGACACCGAACCAGATGAAGAGCAACCAGAAATCGATCCCCGTTGGGTTGGAATCGGGATTCGCATTGAAGATGATGTATTGGTAACACCAAACGGACATGAAGTTTTGACTGCTGGTGTTCCCAAAGAAATTGCAGACATGGAAAAATAAGCATCAAAGTGGGTAGTATTCCTAATTTTTTGCATAATGCAAGTAAAATATTCCACAGAAAAACCTAAATTCCGATTTGCGGAGAAGAGATTGAAAAGTTTATTTTATCAGTGAATGCATAAAAGCTAGGTACAGGAAATTTCGGGTCAGTGAGGTTGGAGCAGCTAGAAATCAGCTTTAAGGCATTATCTACTGCTATTAGCATAGCGTGACGGTAGGTCATATCCTATCTTATTGCTCCCAAATCCTGCTATATATATTACCTACCTTAAAAAATGATTTTAAGTTGTCAGAAATGAAGACTTCTTGGACTAAATTAATTATTTGCTTATTTTGTATTTCTTTTGCAGCTGGTTGTGAGACTGGAACAGAAACAAAAAATCCTGAAAAAGTAGAAACAACTAAGACATCTAATAAGATTGTATTTGCAAACCTTGAACCAACCGAAGACAGTAAGGTTAGCGGTTATGTTAATTTCAAACCTGATAGTAACGGCGTGCTGATCGCCGCTCAAGTAGCAGGTTTATCTCCAGGTAAACATGGCTTCCACATTCACGAAAAAGGTGATTGTAGTGCACCCGATGGTAAATCTGCAGGTGGTCATTTCGCACCAAACGGTAATCCCCACGGTGCGCCAGATAATCCAGCAGATAAACGACATGTTGGCGATTTGGGTAATATAACCGCTGATAACTCAGGAAATGCTAAATATAACCGCGTTGACAAAGTAGTAAAACTCAGTGGTGAGAACTCAATTGTTGGTAAAGCAGTTATAGTTCATCAACAGGAAGATGATTTCAAATCCCAGCCTACGGGTAAAGCAGGTAAACGTCTTGCTTGCGGTGTAATTGAGATACAGACTTGAGATTTGATATTTTAAAATATGCCGATTAATGCCGATTACGGGTTATTCAGTAGATATTGCTGGGTGATCGGTAATTGGTAATTGGTAATTGGTAATTGGGTATTTAAGATCTTTCCACACTCCCCACTCTTGCCACACTCCTCACACTTCCCACACTTCCCACTCTTCCCACACTTCCCACACTTCCCACACTCCCCACTCTTCCCACACTTCCCACACTCCTCACACTTCCCACACTCCCCACACTCCCCACACTCCCCACTCTTCCCACACTTCCCACACTCCCTTATCACTCAATCACCTTCTCCGGAATAGAAGTATTCCCATATGGCGCTGTCGCGTCACGCAATACCTAGAGCTTTTACGGCGCAAACCGCGTCCAACCCGGTACGCTTACGCGCTTGCGCTAACGCCAATCCCCAGCCGCCAATCTCCTATAAGAAATCCTTAACAAAAATCATCTAGAATCGCACTCAAAATATTGAAAATAGTTTATAATAAAAACCCCCGACAAAATTGCCGGGGAAAAGAGAATTCATTACTTGCACAAGAACGCATGGATATATATAGGATATTTAGTTGGTGACTAAAATAGTTGCCAAAATGCCAAAAATCGAAAATCCATTTCGAATTACTCCTGCATCTTATCCATATACAAACGGAAATCCCTGTAGAGACGACCAGAATCTAAGCCAATACCGCAAGCTCTGGAATGTCTCTACATTCTTATTTCGAATTTACTACATTTCCTTAAGAAAAGATGAAGGTATCTTTACAAAAAGTTACTTAAATGTCGATGGATAAACTGAACGCAAATTGAGCCTTCACCCACACCAGAAGCAACTCGCTTGATGGAACCATGACGCACATCCCCCACAGCAAATACTCCGGGAATATTAGTTTCCAGTAAGTACGGATCGCGTTCGAGTTTCCAATTTTTGGGACAACGTCCGTTAGGCATTAGATCGGGACCAGTTAAAATAAACCCGCGTTCATCTCTTTTAACTACATCCTGAAGCCATTCAGTGCTGGGTTGAGCGCCAATGAATATAAATAAAGAATTCGCATTAACTGTTTGCTGTTCTTGAGTCAAACTATTCAGAATAGTAATCGCTTCTAAACTATTTTCACCTTTGACCTCTACAACGCTACTTTTTACTTGAACTTCAATATTAGGGGTACTTTCAATTTGATCGATCAAATATTGCGACATACTTTTAGTTAAAGACTCGCCCCGTACTAACATAATTACTTTACGAGCATATTTGGAAAAATACATCGCTGCTTGTCCGGCTGAATTTGCTCCACCAACAACATAAACATCCTCACCTTTACAAGATAAAGCTTCAGTCTGAGCAGCACCGTAATAAATACCAGCCCCAGTTAAACGGTCAATTCCTGGAACATTCAAACGTCGCCATGCTACACCCAAAGCTAGAATCACAGCATGGGAGCTTATCTCACTACCATCAGCTAATTTAATAATGCGATATTGGTCTTGAATAGAAATACCTTTTGCTTCTTGGGGTGTAAGAACCTCTACGCCAAAACGTCGTGCTTGAGTTAAAGCGCGTCTTGCTAAATCAGCACCACTCAAACCTACAGGGAACCCAAGGTAATTTTCAATTCGGGAACTAGTTCCTGCTTGTCCTCCTGGTGCTTCCCTCTCAATCATTACCGTTCGTAGACCTTCGGATGCTCCATATACTGCAGCAGCTAAACCAGCAGGACCTCCACCAATAATAATCAAATCATAAAATGGTTTTTCAGCTTGGGTTTGTAAGCCAATTTTTTCCGCAATTTGAATATTTCTTGGTTGTTGTAAAGAAGAACCATCAGGGAAAAGTACCAAAGGTAGTTTGAGTTCTTCACATTCAGCATACTTCACTAACTTTTGGGCTTCTTCGGAGACTTCAATATTCAACCATTCGTAGGGTACTTGATTTCGTGCTAAAAAATCCTTCGCCTTGTGAGAATCAGGAGACCAACGATTACCAATAACCCGAACACCTTCAAATGGAGGGATAAATCCTGCTAACCAATCATCCAGTAGATCATTAAGTACTGGATATAATCTTTCCTCAGGAGGATCCCAAGGTTTCATTAAATAGTAATCAATGCGGGTTTTGTTAATCGCACGGATTGCAGCGTCAGTATCAGCATAAGCAGTAAGTAAAGCCCGTTTCGCGTCGGGATACATTTCTACCGCATTTTCTAAAAACTCTACTCCTGACATTTGTGGCATTCTTTGATCGGCTAATAATAATGCCACAGTTTCATTACGCAGTTTGACTTTGGAAAGTGCATCTAAAGCATTTGCACCCGAGTCAGCACGGACAATTCGAAAGCGATCGCCATATTTTTGGCGCAAGTCTCGCGCGATAGCTTGTAAAACTACTGGGTCATCATCAACTGTTAAAATGACTGGCTTCGCCATGATTAATATACCTTTTGCGATCGCGATTCATTATCTTTGTGCAGCATCTCCTTAAATAGGAACAACGACAACACAGAAACGCTATACCAAAACTCTATTTACAGATTGTCTCACCTAACGTAGAACAGATGAGCAAATAGAAAATTTATCCTACATAATTGTTACTTTGAATTGCAATTAATTGAGTATTTTAACTTATTGACAAATAAAGATCATATTAATTATTCACTATTAAGAAAAAATAAGCAAAACTTAAAAGTTTTGTGTATCAACTTACCTGACACAGTTTCATGAATTATTTCAAAATCTTGCAAAATTAACAAATTTTTAGCAAGAAGTTTTATATATTTTGGTTAATATTAAACTTTACTATATAGAACTCAATATATTTAAGTAATTAAATATTAATTTTAATCAATGTTTCATTATCGGACGAAATAAAAATCATTGGATGTTCCGATGCAAAATAAAACTCGACTAGGATACGTTCTTGATACTGATTTTACTGGTACCCAACTCACTCTATAAAGTTGGTACTGGTGAAAAAATAATAAAGAAATTTTCAAATTAAATAAGTATTCATATTAATTGAAAAGATAAGGCAAGAATTTGCCCAGTTACCACTATTTGAATATCTCCAACCTAAAAGTATAGATACAAAGTAAAAATTGGCTTTTGCTCTCTGTCTATCTCCTTTAATTATGGGTTTTGCAGAAGTATGTAAATATGTTTTCGGTAAGAACCAACCAATAACATAATCCAGGAATTAATTAATTAATAAACATACATACATATGAAGAACAAAAACACTGGAAGTGGCTTATAGAAGATATTCAGAAATTAGGATTTGATAAATCTCCTACCTTTACTGACTTATCAGTTAGCAATTACCAGTCAGCAATTAGCAATTAGCAACTACGAATGGTTCAAGCTCCAAGATATGATATTTATTGAGTCCTAAATAATACAACCATGGAAAAAGCAACTTTTGGAGCAGGATGTTTTTGGGGAGTAGAAGCAGCTTTTCAGAAAATAAAAGGTGTTATTTCCACCTCTGTGGGATATATGGGCGGACATTTTGAAAACCCTTCTTATCTAGATGTGGTTTCCAGGATTACAGGACATGCAGAAGTTGCACAACTAGAGTACGACCCCAATATAGTTACTTATGATGAATTGTTAAAAATATTTTGGAATATTCATGACCCTACAAGTTTAAATCGGCAAGGTCCAGATCGAGGAGAACAATACAGGTCAGTAATTTTCTATCACATTCCCAAGCAAGCAACAATCGCAAGACAGTCAAAACAGAAAATGCAATTATCTGGGAAATATGAGCGACCAATTGTCACCGAAATTAAACCCAAAGGAGCTTATTGGTTAGCATCAGAAGAGCATCAACAGTACTTGGAAAAGAAAGCTAATTTAGAAGCAAATCAAAAGTAGTAAATATGTGAAATCAAATATGGAACATCATAATTTTGAAGATTTGTGTGTTATGAATTCCACACATAACACACTCAAAAAATCGAACTAACTTATATCAAGTGACCTTAATAGCTACTGAAAATAATTAGAGAAATAAGCAATACGAATACTTTGAACTAGGATTTCTACACACAAAAGAGTTATCATTATTCCCCAAAACCAATAGGGTAACCATAGATATCTTTCAATTTTTCCCACATCAGAAGATGGTCGCATATCAAATAAATACCAAATATTAAGAAAATTAATCATACTAAGTTGAATACCTAAAAATTGAATCATTAACTTCTGAACTTCTGGAGGTGTTCTAAATGCGATCACAAGTATGATTATTCCCCAAAAAATCATCGTCATAAATCCATATCCAAGCCATTCCCGAACCCAAACAATGGTTATGACTAATGAAAATATTCCCAGAATAATCAAAATATTATTAGTTATATTAGGATTGCGAGAAGCTAATATCAATAGACCACCAGCTAAAGCACTTCCCAGAAAACCTGCACTTGAAACTATTGCTCTACGAAATCTACCGAAAGATTGATAGTAACTCCGTGTAACACCACCACCGTTAAGAAATAGTTGTATTTTTACAGGTCTTCCGCCTAACATTAGTATTGCGATGGCATGTCCTACTTCATGGAAGAAAACACCTAAAATAAAATAAGGTCTAACAATACTTCTTCCTAATCTAAACTGCCATAATGCTAGGCTTACGACAGCAATCATAGATAACAATAAAAGTTCTTGGCGATCGGCAGAACTGAGGGTATCAATTTTTAACCATTGAACAATATCATTCCATGAATAATCTACAAATGATTTTCCTATAATCATCGTGTTGCTTAGATATTATGCTTTATATTAGATGTGATTTAGCGTGCAAATGAACCCATGTCAAGAGAAATGTTTGATAACTTGGGGCTAAATTTGGAGTAACGAGTTGGTAATTGGTAATTGGTATACGCCCGCACTGCTAACGCAGTGTTAGCAAGGCGTGACGCGTAAGCGTCATATGGTAATTGGTAATTGATGAAGAGTTAGCTTTTCCATAAACTACCCCGATTAAATCCTAGTTAACGCACATATCTGTCCATGGAAAGCTACGATAAATAAAGAATTATTGACAGGGGCATCGGATTGTGGATTTTTTTATTGGCTGTGCTGTGTGGGCTTACAAAGATTGGGTTGGTACACTCTATCCCCAAGGTACTCGTGCTGCTGATTTTCTCAAGATTTACAGTCGTCGCTTTAGCAGCGTTGAAGGTAATACTACCTTTTATGCCGTTCCCAAACAGGATACCGTAACTCGTTGGGTGCAACAAACTCCCCCAGAGTTTGAATTTTGTCTCAAATTACCCAGAGATATCACCCACAATAATTTACTTTCGCCTAAAATTCCCGATGCACTTAACTTTGTTAATAGAGTAAAACCATTAGCAGATGGAAAGCGTCTCGGACCAGTGTTTGCTCAGTTACCACCAAGTTATCCACCAACTGCGATCGACGATTTGAGAACTTTTATCGAAGCTTGGCAGCAAACTGGAGTTGAGTTAGCAATAGAAGTTCGCAATCAAAACTGGTTTGTAGAGCCCCACACTACAGAATTAACAACCTTACTAGAAAAATTTGGCGTGGGTAGAGTTTTATTGGATACCCGCCCAATTTATAATTGCGAAGATAATCCACAGTTGCATTCCGAACGTAAAAAACCCCAACTTCCGGTCGACTTCAGCGTGACCGCACCTTTCAGCCTGATTCGATTTATTTCCCACCCTAATTTACCAGAAAATCAATCTTATATGGAGGAATGGGCAATCTATATTAAAAAATGGTTAGAGGAAGAAAAACGCATATATTTATTTATTCATTGTCCTCAAGAAGAATATTCTCCCAGAAATGCCCGTCATTTTCACGAAATTTTAGGAAAGACCGGAATTCAAATACCGCCCTTACCAAGTTGGAACGATCAAGACACATCTCCGAAACAATTAAGTTTGTGGTGAAATTGACTGCACCAAAAGTAAAAGGTGGAAGATAGACATTTTTCTACATCTATCCACCACCAATATTTAAATGACTAATGACTTATGTTTGAAAGCTTCAAAGGTCAACCCAAGAGTTAAAACTAACTAGACCATGGGTGTTGGGAATGGGTCTGTAGGGAACTGGACCTGACCAACAACATCCTGTCCACCGACAGCAGGCTCAAATGTGTCCATGATGCTTTGTCCTAATGTGTTAGTTATTCGGAAGGTATGTTCTCCCACACCAACACCATCGCTATCAACAAAAAAGTTATAAGGTTTGCGCTCAAGCTCAGACCAGTTACCGTTAGCTTCTTGCATTTCTACTTTAGAAATCGGAGCATTAGAATCACGAATTTGTATTGCAGTCCAATACTCGTTTGTACTTCCTTCCTTAGAATGGTATGTAATTGGGTCTGTACTTTGAGGATTTACCAAATGCCAACTTATGGGAATACGACCATCAATTGGGTTACCAATCAACTCAAACGCTTCAGGACTTAGATCCAGGTCACCAGGCTTACATTCAGGACATTCATCCACAATTTTGACAACGATTGGGTCGGCTCCTTCAGCTTGCTTAGGTCCAGATACCTCTACATAAGCACCACAAGCTTCCGAATTATCGTATTGTTCATGGTTCATTGCAGCAACCATTAATGGTTCCCCTGGTTTTACAGGATCAAAGCTACAATGTCCTCCTCCAGTTGCACCATAAAAAGTTCCATCACCTTCATATTCGGTACCGGCTTGGATTTTTGAATCTGTAACACCCGTAATTGGGTCAACTCCACCACCAGTACCGCCACCTACTGGGTCAGTTGGATTATCAGTACCACCACCTACTGGGTCTGTTGGGTTGTCAGTACCGCCACCTACTGGGTCAGTTGGGTTGTCAGTACCGCCACCTACTGGGTCAGTTGGGTTGTCAGTTCCACCACCTACTGGGTCAGTTGGGTTGTCAGTTCCACCACCTACTGGGTCAGTTGGGTTGTCAGTTCCACCACCTACTGGGTCAGTTGGGTTACCGCCAGTTGCTACTCCATTGAGTTCCACATTACCCAATTCCAACTGCATATTATCAGAATTGCTGCCATTGAAACCAAACTCAATTGATTGACCTGGTGCGATCATGCCATTCCAGTCGGCATTTTTTATTACGTATTTGTTTCCTTCGTGGCTTTCAATATTACCATTCCAAAGATTTTTGATTTCGAAGGGAGCTTTAAATTCTAACTCCCAACCATTCATAGGTTTATCGCTGTTGTTTGTAAGCTTAATATTTCCTGTGAAGCCATCATTCCATTCGTTGGCTACAGAAAATTTGACATCTCCACCTATTGGATCGGTTGGGTTCCCACCACCATCGGGGTTCCCACCACCATCAGGATTTCCACCACCATCGGGGTTCCCACCCCCATCGGGATTTCCACCCCCATCGGGATTTCCACCCCCATCGGGATTTCCACCACCACCGACTGGATCGGTTGGATTACTAGTTCCATCAAGGTTGACACCAGGAATTTTGGTTAATGCTTCTCCACCAAACTCCTTAGTCATCCTTGCAAGAGCACCAGTCAAACCTGCATTGTAGTCTAAGGCGACTTCATTAGCTACATAGTCAGTACGCTCATCTTTGTAAGCATTATCATCTGCTGAAGAAGGACCACCAACTAGTGCTCCGTATAAGGTGTATTTGTTGGGATCGGGATTACCAATATTAGTTGTACCAGATGCTGCTCGATGATGGGGATTCTGGGGAGAATTCTTACCAAAACCCACCATGTAGCTGGAATCTCTAGGATTATCTCCTAAAATATAATTAACTTGACTTTCAGCAAAGTCGGTATATTTTCCACTTTTATCGTTTACTGTGTCCCCATATACACCTGCCAAAAAGGCTGTATTTGCTGCATAGCGTAGGGAACCCCATTGGTCTAACCAGGCTAAACCACCTTCAGTTTTTTTGATCCCACCGTTAGAATCTGACCAATTGTCTAACCAGGCTTCTACATCTTGTTTATATTTAGTTTTACCCGTTTCTTGGGCTAGCAGAATACCGGTACCATAAGCTTTGTCATCCCAGTTTTGCGTCCAACCGCTATTTATACCGTTATAATAACTTTCTGCTTTATCTAAGTATTTACTGTCACTATCACCAGCAGCTTTAACAGCTTTGTGTAACCAAGCTGCTCCCCAAGCAAGTTCATCTTTGTAACCGCTCCAAGAATTATAGAAAGCACTAGCATCTTGGATTGAATTAGTGTAAGCACCTTGATATTTATCAGCAAACTCATAAAGCTGCTTAGCTTTATCTAAGAGTTTGTCAGCATAAGCATCATCAGTACCACGAAAAGCTATAGATGCAGAAGCTAACGCTGCAGCACTTTCTCCTGTTAAATCTGAACCGGGATTTTGCGCATCCACTTTAAATGCTGGACGAGCCATTGTCATGTCCTCGGGTGCTCCCCAGTAACCATGATCGGCTTGACCACTACCTACTTGACCCCAAAAAACATCATCTTTTGTGGTTGCAGTTCCTTTATCGTCGTAGGCTTTGAGAAGATAATCTGTTCCCCATTTGATGTTATCGAGGGTTTCATCGAGTTGACCAACTTTTTTGTAACCATCACGATACTCATTGACACCCCAACTGAGCATGGTCATTGAAGCAGCCATGGGAAACCCAAATTTCACATGATCTCCCGCATCGTAATATCCCCCCGTTAGATCGCGACCCACATCTGCTCCGTCTTTGAGAGCAGAATCATCACGCCAAGGAATAGGATTATCATTAGGTAGATCGCCGGAACGCTGGGCTACATAGAATAAATTAGACTTTTGTAGAGCTTCGCCATAGTTGAATTTAGGTTTGGTCTGAGTTTTATTCATCATTTAGTTTCCAATTATCTGGTTTTCAATTCTCAAAGTTTCAAACAAAATTGCTCGGAGCTTGTAATTTAGTGGCTATAACTGAGTTTGGTACTCTGAAAGTCGTGATGAAGCGTATCGTTGTACATAAACACTAAAAACAGCGACATTGACTGGGAACGTAGGGTTTCAGTCACACAAAAGCATGAATAAAGAAGTTCTACAGAGACATTTCAAATTAACGTCTCTACAATGGAGCAAGAATGATAGTGGAAAAGTTTATATGTAGCTAAACCTACCCTTAACAACTGGTTAGTAGTAAGTGAAAATCATTAGATCTTCTAGATAAGTAATAGGTATGAGATGCTAGATTTTTCTCAAACCTTAAGAAAAGGGATTAGTGTCAGCGAACTCTAATCCCAAATAAAACAAGAGCTTGCATAAACCCTAGACAAATAAGAATTACGTCAATGGTACGGATGAAAAGTGACAAAAATGGGTGCCAAAAGTGATAAAAAGGTGACAATTAATTTGAAGTGGGTAATCGAATATTACATTTGGCTGTAAGACTTATTTGTAAAAAGTAATTCTTATGACTGAATAATAATACCAGTTATTTTCTTGAATAAGATATCATTTCAATATTTTTATTATCCTGAGATTGCTTCGGTGAAAGAGTTATACATAAAACTCACCAATCAAAGAATTAAGTATCATTAACTACTTAATATTTGTATTTGAATTGATGAGTAAAATAAGTAACAGCACAAACCAATGTGCTCATGTGACTAGAAATTTCCTAAATAGAAAAATTTATCGTGTCAGTCCTCAATTCTGCAGTTAAATTACTACGCGCAGATTGTTCTAGCTTTTCAAACATTGCATCCGTATAGTAAATACGTTTCCGTTGCAAAAATTGTTCCAAAAATCTTCGTCTACCGTTCTGATAATCCCGATCTGAAACCCAAGCATATTCCTGACGAACATTTTTCGCGTATGTAAGGTATTGTTGAACCGGAGAACCTAAAATAGCTAAATCTGCATCTAACAAAATTTGACTGTCAATATCATTTATATCGGCTTGGTGAAGTTTTGTGCTTAAGATGAGGCTATTTACATTAGCAATGGTATTTGAATCAATTTCTAATGACTTCATTAAATTAGTAGCATACATTGCACTTTTTTCTTCATTATCTTGAGCTTTAGAATCGTAAACAACATCATGAAACCACGCTGCAAGCTCGACAGAGGTTAATTGATTAGTTAAATTTTCCAAAATTTTAATTGTTTCTAGAACGTGAAAAATATGCTGCAAATCATGATAGTAACGCCCTGTTTGAGAATATTCTTTGGCTATTAAAGCAAAAGTATTTTCAGTTATTTTTGTGGATTTAATTTCAAGTTGTAAAAGTAAACTACACCATTTACTAAATAAATCTTCTAAGGCTGGCATAATCTATAATTTTTCTGTTTTCGGATATATTTTACAAATCTTTCTTTGGATACTGAAATAAATAAAAATGAAGTTAAAATCACTATATTTTATAGTTATAAATTCTATACTAACGACAAACTAGTGATGATAAGTGATAATAGAAAAATAAGAAAACAATAATTTACAAATAAAAAATGAAAAATTATATAGATAACAGTTTACAAATGCGATTTAAAATTATTCTCGTTTTTATTTTTGGTTTTTTGTTATGTGAATCCATAACGAACAAAGCAAAAGGTAATGAAGTAAATATACCTCAAGAATACTTTGAAAGACTTGAAGAAGATTCCAAAATAATTAAAAATATTCAAATTAAATTTGTAAATACAGATGGTTTAACAAAGGATAAAAAAGGTCAACCAATAACAGGGCGTACTCAAAAAGATTTTATTATTGATAATCTAATATTAAAGACTGGCGATCGCTTCAGTGAAAAGCTATTAAAAACAGATTTAAGGCGTCTGCGTAAGTTCGAGTCGTTCGATCAAGTTAAAGTTTCCCTTCAAGAAGACGAGACAGGAGTAAAGATTACTTTCTTTCTTAAAGAAAGCAGTACTCCTTCTTGGATGTTTGGGGGTGGAAATAGTGGAGATATTGGAATTTACGGTCAAATTGGTTATCGAGATGTAAATATCAATGGTCTTAATGATAAACTGAAAACCGAGTTACAAGTCAGTGGAAAAGATATTCAATTTAACGGCGAATTTACCAAGCGTTACAGTTTAGGAAAACCAAACCATTTGGGTTACAGAATAGCAGCTTTTCGTCAGCGAAACTTTTCCGAGACTTTTAGCGATGATATTAGACTGCAGGATGGTAGTACAGCACGGGAAGGAAGATTTGGCGCTTCAGTAGCTTTATTACGTTCTTTCAATGATTGGGATGGGGCTTTAGGTTTGAACTACAGCAGAATCAGCTTGCGTAATAGTGATTATCAGGTTGCGCGGGTTGATAGTACCAATAGTCCCCTATCTGTGAGCGGTACGGGAATTGATGATTTAGTTACTTTATCTTTGCAAGTAACACAAGATAAACGCGATCGCCGGGATTATCCCACCCAAGGGTCTATATTATCTTTGAGTACCGAACAAGCAATTCCCATTGGCTTGGGTAAAATCAAAAGTAACCGTTTGCGGGCGAATTATATCCGTTATTTACCGATAAAATTTATTGGCAGTCGTGGTTCTAGTAAAAACACTGAAATGTTAGCAGTAAACTTGCAGACTGGTACCATTATCGGTACGTTTTCCCCTGCTGATTCCTTTAATCTTGGTGGTCTTAACTCTGTCAGGGGTTATGACAATGGAAAAGTTGCAAGTGCTCGCAGTTATGGTCTAGCTTCAGTTGAATATCGTTTTCCAATTTTCAGATCTGTTGGAGGAGTTGTATTTACAGACTTTGCTACCGATTTTGGTTCCAGTGGAAGTGTTTTAGGGGAACCGGGAGTTAAACGGGGTAAACCTGGAAGTGGTTTTGGTTATGGTGTTGGTTTGCGCGTACTATCTCCTTTTGGACTGCTGAGGGGAGATTTAGGGATCAATGATGAAGGGGATATGAGATTTGAGGTGACTACAGGTCAAAGGTTTTGATTTTAGGAGGTGCTCTCAGTAAATGGTAGGCTATTTTTATAGCATTATTAAGTACTGTTAAGTTTTTCGAGGAGAAAATCTCAAATGCATTTACTAATGGAAGTCGCAACAAATACTGGACATAACTTCCCCCTTGCTTTTACTGCTGTATATGTAGTTGGTTTTATTGCTGCTGTAGGTATTGGGTCAATTGCTTGGTACAATTCCAAACGTCCTGCAGGTTGGGAAAGTAAAGACCGTCCAGACTTTGTACCTAAAGTTGAAACAGATGATAAAAGCAGCGTCAGCGAACCAAAATCTTAAATTCTAAGATATGAAGTTTTGAGATCCTAAGCTTTAAGATCTGAACTTTAAGACCAAGTTTTAAGACCAAGTTTTAAAACCAAATTTTGAGAAAAAGTTTTGATTGGGAACAAATTTTGTGTTTTGTCACTATAAGTTTGTCGCTATAAGATTGTGCTTATTAGAACAAAACTCATCTCAAAACATCCAATGATTCCTTTATTTGCCAAGTTCTTGTTGCTGCTTTGTTGTAAATACAACATCGCATGCAGATTTAGAAAAGGAAAAGGTATCGGAGATGTTGTAAATAGGTCAGTAGGGGCAAAGTAAATACGATTTACTAAGCCCCAAATAAAAAAAATCAGATTCAGCGATTAACTTCTACCCAACTACGGTATAGTTTCTGAATTTGTTTGAGAATCGCATTAAAACCAGCTTCACTTGAACTACTAGTATCAGATAATTGTTGCAGTTTAGCCAAAAACTTTGCTTCCTCGGTCGCAACTTCTCCGTCACTATAAATTAAACCACTGATCGCTTGAAGTAGATTTTGATAATCTTCAGCAGTGGGGGAGTCACCTAAATACTCTTTGATCCACTGGTAACATTCCGCTGGCTTGACCGTCACTAATTCATACAGCCAAGGTTTGATTTCTGGGTCAGATTCTATTCCTTGTTCTTGAGCTATTTTGCGAATATATTGCCTCTCTTGTGGCTGAATTATGCCATCAATCCAGGCAGCTCCCATCAGAATTTTAACTAATTGTTTGACGTTGGTGGAATTAGCAGCCATAACTACCTCCTATGGTAGTAATGTGTCCATTTGAGATTGAACGGCACAATGGGGATTAGGGATTATAGGGATTAGAAATTGGCGACTAGGGATTGGAAATTGGAAATCAAGAAAAAATACTCATTACCCATTACCAATTAGCCATTACCAATTACCTAACTATTACTTTTTCTTAGGCGTGTCATAAAAAACCCATCCATATTGTTTTCGTGTGGCAATACTTTCAAGTACCCCTGTGATGTATTGTACCTAGTTCCCAGTTCTTCCAAGCGCGAATATTCAATTTTCCAGTTTGGATTTTTGTTGAGAAAAGCTTCAATAATATTTTCATTCTCCCGTGGATGAAGGGTACAAGTCGCATAAACTAATACTCCTCCATCTTTCACAACTGTTGCTACATGGGATAGTAATTCTTGTTGAAGTTGTGACAATTCATTCACAGAAATGGGAGTTTGTCGCCAACGAGCATCAGCATGACGGTGTAAAGTACCCAAACCCGAACAGGGTACATCCAATAAAACTCGATCAGCAGAATTCTCTAACTGGGTTAAATTACGACTATCTACAGTTATTGTCTCAATAGATTTAAAACCCAGACGCCGGACATTTTCCTGAAATTTGCGTAATCGAGAAGCAGTGCGATCGCACGCCCAAATTTTGCCGCGATCGCCCATCAATTCAGCGATATGAGTAGTTTTTCCTCCAGGTGCAGCACAAGCATCTACAATTACTTCTCCGGGTTGGGGATCTAACAAATGACTGACTAACTGAGCGCTAGCATCTTGAACTGTCCACCAACCTTCTTGAAAACCAGGTAATTTTTGAATCGATCCCGTGCGACCCATTAATCGTAATGCTTGTGGTGTATCCACAAGGGGTTGAGATAAAACATCTACGGATTGAAAAGCAGCTTCAACTTCTTCTAAACTAGTTTTCAGTGGATTAACCCGTATATCAATAGTTGGTGTTTGGTTCATCCATCTGCACAATTGCTCTGTTTCTAGATCGCCAAACTGTTCTACCCATACTTTCACAATCCAATCAGGAAAACTGTGTAAAGTTCCTAAACGTTTAATTGTTTCCTGTGGTAGTTGCAAAGGATCTTCTTTTTCTGCAAGTCTGGCATATTGACGCAGTAAGCCATTTACAAATCCTGATAGCCCCTTAAAGCCATTATCTTTAGCTAAAGCAACGGTTGTATTTACTGCTGCTGAAGTGGGGATTTTTAGTTGATAGCGCAACTGATACAGACCTAAATGTAAAATTGTGCGCAGATCTGGAGGTTGTTTATGAGATTTTTTGGTAGCTAATTGGTCAATTAGAGCATCTAAGGTTCGTTGTCTTCTAACGCTACCGTAAACTAATTCTGTCATTAGACGCCGGTCATTGTCGCTTAAACTGGCTTTTTTTAATACTCTATCTAAAGCAACATCAGCATAAGCCCCTTTGTGAACTTCTTTTAGGGCAAAAAATGCTAATTGACGGGCGTTAAGCATGTGAGTCAAATTTTGAATATAAAAGTGTGGGTTTCGTTACAATAAAACTATTTGGGAAATTATTGTATGGATTATCTGCTAAATTAAATTAACTTTAACCCAAGAATACACTTTTTATTTAAGAACGCACTTAAATTTCCGATATCAGAGCAAGATACAGTGTAGATAAAAATAAAGTTTAGATTTCAGCAAGGAAGTCCCCTAGGAATAGCTTTTGATTCAGATTATCTTGGTATCAAGTTTGGAGTATTACAAATAGCTAATTTTCCTGCAAAATTATATAACCTTTGTGCTTATGGTTTAATTTAATTCTATGTAATAATAACCACATAAAAAATAAATTATTTCCAAGAACGAATCAGTTAAAGTAGTATTATTTTTTACTTTTATTCAAATTCACTGAGGCGAGATCGTGCCAACAAATTTAATTTTATTAACTGCTGCATTAATTTCTGCCTGGTTTATCTTTAGAGCTTTAATTAATGTATTCAAAACTTTTCTCAGTACAGCAGTTGCTGTTTTTGTAATCATTATTCTTTTAAATGCTTTTGGCTTTACACCCGAAGATCTAATTAGAGAGATTACTAATTTACCAGAAACTTTGGGTAATTTTATTGAACAGGTTAGAACCCAGTTAAGCCTTTAGCTAATAAAGATTTATACTCAAACAACTTAAATAAGTTTTAAATAAATAAGTTTTGAAAGTCTGCCAAACAAAAATATCCCACCGTAGCCGTTAATTATAATTTAAAATCTCAATGGTTAACAACTTTAGGGAGTGCGAATCAATCAAGTATTCCATTTTGTTGCAGATCGCTAGATTGTGAAAGCACAGCGCGGCTTCAACACAGTTATTGCTATGGGATCTTTTAATATTTGATATTTACAGTGGTTTCAAAGTCCCAAAATTAAGATTTGGGATATGGATCTCCTGGTTTTGTCCCTGGAGGTACGGGACTTAAAACAACAGGACCAAATTCACCTGGAAGTATCATATCTGTCCAACCAACCATCCGTTCATCATCACCTAAGAAAACCAACGAACCACCGTTAATGTTTTGAATCTCATCATCTGTAAGATTTTCAGAAAAAAAGTCTGCAAAACCATCTTGGGGAAATTCTTGCATAAAAATCAGCCTCAAATTTGAAAAGTAACTCGCTGGATCGCATCTTGCTTTCAGCTAGCTTGATTTCAAGCGCTTAACCCCTTCCCACTAAAATATCATACGACGGGAGATAAATAAAATATATGAAGTTTTCGTGTAGATACTTGAATGGGATCGGTAGTTATTTATTACAAAAACCTAAGATACTTTTGCCGCACGAGATAACCAAAGGATACGTAACTCTTCAGACATAGGTAAGGATAATAAAAATTCTTTTACAGTAACCAAATCCCATTGCAAGAGTGTTGCTGGTGATATTTTCTCCATTGAGATAACATAATTGAGTACAGCTTCAATCAACATTGCTGACTCTAAAATCGGCTTCGATTCGAGCCAGACAGGAAATATACGCACCTCAAAAGTGTGTTTGCCAGGAATATGATGAATTAAATTTTTCAGGTTAAAGTCACAATATTTTGTTAGCTGAAGTTTAGTGAGTCTGGTTTGAGCTTCTTCCCAACTCAACTCTCTAAAGTCAGATTCATTTACCATTTCCAATAAATCATAATCCCAAACTCCCAGCCTTCTACATTGGGGATTAGTTCCTACTAACTGTTTTAAAATTTCTCCATAAGTCCACAATATATTAACCAAATTTGCAAAAATTCTTGCAGAACACAAAGCTTTACCATCAAAGTGTATATGAGTTGCCCCTTCACGAGGAATTGTGAATCCAAGAGAACGTGCTATTTCCAGAAGTGGTTCCAAGTACTGGAAATGATCTTTGCTGATGGGTGGGGTAATTAATTCACAAGGACGTTCTCGTTCTCCCGGAAGTGGTGCAGCGATCGCAATTGGGTTACCTGTATTATCAGCGACTCTAATCATTCCCTCTGGCCCAGTCTCGGTATCGGTACCGAACAAAGCTGCGATTGGCTTTAGGACTTGATTTAGTGAAAATAACGCATCAGACTGGCAACTAACAAGTTGAAGTAATCTCGTATCATCACTCACAATTCTATACCATCCCGGTTGTGGTTTTTGAGCTTTGTCTAAATCATCTTGTAAAGTCAAATCGTCAACACAACGAGCAATTAAATTTCCTTGTGGATAAAAAACCTCAAATCCCAAAGTAAGATTTTGAAATACTTGCGTTCCTGGAACCTGACTTGGTTCGGATTGTGGATAAAAAATACGATGCACCGAACCATTATATTTTTCAGCAATGGATTCTGCTAAGTCTTTTCTACTTAGCCCCATTGGTGCCATTAATTCTATTTCAAGACCAATTTTCCAGTTCAACTCAGACATAGATTCAAAATACACCCTAATAGACAGCAAGGTCAGCAAAATTACAGTTTTTTTACAGAGGTTTTGCACTGTAAATTCCCTACAAGTACTGTCACCTCCACAAACAATTTTGTCAGAGTGACCAGGAGAAGTTATGTTATCTCAACCGTATAATGGTGTCATCTAACTTATGAATATCAGCAGATTAAAACAATAGTTTTTGTACTCAGTATTCCTTAAGGAATCCAAATAGCAGATGACCTGACATTATATTGGCGATAGTTACATTTTGACGCTCGAACATCCTATAAAATGTAATATGGAATCGCTTTTAAGTTCTTTATATTACCTATTCTCTTAAAGCTTCCTATTTTTTACACTTGTCTATTCTTCATCTGGGCAGTCTTCGATCACATTACAACATCTACCCTGGGACATATTAACCCCAACTCCAGGATAGTTTGACAGGAAATGGTGGTGCGAGGTTTAACTGATATCTCCTATCTTGACGAAATACTAAATACAAAACCTAAATCAATTTATTAGATCTATTTTGCTTGGATACTTAGCTGTTGAATTAGAGATAGATGAAATTACAAATTAAAATACAGCCAAACCACAATGCCCACACAATCAATTTATTTACTATTTATTGACGAGCAAATCGTAACGCTTCTTCAATAATTTCGTCATTACCCATAATTAGATTACGCTCGATGCGAAGTTTAGCATCAAGTGGCGTGCGATCGCCCCAAAATTTAGCAAGGTCTGATGCATCTTGGTAATTATATTTAGATTCTGAGTAAAATCTATAAGGATTGCGGTTCAAAGAAGATCTTGTTGACCCCAGAGCTTGAACTCTTGCATCGACCAAAAATTGTTCGAGAATCGCAACAGCTCTTCCTCCTGCCATAATTTTTCTACCGATGCGTGCTTTAGATTGGTCTATGGACTGTCCCCAATAATCTGCAAGAACGCGTGCGTCCCAATAATCATAACCACTTCTAAAGAATGCATTAATCTCTTTTTTTCTATCTCTCTTAGCAATTAGGTTGTAGTTACTTTGGTGTTGAATGTTCCACTGAGAGGATCTATCAATTTGAGTGACTGATTGAGCTAAAACCGTATCGACTGAAGCTGCAATCGAAGCAATAAAAACACTGACTGATAGTAATAAAAACTTTAAGTTATATTTCATACTTAAATTCCTTCTTGATTTTGCTTGGAGCCAGTTTATATTTGAGTACTAAAGATTAGTTGAACTCAATTTTGAGCTTGTTGGAGGGATACTAAACCTCTACTAAGTCCACAAATACATCTTTACTGTTTAATACAGTTATATTGTTATATTTTTCCGAAAATTCCAATCCAGAACATTCAGACTTAAAAGATTGCAACAAATAAACCCGATTTCTCGAAGAAACCGGGTAATTTGCATATTAATCCAGTTTTTTAATCTATCAACCAGGAAAAATAAATTCCTTAGAAATGATTGATATTTGCAGCAAAGATTTAAGAAGAAAGTTGTTAGAAGCTCGGATAATCAGGTCGCCTTTTTTCAGGCGATCTATCTTCAGGATCGATCTGAATAAAAGTAGCTTCTTCCATATCGTCGTCTATTTGTTCCAACCAACTTGGCGTATCTTTAGTCACTTTACCTTCTGAATTCTTCACCTCCTTACCACCAGGAGTTGTAATAGTAAACTCAGTTGTATCAATAACCTCGGACTCTTTTTTTGCCTCTGTATTTTCTAACTTTGCATTTTCGACTTCTTTTTCTACTTGCGGTTCATAAATGGTAGTTTCTACAGACTCCTCTAAAGTGTTTGTAGTTGCTGGAGGTTCTGGTGTTTCAACTTCCTCTGTATCAGGAGTTACGATTGTAAACCCAATATTATTAGGAGGTTTTAGCTCGTTTGTTATCTCGGTTGTTTCCGGTTCTACTTTTTCAGTAGTAGTTTTTTCTGTTTCCTCATATGTTGTAAAGCCTACATCAGGCTCAGAACTAGTAACTTCTACTTTTTCTTCAGTTGGATTAGCGATCTGTTCTGAGGGAGGTTCAACTTTAACTTCAGCAACTTCTGCCACTTTAGGGGCTTCAGTTGAATTTTCAGCATTTTCAGCATCAGCTATTGCATCAATAGCTGCTTTATCTAAAGTTGTTGATTCAGTCCCACTTGCAGTAACATTTTGCTTTTGCTCTATTTCAGCTTTTTTGGCAGAGAATGTACTAGTAATTGTACTTACTAACTGAGTTAACTTTTCTGATATCGAGAGTTTTTCAAATTGTTCTTGAATGTTAGTTTGTAGCGCTCCCATAGAGGGAACGGGAGTTTTTTGTCCTTCTGGTGTCAACTGGCGGCGTAATTCCAAAGTTTGCCAACCAAACCAACCGAGAAGAGCCACACTAGCCAAGTGACCCAAAAATAAACCGCCAGTAATACGACCCGAAAACACCCAGAGCATTAGCGCGTAAAAAAGTCCTACACCACTCCAGATAAAATCTTTCTTGCGGTGGATTTCTGGAATAAAGAAAGCCACTAGATACAGGGCGATGCTACCAATAGCGACCGCCAATGCCAGGAAATGTGCCAGCATTTTCTGGTTACTCCTTAATATGTCTTACGACTGGGGCATTGGACTGAAAGGTGTCAATTAATAGATCGCGAAGTTGTTAAATTATTGACAAATTATTGACTATTCGCCATCTATAATTTTGTTCCCTTATTCGCCATTCCCCATCCCTATGTTAGATATTTCAATTTGACATATTTTGCAAGCGGATTATAAGAGAAGAAACAAATTAAAAATTTTTATTTGTGTAAATCCTATTTTTTGGTAATTTCTGTCAAGTCTTAATGTCTTCTTTATGAGCGAACTGAATTTCTCGGACTACCCTAAAAAATGAAAGGATATGCAAGAGTTAGCCAAAAAATTTATGACACAACAAAGCTTTGGTGTGATTGGATTAGCTGTTATGGGAGAAAATATCGCTCTAAACGTAGAGCGTAATGGTTTT
This sequence comes from Mastigocoleus testarum BC008, assembly GCF_001456025.1. Taxonomy (GTDB): domain Bacteria; phylum Cyanobacteriota; class Cyanobacteriia; order Cyanobacteriales; family Nostocaceae; genus Mastigocoleus; species Mastigocoleus testarum. The sequence continues at coordinate 64,381 of NZ_LMTZ01000126.1, forward strand.
CCCATCGCTGTTTACAATCGCTCTCGTGAGAAAACAGATGCTTTCATGGCTTCTCGTGCTGGAGGAAGAAACGTAAAAGCCGCGTTTGATTTAAAAGAATTTGTCGGATCCTTGGAACGTCCCCGCAAAATTTTGGTAATGGTAAAAGCTGGTAGACCAGTAGATGCGGTTATTGAACAGTTAAAACCATTGTTAGATGAGGGTGACATTATCATCGATGGTGGCAACTCTTTGTATGAAGATACTGAAAGACGCACCCGCGAGCTCGAGCCCCAAGGTTTTAGATTTATTGGCATGGGTGTCAGTGGTGGTGAAGAAGGAGCCCTGAACGGTCCCTCATTGATGCCTGGAGGCACGGAAAGCTCCTATGAGTACCTTTCACCCATTTTGACCAAAATCGCCGCTCAGGTGGACGATGGCCCTTGTGTTGCTTACTGTGGTCCTGGTGGTGCAGGACATTATGTCAAGATGGTTCACAATGGTATCGAGTATGGTGATATGCAATTAATTGCAGAAGCATATGACCTACTCAAAAATCTTGGCGGTTTGGATCACAAGCAATTACACGAAGTTTTTGCTGAATGGAACACTACAGACGAATTAAATTCGTTTTTAATTGAAATTACAGCCGACATCTTCCCCTACATCGATGAAGGTACTGGTTTACCATTAGTAGATCTAATTCTTGATGCTGCTGGACAAAAAGGAACTGGTCGTTGGACCGCAGTAAACGCTTTAGAATTAGGTGTTGCCATTCCTACCATTGGTGCAGCAGTAAATGCTCGGATTATGTCATCCTACAAACAAGAGCGAGTTGCAGCATCTAAAGAACTTTCTGGTCCTAATGGTAAGTATCAAGGGCAGACTAAAGAATTCATCAAGATGGTAAGGGATGCCCTTTACTGCTCGAAGATTTGTTCCTACGCTCAAGGAATGGCTTTACTTGCTAAAGCTTCTGAAGAATACAATTACAACTTGAATCTGGGCGAAATGGCACGGATCTGGAAAGGAGGTTGTATTATTCGGGCTGGATTCTTGAATAAGATCAAGAAAGCTTTTGACGAGAATTCTTCACTCGCAAACCTATTGTTAGCTCCTGAATTTAAGCAAACAATTCTTGACAGACAAAATTCTTGGCGCGAAGTTGTTTCTACCGCAGCTAAACTAGGAATTCCTGTTCCTGCATTTAGTGCTTCCTTAGATTACTTCGATAGCTATCGACGCGAGCGCCTACCTCAGAACCTCACCCAGGCTCAACGCGATTACTTTGGCGCACATACCTACTTGCGTACAGATAAAGAAGGAGTTTTCCACACCGAGTGGGTACCCATCGCTGAAGCGACCGTCAGCGATAAAAGTGTTGTGAAAATGGACTAGTCATAAGCAAAGCTTATAACTGCCCGTATTGGCATTAAAGTTAGACGGCACTGCTCTATCCGCACACTTGTGTGCGGAAAAAATCAAAACCCCAACTAAGCTAACACCTCAGTTGGGGTATTTCGTTAATAAATTAAATTACCTATCTACAGCGAAGCGAACCATTATTGTTTGTTGACCGACTTTTACTAACGTAACGCTGCCCTAACGTCGGAAGGAAAAAGGAAGATGTCAAGAAGCGCGTTTCCCATAAAGGTAATGCTGGCGTAGCCAAAAAAAATCTTCCTTTCTTCTTTTAAACGCGCTACGCGTTCGCTGTAAGCGCGTGCCAACAAAACTGCATCCTTGCCCCGTCCATGAGGGACGGAGGAGGTTTTGAACGCACTACGTGTTCATCCGTAAGGATGCGGATAAAGGGAGGAGTGCAAGCAACTTTGGACGCGCTGCGCGTTCACTGCAGGTGCCTCTAACGGCAAGATTAAAACTTCTTCCCTCTTTCTTCTTCCCTCGTTGTGACATGAATAAAAAATTGCACGCAAGCATGCAATGAATAATGGGAACTATATCTTAAATTTTTTCAATCAAAAGTTAAATTTCTTATACCCAAAGTTAACTTTCTTGGCAAAAACACGTATAATTTTAGACTAACTAGTACTCTGGTATTTTAGAGAGAAACTCAAAAAATAAATAAATTTAGGAGGCGATTTTATATCTCTATCGACTAATTTTTTTATGTCAATTTTTTGAAACTCCGAAGAGTGACAATACCATGAAACACAGTATTATATCCCTAGGGCTTCTTGCATCTATCGGTTTAACTGGTTGTATCGAGCCAAACGCTTTGTCTTCGAAGTCTTCAAACTTTATTACATCTCGCTTACAATCGGCTAAGTCCACAGCTTATGGCAAAAAAGCAAAAAAATTTGACAAACCTGCCTACATCAAGGAATCCATCAAGCAATACTTAGAAAGTCACAAAGCTTCGGCGGAAGATTCTCCTTTTACAACAGAGTATATAGATCTAAATGGAGACAACGTTAAAGATGCTTTAACCCTGCTGAGTGGGGTACGCTTTTGTGGCTCGGGCGGTTGCACGATGCTCATACACCAAGGAGTTGGCAACAAAAAATTTAAACTAATCTCTGTAACAAACTTAGTGAAAATACCAATCACGATAAATGACACTAAGACAAAGGGTTGGAGAGACATAACAGTACAATATGCAAGCAATATACTGTTTTCAAAGAAAATAATATTAAGATTTGATGGCAAAGGTTATCCTAGCAATGCAGCTAAGGAGCCAAGAGCCAATGATAGCAATATTTCCGGGGAAAAACTTACTTTTCTTCAGACTGGAACTTAATCTTACTGCTGTTTCTGTGTGATGTCAAGTGGATTGGCAGCTTTACGATACGCTTCTGGTACAGTATGACAAAAGCGATTTTAGGACGGCAAATTCTAGTGTTCAACAATAACAATTAGGGAACTATCACGCTATCACAATCAAGGTTTGCTGTAGGTGCTGTTTCTGCTTGATATTGAACAGCAGGTACAGCACCGGATCCTACATTTGTTTCCTACAGTTGCACTGTTGCCTGAAGTTTTGGCAAAAATTGTTTTTTGTGTGAGTTACTCTTTTTGCGATTATGAATTAACTGAGGAATAAATTAACCAAGCCATGTCTGTCTTGTTAATCACTTACTACACTAATTGAATTAAGGCTTTCTTCGTTCCAGACATAATCTTTCATATCATTAGGCCATGGAACTTCATCTGGTGTTGCCAGTTTTAATACTTTGTTGCTTAGCTTCTCATATAAAGTATTGAAATCACCAATTTCCATATTATTTTTGAGAAATGTGTGACGAAGAAGCTCTGTAGTGAACATCATATTATGTGCTTCAAAACTACCTTGGGGAAATATGCGAGAAAAAATTAGGAATTTTATATCATCTCGTTTATACTTAGCTGCTTTTTGTGGTGTAATACCTAAGGTGTCTGGTACTACATCCCCTTCAATCGAAACCATGATATATTTTGGTCCTTTTGCCCAATTTTTATAACCATTCCCGAAGGCGAAGACATTTATTACCTCGTTCGTAACCTTCTCCCACTCCGCAGACCCAATTTGTCGCTGTTTAAGATTCCAAAATTTTCCATACTGACCAATAAATTTTCTTTTAGCACGATGAATCGCTCGAGCTAATAAAATAGTCCCATGGCTATCGCCGGAGAAATTTACAGGTGTCTCGTTTTCTATAGCACTCAAAATCAGGCTTGTAGTATTGTTAATTGCCGGGCTACCTGATAAACCAATACGATGAATTGCAGCGTCAATCCAGTCAAGAAGTGAATCAATGAACCTGGAAATGGGATTTTTTCTAATAAAAGAAGAATTATTCAAGTTAGCAACCCCAGTTTTGAGAGTTGCTGCATATCTGCGACTTCTTCTCGAAGACTCTTCTTCTATTTGACCTAGTCCAGGAATAAATATTGCGAATAGTTCTCCTTGATCGTTTTCTGGGTAGTAAACAATTTCTTGGGCAATTGTTGCGATCGGGTTTGCATCGGCTATGACATCATCAAAATCAAAAATCTCTTCAGTACCAGGATTTTGCAATTGTCCATCAAACTTCTTATCGGGAAATAGAATTTCAAGTGGCCATCTCCACCAATTGGATTTGACCTGTTTTGCCTTATCTTTACCATTCATTAGAAGTCTTCTGTTCCGTAAAAGTGTATATTTTCAATTGATTTTACTGCTGATACTAATTTCTTTTAAGATTGCTACACTTAGAACGCGGCAAGCCGAGCATTTATGAAAGGAAACAGCGCGACTACCCCACAACAACACAGGTTGCCATCCGGCGCAGGCACCCTGTAAGCTGGGAATGCTGTTTGCTGTACGCACCTGTGCGGGTAGCGCGTTCAAGCAAGACAGGGAACTCTCTTAATCTCAAGAGAAAACTCTTAACAGGGAACTCTTAAAAGGGAACAGATTCAAATCATTGATATATTATATTGGTATATTTTTAAACTTTGGTATATTTTTAATTACAATTACTAGATTAAAAAAGTAAACTTTCACAGGTCTAGCACATTAATACCAAGGCAACATAGAACTGACTATAAAATAATTTTAGCCCAGAGGGCGTAATAACAGATACTAAGAGTATAAGGCGGAAAGTCAAGAATTATATGAAGCGTCTTACAAATTATTGCGGATACTTATTGCGGGTAAATTATAAACAATTATCCGAATCCTCAGATAAATCTATGGGATTTCCTTCTTGTTTTTGAATCACTCGTTATTAACTATATCGCTATATATTTTATGGATATCACAAGTATGATATGTCTTATTTTTGATTCCTGAATAAAAAATAATTAAGTTCATATAAATATTGCTAGAATTAACTTTAGAAAACAAAGATAAATGACGAATAAATTTAACTTCTGAGTCCGCATATTCCTGAGATTTAAGGGCTTCCTATATTTACAAAAGTTTAATGAAATAATGACTTCGCAATCGGCTTCTGCTCCAAACACACCCTTGCTAGAGTTATACAAAGTTTTCTCATCACCTGTAAAAATAGCTTCGATTGAACTTTTACAAACTAAGCTTACTCATAGAAAATTTCCCTTACTACGTTTTTTGTCTAAGGGTCGGCAAATTTATTTGATACGTACTACTTCTACCGATGGAGCTAGGGGAATTGCTATTGCTAATGAACGTTTTGCATATCTTTACCCAATTTTGCAAAAGTTAGTAATTCCTTATTTTATCGGTAAGGATGCGAGAGATTTACCATCCCTTATAGATGGGGTTTACTTATTCTCTTCTAATTATAAGTTGTCTGGTTTAGCTTTGTGGTGTTGTGTTGCCTGGCTAGAACTGAGTTTACTCGATCTTCTCGGAAAAGTATCAAATCGACTTTTAGGAAAACTTTTGGGAGGAGCGATGGCCAAATCTATTCCTGTTTATATCTCCAGCACTCGTCGTGATACCACACCAGAAGAAGAAGTTGCTTGATTAGAAAAATCTCTCGAAGAAACACGGGCTAAAGCTGTTAAGTTCAAAATTGGTGGAAGAATGAGTCGGAATGCTGATGCTGCTCCTGGACGAACAGAGGGTCTTGTATCTTTAGCACGCAAGACTTTTGCGTCGGATATAGATATTTATGTAGATGCTAATGGATCTTACGATGCAACCGCAGGAATCGAAGTAGGTAAAATGCTTGAATCCTACAATATTTCTTTTTTTGAAGAACCTTGTCCCTTTGACGATTTCGAGCAAACAAAATGCGTTGCTGATGCTCTTTCTATTCCCATTGCTACAGGGGAATAAGAGACTAGTTTTGCTCGTTTTCAATGGATTTTGAAAAATCGGGTTGCGGATATTATCCAACCAGACATTATTTACAATGGCGGCATAATACGCACTCTAAGAGTCGCACAAGAAGCTAAGAAAGTGGGAATTCCTGTTGCGATTCATAATCCACGTCCTGGAGCCGATATAATTTACACTCTTCACCTGGCATCTTGCTTAAACACCGATTATCTGGAATATACAGCCAATTCACAAGAACAATATAACTGGCTAACACCCAAGCTGGAAGCTAAAAATGGTCTAGTAGCAGTTCCTCAAAATTCAGGACTAGGTATCAGCATTGATTCTAATCTCCTACGTCGAGCGAAAAGGATTAGGAATTGGTAATGGGTAATGAATGAGTCATTGATAATTGGTTTTTCCCATTACCTCTACTCAAACACCTTATGGGGCGACAATCGGAATAAACTGCGATAGTCTAGTAAAATGAATTACGAAATAGCTCGCAAATTACTGATTGCTCAGACGAGCAATCCTGAAGAAAATCCTGATGCCTTAATTGCAAGGATGCAGCAAGGTAAACCCCCTATTCCCGGACAGGTGACATCTATTTTACTGGCGCTAAAGGTATTACATGAAGGTTTGAAAGATTCCACAACTTTAGATAGAGAGCTCGCTTATAGCTTGTATAAATTAACAGTTAATTCTCAAAAGCTATTTGCTGCGGGGCACAAAGCAGGTATAAATTGGCCTCCACTGCTTAAGGAAGATTTATTAAGAATCGGCAGTGGTTGCGAAAGTATATTTTCTGGTGTCTGGAAACACATCGAATATTAACGACTGCGAATATTAACGACTTTGTAATTCAGTTTTGAGTTTTTCTAAATCGCTTCTTAGAAGAACTGTGATTTTTCCAAAGTAAGCTTTGCCATTTTTGGGTTGAGCAACTTCTACCCAATAAGCAAAGCGATCGCCAATCCTGAGTTCTCCTTTTAAAGCTTCCCGAATTGGAGTTTTGGCAAAGCGAGCTGAGTTAATTACGCTCTGGTTGGGATATTCATAAACTTTATCAGAGCGATTGTAGTCTTGATAGATATCCAAGCCGTAAATCACTCGCAAAGATTCTTTTAGACGTTGGAATGACATACCATTGATGGCGTCATACATAGTAATTCGTTCGCTACGAATTCTACTTCGATTGGTAGGTACTCCAACTTTACCGGGAGCTAATACAGAAGAAAGGAAACTAAATCTTTGGGCTGCTGTGTCACTTTTTTTTACAAATAATCGTTCTCCACTCCTTGGTTGCAGAGTAGGATGTGCTTTAATCCAGGTACTAACTTTTTCTACCGCTTCCCCCGGTAAAGCATGAGCTTGGGAATTAAATACCAATAAGGATAAAGAAAAACTAAAAAAACTGAGTAGGGATTTATTTCGCATTTGCTTTTCCAAACTAATGATGTATTAACCCTTTGGTTACCTAATACCAAATTGCCAAATTACAGGAGTACGATAGTAGTTTTCCCTAATTAAGAGGATTTATTTACTTTTAAATGAGGGAACAGCGAAATTTACAGGTTTAAAACTAGCAACAGCTAATGAACAGGTCGCCAGAAAAAAGACATCTTGTCTTAAATCAAGTTATTGGGCAGATAAACAGAAACGTGAGAAAATTAGAACACAAAATTAAATTTTTTAGCAAACATATTTAGATGTGGATGCATGAACCATTTTATGCATTTGTCGAGAGATTGTTACCTGAATTCAAAATCGACACTAAACTTGTTGGAAGTCTCGTAAAATCTGTAAAGGTGCGTAAGGGAGAATTCTTATTTCGCGAGGGCGATATTTGTAGTTTTGTCGCTTTTACTCTCCAAGGATGTCTCAGAACTTTTGTCCTAAAAAACGGTAAAGAATACACTCTTTTCTTTCATACAGAACATCAAACCTTGGGGGATTACGAGAGCTTTCAAAAGCATAAACCTGCCTGCTTCTCCTGTCAGGCAATTGAGAATTCTGAGGTTTTAATATTTGATCGTCAAGCAATGACTTGTTTCGAGGAAGCTCCTGAAGGTCAAAAATTGCTAAGAGCGGTAGCTGAAGACCTTGCATTTATGCTGAGAGATAAGTTACTTTCTCTTTTACTCGATACTCCTGAAGAACGCTATCTTCAGCTGTTGGAAAATGAACCTCAACTATTACAACGTATTCCCCAGTACTATCTCGCCTCATATTTAGGTATTGAACCAGAATCTCTCAGTCGTTTAAAGCGCAGAGTTTATCAGCAGAGAAGTTAAAGTAGTTAGTCGTGTAAAGATTTGAAGTAAAAATAATATTTTTAAAGATTCTCTCAGGTGCAAAAGAAATTCTTAACTCAAGTCAATGCAAGTGACAAGATTTACATCATAGATTGGTAGTTAATTAGCAATAAAACTATTTAAAATAATGAATGCGATTCTTCCCGGAGCTCCTTGGCTAGTTGCTCATCGTTCTATGCTGGGGATAAATAAACCTTACAAAATTACGCTCAATAATTGTGACTATGTTATTTGGCAAAATAGCCAAGGAAAAATTTTTGCCCTAGAAAATGTATGTCCTCATATGCAAGCTCCTCTTTCTAATGGCTGGATTTGTCAAACTCACAGTTCTATTACTTGTCCTTTTCACGCGCTGGAATTCAATGGGGAAGGAAAACTTGTCAAGGATGGAGAACCAAAGGGAGAAGCTATTGCAAATGCTTTGGATTTGATTGTCCAAGACGATCTGATTTGGACTTATGGGATTTTTGAACCGCGTTTACCCATCCCCAATCTAATTTCTGAAAGGACAAAAGGTTTTAATTTTGTAGATATTACAGGTAGTAAGAGTATTCAAGCTAGTTTTTTCAATTCTATTAGAATCAACTATGACTTCAATCATCAAAATGGCGTTCACCATGACATCTTCAGAATTCGAGACAATCCAGTTCAAAGTTTTGATTCGGATGGTTATTATGCAAAAGTTATCCAAACTTTCCTGCGAGAAAACAACACATTGAATGAAATTCTCCAGAACCCGTCTTTATTAAATCTTCCCAAACAAATAGTAAATGAACTGGAGTACAGTTTTCCTTGTATTACCCTGTTCAAAGCTAAAATTTCTCTGGGTGAGATACTACAATTTTTCATTCTTTATCCAGAAACTGAAAATAAGACACGGACGTTCGTTATTTTGTACGGGAATTGGTGCAACCCTATGATGAAGATACCTGGCTTAAGATTTTTAATTGAGCGATCGCTTCTAAAAGCAACCGCTAAGGTTGTAGAACAAGACTACACAACAGTAGAAAGTTTATATCCCCAACAAGAGCCAAAGATTAGATTACCTAGGGAAGAAATTATGTTTTACGTCCAGAAACTTTACCATGAGTGGTGATATGATTTTCGCTAAAGTTTCCCTTTTCATTGTGTACGCAACTATTTCCCATGCTCTGCAAAATTGATTGACAATTGGTTGACAATGGAAATTGTTTAGCTGTATATTCTAGCCTCGCTCTATAAATATAAACTTAGTTCAAAGCCTAAGTTCCCCACATCCCTTACTCTTCTGTCAAGATAAGTGTATGCTAAAGCATCATGTAATTAAAGGTACTTTTGAACGCTCAAAATGAGGAAGTAAAAAATGGCATTAGAACCTTGTAATGTTTGTGGGACTTTAAACAGTGATGAAGAGGAAATTTGCCTTAGTTGTGGTTATCCTACCAAAGGGCGCAAACGACCTGCTATCTTTCAATGGGCTGCGATCGCTCTTGTTTTGGCGTTTGCTTTGCCTATGCTTATGACCCTGGTAAATTTTATTCAACCACAACAACCAACACAACCAGAATCTAACACAACTAAATCTTCGAGATTAATGGATCGTGAGCTACAAAACATTGAGGAGTGAGTCCACGCTATAACAAATGATGGAGCTGGGACTCATCTATGGAATTGCAAGTTATCCGTGAATAACAGCTTATTGGATTAGGTTTGGAGGAACATATTATTGACTTCGAGTGAAGAGATATGACAGCAGTATTAAAAGCTGCAGAGGTTGATTTTCTTGAAGGTAAGCATTGTGAAGAATTCGAGCAAAATCCAACTTTTTATTATTGTAAAAAAAAATAGAAAAATTAGTTAGATATTTAGAATTTTGTCACAGTTGGGACAATTTCAAACTTATTTCTGTTAGATATTTGTAAGTGGAGCCAAAATATAGAAATGGAAAAGTAATGCTCTTTTATAGAAAAGACGTTATTTTTGATAGCAAAATATGATTTAACAAAGATTGAAAAAGTTTACAAAAAATAATCATTTAGCTGTTTTTAAATCAAAAGTTTGGGTCGTCAGACAGTGGATAAAATGAAGATAAGATTATTTATAATATATTTTCAATTTTATTAAGATTATTTTAATTTACCATTTAATTTTTCTCAGATAATTCTTATGAAAAACTCAGTTAGCAATCAGTGGTTACTCAGGGTAAGTATCGATATTATCGTTAGGATAAAGAGTAAGTACAAAAACTTACTATTGTCAGTTACACTATTTTTGACACTCTGCCGTCCTATAAGGACGGAGATTCTTAGTTCAACGAGTTCACTTAAACTAAATTCCTTACGGTATCTAGCTCAGAGATGCTTCTCTCCTTAAGCGTTTAACCCATAGAGCGAGTTGGTTCGGACATGCCCTGCCCTACCTTGAGAAGACTAACAAAATTTGGTTTCTCTGTACTTGATGCTTAAAGATTTTACCTGTGCAAGCTTTTTTCTGCACAAAACCCTATATATGAAGGTTTTCAAGGTTCGCTACCTCTCGGCACTGGGTGTTTTAAGAGGTTGATTACCCTAACCTCTGCCGTGAATTATATCAGAAAGTCGCCTTATAAAAGCGGGGCTTTAGACCCAAATTTTTCGGTAAAATTAACAGATGTTTTCACAGGTGCATAAGTTATTTGTACCAACCCCTAAGTAATTAATATCCCGAGCAATAATCATAATCAATTGTGGAGTTATTAAGTCATGAATTTTCTCAAAACCTGGATTCAGTTTGTATTTATTTACTTAGCGATCTTCTTGTGTATTGATACACCGACAGCAAATAAGTTTGTTGAATATGTAGTTACCTATTAAGTCTTTACAGATAAAATATATTCCTTACAAGGTAATTACAATTACGCATTATCAAATCTAAGAATAAATACAGGTCATCGATATTTGGGACACTTAATTAAATTAAGAAAATCTTCAGTTTTTAAGGACATTATCATAAAATATTTGATTGAGTTTCCCTTATTATTTCGCTGTTATATTCCACAATATATATATTTTAGAATAAAATTCTTAACATAATGTTTACTGATGCTTAAAACTATGCAATAAAAATATTAATCTACCCTAAATGTGCTAGCTAACTCTGAAAAATGTTGAGACAACCTTTGGTTGTGGTGAATTATTCTATCTTTCACAAAGTGATTCGTTTATCAACTATCGTTTCACTCCAGTTTTTTCTGGGTTTTTTAAGTATATTTTGGCAAAGTTCGGCAAATGCTCAAATTACCCCAGATGCAAGTTTAGGAACTGAAGCTTCAAGAGTTACTCCCAATGTTGAAATTAAAGGTTCACCTGCAGAAAGAATTGATGGTGGTGCAACTAGGGGAATAAACCTATTTCATAGTTTTTCCGAATTTAATGTTGGAGAATCCCAAAGAGTTTATTTTAATAATCCTGCAGGTATTGAGAATATTTTAACCAGAGTCACAGGGGGAAAAGTATCTAATATTTTGGGAACCTTGGGTGTAGATGGTAGAGCTAACTTATTTTTTATTAATCCTGGTGGAATCGTATTTGGTCAAAATTCCAGTTTGGATCTAGGAGGTTCTTTTGTTGGGAGTACTGCAAATAGTTTTGTCTTTGATGATGAGTTTAAATTTAGTGCAACCAATCCACAAACTCCACCTTTATTAAAGATAAATGTTCCCACAGGGTTACAGTTTGCAGGTAATCCAGGAAGAATTGAGAGTAAGTCAACTGCACCTGCTGGAGTGAATTTATTGGGAAGACCTGTTTTTGGTTTACGAGTACCTGATGGTAAGAGTTTGCTACTGGTGGGTGGAGATATCATTATTGATGGAGGAGGATTGCATGCTCTGGGTGGTCAAGTGCAATTAGCTGGAATTGCAGATAATGGGTTCGCAAGACTAAATGTTAATAGTAAAATTCCGAATTTAAATATTCCTGGTAATACCCCAAGAACTGATGTTGTTATTCAAAACCGGGGTAGGGTAAATGTAGTTGCGAATAATCAAGGTAGTATTAGTGTTCATGCCAGAAATATAGAAATAACAGGAGGCTATCTGTTTGCTGGAATTGCTTCAGGGTTAGGGAGTAATGAAAGTCAGGCTGGAGATATTACTTTAAATGCTCAGCAATCTACTGTAGTCAAAGGGTTTAGTATTCAAGGAAGAAAAATAACAAGTAGGATTGAAAGCCTAGTAAATACTGGAGCAATAGGTGAAGGTGGTGATATAAAAATTACTACTGATTCTTTTTATGTCAAAGATTTTTCTGCTGTTAGAAACTCAACAAAGGGTCAAGGTAACACGGGGCGTATTTTGGTGCAAGCTCAAGGTAAAGTTTCTCTTAGCGAAGGAAGCACTATCTTTAATCGCGTATTACCAAATAGTATAGGTAATACTGGTGGAGTAATAATTAAAGCTAACTCATTCTCTTTGTTAGAGGGCGCAGAAATACAAACAGGAAATGAAGGTGGAGTCGGAAACGCCGGAAATGTGAAGATTGATGTGCGTGGTCATATTTTATTCGATGGACTTTATAGCGATGGATTTGCTAGTGGTATATTTACTGGCATAGACCCACAGGGAATTGGAAATTCTGGAGACATCAACATTAAGGCTAATTCTTTTACTTTAAGCGATGGTGCTCGTCTACAAACAAAAACTGAAGGACAGGGAAACGCCGGTAATGTGAAGATAAATGTGCGCGATCGCATTGTCTTCGATGGAGGTAGGACAAATCCCAATTTAGATTTTCAACACTTAACTGGAATTTTTACCACCCTGGAAACTGATAGTTTCCGCCAAGGGGGAAATGTTGAAATCGACACAGGTTCCGTAACCATTAAAAATGGGGCTGAGATTACTGCTAATACTTTTAAATTTGGTAATTCAGGAAATATTACTATAAGAGCAAGAGAAAGTGTAATCTTAGATGGTTTTAATAGTCATGGCGGTACAAGTGGTGTTTTTGCTGCAATTGGTAATCCTAAATTTCCCAGTGTAGGACAGGGGGGAAGTATTAATATCTTTGCACAGTCCCTTTCTCTGACTAATAGTGCTGCAGTTACTAGTAGTACCAGCATTGGGAGTAAAGGTAATGCAGGAAAGGTTGCAATTGTTACAAGCAAAGGAGTGATAGTTAAAGATAATGCAAACATTATCGTAGATAATCAAGGGTCAGGTATTGGTGGGGATGTTGAATTGAAAACAGACTTTCTAACTCTTGATAATGGAAAAATAACTGCTAAAACCCGCGCTAGTAAAGGTGGCAATATTACACTTAAACTTAAAGACTTATTATTACTACGTAATAGTAGTCAAATATCAAGTACCGCAGGAAATCAACAGTTTGGTGGTGACGGTGGTAATATAAATATTGATACTCCCTTTATAGTTGCATCTCCCCAAGGAAATAATGATATTACTGCTAATGCTTTCAGTGGTAGAGGTGGAAATATTAATATAGCGACTCAAGGGATTTTCGGTTTATCTCCACGGAGCAGAGAAGAGTTACAAAGTTTATTAAACACGAATAATCCTGCAGATTTAGAACCTGAGAACTTACCTAGCAGTGACATTACCGCTATTTCTCAACAAAACCCCTCCTTAAGCGGTCAGATATCTATCAATAATCTTGTTGAACCCTCACGGGGAACAGAAGAGTTACCCACAGATGTGGTTGATGCAGCAAGTTTAATTAGTCGAAATATTTGTATTGCTTCAGGTCAAAGAAGTCAGTTTTTTATTACTGGAAAGGGTGGTTTACCTCCTTCTCCTTATAATGTTTTCGATCCCAATTCGACTTGGGAAGATTGGAGCGTTACGAAAGAAAGAGAAATATCTAAACCAAAACCTAAAACTAAACCAACGCAAACAAAAAATCAGTTATCGAAGCCAATTGAACAGAACAAAAATGAACAACCTAATCCAATAGTACAAGCTCAAGATTGGGTATTGGATAGTAATGGTAATGTAGTTCTAACTTCCAAGCCAGTTAAGGTTACTCAACAAAGTACTTGGTTACATCAAGAAGATTGTCTCCGTTTAGGAAAGAAGAAATCATAAAATATGCGATCGTTTGTCCTTGCGGTTTTCCTATAAGATTCCACAACATATATTTTGTAGAATAAAATTCCTAACAGAATGTTTACTGACGGTTAAAACTATAGTAATAAAAATCTTAGTCCTGTCCTAAATC
>NZ_LMTZ01000127.1 GCF_001456025.1 Mastigocoleus testarum BC008
AAGCTACCTCCCACACTTCCCACACCTCCCACACTCCCCACACTCCCCATCAGTTCAAGGTTTGAGTCTTAACTTCGTGCCATTCTACTGTGACACTACGAGTACAAATCCTCAAGAATAAATTTAATCAAAGTCTGGGATTACCTTTTAAAGAATTATTACCATACCCGGCAATCGAGCAAGTACTCGAAGAATTAAAAATAAAATACAAGAAGCGATTATTTGACCCATTCATAACATTATGGGCATTTTTATCTCAGGTTTTAGATACTGATAAAAGTTGCCATAATACCGTAAGTAAAATAATTGCTTATTTAACAGCAGAAGGAGTAGAAATTCCTTCCACTGATACAAGTGCTTACTGTCAAGCACGGTCAAGATTACCAGAAAAACTATTAGAAAAACTTTTTAATAAGTCTGGACAAAATTTAGAAGAGAAAGTAACAACAGAACATTTGTGGTGTGGTCGTTCGTGGCGCATGCCGCGCGTCTTCCAATGTAAAAGTGATAGATGGTTCAACTGTGTCGATGCCTGATACAATTGAAAATCAGAAAGTATATCCCCAACCAAAAAGTCAAAAAGTTGGATGTGGATTTCCAATAGCCAAAATTGGTGTGATATTTAGTTTAGCAACGGGAGCTGCTGTTGCTTTAGTTATCGATGTTTTGAACACTCATGACATTCAATTGGCTAGAAAACTATATCAGTTTCTTAAGCCCTTAGATATCCTTTTAGGGGATAGAGCTTTTTGCGCTTATGCTGACTTAGCCACTATTAAAAAACTTGATTGTGACGCAGTATTTCGCAAACACCAAGCTCGAAAAACATCCATGTACAAAGGTAAAATTGTTGGAGATTGCGACAAATTGGTGACTTGGCATAAACCTAAAAGATGCCCCAAAGGATTGAGTAAAGATGAATTTAATGCTTTACCCGCTACTATAACTGTGCGCGAAATATACTATTATATTGTAATTCCTGGTTTTAGAACTCAAAGAGCTAGTTTAATCACTACACTATGCGATAAAAATACTTATTCTACTCTGGAAATCATCAAACTTTATGGCAAACGTTGGCATGCAGAAATAGATTTAAAACATATCAAAACTACTCTAGGAATGGATGTTTTACGTTGTAAAACTCCTTCTATGGTACGCAAAGAAATTTACGTTTATTTGCTGGCTTACAATTTACTTCGTAGCTTGATGTGGTCGGCAGGTACTACTTGCGGTGCTCCTCCGTTGCGCTTGTCATTGCAAGGTACTCGTCATCATTTAAATAACTTTATTCCTCAATTATTAGGCGCTTATTCTAAAAAACGTCTTCAAATTTATTCCACTTTACTTAAAGTTATTGCTCATAAGGCTGTTCCAGAACGTCCAGGCCGTAGTCAACCACGAGTTCGTAAACGTCGTCCTAAAGCTTATCCTTTGATGACAAAACCACGGCATGAATTAAATAAGCAATTACAGACTGTTTAAACCACAAGGGTTCCAGCTTTTCTTAGTGCCATTCGATTAATAAGCTTTGATCTGACCAAGTTTCTTCTTCGCTAGAAATTTTCTTTGCAGGAACTTCAGTCGCGACTGCAATCATACCACCAAAATGGTCTTTGGCATTGAAATTACTAGGGTCGTTTAACTTATCAATTAGTGATTTAATACTTGCGATCAAACCTTCTCCATAAGGGACTGCAGCTTTGAGATTGTCATCTCGATAAATAAAAGCCTCAATTTTATGGAACCCCTTAAAACCCTCATCTTCGTCACCATTATCAAATGCATAGGGACGAGCATCAATATCAGTATCTTCTTGCTCGAAATTACCAGCTAAAACTTCTATTTGTTCGTAAGGTGGACGAGACTCCACATAGGCTTTCTTGGCTGCTTCAAGGTTATTGCTTTTAAGAGCTTCTAAAAGTTGTTCTGCTAATGGTAATTGCTCTTGAGCTTGTTTTTGGAAATACTTGACACCTGCCTGAACTTGCTCGGTATAGTTCATATTATTGGCTGCAACCATATCAACTTTAGGGCTCACATCTTCTTGACTAATATTTGTAGACTGAGCACAGTTAGTTAAGAAGACAAGAACCACAGCCATCAATCCCAGCCCCAAAGAACGTAAGATAGACTTCATTTGTATTAATAGTTACTTGCTTGCACGATAGAGGTATATTAAAGCTTATTAATAATTATTGTCAATTTATTTGTGATGCTCGTTTTAAAAGAGAATCAATTTTTCAGGAAAAAATGTAACTTTTACATCTTGACTTTGGTTATATTTCTAGTTTCTAATATATAGGTTTATTGCAAATTTTATCAGTTTAATGAGAATAAGTTGTTTCTTAAGATAATTTTCTTTGGCTGAGATATTCAGAACGAATATTTTAATATCGTTTTAAAGTCAGCAAAAAAATTAAGAAAAAAATAGACATCATTCTTCTAAAGTAGACAGCAGAAATTATACTGACAAAAAACACTTCACAAAATACTATCAGTGTAATTTCGTGTGATTTACATTGTAATAATTATTGTTTATGATTACTTTAGTTGATACTTTTGTTACATGAGCTTATATAAGATAAATACATATATTGCTTTATTTGAATAAATAGGTATATGAATAACCGTTATTTTACTGGGAACTAAAGAAAAAATTTAACATCTATTCTTCTCGGAAGTCGCGGTAATAAAAAAGGTACGTGCTTCTACTAAAACTGTCTTACTGACATTACTGACTACAGAAATTGCACTATCAAAATTTACCCTTATAAATTAATGAATTACATAAACACTTTAAACTTAGTCAAAAAAGTATCAATTACTGTTTTGAGTATGCTTGCGATCACAACAGTATTCGAGAAACAAGCCGAAGCAGTTGTAGTAACATTTGATGATATAGAAACAACCTATGGATTTGGTGCAGTAGAAAGCGGTTACGGTGGTTTAGACTGGGTTAATTTTGGATACGTAAACCAGATATTTCATCCTGGTTCTGGTTATGAGAATGGTTTAGCTTCAGGGGACTATACTGCATTTAATTGGTATGCAAAACCAGCAGAAGTTACAGGTGATCTATTCGACTTTCAAAGTACTTTCCTGACTGCTGCTTGGAATAATGGATTGAATATCTTGGTGGAAGGATTTTCAGGGGGAATATTGAAATATTCACAAAATGTGGTTGTTAACCCCAGCCAATCCAAGAAATTTATTTTTGACTACATAGGGGTCGATAGAGTGAAATTTACTTCATCAGGAGGAGTAGACGCAAACCCTAACGATAATATTGTAGGTAGAAACTTTGTAATGGATAATTTTACCTACCACAAAAGTAATTCGAGCATTACACCAGCTACTCCACCTCCTGTTTTACAACCTGGAGGAAATGTAGCAGAAGTTCCAGAACCGATTTCAGTTTTAGGTTCCTTGGTTGCTTTGGGTTTTGGTGGTATTTTCTATCGACAACATTCTCGAAAGTCACTTTAATTGCGAGTTAACAATCTCAGAGAATAAAAAGCATCAATTCTTTATTCCTGTTAAAACGAAGGAAGAAGGAAGAAGTTTGGAATTGCATTAGCGCAGCGTGCCTGCAAGGCATTGGGGATTTAAACCCCAACGCATTCACGCTTCCTCGTGCGGGCGTATCTTACACCGTATGACGGTGGGGAGTATGCCCTTCAGGCACGCTACGCGCTTCATCCCATATTGTTAGAAGATTAGCACCTAAATTCTAGCTTCCGACAAGAACACCCTCACGGGGTGACAAGCAGCCCAAAAGCTTTACTGAATAAGGCTTGAGAGTTTTGAAGTAGAAAATACAATTAACAAAAATATTGATAATGATAATTATTGTATCGTAGGCTTGGCGATGCCTGAGACGCGGTAAGCCGAACGGCGCTTCACTGAACCGCATATGCGGTGTTTGCACGCAGCAAGCTGTTCACGTAGTGCGCCCAAACACGGAGTGCGTCCAAACGTGCTTATCGCTTATTGTAAAAAACCACAAAGAGGCATGATATAAAATTTTCTAAGTACATGCTTCCTAACATAATATAATTATAAAAACAGAAAATATAAATAAAATATTAAAATCAATCAAATTTTACAAAAAATATGCAATTTTAGATACAAAGTAATTTTTCCAAGAATGTAGTTTGAACGACAAAATTTAAAATGTCAAAACAATATTTGTGCTCTGAGGCCAATATTTTAAATTATGTTTAAGCGTAACTATCTATAAGCCAACAAAAGAAAACGCTTGGTTCAAACGTGGTTTTGCTCTTAACCCTTCCACTCAGCTTATTGAAATAATAGGTTTTTCTCACTACTGGGAGCTAAAGCTTTCATGAATTTCATGCAGGTATTATCTGAATTTTTGGCAAATAAATTTCCTTTTTGGGGTGTTTGTCATTTGAGTTTTGACCCCAATAACAGAACTCTTTATATTCGCTGTAGAAGTTCGAGGATCAGAACATCGGTTCTCAAAGATGCATCTAAGCTAATAGATTTGGATATCGGTATTTATAAGTTTGTTGTAACTCATCCAGATCATTCTGATATCATTATCCAACCATCATCTTAATTTCAAAGTGATTGTAAAGTTCTGTCACATCAAAATCTTTACTTTTTTTTTGGGTGGAAATCTGATCGCTTTAAGTTTCTTTTTCCTGTTTTATTTTTCTGGTGAATTTCTCCAATTAATTTACCCAGAAGTTATTAAGGCAAAAAGAAAACAAATTAATAGCAAACACAGTAACAAGATTAAAAACTGATTGCGTTTTAACCAAAAAATCAATTGATTACTAAATTTATTTGCTTCTTGTTGCTGTTTTTGTTCTAATTCTTGGACTCGGATATCTTCGTATATGGTACATTCCTTTGCGTAAGGGCGTTTGGGAAAATTACAGGTATCATCACTGTGATAAACACAGGTGTCGCACAAATACTCTTCATTAGTAGAACGATGTAAA
Source organism: Mastigocoleus testarum BC008 (assembly GCF_001456025.1). Taxonomy (GTDB): domain Bacteria; phylum Cyanobacteriota; class Cyanobacteriia; order Cyanobacteriales; family Nostocaceae; genus Mastigocoleus; species Mastigocoleus testarum. Next base: position 4,971 of record NZ_LMTZ01000127.1, read on the forward strand.
GGAATTCCTGGATGTCCGTAAGCTTTTAGCTGGGTACGACAAAATGGACAGGTAATAGCTTGAGGTTCAATGTGCTGCTTGCAGCGAGGACAGGTTGTGGTATCCACGGTAGATACAAGTATTTGGGTGACTATTTGATTTTAGCTTTTGATCGTAATAGCTTACAGGTAATACCAAATTAATCAGGTGAACGCTTCACGGCTGCTCGCAGATGTTTCTCACGCAAATTCTGTTTATTTTGCCTTTCATCTTAAGATTGAAACCAAGCGGTTAATGCGATCGCTAATGCATCAGCAGCATCGTCAGGACGGGGAACATAGTCTAAATCTAATTCCTGTGCTACCGCTTCTTGAACTTGGTATTTTTCCGCGTTACCGCGACCAGTTAGGGCTAACTTAATTTGAGAAGGGGCAAATTCGACGGTATTAACAGATTTTTGGGCTAAAGCTAACATTACAACTCCTCTAGCTTGTGCAACCAAAATAGTGTTTGACATTCGGTAGAAAAAAAATTTTTCTATTGCAACCAAGTCCGGTTTCCATTCTTCTATCAAAGTATGTAAATCATCGTGCAACGTGCATAACCTTTTTCCCAACTCAGTTTTTGCTGGTGTACGAATTACACCAAAGTCAAGTAGTTGTACAGAATTATGATGAATTTGGGTTTGATTTGTCTGACAATTGATTATCCCAAATCCTAAAATTGCTAAACCCGGATCTATTCCTAAAATACGTTTTTCCATTAGTTTTAATAACTTTGCTCTGGTGCTTTCCCTTTGCTGGCTAACAGGGAACGGCGACTAGTATAGCGTAGGGAACGGTCCGTTTTTTTGTAGGAAAATTTCAAGATGAGAATCCGGAATCAAAACACAATTGAGTTATTATTTAGTCCTGTTTATTTTAGGTGAAATTTACTGAGGCAGTTTAAGTTTTTATAAAGGTACTTTATTCTCACAAATATAGGGACATCTAACCATCTAAAATTTATTCAGGGTATCATTCTGGAGATGGATATGTTCATAAACATGCGGACAACTGTAATAAAATGCGTAAAATCTAACAGACAAAGAAAATGTAATAAATCCATACCTAGGGAATAAGCCAACTGTTGTACATTTTCAATAGGTCAAAATTTATATTTATGTTGCATTTGTTGCTATGTCAATAGGTTTTTTTAAACACGCCTTAAATGTTGTGCAACAACAGTCTCGCCGCCGCACTCCTCATCGAGTAAGCCAATGGTTTAAGTGGTTATCACCCGGACTATCTGTTAAGCGTTGGTTGTTAATAAGCGTAAGTGGCGTAATTCTTGCTTGTTTAGGATTAGCAATTTGGGTCAGACTTACCCCAATTTACAGGATAATTCAATTATTTAAGATTTTTTTAGAGTTTATTACCGACATTGTACCTTATTATGTCAGCGGTCCAATTGTTTTATTGTGCGGTTTAGTTTTACTTTTATGGGGGCAAACCCGTACTGTTGGTTCCGTAACTGAGGCATTCAGACCGCAAGGTGAAGAGCAATTAGTTGATGCCTTGATGGCACATCGCCGTTTATATCGAGGACCAAAGATTGTAGTTGTTGGTGGTGGAACTGGACTTTCTACTTTGTTAAGGGGTCTTAAAGCTTACAGCGCAAATATTACGGCAATTGTAACTGTTGCCGATGATGGTGGTTCTTCAGGAAGATTGCGTCGAGAAATTGGTGTTTTACCGCCAGGAGATATTCGTAATTGCTTGTCTGGTTTGGCAGATGAAGAAAAACTATTGACAGAATTATTCCAATACCGTTTTAGTGCTGGGGATGGTTTGAGCGGCCATAGTTTTGGTAATTTATTTTTAACTGCCATGAGTGAAATTACTGGGGACTTAGAAAGGGCTGTTGCAGCAAGTTCCAAAGTCTTAGCGATTAGAGGTCAAGTTCTCCCTGCAACTTTAAGTGACGTTCAACTTTGGGCGGAACTAACCGATGGTCGTCGTATTGAAGGTGAGTCTAATATTACTGAGGCAGGGGGAAAAATTGCCAAAATTGGTTGTACTCCAGCTGCTCCACCAGCTTTGCCTACAGCAATCAAAGCTATAAAAGAAGCAGATTGTATAGTCATGGGACCTGGTAGTCTTTATACTAGTGTAATTCCTAATCTTTTGGTACCAGAAATTTCTGATGCGATCGCAGCTTCAACCTCTCCACGTATTTATGTCTGTAATATTATGACTCAACCCGGAGAAACTGATGGATATAGCGTAGCCGATCACATAGAAGCGATCGATAAGGCTTGTGGTCGGCGTTTATTTAATTCAGTATTAGTCCACAAGAAGTCTCCCTCTTCTCGTGCTTTATTTCGCTATGCAAAGGAAAAATCCCATCCTGTATTTATAGATCGCGAAGCTATAAGTAAATTAGGACGAAGGATCGTACCTGCAAATGTGATCCAAGAAGATGAAGTTGGTTATGTACGCCATAATCCCTATCAGTTAGCAAAAGTATTATTGCGTTGGTATAGTCGAACTCCACATAAAATGAGCAGATTCAAGAAAATTTACTCTAAAAAATAATTCAATATAATTGGTGGGTTTTAAGCGAATTGTGTGAGTCCGTCAAACTAATGTATTTATTCAGTAAGCCTTATTTAGTTAGTAATGCTCTACATTCATCGCCAAAGTTGTTAGAAAATTTTTCTATTATTGTTGGTTCCCTATTTGATATTCTTAATCGTCTTTTTTTGCTGCGTCCTATTCCTCACTTATTACATCACTGACGTTTGATTTTCATTTTGCTGAATTGCAGCTTCAAATTTGTTTTCTGGCGTCCATTTTATTGCACCATCGCTGCGAGTGAAGAATACCTGTGTTTGTGTTTCTTTTTGAATTTTTGACAACAAAGATTTTGTTTGTTGAGTATCTGGGGTAGAAATAATAGCAACTTTAGGCTTAATAACGCTAATCAGTTTTTGCCAAGCATCACCTGAATACCATAATACTTGAGGATGAGGTAAATAATTGTTTTCGACTGTTTTAAATAAATCGCTGCGTTTGAGATTACCTACCAACAGCCAACTTTGATTTTGAATTTGAATTTCTAATATTGGAATTCGCTCGTTAATTAAGTTTACTACTGCTGTCCCTGTATTAATAGGCGTTCCTAATAATAAAGGTTGAGATATAGTTTTTTGTGCTTGTAATTGCTCCTGGATTATCTTCTGGGAAAAATTTTGTTCGGGAACGGCAGAATATTGATAGAAGTTTTTGAATGAAAAATTTTGGAGTAGTGTTAACCACCCACTTTCGTTATCATTCTCAAAATTATTGGCGATCGCAGCAAAAATTTGGTTTACACCTTGTTGTTTTAAAAAAGGAATTATTGCAAATCTAGCTGTTTTTTCGCTACCGCTATTGATTAATGTTACTTCTCCTTGGTTTTGAATAACTATAACTGGTTCTGTTCCTGCAGCCATTACTGTAACTTGAAATAAATTACTAGAATTATGCCAAGTAGGAAGCAGCACTACAATTAATGCAATTAAGCCACCAAACCACCATCTACGCTTAAACCAAGTTAAAAAACAAACTAAAAGAATGATGCCGTAAACAGTTAATAGCTGCCAAATAGCAATTTTTCCCAAAGCAATGGAATTTCCTGGTAGCTGATTAAAAAATTCAACTAATTTAATCAACCAATCTGTAGGTAAGTACAAAAATCCTGCTAAACTACTGCCGATATTTTGAGCGGCTAAACCCACTAAAGCACTGATAATTCCACCAATACAGATTGCAGAAATCAATGGTGTGCTGATGATATTAAGTAAAATACTATAGGCTGGGACAACTCCAAAAACATATAACTGCAAGGGTAAAGTCCAAATCGTTGCAGCAACAGGAACTGATATGAGGGAAGCAATGGTGGGTGGTAACCAATTTAAACCCTTGGTAATGAGAGGAACTGTTGTAATTAAACCTAGGGTGGCTAAAAAACTAAGCTGGAAACCCAAATCCCAAATCCATAAGGGGTTTACTAGTAATAATAATGTTGCGGCTAATAATAAGGATCCCAACTGCTTTACTTTACGTTTTAAACCGATCCCTAACAAAGCTGCAAATCCCATAATCGCTGCTCTGAGAATGGAAGCTTGAAAACCTGTAAGGCTAACAAATACAATCAGAGCAATGCAGCCAGCACTGAATTGTATTCCTCGGCTCAAGCGCTTAGTGATATTTAAAACTAATCCTAAAATTAAGGAAGTATGAAATCCTGAAGCTGCAATTACGTGAGCTAATCCTGCTTTAACAAATAAATCGCGAATGTCATAGGGTAAATCGACAGCTTTGTTTCCCAAAACCATTGCACTTAGCATCGGACCTTGGGGAACACCCAATCCAGCAAGATGCAATCGCACAATTTTTTGACGAATTTTCCACCATCCCCATCCTTGCGTTTCCTCTAGAATATTCACTTGACGTCCGCTCAAACCAGCAAAAGCTCCTTGTCTTTGGAGATACTTTTGGAAGTCAAAACCGCCAGGATTACTTGCTGGTCGTGGTTGATATAAAATTCCTGTAACAGCAATTCGTTCGCCGGGATGCAAACCAGTAGCTTGAAGAATAGGTACGGTAACATATAATTTACCGTTTACACCTTTAAGGGTGTCGTCTGCATTATTTTCTTTTCTTACCTCATCTATTTGTTTGGGTTTTAACCAAAACTGTCCCCGTCCAGAACGAGTTAAGCGAGGTTTACTTGTTACTTCACCTCGGACAATAAATACTTGTTCTTGAAAATTATTATCTGTTTTTGGGATAAACCTGCTAATATCATTTGGAAGCGGTTGTGGCAGTCGAAATTGAAGATAAAAACTTGCCAACACACCAATGAAGCCGCCAATCAACCAGATAATCGATTTTGGTTTCATCGATTGTGTTTTGATTGATTGTGCTCTAACCGATTGTGAAGTATTATTTGCCAGAAATGATTTTTTTTGTTTTGTTGGCGGTCGCGTAATTGCTTCAGTCTGTTTACGCCTTGATATTGGACGTCTTTTAGCTAAAACTGCACCAACGACACCCAGTAGGAGAATCCAAACACCTCCCCCAGGAATTGCTGTGGATAGCAATCCGAAAATGTAACCCAGACAAATAATGATACCAGTAGCCCGAAGCATCAGAATAATTGCAGAATATCTGGCAATGATAGAAACGTGATTATAGCTTTTTTCTGCTCGGGCAACTACAAATCAGTGAAAACAGATCTTGATTTGGTAACATCAACGTAAATAATCACAATAAAAAAGCCAGCGAGAAGGAACTTATTTTTTTGCTTCACAAAATATAAAAAAACTGGAAATATAAAAAAAACTGGCGCTCAAAAATCAAAAGTATGATTTTACGGGTTTTGAGCGCAAGTTTTTTCAGAGATGTATCGCGATCGAATTGTAGGACAAGAGCAAAATTTCAAACAGTTTTAAGTTGTTGGAAAATTAACTCGTACAATTACATCATTAAAGTCATTGTCCCCACCACCAGATAAATCTTCAAAACCAAAGCTATTATCACCAAGTAAACGAATATGGTCAGCCCGATCCGTATTTGCTCCCAAGAAGGAGAAGTAGACTTCTGCATTGTTATTAATTGCTTCATCCACAGTTCCATCTACAACAATGAAGGAGGCTAAAATACTTCCACCCTCCAAAATTCCATCAAAGGTAGCAGTTTGCTGATTATCTGCTTGAAGCAAATCTAAACCTGTGATGCGATTTGTTAAAGCAGCTTCTGTATATCCACTATCACCAGGATTCAAATCTGCCACACCATCACTATTTATATCAATACCACCGTTAGTATCGGTAATTTGATAGAAACCAACAAGATTATCGAAATTCGCTTCCCTGTGTACTTCAACATTGACTGATACTTGACCGGTGATATCGGTCAAATCGATAATTTCATTTTGTGTTTGTCCTTGTAAATTAGTGCTGGAAGTAGGAGCATCTTGAGTAAGTTGTACGCTCAACTCCATATCTGTGAAGTCACTATTACCTATTTCATCTGACCAGTTTAATTTAAAGCCTTCTGTCGCAAAGTCAGATACTTGTAGGTTGGAGGAATCGGAAAAGAATATAGGTAAATTTGTTGTTCCGCTTGCTTGTAATTCAGTTAGTGTTGTATCAGTTGTACCATTAGATACTAGATAGAAGCCCAAACGTGCATCGGAATCAACTTCAAGTACCCTTTCAATATCTTCCAAGTCAAATCCAGTAGGGCGATTTGCAATTGCTGAGAAGATGACTTGTGCTTTTTCTAAAGCTGCTTGGAGATAACCCTCTGAACCAGGAGTTAACCCATCAATATTACCGTTTTCATCATCTACAACAAATACACCCACCTCATTGACATTTTCGGTGTCGTTGTTAGTTAAAGTAAATTTGATGTTGGTAGGGTCTCCTCCATTCAAAGTAAATATTCCGTTATTACTTTCAGTATCAAACTGAGCAGGAGGAACATCATTAAGGTTGACAGTGACGTTTGCTGTATCACTTAAACTACCTGTATCTGTTGCTGTAACCTCTAAATTGAAGCTAGGGGTGGTTTCAAAGTCGAGGTCATCTTTGTCATTAACAATAATTGCTCCCGTAGAGGGATCAATTGCAAAAGCTAGGTTACTATCATTATCTGGGTCAAGGTTTCCGGAAGTTATTGCAAAAGTTAGAGCTTCATCTTCGGGGTCGGTTGCGGTAATAATCCCTACTTGTGTTCCTTCGTCACTATTTTCATCTATGGTGAAGGTAGCATCATCAACAGTAAGTTCTTCCTCCTCATCAGTAACGCTAATAGTCAAGTCTTGAGTTACAGTTTCACTTCCATCAGAAACACCAACAGAAACTTGGTAATTGTTATCAGTATTAGCATCGGATGCAGTTTCAAAATCGGGAGGATTATTAAAGCTTAATTCCCCACTGTTGGAATCGATAGTAAATAATCCTTGGTCAGCACCACCCAATAAGTTAAATGTTAGGTCATTACCTTCTGCATCTTCTGCGGTAATTGTTCCTACTGTTGTGGTGTTTTCTGCAACTGAGAATGTTGGATTACTGGTGATAGTTGGTGGTGTGTTAACATCATCATCAAGTATTGTAAATATCAAATCCTCACTTGGAACTAATGCAGACCCTGAAACACTTGTTAGCTTAATTCCAAATGTCTCATCATCTTCAATTTCTTGATCTGGATTGATAGAAATATCAATTGTTTTTATATCTTCACTAGCAGCAAAAGTTACTTCACGTGAAGAAAAACCATCGACGAAATCAGATGCTTGAGCAGGATTATCACCAGCAGCAATAATTTCAATATTAATTGTGTCAGTTCCATTTAAACCGCCAAAGCGATCAAGTGTGAGTGTGAGAGTCGATGGAGCATCGGAATCTCCTTCTACAACTGTAGGATCGTCAGCAGTAATAGCCATGCTGATTACACTATCATCATCAATGATATTGACCCCAGCAGTTTCTGTTGTTGCTCCATCAGCAAATGTTCCACCAGAAACCACACTCAGATCGAGAAATACAGATTCATCTCCTTCAACATCAGTATCTCCTAATATTTCCAGCGTAATATCACCAGAGCTTTGTCCCGCAGCAATTGTCAATTGACCTGTAGTTTCTATAAAGTCAGTTCCTGCATCTGCATCATCTGAACGAGTAGTAAAATCAATTACTACATCTTCAGTTGTGGTACTAGAAAGATTAACAGTAAAGGTCGCAGTAGTTGAACCAGTATTACCTTCTGCGATCGAGATACCTTGGTTTGCTAAAGATAGTATTGGTGTAACCGCCAGTGTATCAACAGCTAGTCGAACATCACTGAATTCAATAAATTCTACATTTAGTAAAGTATTATCAGTACCGATATTGACTACATTCCCATTTTTGGAAACACCACCAGCCCCCTCTTGAGTCTTATTGATTTCCACAGTATCGATACCTGCACCACCGTCTACCAGGTTGACACCACCTGAGAGAATAAAACGGTCATTTCCACCATTACCAAATATGGTGTTTTCACCGTTACTAACTCGTATAGTATTATCAAGGTCGTTAGCGTTGATTTCTCGAATTACTGGCTGACTTACTATAGTATTTTCAAGACTAATTTGATTATTTTCTTGGCTGATCGACTGGCTCACCGTAGACTCAATGAAGTCAGTTTGATTCACACTGAAGGTAATAATTTGTTTTGTTCCATTATCCGTTTGCTGTGTGACCTGTTCCTGACCCGTGGTAATTTTATAGTCTAGAGAAGTTGTTGGAGTACCATCATTAAACACCACATCGAAGGTGATATCATTTTCTGCTTCCCGTGTGACTTCGAGTCCATCAATAGTACCTTCAAATTTGAGACCAAGTGTATCCTCAACCAATTGATCTGGAGTAATTGTATCGACTACAGTACCACCTAATTTCACATCAATGCGTTCAATGATATTTTTATCTACAGTTGCTGCATTAAATTCTGTGATTAAGTCAGCAGGATCTGAAAGCACAACAGCATCATCTGAATCGACAATGTTTAATTGACTTAAACTCGGATTACCAATACCAAAAGCACGAACTTCTGCTAATTGTTGTAACTGTGTAGCACTTGACGAGAAGTCAGGACCGTTATTAAATCCATCAGAGAGAAAATAAGCAATATTAGTTGCATTATTATTGCGTGACGTAAAGAAATTTTGTGCTTCAACTAAAGCTGAATTAAAGTTTGTACTACCACCAGCAATTAACCCATTGATAGTAGAAATTGTGGTAGGTGCATCTAGTGGAGCGAATAAAGATGCAGAACTATCAAAATCTACGACAGCAAATTCACTATTATTGGCAATACCATCATCAATTAAAGATTGAGTTAATTCTTGGTAGGCAGCTTTAGCTTGTACAATTCTGTTTCCAGACATACTACCGGAACTGTCAATAATATAGGCAAAATTGTATAAGATTCCCTGTTCAGAACCAATAGTAAGAGTATAGTTTACATCACCGTCAAACATCCAAGCTGGAGATTCAACAGTAATTGTCCCAATTTTGTTACCGCCATTATCAAGAATATCTTCTTCGGGAGTAATAAGCGCACCATCTTTTAACTTTGTGTTGTCGTTGGGGTCTACTTGGAGTGGTACAAAGAAAAGATTTCCATCATCGTCGGTACCATTATCATCCGCATCAACAAATTCAAAGACACCGAATTCAATATCCTTGGTGGTATCTGTAGCATCACTCTGGCTTCCACGTGCATGTGTGAATTCAAATGCAGGATTGGAGGGGTCAGTAATTGTAAAATCATAGTTGGTGAATATTTCCGAGAAGAGGGCTTGATCGACACCATCGCCACCTTCTAAGCGGTCATTTGCACCACCACCAAATAATTGGTCATTACCATCGTTTCCTAGGATGCGTTCTCTACGGTAAGAACCGAAAATATCATCGTTAGCAGTACTACCAATGATTGCATTTTCTGAAAGGTCATTAGCATTGGTTGTTCCAGAATCAGTTTCAATCTGGTCGATTATTTCATCATAAATATCCGTCGTAATCAGCACACCACTGTTGTATGTGCTTCCTCCGTAAGCATGAATCCCTAAAACGCGAGGATTACTCTCACCGTCAAGAGTGTGCCAAACACCACTTCCGCTCTGACCACCAGCAGTGTCAACATCTTGAGAGTAGAAAAAACGTCCGCTAAATGTACCTACAATATTACCTGGTGATTCTGCTGCACCTGGAGAACGTACTAAATCACGTCCCCGTCGCCCAGTGTTACCTGGTATATTACCTGAGACATTGTCTCCTGGATATCCTGCTGTATCAATAGTTAAACCTCCAGCAGTTTCAGGATCGACAAACGCAATTAGACCAATTACATCAGTGTCAGGAAGTAAAGTATTACTAGTTGTAAAAACAGCAATATCATCTCCTGGACTCTCTGTTATGTTGTAATTATCTACGAAATTTACATTTGTAACATTTGCTGCTGGGTCACCTGTAGCTCCGATAAAACGAGAGTTCAAAGCATTCTGGTTTGCACTAACAGTGGCCCTTAAAGCAGTAGCATTTGTATTATTACGGGCATTGTAAGCATTGTGACCTGCGGTAAGCACATGATTTGGTGCTATGGCTATTCCAGTACCGATACCACCACCACTACCAAATCGAGCATCCACAGCCGTAACAGTAGAAAAAGGAAATGTACCAAACGAAGTAATAACCTGTCTACTATCAGGACCAATTACGCTCATTTCAATATTCTCCAAAAAATAATAAAATGAAAATTAGCGGACTAGTCTTTTGATGTAATATGCTGCTCTATACAGAGCTTTACGCCAGAAGAGGTCTTTTGAACAGTTGTCAAAAGGCTGTTTTGAAGTAGAGCGCGATCTATATCTCTACGCTCCTTCACTAGACGAGGTGTAGCGATATCGTCAAGGTTAAATAGTTCTAAAAGGGCTTGTTGCTCACCATCACTTGAGGGGGGACGCATTCGTGCTAAAGTATTTTTGTCTAAAGAGAGTTTACCAACTCCATCAATAACTGTTCTTGAACCATCTTTAATTCCTTTAATTAAGGTTTTCGGTGGTGTAGCGTAAGTTAATCCTCCTACTGCACCAACCACAGCAAACTGGTCAGAAATTGCTACAGTACTTCCCATATGAGCATTGGGAACAGCAAGTCTTTGGGGTTTATTTTCTGATGTTTCCAAGTCAAACAACCAAGCAGCTCCTGTATCATCAAAGGTCGAACCAACGAGGAGTAGATTATTTTTAAGATCGATATCAACACCAAAATTCTGTTCTGCACTATTTGTAGGTGAAAAAATCTGCTTTACATTACCTTCTGTTAACAAATTGACTTTACCAATCCATCCACCAGGTTCTTCTTCTTCCTTGATACTGAAAGCAATTCTTCCTCCATCTGCGGAAACCGAGAAACCAGAAATTTCACCACCACTAAGTGCATCAATCCGTTTCACTTCTGCTTTCTTATCAAGCAAAACTTTATATACTCCACCAGAGAAAGATACTCCAAGTTGATTAGTATATTGAAAAATTTCTTGATTATTTGGCTTATGCTTCTCAGTGTATGCACCAACAACTAAAGTCGATTTGTCTAAAGAAATATCATAACCAAACCCAGAGCCGACAACTTCAGCAGCAGAACCTTTTGGAGGCAAAATTTCTCTTGTTCTTAACCACTTTTGATTACGATTATGGCTATATACAAGAACGCGATTTGCTTCTGGATCGCCAACTGCTAAATAGCGATCGCTAATTGCTAAAGCGTAACCAAATGACTTACTATCACCAGGTTCTGATAATAAGCATGTTTGCACGGAGGTTGAGGTACTTTTCACTGCAAATAACACCCCAAATATAATTAGTAAAATGAAGTAATTACTTTTCATACGACTTAATAAATACGAATGTATTAATGATACTCAGTGCATCAGTACAAACCCTAGTCATATAAAAAATCATAGTGGGATGTATCGAACGAGAAAACAGTCATTACTGATTTGATGACGCAGGTTAAAACCTATTTTTTCTAGTTTCTTATTTGTGAAATAAAATATATAAACTTGACAACAAGTATACTATTACGCGTACCTCCGATAAGGTTGTTCTTTTTAATACTTTTGATTTATTTGTATGCAATGATATTTTCAAGGTAGCATAAGACACTTTTCGTTAACCGGTATTAGTGTGTATGCAAATTATGTTTTGCCAAAAATTTATTAATAATTGATTCAGTAAATCACAGTTTGAAGCTATTAGAAATGATGAACTAAATCGTTTCCCAGGAATTTTAAATACAAAAATAAAGGTGATAGCTTAGAAAGCCCTATCACCCTTTAGGTATATCACAATCTTATTAACTAAAAGAAAATAGCCAAAGTTATCAAATTATTTTGGTAAAGAATGGAAAAAAGTGCCGTATTGTAGTCCAGGGAAAAGGTAATTTAACACAATGAAAACCATGAACAGGATAACTACTGCCAAAGTCGCAACAACAGGAGCAGTAGAAAGATATTTCAAAAAATAACGTGACTCCATTATTGATTCTCCTTAGATCGAGCAAGTGAAGCTAATTAAAGAATTAATTGCTAAGTACAAAATTAACTAACGAATAGAAATCGGAATTTCCTCATCCTTAGCGACTAAGTCACCACTAAGGAATTCTTTGACTGTTAATAAAGGCCACATCAGAGCCGCCACCATGCAACTAAAAAACAGTGGCACATCAATAAACAGTTCCTTTTCTTCCCCTGCGCCTTCTTTTCTAATTGCTCGTAGATAAGAACGACCACTCCAACCAATCCAACCTGCAATGTATAGAAACATCACAATCGGAGTCAATACATCAAATGCAAGGCTGAGTCGGTCAAGTACTAAATGGGGTAAACCATCATCCCCACAGAGTAGACGTGAATAAGCTTTAAATGGCTGAGTGGTGTAATAACTATCAGGTGCATTTTGCATTCTTTCTACAAACGCAGCTGATTCATTGCAAGGTACAAGTGTAGTATTCTCAGCCATTGCAACGGGAGCAAAGTTCATCCAAAGAAAAGCTGCTGCAAGTAGCGCCAAAAATAATTTTTTCATCTTGATTGTTCCTAAATCATCTGGAGATGTACCAGAGGCAAAGCCGACGCCGCAGGCTCTGGTATGTCCCTACATGTCTGTGTGTTTCTTCTAATTAAATAGTTTGCTTTTTACGAGTAGTCAAATCGCCCACTTTCTGGAAGACGCCGAACTCTACTTGTTCGTCTAGTTCTGGGTCAATTCCAGCAAAGACATCTCGGTAAATTGTGCGCGAACCATGCCAAATATGTCCGAAGAACCATAACAAGCCCCAAATAGTATGGGCAAAAGCAAACCACCCACGGGTACTGGTACGGAATATACCGTCAGATTTGAGGGTTTTGCTATCAAACTCAAAAATTTCGCCTAGTTGAGCACGCCGAGCCAGTGGTTTTACATCAATTGGATCTGTAAATGTTTGACCGTCCAGTGCACCACCATAGAAACTAACAGTTGTACCAGTTTGCTCAAAGCTTAGCTTTGATAATGCGCGCTGGAAGGGTATATCGGCACGTACAACATCATCTTTGTCAGTCAAAACTACCGGAAAAGTTTCAAAGAAATTAGGCATTCGTCGTACTTTCAATTCCCGACCTTCTCCATCCCGAAAAACTGGATGACCTGACCAAGTTAGAGCAATACCATCCCCTTTATTCATGGCTCCTACTCTGAATAAACCACCCTTAGCTGGACTATTGCCAACATAGTCATAGAAAGCCAATTTATCTGGAATACTAGACCAAGCTTGGGAAAGGTCTTTACCTTGAGCTAATTTAGTTTGCACTCTTCGATTAATTTCTTTTTGGAAATAACCGCTGTCCCATTGATAACGAGTTGGTCCAAATAGTTCAATTGGAGTAGTAGCCGAACCATACCACATGGTGCCAGAAACAACGAAAGCCGCAAAGAAGAATGTTGCTAGAGCGCTTGCAAGAACGGTTTCAATATTACCCATTCTTAAAGCTCTGTAAAGTACTTCTGGTGGTCGGAAAGCTATGTGGAAAATACCACCGATAATACCAACAATCCCCGCAGCAATGTGATGAGCCACAACACCACCAGGATTAAAAGGATTAAAGCCCTCTGGTCCCCATACCGGCGCAACTCCTTCGATGTGACCATTTAATCCATAGGGGTCAGAAACCCACATACCAGGACCAAATATCCCTGTAAGGTGAAAAGCTCCGAAACCAAAACAAAGAAGACCAGCTAATAACAAATGAATACCAAATATTTTTGGCAAGTCAAGAACTGGCTCATTAGTCTCGCGGTCTATAAATAAATCTAAATCCCAATAAACCCAGTGCCAACAAGCGGCGAGGAATAATAAGCCAGCTAAGATAATATGAGTGGCGGCGACACTTTCAAAAGTCCAAAGACTAAAACCTGTAACAGGCTCGCCCGTAATACTCCAACCGCCCCAAGATTCGGTAACACCTAATCGAGCCATAAAAGGCAATACAAACATACCCTGACGCCACATCGGGTTAAGAACAGGGTCACTGGGGTCAAAAAGGGCTAGTTCGTATAAAGCCATTGACCCCGCCCAACCAGCTGTAAGAGCTGTGTGCATCAGGTGGACAGCAATTAGTCGTCCTGGGTCATTTAAAACTACTGTGTGAACGCGGTACCAAGGTAGTCCCATTAATGATACTCCTTATTTATGAAAGAAGAATTAGGAGTCTTATCGCCCGTAGCTTTGTTATTTTGAGGGTTACTGTTTGGGTTAAGTTCATCCTCAAAATTCACAATTCAAAATTTATAGCTCCTAAATCTTCTTCATTACTTAATTTTCAGAAAAAAAGTTGCAGATATGTGCCTGAGATGGAACCGGGAAAAAATTTTTTCAAAAACATCACAGTCACAGAAAAGAATGCGATCGCAATATTACCAATGACAAGAGCAATAATGTGTTCGAGTAAAAAATTCTGCATCGGTACAACCAAAATCAAAACTTTTACTAAAATTGGAAAATATGAAAGACTAAAGCCCAATGATGAGTAAACATTTACGAGTTAACAGTTAGCTTGCAACTGATAACTGATAACTGGTAACTGGTAACTGACAACTGATTAATCCAGTGGTTTCATAGATAAAACTGGTTCATCTTCACGTTCAATACCTCTTTCAAAACCAGCAGCAGCAGCTCTTGCACGACCAGCATGCCACAGGTGACCTACCAAAAACAGTAATGCAAAGATAAAGTGGAAAGAAGCTAGCCAGGTACGAGGTCCAACAAAATTAAAGGAGTTAAGTTCCGTGGCTAAACCACCTACTGAATTCAAAGAGCCGATAGGAGCATGAGTCATGTACTCAGCAGCCCGACGAATTTGCCAAGGTTGAATATCATGCTCTAACTTGTCTATATCTAGACCATTGGGACCACGTAATGGCTCTAACCACGGTGCTCTGACATCCCAAAAGCGCATAGTTTCAGCCCCAAAGATGATTTCTCCTGAAGGCGATCGCTGTAAATATTTTCCTAAACCGGTAGGACCTTGAGCCCCAGCAACACTAGCCCCTAACTTTTGGTCGCGTACAATAAAATTTAACACTTGGGCAGTAGCAGCTTCACCAACGGTAGGACCATAAAACTCACTGGGATAAGCGGTATTGTTAAACCAGATAAACATCGCTGCAATAAAAGCTTGTCCGGCGACATTGCCTAAACTTTGGGAAAGGTAAGCTTCACCAGACCAGATAAAGACTCTATGGGTCCACTTAAATGGCTTAGTTACGATGTGCCAAATACCACCTAGGATCAGAATTCCGCCCATCCAAATATGACCGCCTACTAAATCCTCCAGGTTGTTAACGCTGACAATGTTACCTTGACCACCAGTAATATTTCTGAACACATAACCAAAAATGATTCTTGGATCAAGGGTGGGATTGGTCACAAAGCGCACTTCACCGCCTCCTGGAGCCCAAGTGTCATATAAACCACCCCAAAACATTGCTTTACATACAAGTAATAAAGCGCCTACACCAAGAGCAATCAAGTGATATCCAAGAATACTGGTGACTTTGTCTTTATCACTCCAATCAAAATTGAAAAAACCTGCTAGCTTTTCGGGACCTTTGATTGAGTGATAAATGCCACCAAAACCCAAGACAGCAGACCCAATAAGATGGATTACAGCAATGGCAAAAAATGGGAAAGTGCTTATTACTTCACCTCCATGTCCCACACCAAAACCAAGAGTTGCAATGTGGGGCATTAAAATTAAGCCCTGTTCGTACATGGGCTTATCTGGAATATAGTGAGCAACCTCGAACAACAGCATTGCTCCAGCCCAAAAAGCAATTATTCCGGCGTGAGCAACATGAGCTCCTAAGAAGCGCCCAGATAAGTTGATGAAACGGGCATTACCAGCCCACCAGGCATATCCAGTAGATGCTTGATCGCGACCTTCGCTCTCAGGCGGACTGATAGTCGTGGTATTCGTAGCTGAACTTTCAAAAGGTGTTTCCATTGTTATTAAGCGATTAGGGATTAGTGATTAGGGATTAGGGATTAGGGATTAGGGATTAGGGATTGCACTGCGTGCCGCCGCAAGCGGCATATAGCGATTGGGATGGGTCATGGGGTGGGGAGGCATAGGAGATAAAAATAGTTACCAATACCTACTCCCCAATCCCCATTCATCGTAAGGTGCGGGCGTACCCCAATCGCCATCCCCTAAAGTGCATTTCCGCGAGGTAATACTTCTTCGGGGAATTGGAAGTTTTGGTGGGGTTGGTCTTGTGGAGCCATCCAAGCCCTGACGCCCTCATTCAGGAGAATGTTTTTGGTGTAGAATGTCTCAAACTCTGGATCTTCAGCGGCTCTTAACTCTTGGCTGATAAAATCATATGCTCGTAAATTAAAGGCTAAACCCGCCATTCCAATTGCACTCATCCACAAACCGGTCACTGGTACAAACAGCATGAAAAAGTGCAACCATCGCTTATTGGAAAATGCAATTCCAAAAATCTGCGACCAAAAACGGTTAGCAGTAACAAAGGAATAAGTTTCTTCTGCTTGAGTTGCACTAAAAGCACCGAAAGTATTGAAATTTCTACCATCTTTGAAGAGGGTATTTTCCACTGTTGCACCGTGAATAGCACATAATAAAGCACCACCTAATACACCTGCTACGCCCATCATATGGAACGGGTTGAGCGTATAGTTATGGAAACCTTGGAAGAATAGCAAGAAACGGAAAATTGCGGCTACCCCAAAACTGGGAGCAAAAAACCAGCTAGATTGACCTAATGGATAAACCAAAAATACAGAAACAAAAACGGCAATAGGTGCAGAAAATGCGATCGCATTATACGGTCGAAGACGCACAAGTCTGGCAATCTCAAATTGTCGCAGCATAAAGCCGATTAAACCAAAAGCACCATGGAAGGCGACAAAATTCCATAATCCACCAAGTTGACACCAGCGGGTAAAATCTCCCTGTGCTTCTGGTCCCCATAATAATAGTAAGGAGTGATCTAGACTATCGGGGGGGGTAGAAACAGCTGCGGTAAGGAAATTACAACCCTCTATGTAAGAACTGACAATACCATGGGTGTACCAAGAAGTTACGAAGGTTGTACCGGTAAACCAAGCCCCAATAGACAAGTAAGCACAGGGGAACAATAAAAGACCAGACCAACCGATGAAAACAAAGCGATCGCGTTTGAGCCAGTCATCGAGGATGCCAAACCATCCTAAACCAGTCTGACTGCGTCTAAGAGCTACAGTCATATTATTTTTCCTTTTTTTGTAATAGTGAGTAGTGAGTGGTGAGTAATAAGTAACAAGTAATGAGTAATGAGTGGTGAAAGGTGTTCGCGGATCCGCTCTCAGCTACGCTAAGAGCTTGAAAAGCACCGAAAGTGAACAGCATCGGCGCAGCTTAGGGCGTGGCGTTAGCCATAGGTTGAGTGAATATAAAACCTAATCGCCAATCCCCAGTCGCCATTCGCCGTTAGGCGCGGGCTCACCCCAGTCCCCAATCCCCACATCACCAATCCGGATTACCATCGTTTACAAAGTAAGGGGTACCGGGTAGAGCAAGGGCTTGAATTATGTGGTCAAAATAAGGGATAACGAAAGCTGCATCGTCATCACCTAAAAGTTCTCGTGCTTCTTCTTTAATACAGCACAATGCTTCTACCCAATTAGCCAAGGGTATACCTAAAGATTTGTACATTTCTTTCATGCCGACAATGCCAATTTCTGTTAATGGCTGTTCGTTACCAGCCAAAACACAATAAGCAACTAAACGAATATACCAACCTTGATCGCGCTGACATGAAGATGTCTTTCTCATATTGCCACTATTACTGGGGGTATTAGGACACACCTTCCAGAATCTATTACTACCTCTTTCTACCAAGCGCCTTTGGTTTTTCGCCAAAGTTGTAGCAATTCGAATTCGCTGCGTCCCGGAGTGACAAAATTTTTGAATCATGTGAATTTCGCCGGGACTAGGATAACGCAGTTCTTCGTCAGCATTAAGAATGACTTGTTTAACTATACTCATAATTATCCTCATTTTGAGAGCCAGTATTTTGAGAATCGGTTATTGGCTCTTGGAACTGCGTCATGCTTTGTGCTACTAACTCTGATTTTGAGTTGTTGGATACATGTTCGGAGTTTTGCTGTTGCATGTCAGCAAATTCTGACCAGAAAAGTTGTTTTGGGACATTGCGATGCTTGGGAATAAATGCATCCAGTTCAGATGGTGATGAAACGGAGGATTTAGCCTGTAAATTTACAGTTACAGCCTCAACCGATCGAGAACGGCGCATTGCAAAACCTCTGGGTGTAACATAACGCTCATGAGGAACTGTATTTTCCCCAAAAACTTCTATATATTCGGGGTTGTTGATAATTTCATCTATCAGAACGTAAAATCCTTTGGTAGCACAAATATCATAGTAGCGATTCATTTCTTCTCGTCCATAGGTAGGACGACCTAACAAACGTCGATGAATATATTCAATTGCTTTAGTAATGTAGAGTTTTTCCCAATACATCTGACGAAACCAATTAGACTTAGCTAACTGACGGATAAACTCCCGCATTGTAATTTCGCCACCCTTGAGCTTGGTCTCTGCAGTTGCTAAACGTTGACCTTCTAATAACTCACGCCCAAATACCTGTCGATAAGCTCCTCTAATTACCGCTTCGGGTGAATGTCTGGCTAAACTTACACTAAGTTCTTGTTGCTTTTTATTATTAACTGTATCATCTGATTTTTGGCTATCTTGTAGAGAATGAACAAAAAACTTCTCTACATGTTCTAGCTTCATTACTCTTCCCAAAGAACCTGGTACTTTGCAATAGTTGGTCTGATTTGCATTCTGAACCGGCGAAGCGCAATTAATCAAAATCCGACGAGTATCTTTGTTAAAGAATGCAGGTTCGGGATGAGGGTTCCGGGTTTCTTGAGGAAAGATTGCACCAAATTGAATTTCTAATGGGTCATTACCACAACCATAAGGGTGATGATCGGGTAATGGTTTTTGATATTTAGCAAACAGTGTGACAAACTGGGGAACTTTACGAACGGGTGCACTATACTTGAATAAATCTATTTGCGGACCCCAATTACGACATTCCTGAGCTTCTTGACCCAAACCACGCAAATATGGTACTGTCTCCTCACCAAAATAATCGCTGTATTCTTGGCAATCTACCAAAGTATCTACCAGTTTAGGTAAACCACCTTTGGTTATAACTGCAAAATATTCTTGAAACTCTGTTAAAGAACTTAAGCCACGACCTAAAAAGTGACGTATCGCCAGTTCTATAATACGACTGATTGTATAAGGCTCATAAAAAAGTGTCCGGTAGAGGCGAGATTTACCCAGCCTCCGAACAAACTCTTTCATGGAGATTTGTCCACCCTTAAGTTGAGATTCTAGTTCAGTACCAGGAAAAGCATATGTTGCAGTAATGTCACGCTCAAAAACTTGACGATAAGCGGCTGTTATAACTACTTGCTTTTCCGTTTCCGGTAGAACCGACTTCATAACAAATTTTGGTCGGTGTTGGGATGCGATCGCATAACTTTCAGGTAAGACCAAACCTTGCTGCTCATTGGAAACTCCAATCCTAAGTTTGACTGGAGGTTTTTCCTCAAGATACTCGGAAATCAAAACATCAAAATAATACTTAATAACGTTTGTCGCCTCAGTATTATCCTGTAAATAACTAACCGAGATCCGCCGCATTTCCTTGAGAGCAACAACGGTAGCTTCCGTTATATCTTCTGGCATTACTCCACGTAAGCCTCGGACATTAACTGTGAGAATGCTAGGGTCCCCAGCAACAATGGCGTAGGTAATGTAACGCAAAAACCATGACAAGTCTCGCATAGACCTTTTCATTCTTTTTGGTCCATAGCGAGAAATATTGATAAAGCGAAAACCACCAGGAAGTGGATCTCTGTCAGTAAAAAGTGTTCGTGCTTGTTCCCACCAAGCTCTAACAGGAGCAAAAATATTTGGAGCTTTAATTAGTTTGAGACGTTCTTTAACTGGAACAACACGATTCCTGATTGCCGCAGTGAGATAATCTTCACCAACATAGTAACCCGAACCTGGCATCGCTACCTGTTCTTGAGGCTTTTCTAGATAATCCATTGGCGAACCGCCAACAAAAATACGGTTTGCCCCAGCAGACACTATTTCATCTGAATTATTAGTTAAGATTGCAGCAATTTCCAATCGTAGCTCACCAGAACTAAAAAAAGACTTTAGTTCTTGAAACTCAGTACGTGTTAAGCAACGGTCTCTTTGTTCCGCTTGAGAAATAACTGCAATAGGTAAAGTCTGATATTGTTGTGGATGGATAACTGGGCTACCACCACTTACTTTTACACTCATTTAATTTTTCCTTTGTCACTTATCCCTTACCAATGTTCTCCCAATCCCTAGTCACTAATCCCTAGTCGCCAACTCCTACTCAAGCCATCAATCCTTGGATCAAGTAGTCAAAATAAGGTGCAACTTCGGTGACATCTTTCAGAGATAAAAGTTCTAAAGAAGCTTCTTTGAGAGAACGAATAGCTTCAACTAAATTTGGGAGTGGAATTTCCAGGGATTCGTACATTTCCTTCACCCCAATAGTGCCGATTTTTGCCAAAGGTTCCACGTCTCCCACCACTATAGAATAAGTAATCAGACGAACATACCAACTTTGGTCTCGCAAACATGAAGCCCTATAAGTTTTATTACCACTATTACTGGGTGTATCAGGACACCGTTCCCAAAATCTCAAACTGGCTTTTTCCACAATTTTTTGTTCATTTTCAGCGAGAATTGTGGCTAGACGAATCCGAGAAAGTCCACTTTCGTAAAAATCTAGGATTGCACTTAATTCTCCCGCATTTAGATAACGAGCTTCTCGGTCAGCTTGAGCAATTGATCTTGTAATGATGCTCATGACAATCCTACTTGTAGTGTGCTTACAGTTGATATTTAGGTGTATTAACTATCAACTATTAACTGCTATAACAGTAGTCATCATTGTTAGGACATTTTTTCTTATCCGTTCCCTGTTTTGGTCACGATTCACGCGTTCCCTGTTCCCCATTCCCTTTTTACCAAAAATAATGTCCTAACTTATATGTCCATTGCTATAAAAAGATTTGTGGCTTAACTAAAAATACTTTTCAACTTAGACCAGCAGCAATGTAATCAAAGTAAACACCCATTTCTTTACCAGCTTCAGCACCTAGCATACTACCGACAACTTCTTTCATCGCTTGCACTGCTCGGATAGTTCCACCAACGGGAACTCCCAGAGAATTATAAGTTTCCCTTAAGCCATTAAGGATACGTTCATCTAAAATTGAAACATCACCAGCTAACATGGCATAAGTCGCATAGCGCAGAAAATAGTCTAAGTCACGTACGCAAGCAGCGTAACGACGACAAGTGTACATATTTCCACCAGGAGCTGTAATATCTGTGTAAAGCAAGGACTTAGCAACAGTCTGAGTTACGATATTTTTAGCATTAGCGCTGACAACAGTAGCAGATCGCGCCCGCATGTCACCAGTATGGAAATAGTGTTCTAATTTCTCCAAGGAAGTATTATCTAGATATTTGCCTTGAACGTCAGAAGAATTAATCAAAGCAGTAATTGCATCTTGCATAATCTAAATTTTCCAAACGAAGTTTTTACAGTGTATTGCAAATCAATCAGGTACAGGATCAATTCTTCATTACCATATATAAAAAAGTTTTAAATCCTGACTCCTGACTCCTGACTCCTGACTCCTGAATTCTGCTATGTATTCTGAGTTAAAGATTAGGAATCAAAAATTAAGAAAGAGCCTGAATTATATAGTCAAAATAAGGTCCTACTTCAACTGCATCTTCTTCACTCATCATTGATACAGCTTCTTCTTTGACGCAACGCATAGCCTCAACTAAATTTCTCAATGGTATCTCTAAATTGTTGTACATTTCTTTAATGCCAACAGTACCAATTTCTTCAAGGGGTTTTTCACTACCAGCCAAGATTGAATAAGCTACTAAGCGTACATACCATCCCTGGTCGCGCTGACAAGAAGCTGTTTTACGTTCGTTACCGCTATTACTTGGAGTATTAGGACAGCGTTCCCAAAATCTCATACTGCCGTTTTGGACAATTTGTTGCTCATTGTCTGCCAATATTTTGGCAATCCGAATTCTCTGATCTCCCGTTTTTAAGAAGTCTTGAAATATTCTTAATTCTTTAGGAGCAGGATATCGGGCTTCACTATCAGCATTAAGAATCAATTCGGTGACAACGCTCATTACTTACTCCTTATTATTTATTGATTATTAGTTGTTGGTTATTAGTCATTAGTTGTTTCTACTGACTAATAACTTGATATGAAGGTGAATAGCGGGACATAGACAACAAAAAAGTGAGAAACAGCCTCAAAGCGAGTCATGACAAAGGATTAACTTCAAAGTGCTAAAAATTGCTCTTAATCGCTCAGAACTTAGCGCAGCTAGAGTTTGCGGCGTCGGTGTAAGCGTCCAGTGTGGCTTTAGCAATAACCTAGATATATTCAGAAAACAATCAATTGACGTAAAACCATTGATTTATGAAGCTTTGAGACTGTTTTTTGAATGAAAAATGTCCAGGTCCCGATAGGTAAGGGATAAAAGCAAGGTGAGAGGGAGAAGTAGGGAAAAATTTGCAATTAAATTCTCCCTTCTTCTTCTCTTTTACTTACCTTTAAGAAGCGGCTAATGCTGGAGCTTTGAAGGAAACATTTACAGGAACAGCTTCACCACAAGCAAGATCGAGTGGAAAATTGTGAGCATTCCGTTCGTGCATCACTTCAAAGCCCAGATTTGCTCGATTTAATAGATCGGCCCAACTAGGAAGTACCCGACCCTCTGAATCAAGAATCGAATTATTAAAGTTGAATCCGTTCAGGTTGAATGCCATGGTACTGATACCTATAGCAGTCGCCCAAATGCAAATTACAGGCCAAGCCGCAAGAAAGAAATGTAATGAGCGACTATTGTTGAAGCTAGCATATTGGAATATCAGACGACCAAAATAGCCATGTGCTGCAACAATGTTGTATGTTTCTTGCTCTTGTCCAAATTTGTAACCATAGTTTTGGGATTCTGATTCAGTAGTCTCCCGTACAATACTAGAGGTGACAAGAGAACCGTGCATTGCACAGAATAAGGACCCTCCAAGTACTCCAGCGACTCCTAACATATGAAAAGGATTCATAAGGATGTTATGTTCGGCTTGGAAGACAAACATGAAGTTAAAGGTGCCGCTTATACCCATAGGTAAACCATCAGAGAAGCTACCTTGTCCGATGGGATAAATCAGGAATACTGATGTAGTTGCGGCAAGTGGAGCACTATAAGCAACAGCAATCCACGGACGCATACCCAAACGGTAAGAAAGCTCCCACTCCCGACCCATATAGCAAGCAAGGGCTGGGATGTAATGAAAAGCTATCATCTGATATGGGCCGCCATTATATAGCCATTCATCCATGGAAGCAGCTTCCCAAATTGGGTAGAAGTGTAAGCCAATTGCATTGGAGGTAGGTACGACCGCACCAGTAATAATATTGTTGCCATAAAGTAGCGAACCTGATAGTGGTTCGCGAATGCCGTCAATATCTACGGGTGGAGCTGCAATAAAGGCGATAATAAAAACGCAAGTGGAGACTCCCAGTAGAGGAATCATTAAAACCCCAAACCAACCTATATAAAGTCGATTTTCAGTACTAGTGACCCAATTACAGAACTTTTCCCATAGGGAAAGGGGTCTAGGCTGCTGTTGTGAAAATGTAGTCATAAGTTCCGCAACGGTATTTGAGTATCTATCAGAAAAATGTAAAGAAATGAAATTGCTACTTACCGTTTTAAGTAGCCTTTAATTGGTTTATGAGACAGGAAATTAGATGTTTATTAGTTACAACGACTAGCAGAACAGCCCTCACTCCGCTAGCGTTATGTGGTGCTAAGCGGCTCACAAATATATCCTTAGAAATTCCCCATTGCAACAACTTGATAATGTTAAGATGCGACGGGGAAGTTTTTTCTGCAGTCTGAAGTACCAATTTGGCTTTCCCAAAAATCTAGCTTCAGGTTTATGAAGAAAGGATATTGAATAAAAATGAAGAACTAATGAAGAATGTTGTTTTTGTTACAAAAATTAACTATTTTTCTAATAATATTTTTTTGTAGTAGGAGTCAGGACAGACCGCGTCCTTAGGGACGATTAGGTGTTAGGAGGAAAAGAGGTTTGTAGAGATCACCCACCGGGTCGTCTTCCAAGAATGTTGACTAGTAGATTTAAGTTTTCATTTAATTTAGATTGATAACTCATCCAATATAAATTTAAGTAAACAAGTTTAATTTTTATTGAAGCTAGATAACTTTTGAGTGACAAACCCGTTAATAATGATTTCTAATAAAACAATTTAAAAAATATGCTTTCAATAGTAGATTGTCGTATGTAAACCATAGATAATATCCATGTCTATGCATCATAATATCGCAGACTTGTTTGCTAGTAGTACTTTTTGCGTTCGCCTAACGCTATCGCGATTGATTTTTCAGTGTTTTTTCGTATCTCTGCCGATCTAAATCTAGTCTTAGGTGCACCAGGGTGATTTTAAATGAGAATCCTAGTTGTTGAAGATGACGAGTGCACTGCCAAAGCCTTAGAAGAAGTTCTTGGCAGTCAGCATTACATTGTTGATGTTGCTGATAATGGTTTGCTTGGTTGGGAATTGGTGGAAGCTTCTACCTATGATTTAATTTTGCTGGATGTTGTCTTACCCCGATTGGGTGGTATTGAGCTTTGTCAGAAATTACGTTCTCATAACTATCAAACACCTATTCTCTTATTAACAGCTCAAAACTCCAGTTCCGATAAAGTTTTGGGATTGGATGCAGGAGCAGATGATTATGTTGTTAAACCTTTTGAAGTCAAAGAATTATTAGCTCGAGTTCGTGTTTTACTACGTCGGAATAACAAACCAATACAAGCTGTTTTGGAATGGGAAAACCTACGTTTGATTCCTGGAAGCTGCGAAGTTACTTATGACGGTAATCTACTCAGTCTTACTCCCAAGGAGTATCTTTTATTAGAGCTTTTTCTTCGTAATCGTAATATTGTCTTTAGCAGAAGTGATATTTTAGACCGCCTTTGGTCTATAGAAGAAGCACCTAAAGAAGATACAGTTACAGCACATATCAAAGGTTTGCGACAAAAACTGACAAAAGCAGGAGCACCAAGCGATTTCATTGAGACGGTATATGGATTAGGTTATCGCCTCAAAGGATCTGTAAATTCTCCTTTGAAAGCATCTCTACTCAAATCTGAAACAAAGAAAAGTAAGAAAAAGGAACAAACTAAAGAAGTATTGACTCAAGCATGGGGAAAACTCAAACCACAAAATACTGATCGCATAGAAGTCCTAGAAAAAATCATTACTGCATTGGAAGATAACTCCCTAGAAAAAGAATTAAGGGTAAAAGGTTACTCTGAAGCACATAAGTTAGCCGGAGGATTAGGTATTTTTGGTTTTAACGAAGGTTCGCGTCTTGCTAGGGAGATAGAACAAATATTGAAATCGGAAGTAATCTTAAATCGTAATGACTTACTTCATTTAGGAGATTTAGTAAAGCTTTTACGTCAAGAACTAGACAAACCTGCATTCGAACGGGGTGATTTCTCAACACAATATAATGACTATCCGGCGATTGTGGCGATCGATGATGATTTACAATTTGCAAAAACAATACTCAAATTAGCTTCTGCATCAGGAATACGTATAAAACTAGTAAGAAACTTAATCGCAGCAAAAAAAGCATTAACCAAGTTTCAACTTGATGTAATTTTGCTCAACCTCCCTTTTAATAAAGCAAATGAAGACTGTTGGAATTGTCTAGCAAAATTAGTAAATACTACACCACCAATACCAGTTATATTGTGTACGGCTGACGATAATTTATCCAACCGGGTAAAACTGTCTCGATTGGTTACTCATGTATTTTTACAAAAACCATTACTTCCCGAGCATTTATTAGAAGTAGTGTCCAACTTTTCGACACAAAACCGTTCAGAAACGGGTAAAGTTATGGTGGTTGATGACGACCCACAAGTTTTGGAATTTTTAGGTGAATTACTAGAACCTTGCGGACTAAAAATTTTTACACTAGATGAACCATTATGGTTCTGGGATATTTTAGCGAAGAATTCCCCAGATTTGTTGATTCTTGACGTGGAAATGCCTCATGTTAGTGGTATTGAATTATGCCAAATAGTAAGGAATGAACCTCGTTGGAGCGAATTACCTATCATCTTCTTCACAGTTCACACTGATACTAGCACCATGGAAAAAGCATTTAATGCAGGTGCGAACGAATGTTTAAGTAAATCCATGATTGGATCGGAACTAGTGACTCACATATTCAACCGTTTAGAGCGAGTAAGATTACTTAGAACGATTAATACTATAGCTAATTAGTTATGACTTCTAATCCTTATATTTGTCAGTAGATAATGCAGCCTAACAACCCATCACCTCAAATATCAGGTAAATCTAGTCCTACAGGTGAAAAGACAATCGCCTCTGTGGAAATGCTGCTACATAGAATGATGAATCGAATTCGTCAATCTCTGGAATTACCAGCAATCTTAACAGGAACTGTTGCAGAAGTACGTACATTCTTGGAAACTGATCGGGTTAAAGTATATCGTTTTGACCCAGATGGTAGTGGTGAAGTAGTTGCTGAATCAGTTGCTGAGGAATCTTTACCATCTCTGTTAGGACAACATTTTCCCGCTGATGATATCCCCCCTGAAGTAAGGGAGTTATTTCTTAAAGCACGTCAGCGTTCAATTGTGGATGTAGCAAATCAGGAAATTGCTCTGAGTCCATTAGATTGTCCAGAAACTGGAGAGTCAATAACTCAAGATGATATTCGCTTTCGTTCCGTAGACCCTTGTCATATAGAATATCTCACATCAATGGGGGTACAATCATCTTTATTAGTGCCGATTTTGCACCGCGAACAATTATGGGGATTGTTGGTATCTCATCATAGTTCGCCACGACAGGTAACAGAGCGAGAATTACAAATAGTACAGTTAGTTGCAGATCAACTTTCCATTGCGATCGCCCAAAGTACCTTGCTCGAACAAACCCGGGCTCAAGCAGCACAGGAAGCCACTATTAATCGAGTAGGAAAACTGTTACATTCTATGACCGAGATGCGGTTGCAACAGGCATTAGAATTAACTGTATCTGCTCTTCAATCTGCGGGTGGCAGAGTTTATATCGCTCCCCCAAACCATAAAGAAGAGGCACAACTATTTGTCTGTGGCGACTGGGGAGTTGATAAGAATGGGGTCCAGGAAAAAGAAAGTGGAGAAAAGGTTCTGGAACAATCACCAATTCCTTTTGAAGAGCATCATACTTGGCAAAAGTGGTTAGATACACAAGAAACTGTCTCTCCGGGAAAACAAACTTGGGCGATCGCAGATTTACATCAATTAGCATTACCAGAATATTTAGCTGATACATTTGATGGTGCAGGAGTTCGTAGCTTGCTAGTTATAGAGTTGCAATCTCGCCAAAAGCATTTGGGTTATTTGAGTGTTTTTCGCCGTGAAATTGAGATCGAAACTTTGTGGGCGCGACGACCAGATCGCGATGACCCACGACAACAGCGCCCCATAATATCTTTTGAAACATGGCGGGAATTTAAGCAAGGTCAAGCCCAAGGATGGACTAATGCAGAAATTGAACTTGCTCGTGCTCTAGGAGGTCATTTTGCCACGGCAATTCATCAATATCAACTGTACCAGCAAGTACACAGTCTAAATGCGAGTTTGCAGCAAGACATTGAAGAACGCAAGCTAGCAGAAATCAAAATCTGTGCTTTGAATGCCGAACTAGAACAGCGAGTGCAGGAACGAACAACAGAATTGCAACGTGCTAATACAGAATTGGTACGAGAAATTAGCGATCGCAAACAAGCAAAAGCTTCCTTAGAACGTCTGAGTCGGCAAAGTGAATTAATTTTAAACTCTGCTGGCGAGGGAATTTATGGTTTGGATTCCCAAGGTAAACTCACGTTTATCAATCCGGCGGCAGCTAGAATGCTAGGATATCAGGTGGAAGAACTGATTGTTTCTATTGCCAATAAGGATTTAAACACTTATCCCACTTACATCCTCCCCAAATTTCTGCATGAATCTGGAGATGGATTTATGCACACCATATTGAAACACTTAAAACCTGACGGAACTCTTTATTCTTGGGAAGAAAATCCGATTTGTCACACTCTGAGAACAGGAGCAGTACAATATATTACTGGAGATATATTTCATCATCATGATGGAACAAAATTCCCTGTTGAGTATGTAAGTACGCCAATTAGAGAACAAGGTAAGATTGTCGGTGCAGTTGTAATTTTTAAAGATATCACTGAGCGACAAATAGTAGAACGAATGAAGAATGAGTTTGTTTCAGTAGTAAGCCACGAACTGCGGACACCCCTAACTTCTATTCGTAGCGCTTTGGGTTTACTTACCCACGGTTCTCTGAAAAATCAACCAGCGAAAAGTCAGCGAATGCTGGAAATTGCCTTCGACAATACTAACCGTTTGGTACGCCTCATTAACGATATCCTTGATATTGAGCGCATCAATTCCGGGAAAGTGACAATGGAAAAACAAAATTGCAATGCTGCTGAATTGATGACTCAAGCAGTAGATGAAATGCAAGCAATGGCTGAAAAAGCAGAAATTAATCTGATTTTGGCACCAGTTGAAACCCACTTATGGGCAGATCCAGATAGAATCATTCAAACACTTACTAACTTACTTAGCAATGCGATTAAATTTTCGCAGCCACGCAGTACAGTGTACCTCAGTGCCAAACTCCAAGATTCTCAAATAATATTTCAAGTAATAGATCAAGGTCGCGGGATTCCTGAAGATAAACTAGAAACAATTTTTGGTCGTTTTCAACAAGTTGATGCTTCTAACTCTCGCAATCAAGGAGGTACTGGCTTGGGGTTAGCAATCTGTCGTAGTATTGTACAGCAACACGGAGGCAGAATTTGGGTTGAAAGTAATTTAGGGGATGGTAGTACCTTTTACTTCACCTTACCTGTTAGTAATCAGTAGTATGGTTAAAATCTAATTGCTAGTAATAAGTAATGAGTAATAAGTAATAAGTAATGAGTAATAAGTAATAAGTACAGGAATTATCAACGGACAACAGGTTTATGTCATTGCGACGTAAGGTTAGCGAGCTAGCGCCTAGCGCAGCGTAACGGATCCGCAGGTAGCGCAGCTATAGGTATTGCGTTTCCATAAGGAAATAGCAATCCCAGACCAATGATAAATGACAAATGAAAAATGAACAAACGTATATTAATCATTGATGATGAACAAGATATCCGCGAAGCAACTCAACTTTGTCTGGAAATTTTAGGTGAATGGGAAGTCCTGAGTGCTAGTTCGGGTAAAGAAGGTTTAGTTACGGCTGCAGCCGAACAGCCCGATGCTATTCTTTTAGATGTAATGATGCCCGAGATGGATGGACTGACAACCTTCGAGAGATTGCAAGATAATCCTCTTACTCAAAATATCCCAGTGATTTTATTGACAGCTAAGACTCAACCTGCCGAACGGCGACGCTTTACCCAACTTCATGTGGCGGGAGTAATCACTAAGCCCTACGATCCGTTTACTTTGGCTGACGAAATTACACAAGCACTTACAAGTTGAAATTTATACGACTTCTGACTTTTAACTCCTGACTTCTGACTCCTGACTCCTAAATTCTGCTATAAATGTAACTTTTTTTAAATATAACCTCCTCCTTCATAAGTTCTTCAGATTTTTTTCTTATTCTTCAAAAAGAAACTAGTTGAGTTACACAATTGGAAATTTTGGATTGCCGTATTAGGACGCAGATTTAGCAATTTTGGACTATTGCTATCCCCTCAACGAAGGAATAAGGAGTCAAATCTATTTTTTTGCAGAATACTCCTTTTGACTCCTGAATCCTTCTTTTATTAGCAGCCATGCTATGTGCCGCTAATTTCCTGAGGTTGAGTTAACATACACGCGGATAAATGATTCGAAGTGCACAATAATTTTTCAATCATAAAATCTCAGTATCGTTCTTACTAGGTTCAACCTGGTAACAAAAAGATAGAGCCTCTGGCTCAAGAATGAACATGGTGTAAATTCTTAGATTCACCTTTATTTAAACTCCCGGATTTATCCGTGAGGTAATAATTACGGGTGATTTTCACCCTTACCTAAGAGAAGGAGCCATTAACCTTCATGGTACAGTCCGAACGCACAGTTGCGACCTCGACCAATGGTAATTTTGGTTTAGGTTGCCAAAATCAAAGCAATGTTTTAGAAAAACGCATAAGTATCTCGCTATGGGAAAGATTTTGTCGGTGGGTAACCAGTACTGATAATCGTCTATATATTGGCTGGTTTGGACTGGTGATGATACCTACTCTTTCTACCGCAGCGATCACTTTTATTATTGCATTTATTGCCGCTCCCCCCGTAGATATTAATGGTTGGGGAGAACCAATAAGTGGCTCTTTGTTGGGCGGTAATAATATTATCACTGCCGCTGTTGTCCCCACATCGGCAGCAATTGGTTTACACTTTTATCCTATGTGGGCTGCAGCTTCCTTTGATCAATGGCTGTACAACGGAGGTCCGTATCAGCTGATTGTACTGCACTTTTTGATTGGCATTTATTGCTATCAGGATCGGGAATGGGAGTTAAGCTATCGTTTGGGAATGCGTCCTTGGATTAGTTTAGCCTTTTCGGCTCCAGTAAGTGCTGCAGCTGCAGTTTTATTAGTCTATCCAGTAGGACAAGGAGGCTTCTGTGAGGGAATGCCTTTGGGTATTTCCGGAACTTTTTACTTTATGTTCAGGCTACAAGCCGAACACAACTTTCTTATGAACCCATTCCACATGATTGGAGTGGTTGGGGTTTTGGGAGGAGCATTTTTAAGTGCAATGCACGGTTCCTTAGTGACCTCAACTCTGGTTCAAAAAGTCAGCGAAGATGAGTCAATCAACTGTCGTTATAAGTTTGGGCAAAAAGAAGCAACTTACGATTTGATGGCAGCCCACGACTATTTAGGAAGACTTGCATGGCATCGCTTGAGCTTCACAAATAAGCGTAACTTGCACTTATTATTGGCAGCTGTACCAGTTATAGGTATTTGGTCAGCGGCTTTGGGTGTAGTCACTATGGCATTTGACATCAATGGCTTGAATTTCAATCGCCACATACACGATAAGCAAGGGCGGATAATAAATAGCTGGGCAGACTCTATCGGCTGGGCTGACTTGGGAATAAAAGTAATGGATGAAGGAAAAGTATACTCTTTTCCCTTAGATATATCATCCAACCTGGTAATACCTGTGAAGTGATTGGGGATTAGGGATAGCACTGCATGCCGCCGCAAGCGGCATATAGGGATTGGCGATTGGGTCTTAATCAGCACACTACCCATAAAAATCAACCTTCCATTGCCCATTATTCATATGGCTGACGCCAATCCCCAATCCCCTATAAAAAAGGAGACAATTATAATGACAATAACTCCAGAGCGGGAGCAAAAAGTGAGGATCGCGGTCGATAAAGACCCGGTGCCTACTTCTTTTGAGAGGTGGGCGAAACCAGGACATTTTGATCGCTCCCTTGCCAGAGGTCCTAAAAGCACTACTTGGATTTGGAACTTGCACGCCCTGGCTCATGATTTTGATACTCATACTAGCGATTTAGAAGATGTATCTCGCAAAATCTTTTCTGCTCATTTTGGACATTTGGCAGTAGTTTTTATCTGGTTGAGCGGGATGTATTATCATGGGGCAAAGTTCTCCAATTTTGAATCTTGGATGACCAACCCCGCAGGCATTAAGCCTAGTGCTCAAGTGGTTTGGCCTATATTTGGTCAGGAAATTTTGAATGCTAATATGGGTGATGGTTTCTACGGTATTCAAATTACCTCTGGACTTTTCCAGATGTGGCGGGCTGCTGGATTTACCAACACCTTCCAGTTATACTGCACTGCCATCGGAGCATTAGTAATGGCAGCACTAATGCTATTTGCTGGTTGGTTCCATTATCACAAAAGGGCTCCAAAGCTGGAGTGGTTTCAGAATGTGGAATCGATGTTAAATCACCACTTGGCTGGACTTTTAGGTTTAGGTTCTCTGGGTTGGTGCGGACACCTGATTCATGTTTCTTTGCCTACTAACAAGCTATTAGATGCTGGGGTAGCTCTCAAGGATATTCCTTTACCTCACGAGTTCATCTTGAACTCTAGCTTGATGGGAAGATTATATCCCAGTGTTGATTGGGGTTTCTTGAGTGGTGTTCTACCATTCTTTACTTTGCACTGGGGAAAATATGCAGAGTTCTTAACATTTAAGGGTGGTCTAAACCCCGTAACTGGTGGCTTGTGGTTAACAGATGTGGCACATCATCACTTAGCTATAGCTGTGATGTTCATTTTTGCTGGTCATATGTACCGTACGAATTGGAGCATTGGTCACAATATTAAAGTGATGCTCGATGACCTGAGAAATCCTAATATGTTGCCATTTTTGAGCTTTATTGGTCCTACAGGTCATAAAGGTCTTTACCGAGTTCTCACAACTTCTTGGCACGCTCAGCTAGCAATCAATTTGGCAATGTTGGGGTCTTTGAGCATCATTGTTGCCCATCATATGTATGCAATGCCGCCCTATCCTTATCTGGCTACAGACTATGCCACGGTTGTATCTCTGTTCACTCACCATGTCTGGATTGGAGGCTTTTTAATCGTTGGTGCAGCAGCTCATGCAGCAATTTATATGGTGCGGGACTATGACCCAGAGGTGAATCATAACAATGTACTCGACCGGGTACTTCGACATCGGGATGCAATTATCTCTCACCTCGCTTGGGTGTGTCAGTTCCTCGGTTTCCACAGCTTTGCAATGTATTGTCACAACGACACAATGCGGGCTTTTGGTCGTCCCCAAGATATGTTCTCGGATACGGGGATTCAATTACAGCCAATTTTTGCCCAGTGGGTACAACATATTCACACAATGGCAATTGGAAATCTAGGCTTGCAACCCGCTGCACCTCTAGGTAACGTGTTTGGGGGTTTGCAAAATTTGCAGACCTCAGGATTGGGGGTTACTGCTCCAGGTTTACATGAGCCTGTAAGTCATGCTTTTGGTGGTGGTATTGTAGCTGTTGCTGGTAAGGTGGCAATGATGCCGATTCCTCTAGGAACAGCAGATTTCTTAATTCACCACATCCACGCCTTTACAATTCACGTCACGGTGCTAGTTCTACTCAAGGGCGTGCTATTTGCACGTAGTTCGCGCTTAGTTCCAGATAAAGCAAATCTCGGTTTCCGCTTCCCTTGCGATGGTCCCGGTCGTGGTGGTACTTGTCAAGTCTCAGCTTGGGACCATGTATTCTTGGGGCTGTTCTGGATGTATAACTCACTTTCGATAGTGATTTTTCACTTCTTTTGGAAGATGCAGTCGGATGTATGGGGGACGGTCGATAGTAATGGGGTAGTCACTCATATCACCGGCGGAAACTTTGCGATGTCGTCAATTACGAACAACGGTTGGTTGCGTGATTTCCTTTGGGCACAAGCGTCGCAAGTTATTACATCCTATGATACAGCCCTGTCTGGTTACGGCTTAATGTTCCTGGGTGGACATTTCGTTTTTGGCTTTAGTCTGATGTTCCTATTTAGCGGTCGCGGCTACTGGCAAGAGCTAATTGAATCAATTGTTTGGGCACACAACAAGTTAAAAATTGCTACGGCAATTCAGCCCCGTGCTTTAAGTATTGTTCATGGTCGGGCTGTGGGAGTTGCTCATTATCTGTTAGGAGGAATTGTCACTACTTGGGCATTTTTCCTAGCGCGAATGACAGCACTTGGATGAAGAAAAATCCAAGATTAACTCTCTTTACTAAGCTAGTAAGCTTGCTTATCCGCACTACGCGAACAGTTAAGGAATCGATCTGTTGAGACTGTTAGGGGAAGGAGAGGTGTAGAGGGTCTGAGGTGTTTACTAGAACTTTCTATACTTCTGCTACTCCCTCTGTTCCTCCCCTCCTCTGATTCCTATGCTCTGACTCAAAACCAAAAATCTATAATTTTCCCTCACGCAAAACTTCTCAACTGAAAGTCTATGGCGACTAAATTTCCTAAATTTAGCCAAGACCTGGCACAAGACCCGACGACTCGTCGCATTTGGTATGCGATCGCAACTGCCCATGATTTTGAAAGTCATGATGGAATAACGGAGGAAAATCTTTACCAAAGGATTTTTGCTTCTCACTTCGGTCATTTGGCGATCATTTTCCTATGGGCATCGGGTATTTTATTCCATGTTGCTTGGCAAGGTAACTTTGAAGTATGGATTAAAGATCCACTCCATGTACGTCCTATCGCCCACGCGATTTGGGATGCTCAATTTGGACCAGGGGCAATTGAAGCTTATACTCAAGCTGGAGCACATAATCCTGTTGATATTTGCTACTCTGGTGTTTACCACTGGTGGTACACCATAGGCATAAGAACAAATACTGAACTTTATAGTGGTTCTTTGTTTCTTTTGCTTCTGGCATCAATATTCTTGTTCGCAGGTTGGCTACATCTCAAACCAAGGTTTCGTCCAGAACTAGCTTGGTTCAAAAACAATGAATCTCGTCTAAACCATCACCTCGCAGGTTTATTTGGTGTTAGTTCTTTGGCTTGGGCTGGACACTTAGTTCATGTAGCAATTCCAGAATCTCGTGGTATTCATGTGGGCTGGAACAATTTCCTGGCTGTAGCACCCCATCCAAAAGGATTATTACCATTTTTCACAGGTAACTGGGCTGCTTACGCCCAAAACCCAGATACAGCAAATCATGTGTTTGGGACTTCCGAAGGTTCGGGTACGGCAATTTTAACCTTTCTTGGTGGCTTTCACCCGCAAACAGAGTCACTGTGGCTAACAGATATGGCGCATCACCATTTGGCGATCGCAGTGGTCTTTATTGTTGCGGGTCATATGTACCGGACTAACTGGAACATTGGTCACAATATCAAGGAAATGCTCAATGCCAAAACCTTCTTTGGGCGTAAGGTGGAAGGACCATTCAATTTACCTCACCAAGGACTGTATGAAACAGTTAATAATTCCTTGCACTTCCAGTTATCTTTAGCTCTAGCATGTTTGGGTGTAGCGAGTTCTTTGACGGCTCAGCACATGTATTCGATGCCGCCCTACGCTTTCATTGCCAGGGATTTCACTACGATGTCAGCGTTATATACTCACCACCAGTATATAGCTGGGTTTTTGATGGTGGGGGCATTTTCCCATGCTGCTATTTTTTGGATCAAAGATTATGATCCAGAAATGAACAAGGGGAATGTATTAGACCGGGTTTTGAAGCACAAAGAAGCTATTATTGCTCACTTGAGTTGGGTATCTTTGTTCTTGGGCTTCCATACTCTGGGTCTCTACGTTCATAATGATGTAGAAGTTGCCTTTGGTAGACCAGAAAAACAAATTTTGGTTGAGCCAGTATTTGCGCAATTTATCCAAGCCACCCATGGTAAAGCACTATACGGGTTCAACACTCTGTTATCTAACCCAGATAGTATTGCTTCTACAGCGTGGCCTAATCATGCTAATGTCTGGTTATCGGGCTGGCTAGATGCCATCAATAATGGCGCAAACTCTTTGTTTTTGACAATTGGACCGGGTGACTTTTTAGTTCACCATGCGATCGCTCTCGGTCTACATGTCACCACTTTGATTTTAGTTAAGGGTGCCCTAGATGCCCGTGGCTCGAAATTAATGCCGGATAAAAAAGACTTTGGCTACTCCTTCCCTTGTGATGGTCCGGGTCGTGGTGGTACTTGTGATATTTCTGCTTGGGATGCTTCCTATCTAGCGATTTTTTGGATGCTCAACACCCTTGGTTGGATAACATTTTACTGGCACTGGAAGCATTTAACTCTCTGGCAAGGAAATGTTGCCCAATTTAATGAAAATTCTACCTATCTCATGGGTTGGTTCCGAGATTATTTGTGGGCTAACTCTGCTCAATTGATTAATGGATATAACCCCTATGGGACAAATAATTTAGCTGTTTGGGCTTGGATGTTTCTTTTCGGACATTTAGCTTGGGCTGTCAGTTTCATGTTCCTGATCACTTGGCGTGGTTATTGGCAAGAATTAATTGAAACTCTCGCTTGGGCACATGAAAAAACACCATTATCCTTTGGGTATTGGAGAGATAAGCCCGTCGCTTTGTCTATTGTTCAGGCTCGTTTAGTTGGTTTGACCCACTTTACGGTTGGTTATATTGCTACCTATGGAGCATTTCTGATTGCTTCAACAGCAAGTAAGTTTGGCTAGCAAAGAGAATTTTGATATGAATCTTTTCTCCATAATAGCAAAAATTATCTAAAAATATGGAGACGTTACTTGTAACGTCTCTATTAATAAAAAAATAAAAATAAAAAAACACAAATATTTTAGACATTTTAGAAGAAATAAAATAATTTTTGTATCCTTATAATCTTTAAGAAGATAATTGTTTATTTTACTATTTAAAAATATTGTCATTCGACTCCTCTGACTTTTAGCCTAAGCCTACTGGTTAGAGGATTTTCCTATATGTATTTTATGAATAAAAAATTTAATTTTTATAACAATAAAATATAATAAACATGCCTTTAATTTAAAATTAAATAAATAAGACTATTTGCTCAAATTGAGAATAAAATCATAAGTAAATATGGCTAATAATGACACAGAATTTATAAAACCATATGGGGGCGATCCCTGCGTTGCAAATCTTTCCACTCCGATTAATGATTCTCCTTTAGCAAGAGCTTTCATTAACAATTTGCCTGCTTATCGTAAAGGCTTAACTCCTTTTATGCGAGGGCTAGAAATCGGTATGGCTCACGGTTACTTTCTTGTTGGACCAGAGGTTGTAGTTGGACCTCTACGCGAAACTGCACATGGAGCTAATTTAAGTGGATTGATTACCGCTGTTTTTATCGCAGCATCAGCCTGTTTAGGGATTTCTATTTTTGCTTTGACTACTTTTCAAGGAAATCCACGGGGGGCTTACAATTCTTATGCTAAAGACCCTCTAAGACCGTTACGAACCCGTGAAGAATGGAATCAACTTAATGCTGGAGTATTTCTTGGTGCAATGGGCGGTGCAATATTTGCTTATTTGCTACTAGAAAACTTTGATGATTTAGATGCTATTTTGCGTGGTGCAGTAAATGTTGCTTTATTACCATTTGGTAATTTTTAGCTCTTGTTTTTGAACTCTTATCTTTTAGTCATTTGTTAATAAACATTCCTATTGACTTGTCATTAAATAAGTATTAGTAAATCAGGAGTATTCATCATGGTAGATATGACTCAACTTACGGGTGAATATGCTGCTTCATGGTTGCCTTGGATTATGATTCCTTTAGTTTTTTATATATTACCTTTCCCAGTATTTGCACTTGTTTTTCTATGGATTCAAAAAGAAGATGGTGATGATGAAAGAAGTTCTTCCGCAGACAGACCAATGGGTAATGTGACAAATATAAATTTTTGATTTGCACCAGGAAGTACCTGATATATCAGTGACATGAGTAGTTATTCTTTGTCTCTGGTAAGGAAGATCTTACTGGAGATAGAGCCTAGGTGTTGACTCTGTAGGTTTTCGGAAGATGAAATTTCATTCAACATCTGTGACATTACTTGTTCCTTGTCTCTGGCAAGGAATACAGTGTAGGAGGCTCTACCTCCAGTCTGGATAAGAGGCAGAGTTTCCTACTATGAGTTCCCAGACGGAGCTTTGGAACAAGGTCAGACACAAAAATTGCATCACATAAAAGTATAAAAATTACAACAAATTCAATAGCTTAGGCAGAACCTCTTAACATCGATTCCGAGGAAGAGCCTTGGAACCAGATAATACACAAAAATTGCAAATTCCGTAAAATTTATCTTTGCACCAAAATATATCCAGCAACGACAATAATAAAGTAACCAAAACTTTTTTGTAATAGCTTGGGTTTTATAAACCTAGTTAAATACGCACCGGATAAAGTACCCAAGCTTGCAGCGATCGTAAAAATTATCATTATATTTATATTTATAGGTACATGACCAAAATAACCTGCAAATCCAGCAATGGATTTAAAGGTGATTATCAATAATGATGTTCCCACAGCCTCTTTCATTGGTGTCTTACCCAGTAAAACTAATGCAGGGATAATCATAAATCCACCCCCAACACCAACAAAACCAGTCACTATTCCTACCACAAATCCTTCAATCGGAATGGCGAATAGGCGATATTTATCCTCATGCTTCTCTTCTAAATAATTCTGTTTGCGAGCTTCAGAAGGACGGCTACTTTTACTAATCATCAGAAAAGCAGCTACTACCATTGTTACTGCAAAAGAAATTAACTGAATTGTAGGATCGATTATGGGAAGTGAGGCAATTCTAGCACCCAGATATGCTCCCAACATTGCAGATGGAGAAAAAAGCAGGGCAGTCTTAAAATTTACATTACCTTGTTGCCAATGAGGGACAACACCTATGAGACTAACTGTACCAATGATCGCTAGTGTCATGGCTACAGCAGACTTAGTCTCTATTCCCATAACGTATTTTAGAATTGGTAGAGCTAAAATAGAGCCGCCTCCACCAATTAATCCTAAAGTGATACCAATGCAAACTGCCAAAAATGTTCCAAGTATCAAGTTCATAATACTCTAATGCATCTTATGGATAATATGTGTAAGTTGCTATATTCTTGAAAAGTAATTAAATATGCAGGATGGAAAATTAGTTAGTGTGAGAATGCAGCGGATTTCAGCTAACTAAAACATAATTTATTGTTATCTTTTTAATCGTCTTTTATTCTCTTCAAATTAATTTTGATTCCACGGTATCTTTGCAAGTAACAGACCTAGAGCGCATGTATTACTAATACCTGCAAATACTAATCCCGATCCAATAAAACCACTCAGAATTAAAAACCAAGGAGAGACAAATGCACCAAGTAAAGTACCCGTAACAACCAAAGAACCTGCAACTATTTGTACCTGACGCATTATGCTCATGGGTGCATTCTTATTCGTCTCAATCGGATATCCTGCTTCTTTCCAAGCATTTAGACCGCCTTCAAGACCAGTTACCTCATTAAAACTAGCTGCAAATAACTTTTGAGCTGCTTGTGCAGAACGTTTACCAGTTTGACAATACAAAACTAACTTTTTCCCTTCATCTAATGGTATTTTTCGCGGATCAAAATTAGATAATGATACCCTTGTTGCACCCTGAATCCTTTCTCCAGCATATTCAGCAGCTTCTCTTACATCAACTAAAATAATATTTCCCATCTCCAACCATTTTTTTAGGATTACAGGATGGATATTTTGTAGGCGATTGCCATTTTTTTCCTTATTAGTTATTGTCATTTTTCTATTCCTTTGATTATTTACTAGATTTCACGTCCAAAACTGATGTTTGGAGTTAATACTGGAAAAATAGGCGAATCACCCAGTGTTTAAAGTTCGGATATGTTCAAATAATTTTATATATCTGCGGTTATGCAGCAGTATTTAAGCTACCGCACTGCTGATTTGCGGGGAGGGCTTCCATAATCTTTTGTGGCATGGGAAGCTTTAAGTTGTGCATAAGTTCAATAAATTCATCCCGACTCTTATTAGTAAATCGCGGATTAAGTCTTATTTCTTCTCCAATAGTAGATACTGTATGTCCTCGATAGTCATGAGCTGGATAAACTAAAGTTTCCGAAGGTAAACTAAAGAGTCTCTGGGTTACCGAATCGTATAGTGTGCTAGGATTTCCGCTTTGAAAATCTGTACGTCCACAACCACGAATCAATAGAGAATCTCCAGTTAATAAGTGAGTTCCATCGATCAAATATGCCATATGACTATCTGTATGACCGGGAGTTGCGATCGCTTTTATCGATACCTCTCCTATCTGTAAAATTTCTTCATCTTTAATGTACCGATCAGCACATGGTGCGTTAGCATTTTTCGGGACAATACCTAAACAATCAGTTTTTTCCCGAAGCTTGCTTGTAGCGGTAATATGGTCGGCATGTATGTGAGTCTCTAAACAATAACGTAGATTTAGTTCCAACTCTTCAAGTAGTACTAAGTCACGATTTATTTGTTCTAATACCGGATCTACTAAAACTGCTTCTCGGGTATTGCGATCAGTAATTAGATAAGTATAGGTACTTGATTGTTTGTCAAATAATTGGCGAAATAGCATGATGAAAATGCCTCTGTACTAGAATTTCAGGAGTGGCTTTCTAAGCTTTGTTCGATCTGGGAGTGTATCCCAAAGAAGATCTATTACTGCTATCCCAGTAGAAGATTATCCAATTGAGTGAGAAGGAAAGACGGAGGAGGACAAAGAAGAGGAGGGAAACATGTTTATAGATAATCTTAAGGTGGGAAGCAAGTAATAGAATGATGGATTCGTTAAAGAAATTTTAGATTTTCTTTTTAGTTGAACATATTACTATCAAGTAATATGCTTATAGCAAGTATAGTACTCGACATTTTTAAAAGATGCAAATCGAAAAGATGCAAACTACCTTAGGGACTACTCAACAAAAAGAACCAGCATCAGGAAATTTTTCGGGAATTCAGCCCGATCTTTACCATCAGATTGTAGTTGTCGGGGGAGGTGCAGCAGGTATAACTGTTGCGGCTCAATTATTAAATAAAAATAAAAATCTTGATATTGCTATTATCGAGCCATCGGACAAGCATTACTATCAACCTGCTTGGACTCTTGTTGGGGGAGGGAAATATAAGATTGGAGATACGGTCAAAAATCAAAAAGACTATATTCCTGCAAATGCTAGTTGGATTCAGGCTTATGTGGCTGAGTTTGAGCCACATAATAATATTGTCATAACTAAGGAAGGACAGCTAATTCATTATGATTATTTAATTGTTTGTCCCGGAATACAAATCGACTGGGATTTAATTAAAGGACTACCTGAAACCCTTGG
The DNA here is from genome assembly GCF_001456025.1 of Mastigocoleus testarum BC008. Taxonomy (GTDB): domain Bacteria; phylum Cyanobacteriota; class Cyanobacteriia; order Cyanobacteriales; family Nostocaceae; genus Mastigocoleus; species Mastigocoleus testarum. The sequence continues at coordinate 46,223 of NZ_LMTZ01000127.1, forward strand.
GAATGATGGGGTTACCAGTAATTATTCCCAACATTATGCTCCTTATACCTGGGAAAATATCAAAAATTTTCAGGGAGGAACTGCTTTATTTACTTTTCCTGAAACTCCAATCAAATGCGGTGGAGCACCTCAAAAAATTATGTATATGGCTGACGATATTTTTCGTCAAAAAGGCGTGAGGGGAAAAACAAAAATTATTTTCTGTACGGCTAAAGACAAAATGTTTGCAGTTCCAGAATATCGCCGTTCTTTGGAAATTGTAATAAAACGTAAAGATATAGAAGTAAAATTTCAACATAATCTTAAAGAAATTAGATCGCAAACCAAAGAAGCGATTTTTGAAGTTAGTAGCAAGGAAGGATTAGAGGAAACTAGCATCAAATACGATCTAATTCATGTAGCTCCTCCAATGAGCGCTCCCAATTTCATTAAGCACAGTCCACTTGCAATAGAATCCGGTTCTAGTCAAGGTTGGGTAAATGTAGATCGAAAAACTCTCCAACATAATATTTACCCTAATGTTTTTAGCTTGGGTGATGCTTCTTCCCTTCCTACTTCTAAGACAGCAGCAGCAATTCGCAAGCAAGCACCTGTTGTGGTTCAAAATCTTTTAGCATTGATAGAATCCACTGAAATAAATGCTGAATATAATGGCTACACTTGTTGTCCCCTAATTACTGGTTTTGGTAAAACCATAATGGCTGAGTTTGATTATGACAAAAAACCAACCTCGACCTTTCCTTTCGACCCCAGTAAAGAACGCTATAGTATGTGGCTGATGAAACGTCATGTTTTACCTTGGGTATATTGGAGAAGGATGTTAAAAGGAAAACCTTTCGAGGGAGATGTGTTAAAGTTTTTAAAGAAGAATAATTAAGCACAATAATTAGACTAATTACAAGGTCGAAAAATTTTGTATATCCCAAACCAAGGGAAACGAATATTAGCGTTACTTTTATTTAAATTGTACTTCGCAAGCGTTCAATACTTTTATGGACAGTTAAGCTAGTTAAAATCCCATTACCTGTACCTAACGTCATCCTATTTCCTATACGTAATTTTTGTGAAGTTGAGTTCCAAAAGTAACATTTAAATGTTAACCGCTTTTCCTCGGTGATATTGGGAAACAATCGAACAAAAACTAAAAAACAATAAGATGATGGATTTTTTATCTGACACCGTAATGTTGTCGCGGATGCAGTTTGCTCTGACTAGCATATTTCATATGCTGTGGCCCGTACTTACTACTGGTATGGGTATATACTTAGTTGTCGTAGAAGGGTTATGGTTAAAAACCCGCGACTCTGATTATTATTATCATGCCCGTTTCTGGTCGAAATTATACGTACTTAATTTTGGAATAGGCGTAGCATCTGGCTTACCGATGGAATTTCAGTTTGGCACCAATTGGGCACCATTCTCAATTGCAGTTGGTGATTTTTTTGGCAGCATTCTGGGATTTGAAGCGTCAATGGCGTTTATGTTAGAGGCTGGTTTTTTAGGTATTATGCTGTTTGGCTGGAATCGTGTTCCACCGGTTATGCATTATATCGCTACTATAATGGTTGCTTTTGGCGCAAACCTATCTACATTCTGGATACTTAGCGCTAATTCTTGGATGCAAACTCCCGTAGGTGGAGAATTCGTTGATGGTAAATTTATAGTGAGGGATTATTTTCAAGCAATTTTTAATCCTTCAATGGCAGCAAGCGTGAGTCACATGTTCTTTGCAACTTTAGAAACCTCGCTGTTTGTAATTGGTGGTATTAGCGCTTGGTATATTCTCAATAAGAGACATCAAGAATTTTTCTCCAAATCCTTAAAGATTGTGTTAGCTGCAACTATTGCGATCGCGCCGTTGCAAATTGCGATCGGACATATTAGTGCAGAGCAGGTTTATCACAATCAACCTTCAAAACTTGCGGCGATCGAGGCTCGTTGGGAAAACGTTAATGCTGGGGAATCTGCACCTTGGAGTCTCCTAGCTTTACCCAGCAAAGAAGCAGAAAAAAATATATTTGAGTTAAATATTCCCCACGGTTTGGGCTATATCCTGGAGTTTAAAGACAAACTCAGCGAACCTTTATTAGGTTTAAAAGAGTGGAAACCAGAAGACAGACCTCCGGCGATCGGATTGATTTTCTATTCTTTTCGGATCATGTCCGGTATTGGCTTTTTCTTTGTGGGATTGATGCTATTGAGTGTAATCCAATGGTTGCGGGGTAAACTTTCTCCCGAAAATATTACTCAACAATCACTACTAATGTTGGGATGGATTTTTGCTGCTCCTTTAGGTTACATTGCGGTGGAAGCTGGTTGGATTGTACGGGAAGTTGGAAGACAACCTTGGACTGTGTACGGATTAATTCGTACTACCGATGCTGCTTCTAGTTTACCTGCCAGTGATGTTCTTGGTTCTTTAAGTGTTTTTGCTGTTGTATATACAATTCTATTTATTTGTGCGCTGTATTTCGGTAGTAGGATTATTACCAAAGGACCAAACTTTAATTTAACCGTACCAGGAGTTGAAAAAGAGGAAGATTTAGATACAACTCCAGCAGAATTTATCCCCGATAAACGTCCTGTAGAAGCTCAACAATAGGAGGTTTTAAAGCATTTATGGATACATTAGAATATTTTTTACCACAAGTTTGGTTTGTTATTTTAGCTTTATTTCTCTTCCTTTATGTAATGTTAGATGGTTTTGATTTGGGGGTAGGAATTCTATCTTTAACAGCGACAACGGAAGAACGGAGAGGAATTTTGATGACCAGCTTGGGTAATGTTTGGGATGCAAACGAAACCTGGCTGGTTCTTATGGGAGGAGCTCTTTTTGGTGCTTTTCCTTTGGCTTATGCAACCATACTCAGCGCCTTGTATATTCCCATCTTGACAATGATTTTTGGGTTGATATTCCGGGCTGTAGCATTTGAATTTCGGGAACATTCTGATCGTAAATTCTTTTGGAATTTAGCCTTTGGAGTAGGTAGTTTCCTGGCTGCGCTCGGTCAAGGTTTTGCTCTTGGTGCAGTACTTGCGGGAATTAAAGTTGATGAAGCTGGTATATTTATTGGGTCTACATGGGATTGGTTAAATGTTCCTTCCCTAGCGATCGCTTTAACCCTAATTCAGGGATATGTGTTAATTGGTTCCACCTATCTGATTTGGAAAACATCAGGAGAGTTGCAGCAAACCCATTATCAAACAGCTAAAATAGCAGCTTGGACAACTCTAATCGGAGCAATTGTAATTACTGCGATCGCGCCTATTTTTTACGAACACACCCGAGCACGTTTGTTTACACAGCCACTAATTTATATTTTTGCAGCAATCCCCATACTAGGAGTGATATTAATTTGGCAGCTTTTGAGTAGTCTAGAAAAACATCAGGAAAGAACACCTTTTATTTGGACTATTCTCCTATTTTTACTGACATTTATTGGTTTAGGATTGGTAGTTTTCCCTTACATCATCCCTACTCAGATTACTATTTATAAAGCTGCGGCAGCTGATAGTTCTTTAGTATTTATGCTTGTCTTTATTGGATTTTTGATCCCAATCATGATGGCATACAATATTTACCAATATATTGTTTTCAAAGGTAAAGTTACAGGCAGCCACGATTAAATTTAATCTGCATACTATTCCAATAAAATTGACTTAATATAGCAATCGTATTTGATTTGTGAACAGATAAATTCTGTAAAGATATGCTGTGGTGCGTCTCTATAATATTAATTTTTACCACATAAATGATTTAGGATTGCTATGGTAAGTCCGTTCAAATAGTAATTATTGCGATATCCCTACAGGGGATGCGCGAAGCGATCACCAGGTCTGTCTGCACAACGCTGTAAGCGCATCTTGCGCTGCGCATAACATCTCAGTTCGTATTCTGACTCCTGACTTCTGACTCCTGACTCCTGACTTTTCAATTGCGCATAACGCTATGGTATGTATCTTTTGGCTTAATAGATGCCATACTACCCTATGGTAATATAGTAAATAGCTGAAAAGTTAAGAATTAATATGGCAAAAAACACTTTAAAGAAAAATTATCAACCACAAGAGCAACTTATGCAGCCTGCGGATTGTGGAATGAAAAGGTTGTCTCCTACAGCGATCGCTTTAATGGCGGATTTTTTTAAAGTTCTATCAGAACCCAGCAGACTGCAAATTATTTGTACTTTAAAGTCTGGCTCTAAAAATGTGTCTCAAATTATTAGTGATACTTCCTTAGGACAGGCTAATGTATCTAAGCATCTTAAAGTTTTGACACAAGCAAGTATAGTTAATCGCACCCAACAGGGGATTAATGTTTTTTATCAAATTAGTAATCCTTTTATTTTTGAGTTATGCGAGTTAGTATGCGATTCTATTTCTTTGCAAATCGAGCAACAAAGTGAAAATTTAGAACATCTGAAAAATATTAAAAGTTCTTTTTAAGGATTAATTTTTGGGTTTCAGTTGCATATTAAATTAACTTAAAAATTGCATTTAGGGCTTTACAGATTTTTATAGAATACACACGTACATAGTTTCGTATCCCCTCAAAATTTAGGGGTAGGGAGTTATTCAGGCTGCCACGACCAACCAAATGGATTTGAAGAAGATTTCTCTCGGATAATACTTTTCAAAGAAGGAATACCACCAATTTTTGAAATTCGGTCACGCATATATTCAATGAGATATAATCCATAAAATGGACAATAATTTGGCAAATGACAGTACAGTTAATGTACAATTCTGTCATTTAAAGTTTGTTATTGCTGGATTTTAAAGCTAGATTTAGCCGCTACAGTGGTTAAAACCCTAATAATTACGTTATTTGTATAACGTAATTATATAGTTTTTCAAGTTTTATTTTGCCGAAATAGTAAATTTAAAGTTTGAGATTGCCGGTGGTAGACAAAGTTTAGGAACTATGGAATTCAGATTATATTAATTTCCCGTGATTATCTGACACGAGAAGAAGCTTTAACACGAGCTGGTTCTGCTTCAACATAAGAAGCTTACTCCCTTCATGCAAAGAAAATCGCCCCCTAAATCCTCCATTACTGGGAGACTTTGAAAGTTTTGTTCCTTCAAAGTTGCGAGATTAGGGGTGCGAAATTAGTTTAACTTATTGCAAGTATTTGATAGGAGAAGAAGTTTTAAGACAAGTTACAATTTAGTCTTATCTAACTACATTTTTTATGGATTTCAGAAATCTACTCAAGAAGCTGGTGAAAAGTTAGGAATCTTCCAGAACTGTCCAGAAAAATTACCACATTTAGCCATAATGGGTTTATTATCCCTAGAATCGTTAATAATATCTAGACATTTCTTTTCACCTGTAAACATGGTCTTGAGGCGATAATGTCCGGAAGATCGGGTTTTTTCTATTTTCCACAACTGTCCAGAAAAGTTACCACATTTAGCCATAATAGGCTTATTATCTCTAGCATCATTAATGATATCGAGACACTTCCTGTCTCCGGTAAACAGGGTTTTGAGGCGATAATATCCAGGGGAGTTTTTCGCTTTTTCTATCTTCCAAAATTGTCCCGAGAAATTACCACATTTAGCCATGATAGGCTTATTATCTTTAGCATCATTAATAATATCTAGACACTTGTTATTCCCTGTAAACATAGTTTTAAGGCGATAATTTGTCCCACCTTGAGCAAAACTAGGTGAACTAGCAAAGCTAGCGATCGCCAGTGCAGAGGAAGCAACAGTTACACCAAAAGCAGTTATTTTCTTGTTCATATTCTTAGTTTTCAGATTCTTAGTAAGAATTAAAATATTGAGTATTTGATTCTAGTTAATTTACACTAGGAACTATATAACTCAAGTTACTCAAAATATTCTGAGTGCAATTACTAATTTTTTTTTGATTTCGCACACCACAAAGGTGATATGAAAGATTTCAGCTTTATTTGCTTGACTTGATTTTCAATCTAAGAATCAATAGAGAAAAACTAGGGAAGTTATCTGAAATACTTATAGCTCCTTATGTAGCGTAATTGTGCCCTTAATGATGATACTTGCGTAAACCCTATTTACTCATAAAATTTATTTACAATCTTTATTGATAATGAGTTTCAAAAATTCTGTCAATAATAACCAATAGATACGACTGATATAGCGCTACGCGCAAGTCATTAGCACCTAGCGGTTAGCGGCGAAAGACGCACCTACGGTGTTTGTTGACGCGGCTTAGCCGAACACGTAGTGCGTCCAAACGCATAAGCGCGCCCTGCGTGACGTTAGTCAGAGGCTTTGCCGACGCCGCAGGCTAAGGGCGTACCATAGGTATTGCGTGTCCGCAGGACATAAGTTTAATATTCATAGGTTTGAGCGTTCACCGATGTCCTAACCTAGTTACGTAGTGCTATAATTAAGAAATTGGTTTTTTCTTATCTATGTTTTTCAAGCATAGCTTTGCCGTTGCGGCAAAAACAAACTTTAAATTACAAATTCTAGATTATATATTACTTTCTGAAAAATGGACGTAACTGGATTCGAACCAGTGACCTCTACGATGTCAACGTAGCGCTCTAACCAACTGAGCTATACGTCCGCGACTTGCAAATAATAGCACGACTTATCCTTTGAAGCAAATACCCATAGAAATTTTATTTTCAAAACTTTATTTTCAAAACTTTATTTTTGAAATCTTATTTTCGAAGTTTTACCTCCAAAATTTCTAATACCAATTTATTTTAAGATTGCCACACTTGGAACGCAGCAAGCCGAACGCTTACAAAAGAAAGGGAACAGCGCGATACCCCGCAGGTTGGGAAAGAGTCGCAAGACAGGGAACGAGGAACAGTAAACTAATGTGTGGCGTTGTTTTTTGAAATTGGTATGATTTCTGCTGATGGAAGAATTGGAATCATGTTCCTACAGGTATTGCAACTGATGATACTTGTAAAATTTAAAAACAAACCGAGTGATGCTTTAGTTCCACTTTATGAAGCAAAAATATTTCATCAATTTGACCATCGTTGGGCTACTTATAAAAATAGTAGTGATACTCGCGATTTGAGTGATGAGGAAAAAAGTGATTCAAGTTTTAAAGTGCGATCACGTTATTGGTTAAATCGTAATGAGTTTGAGAATAAATTAGGTAATACTAAAGTAGTACTATTATTAGCCAAGAATGGTGTTCGTGCTGCTGTTAGATTTTTGGTTCTTGCTGTGTTGTGCAGTGTATACTTCCCCCACCTGAAGCAATACCATCTATCGCAATTTGTTCAATAATCCTGTTGGGGAATGCTTTGGCTATTATGCCTTTTGCATTATCATCAGCATATTGATCGCCAAATTTTTGCATAATAACTGCATCGTTACAAATATAGTATCCAACATATCCAGCGGCAAAATGATTCACACCGTACGCTTGATTAATTGAATTGGGTGTATCAATAATGGTGACATTCAATTTGTTCCCATCTGCATCTGTAGCATTTTTCAACTCTTGAATATTATTTCTGGTAACCTCATAGTCATAGGATTGTTGATCATTATCGCGACTAACGATCACTTCTCCTAGTTTTGAAAAACGTGCATAAAAATCGGTATGACCATCAGTAATATCTCTGCCTCTGATACCTTCAAGCCAAATTATTTTTTTAAGACCCAATAATACCTTTAGCTTTTCTTCTACCTGAATCTGGTTGATATTAGAGTTGCGGTTATGATTTAATACACAGCTTTTTGTTAAAATCGCTGTGCCATGACCATCTACTTCAAAACACCCACCTTCAAGTGTTAAGTCAGTTGTTTTGATTGTAGCGTTTACCGTGTTTGTGATAAAGTTTGCGACTTTTGAATCTTGAGTGTGTTCTTGTTTGTTGCCCCAGGCGTTAAAATTGAAGTTTATACCATACTTTTTTCCATAATTTCCTCTAACAAAAGTAGGTCCACTATCTCTTAACCATAGGTCGTCCGTTGTAAATTCTATTAGCTCTATTGGATAATTATGTGAATTTAATCCTTGAAGAAGAGAAGTTGCTTCCTCATAGTCATTAGGACTTACAAGCATAGATACAGGTTCATATTTTGCAATTGTTTTTGCGATCAAAACCAAATTTCTTTTTACTTCTGGTATTTGACGATTTGACCATATGTAATCATTTGCAACAAAAGACATCCATGTCCTTTCATGGGGTTGGTTTTCTTCTGGCATTATGAATAAATTATTTTCTGAAATATTTACTCTGCCAGATTTACACCCTAATAAGAATCCTCCAGTTATAAAAGATGCTGATTTTATCAACTTTCGTCTTGATAACATTTAATACCTCATTTGAAATATAACTACTCATTATACGCAAGTTTTTTGTTCACCATGAATTATTGGTTGATTTGAACGTAAGTTGCTAGTTACACTAATATAAATATGACAAGAGAAGTGGCAAAAGAAGGATAATAATTTAGGTTTTTCATTGATCTAGTATCCGAAGCTATTCAATTTAAACTTCTTTAGTAAGGGACTGAAAAACTACTGCTAAAGCTTTCAGACCCAAAAAATAAATATTTCCTTATTTTCTCTCTTGCATAGCGATCCTATTTGATTTTTATAAATGATCTAGGATTGCTATATCTATCTCCAAATATTTCAAAAAGTGGATTGAGGTTTAGAAATTTTAATCTAGACTAAAAAATTAAAGATTAAAAACTTTAAGAATATTTTTGTAAGTATCTCGGCGACTTTTTAGAGGAAACCGACGAATTTGTTCGTCAGTAATAGCTGCAACAGTTTTCATCTTGTTACTATTAAAATCGTAGAAAAATACTCCTGCAAGATTATCTCTCTCGTCAAAGATGAAAAGTTCTTCAGTGTGAAGTATTTTAACTGCTCTAACTTTACCCTTTTCAAACCAGTAAGCTAAACCATCACCAAGTTCCACATTAGATTCGCTAGCTTTTACAGGTTTACCGTTAATTGTACAAACAGTGTATTTAGTGTATTTCTGAATTTTTTCGGTTTCCTGGCAATTTTTAGTTAACCTATCCAAGAAAGCGACTACACTTTGATGGGAACTCAAATCAATTTGCGCTTGGATTGGGGGTTTCTCATCTCCAATGACACACTCATCAGGAATTCCATCGCCATCATAATCTACGCGGGAGTCATCTGCTTGTCCGTCATTGTCGCAATCAAATGCAGGTCCGATAATTGTACCGGTTTTGGACTTACCAGGTTTGGAAGTAATAGGTTTGGACTGTTTTGCTTGTGTTGTGTTTGCATCGTTAGATAAAGAATTCTGTTTTTGAGATACAGTTGATGCTTTTACTGCATTATTTGTCTGAGTATCATTTCTCCCAGTTTCAATAGCATCTTTATTACAACCAAATGTAGTAAAAACTAGCAGACCCAAGGAAAATAAAATTTCACATAAATTTGTACGCATATCTTATCAACTCTAAAAAATATAAGTCTATCTATCGACGTTAACTAAATTAAGATCAAGTTATCAGGGTTACAATACTGAAAAATGTAGGCAATTTAAGTCTGAATTACGTTTTGTCTGCCATCCAAGCAAAAACCAAAACTTTATACTAGAAATAGGAAAACATATTTTAAATTGTGAGGGAAGGGCAATGGCTCTCAATCCCACCATTATGCAAGCAGTCGAAAAGCTCGACTATCGTGTTACTGTTGGTGATATCGCAACTCAAGCTGGGTTAAACATCGCCGAAGCTTCTCAAGGTTTGCTGGCTTTAGCCACGGAAGCTGGTGGACATTTGCAGGTAGCAGATGATGGCGACATTGTTTACCTATTTCCAAAAAACTTCCGGCAAGTTTTACGTAACAAAAATCTGCGATTGCAACTACAAGAATGGTGGCAAAAGATTTGGGGAGTTTTATTTTACTTAATTCGCATTTCTTTCGGAATTTTCTTAATAGTTTCTATAGCCCTAATTTATATCACTATTATTGTTGTTATTTCTGCTGCTAACTCTGACCGGGATAATGATGATGGAGGTAGTTTTTCTTTTGGTACTGGCTTCTTTTATTTTCCCGATTTGTTTTGGTTTTTTGGCACTGACTATAATCAAAACCAATACCAACGTAGGAATAAATCATCACGGGATAAAAGCGATTTGAATTTTTTTGAATCTGTTTTTTCTTTCTTATTTGGTGATGGGAACCCAAATGCTAATTTAGAAGAACGTCGCTGGCGAGAAATTGGAACTATAATTCGCAGTCACAAGGGTGCAGTAGTTGCAGAACAAATTAGCCCTTACCTTGATGATATCGGTGAAACCTATCAACAAGATTATGAGGACTATATGTTACCGGTACTTAGCCGTTTTAACGGACAACCACAAGTAAGTCCTCAAGGCGAAATAGTCTATTATTTCCCTGAATTGCAAGTAACAGCTACCAAAAAATCGAATTCCCGTTCAAAGTCAAATTATCTCCAAGAATTTCTATGGCGTTTTAGTAAAGCTAGTTCCGGACAGATAATGTTGAGTGTTGGGCTAGGTGCAGCTAATTTAATCGGCGCTTTAATTCTAGGAAACTTGCTGGGGGATGGAACTTTAGCCCAAGAAATTGGTGGATTAGTAGGTTTTGTCCAAGGAATTTACTGGTTATTGTTAGCCTACGGTATTGGTTTTTTGGGTGTACCTTTAATACGTTACTTTTGGATTCAATGGCGCAACGGTAAAATTGAGCAACGTAATTCCCAAAGACAAGCTAGAGCAAATTTATTAAATAGTGGAAATGAAGCCTTGCAAGAAAAAATCACTTTTTCTCGTCAATTTGCTCAAGAAAAAGCGATCGCACAAGAAGATTTAGTTTATACAACAGAAACCGATTTATTTGACCAGGAGATAGAAAATTCGGCAAAACTTGATGCTGAATGGCAAAAACGGTTGAATCAGTCGTAATTTGGTAATGGGTAATGGGTCATAGGTCATGGGTCATTGGGACAATTATCAAAATTCTGATTTTTTACCCTTTACTTCTGACTTCTGACTCCTGACTTCTGACTCCTGCTCGCTCGTTAGAGCGCGGTCTGTCCTGACTTCTGACTCCCGACTCCTGACTCCTGACTCCTGACTCCTGACTCCTGCTCGCTCGTTAGAGCGCGGTCTGTCCTGACTCCTGACTTCTGACTCCTGACTTCTTATTTATTTCTACTTCTTCAACTTAATTTTGGTTAAGAAGACCTTTTGACCGTAATAATGACCCAAAATTCTCAGATGGTCTACTTTTTGCGAAGCCAAATTAAAAGCTCCGACCTGACTCATACCCAAACCGTGACCCCAACCACGTCCATCTAAAACGAAATTACCGTCTGATGTTTGATTAAGATCAAATCTAGTACTGTTTAACCTCAAAGCAGTGCGAACCTCTTCACCTTTAAGTGTTTTTGTACCCTTATCTCCAACAATTTTTAAGGCTGTAACACTTTGATGAGGTGACCTTTGTTCGATCTTCATTTCCTCAACTTTACCAATGGAAGGAAATTTGGTACTAATTTGATCAGGAGAAAAAGTTTTTTGCCAAATACACTTTTGTGCATAGGAACCATTTACATTCCCATCGAAACCAGGAACTGCTCGGAGGTAAGGTAAAGGATTACCCCAAACATCTTCTACATTTTCCGTATGACCGCCAGAACAAGCATGAAAAACTGAAAGAATTGGTTGATTATTATAAGTTAATACCTGGTCTTTGGTTGCATCAACCGCAGCATATACGGTGGGAGTTTCTTTCTTGACCCCTTCGTAAATTTGCCAGCGATCTGGAGTATCACCCACATCATAGATTGGATTTTTCCGCTGTCTTTCTCGTTTGTAAAGAGCATAGGTACGAGCGGCGATCGCTTGAGCTTTTAGAGCTTCTGGATGCCAACTTGGATTCATTTCTCCACCAATCACGCTGTAGAGATATTCTTCTAGATCTACCCAATTGACAGCAGTTAAACCTTCTTGGGTTGGTAAAACTAGAGTTCTGCCACGATACCACTTATCACCAATATAAACAAATCCTTTTCCTTGTGGTTCGATCCAAAATAAACCAGAACGCCATCTATCTAAAGCAACTCCCCCACCGGAAGCTGGTTGAGCATAATAAGCTTTCATTTTAGGTAATTGTCCTAAAGTTTTCCCACTACCGTCTTTGACGATTGCTGTAGTGGAACTACCAACTCTTACTTGCTCCACATTTCTTTCTATAGCTACCCGCAAAATTACGGATGCTTGGGCTGGGGCTAGTAAAATCATCCAAGTGACAATACTAAGCCACCAATGATGTCCTTTCATCTGGGGAATTCGAGAAAATATAGCGGCTACAAACAGTTGGATTTTCATACTAAAGAACTAGTAGTACCTTCGTTGATCTGACGCACTTCAGAGCAGTAGTTTCCCACTTTTTAACATTTTTCTCAAAGATTAGACTAGCAACGGGAAAGCAGCAAAAAAAACTGAGTATTATAGATTACATTTCTGTAGGTTATATAAAGTAGTAGTTATTTAATTTCTCCTGTCTTGAGTTTGATACTCGAATAAAGCTTAAACCTAAACAAAACCTAATGTAATGAGTGCGTAAGTCTTAATAAACTTAATTCAAAAACCCAAGAGTTGAAAAGCTGCAATCAATGATACCGTATAAATAAACTTATTAAATAATTTTTGGGGAATTTTCGGTAGTAGTTTGTAGCCTAGAAATACACCAAATCCAGCAAAAGGCAACATCCACAAATCGAATGCTAAAGTTTGATGATCGATAAAATTAAGCTTATAAAATATAGGGAACTTACCAATATTGGCTATAAGAAAAAACCAAGCAGTGGTTCCCATGAAGTTATGCTTATCAAATCCCTTGGATAATAAAAAAATACTGGTAATTGGACCTGCTGCATTACCAATTGTCGTAGCGAAACCAGCCACTGCACCGAAGATAAGAGGGGACAAACTATGTTTGGAAATCCAGCGTAGATCGAATTGATGGCGCAGCCACTCCAATAACAGTAAAGTTATTACCAAAATACCTAAAACAGTTTTCAAATTTTCGCTACTCACTTCAGTAAGAAGACGAAAACCACAAAACATACCTATAAAACAACCGGGAAGCAAATGCAATAGTTCTTTTGTGTCAGCGTAATACCTGTAATACCATGCAGCGAATAAGTCAGCGCAGATTAGAATCGGAAGTAATATCCCAATGGATTGTTTTGCTGGAAAAATAATTGCCATAATTGGGACTACCAAAATACCTGCACCTGGTACCCCTGTTTTACTAAATCCCAACAAAGCACCCGCAACAGCACTCACAGTTAGCACAGTTAAATTATTTAGCATTACACGGTATTAATTGTTTTTTTATTAATCGATTTAATAGCAAATCATCTGAAAAGTTCCAGTACTAATAGAAGCCAATAGTGATTATTATTTAAATTCCTGTAACAAATGCTGCTCTAAAATATTTAATACCGCTTGTTCTACCGGACGCGATTCCAATTGATTCTTATCACTTTGATAAGCTGCTTCAATGGCTGGAAATAGAGAGCTATCTTCATATGCTGCAAGAATTCCGGGGTGAACGTAATACTTACGACAAGTCGCAGGACGATTTCCCAATTCCCGTGCAACACCTTTTATTGCTTTAGTAATATTTTTCTTAGCTTGTTTCTCTGATTCAAATTTACCTAATTCGTATAATTCTTGTGCTGTTAATACGGTCCCAAACCAGGTACGAAAATCTTTCGCTGTAAAATCTAAATCGGTAATTGTTTTCAGATAGTCATTAACATCACTAGAATCAATTGATTGACGCTTATCGTCATCATCAATGAATTGAAATAACTCCTGTCCTGGTAATTCTTGAATGCGTTTCACAATTTTTGATAAACGCCGATGACTCAACTCAATATCGTGTTCTACACCGCTTTTACCACGAAACTTAAATCGCAATCGCGAGCCAGAAATATCAACATGACGCTGTTTCATCGTTGTTAAACCAAAAGACTTATTCCTTTGGGCGTACTGTTGATTCCCGACCCGAATTTTACTAGTTTCCAACAGCTTGACAACTGTAGCTAAGACCTTTTCCTTAGGTAAACCGTGTTTCCTTAAATCTTTTTCTACTTGTTGACGAATTTTAGGTAAGGCTAATCCGAAAGCAATTGTGCGGTTAAATTTGGTTTGAGAACGAATTTTGCGCCACAGTTTATGATATCGATATTGCTTGCGTCGTTTCTCATCTCTCCCTGTAGCTTGTAGATGTCCTTGGGGGTGGGGACAAATCCATACTTCTTTCCAAGCAGGAGGTATGACGATGGCTTTGATTCTATTTAATTCGTCTTCGCAATCAATTTTATTCCCTTGTGTATCGTAATAACAAAATCCTCTACCTCTACGCTGACGACTGACACCAGGAGTCTTATCATTAACATAGAGCAAGCCAACAATCTCTGCAGATTCCGTAGGTTCCGTAGCCAGAGCAGCCTTAACCTCTTGTTTTGCTAATTTATTTTTCAGTTTTAACTGCATATCTACGAAGCCAGAATCGAGCCACAATAATGATAAATTTAGCTTGTGACAACGTGTGATAAATCTACTTACGGAAATAACAGCAATTATCCAAAAGAGTTATATCGCAACCTTAATTAAAATCACATTTATTAAAATCAATATGCAGAGAGACGTAACATGTTACGTCTCCACGAAGTTTTTAATAGCAAAAGAATCCTTCGTATTTAATGGAATAAGACCACTAGGAAAGATAAACTCAAGAGGTTTTTGCAATTCGATGACCAATATCCCGACGGTAGTAAATCCCTTCGAAATTTATAGATTCAATTGATTTATACGCTCGATCTAAGGCTTGTTTAAAGTCTGCACCGACACCAGTAACATTTAAAACCCTACCACCATTAGTTAATAACTGGGAATTATCTAATTTTGTCCCAGCATGAAATACTATTGCACCACTATCCTGGGCTACTTGAATCCCAGTAATAACCTTACCTTTTTCATAACTACCAGGATAACCACCAGAAGCTGCAACTACAGTTGCAGATGCTCCATCTTTCCAAGCAATGGGTGGCATTTGTGCTAATCTTTGCTGTACGCATGCTAACATTAATTCTTCTAAAGGAGTTTCCAGTAATGCCAACACAACCTGAGTTTCTGGATCTCCAAACCGACAGTTAAATTCTAATACCTTAGTTTCTCCTGCAGGTGTAATCATTAAACCTGCGTAAAGTACTCCTCGATAATCAATATTCTTTTTCCTTAAGGCTGCGATCGCTTTTTCTAAAACCTCTGTTTGCACCCGCTCCATAATTTCTGGAGTTGCAATTGGGGTTGGAGCATAAGCTCCCATTCCACCTGTATTTTCTCCTTTATCTCCTTCGCCAATTTGTTTGTGGTCTTGGGCTGGTAACAAAGCTCGAATGGTCGAACCGTCAGTTAATGCTAAAACCGATACTTCTTGTCCGGTTAAAAATTCCTCTAATACCACGAAGTCACCAGCACTATCAAATTGTCCGCCAAACATGGAATCAATTGCAGATTCAGCTTGTGCTAATGTTTCGGCAACAACTACACCTTTCCCTGCTGCTAAACCATCCGCCTTGACAACAATCGGTAAACCTTGTGCCTTAACATAGGATTTAGCTGCATTTGCTTCGGTAAATACCGTAGATTTAGCCGTGGGAATACCTGCTTCTTGCATTAATGCTTTAGCCCAAGCTTTACTAGATTCAATTTGTGCTCCGGCTTTTGTGGGACCAAACACCAGTAAACCCCGAGCTTGGAGATAATCGGTAATTCCTTTTGCTAAAGGTACTTCCGGTCCAACCACCACTAAATCAATTTTGGCTTGTTGAGAAAATTGCCAAATTCCTTCAAAGTCGTCCACCTCCAAAGCTAAGTTTTCGCAACGACTCATAGTTGCTGTACCGCCATTTCCTGGCGCGCAAACAACCTGCTCAACCTGCTTGGACTGTAAGAGCTTCCAAGCGATCGCGTGTTCCCTTCCTCCGTTCCCAATAACTAAAACTTTCACTTATTTCCTTATTTGTTTATCTAAAGTATAGGTATATCAACCAAAGCGATCGTACTATATAGGCGAGTCTTAGGGTTGATTGTTTGCCCATGAATTATAGATACATTCATTAAGGCGATCACTATTGCTCCTGAAAATCCTGATATCTACTATGCAAAGGCTTTTACCCAGTCTTTAATGGAAGGAAAAACCCAAGAAGGAATTCAGAATTATCAGAAAGCTGCAGACTTTTATCAACAACAAGGAAAACCAAGCTATTCAAAGAATGCACTTGAGAAAATAAAGGAACCAAAAGATTTGTTAGATAAATAACTAAGTATGGATTTAAAACAAGATTCATATAATTGGTGCTTGATATTAACTTTACGTAAAAGTTGTTAGCGCTATATCTGCCACCAATGAAAATGGTTATAAAATAACAACGAAGCAGTCTGACAGTTAATTTATGACTACCAGTTAATTTTTTTTTGCGGTTTCTTGTATATTTGAATGAAATTAGGTTTATGGAATTTAATTTATCTAAGCTAATTCATAGAGGTCAACTTATCGGAGTTAATTTATGAAATTTGATTTTATAAATTAAATTAATGAAATTACATTTATAAAATTAAATTGATAAAATTAGATTTACGAAATTTGATTTACGAAAGTATATCTATAAAATTATCCTTATGAAACTGGCTTTATGAAACTATAATTTATAAACTACATGCTTTTGGATAATTCAAAAAACCCCTATCGTGGCTTGCAAGCTTTTGAAGAAGAACACAGCAAAATGTTTTTCGGTAGACAAGCTTTAACAGAAAAGTTGTACCAACAAGTTTGTCAACACCCATTAACGGTGGTAATGGGTGCTTCGGGAACTGGAAAATCCAGCCTTATTAAGGCTGGACTGATACCTCATATTAAAAAATTGGTTCCACGGGATTCCCTAGAGATGCTGTTTGGAAAGTCTCTACGAAAGCAATGGTATATTATTGCACCTATACGTCCTGGGGAGTCACCATTTAAAACTTTCAGTAATACATTGGCTGCAGGTCAATTACTGTCTACTGCAGAAGAAAAAATAGAAACTATTTCTGTCTGTATAGGCAATTGGTTACACGAAAATCCCCAGTCAAAATTACTACTGATAATTGAACGGGCGGAAGAACTATTTACGATGTGCGGCGATCGCCAAGCTCGGAAAGATTTCCTGAATCTCCTAACAGATCTAGTAAGGGATCATGGGGAAAAGTTGCGACTTGTTATGACGCTACGCAGTGACTTTGAATCGCAATTTAAAGATACGGGTCTGCAAGAATATTGGCATGAAGCTCGGTTTATAGTTCCCAGGATGACGCGGGAAGAATTGCGCTCTTGTATAGAAAAGCCAGCTTCAGCAAGGTCAATAAGTTTCGAATCATCTTCTCTAGTGGAGAAGCTAATTGATGAAGTCATAAAGACATCAGAAGGTCTAGCACTACTTTCTTTTACCTTGGATGAACTCTATACAAAGTCTTTGCAGGCTGTCAAACAAGGTACAAGGCGAAAGAGGGTAATTACGCAGGCTGATTATCAACAAATTGGAGGATTGACCCAGAGTCTTAATCGAAGAGCAGATAGTGAATACGAGGCTTTGGTCAAAATCGACCCAGAGTATGAGTTAACTATCCGTAATGTAATAATGGTACGCATGTTAGCTGTAAGTGGTAGTAAATTGGCTCGCAGACGGATATATTTGTCTGAGTTGGAGTATCCAGAACCAGAAAAAAGTCGAGTAAAGGAAATCATTAGACGCTTTACGGATGCAAAACTACTCCTGAAAGGAAGAGATAATGAAGGTGATTTTTATTTGGAACCCAGTCATGATGTTGTAGTGCAGAGTTGGCAAAAGTTATTACAGTGGAAAGAAGATGAAAAAGAAACTATTGCTCTGCAAAGATGGTTGAGACCTGCTGTATTTAAATGGAAAAACCAGCGCGATCAATCGCTTCTGTGGAATACTCACCCATTGATCGATTCATTGAAGAAAATACTTAATTCTGATGATAACTGGTTAAATCCAGCTGAAACTGATTTTGTACGACGTAGCATTAGACGGAAAAATCAGAAGAAAGCTGTACGTGGTGTTTTTGCTCTTGGAGGTAGTATTTTAGCCGTTGGGACTGTATTTTCCATTGGACTATCGCGGGATGATAAACTGATGGCCCAGGCTTGCAAATTAGTAGGTGACTATTTGCTCCCCAACTCGAGCGCTGAAGAAGGTGGTAAATCTGGAGAAAATAGTTTTACATATCCTCATCTCTGTAAAGACGTACCTGCTTTAGTTGGTTCTCCTGTTGCGAATGCTCCTTCTTCTACAAAGTCTTCTTCATCTCAAGTTTCTCCTAGTCCTTCTCCAACAACATCTCCAGTTTCTGTACTTCCTTCCCCAACACCATCTCTTTCTCCTGTAATATCTCCTTCTCCAACAGCATCCCCTACATCTTCGATTTCTCCAAGTCCTTCTCCTACAGAATCTCCAGTTTCTGCACTTCCGTCTCCTGTAACATCTCCTTCCCCAACAAAATCTCCTGCATCTTTAACTTCTTCTGTTCCTTCTCCAAGTGCATCTCCAAAATCTACAATTCCTTCTCCGATTGCATCTCGTCTCACTGCAAAGAAATTTCTCCCATCCCTACAGGTGACACCCAAAGATTATTACACTAGGGGTAATGATCGACGCGACATCAAATCTATTCAAAATTCCACCAAGATTATCAACAATCCCAATACCAGTAACTTAAAGAGAAAAAACGCTTACATTAACAGAGGAGTTGTTTATTTTAGACATAAGCAGTATCAAGAGGCGATCGCAGACTATAGCAAAGTTATTAAGGATTGGGATCATAATACTCAAGCTGACATTGCTCCTACCAAGTCTCAACTGATTAATGCTTATGTTAACAGGGGAATTGTTTACTCTTCTTTGCAGGAACCTAAGCATCAATTAGCTGTAAAAGATTATAACCAAGCTATTGCTATTAAACCTGATTATGCAGACGCCTATATTAATAGAGGAATTGCTTATTCCGGTTTGGGACAATATGAGATGGCTGTAAAAGATTACATTAAAGCTATTAGTATTACTCCTGAAAATGCTGACATCTACTATGCAAAAGCTCATACTCAGTCTCTAATGGAAGGGAAAACAAAGCGAGCAATGTATAATTACCAGAGAGCTGCAGACCTTTATAAAAAACAAGGAAAACCAAGCTACTCTAAAAATGCACTCCAAAAAATTGAAGAGCTCAAAGCTTCGCTGAATACATAGATGTTTTGTCGTGAATGTTTTGTTATGAATACTTTGTCGTGATATTCAACTACGAAAATAAATTCGTGATCGTATCCCGGTAGCGTTCCATCACCACATTGCGACGAAGCTTTAGTGTTTGAGTTAGTAAACCATTTTCTATTGTGAAAAGTTCGGGGATTAATTCAAACACAATAATTTCATCATCACGACGATATCCAGGGCGATCGCGAACTTCCCGATTTAATTCTTCTCGAAATAAGTTACGAATTACTTCATGGTTTAAATTGGTACTTATATCAGAGTTAAGAACAAATGAATTTTGATTCGACAACCAGGCTTCTAAGGCTTCAAAATTGGGAACTATTAAAGCACCTAACGATTTTTTATCCTGTCCTACAAGCATAATTTGGTCGATGTAGGGACTTCGCAAACAAGCATCTTCAATTGGTTGGGGTTCTATATTTTCCCCATTTGTCAGCACAATGGTATCTTTTGCCCTACCAGTTAATATTATTTGATTTTCTGTTGTTAACCAACCAATATCACCTGTGTCAAACCATCCTTCAGAATCAATAGCTTTTTTGGTCGCTTCGGGATTTAAATAATACCCCTGCATTACGTGTTCTCCCTTTGTCATTACCAAACCCCGAGTATTTGCAGGTAGAGTTTCTTTGGTTTCTAAATCTACAATTTTGATTTGGGTTCCCCCAATTGTTTTACCCGAACTACCTCGCAAATTTCGGTAATATCGACGCGCAGAAATTACGGGAGATGTTTCTGTCAGTCCATACCCAACTAATACTTCAATTCCCACAATTTCAAAAAAATTTTCTAAATGTTGAGCAAGGGAACCACCACCGCATATTAATTGTTTTATATTACCTCCCATTGCCTGTTGAATTTTTCTATAGACAATATTTTCTCCGAGAAAATGTAGGGGTGCGAGTAATATAGTGGTTTTCCAAGCATTAATAATTTCTGCTTTGCTGGGGTTTAAATTTTCTAAATCGAGTTTTTTCCAAGTACGGACAGCTTTAATATATCTCCCACTTACTTTAAGAAAATTATGAATTAATTTTTGCATCCGTGGCGGTTTATCGCGGAATGATTTTTGAATTCCCTCGTACATCGATTCCCAGAGTCGGGGAACTCCAATCACATACTGGGGTTTATATTCCTGTAAATCCTGTTTGAAATAACGACGATTTGTATAGATTTGGGTACATCCTTGGGATAGCATATAATATTCTCCTACTCGCCCAAAAACATGCCAAGTAGGTAATATACTCAGAGTTTTATCGCCAGCACTTGGTTGGAGAATTGCAGGGAGAATAGTAAGTTGGTGAATTAAGTTACTGTGACTTAACATTACACCTTTAGGTTTTCCAGTAGTTCCAGATGTGTACATTAATGTCGCTAGTTTCTGGGGATCACTTTCGGTGGGTTGAAATTTACGACCGGTTGCTAGTTGGATTAATTGGGAAAAATTAATTATCTTGATATTTGTTTGAGTAATATTTGTTTGATTTAGATCTGTCTGATTCAGATCTGTTCGAGTAATATCTGTCTGACTATCTTCTTGAGTATATTTTATATTTGCGGTCTCGTTTGTTTCTTCATCAAATAATATGACTATCCATTGCAATGATATATTTGATGAATTCTTTGATGAACTATTATATATTTCCGGCGCAAGTTTATGTAAGGTTTTGAGATTTTCTACAACTAAACCGATACTACCGCTATGTTCCAAAATATATAATAATTCTTCCCTATCTGCGGTTGCAGAACGTACTGTGTTGGCTGCTCCAGCCATCATTATTCCTTGATCGGCTATCATCCAACGAGGACTATTGTCAGCAAATAAAGCAACTCTTGGAGGTATATTTTCCTGGAGGTTTTGAGGTATACCCAAAGCTTGAATTCCGGTTGCAAATTCTTGAATTTGGTAATGTAGCTGTGAGTAAGTTAGAGTTGTTGATTTACCATGGGGATCGACTAAGGCTGTAATATCCCCAAACTTATTGGCGACTATTTCCCATATTCCCGACAATGATTTTAGTTCACCATAATCAATCAAACCCGACATTTGATATTCTTCTGTTTGGGAAAAAGTATATTTATTCATCGTATTTTTAGTGATAATAATTAAACTAAATGCAATACAAAATATATTTAAGATGAACTGTAATGTGATAAATTCCAGAATATGGAAACTTTAAGTATAAAATTTAAGTATAAAACTTTCAGTTTCAATATTTAAGTCTCAAAATCTAAGTCTAAACTTGTATCACATATTTACTAAACCGCAGTTCATAAGATTCAAATATCACTTCTGAATGTGTTTATAGTCGAGGAGAAGAAGATGCAACATAGAACTACCTCCTTCTACAGACTACATTTAAATCACTTTTTGACGATTAATAAGTTTATGGAATACTTATTTTTCCAAAATCGACATATTGAGTATAAATACACTAAAATTACTATATTTTTATACATAAATTTTACGCAGTATGAACATATTTTCGTCATTACGAGCGATAGCGAAGTAATCCCAAAAACTCTGGGATTGCTTCCCTACACTACGTTTCGGTCGCAATGACAAATCTATGTCCTACGGACACGCTACGAAGACCGTTGCGTAAGTCCTGATACAGTTTTGACTATTTAATTTTACTATTTATATAGTTTTTTGTGAACAATTTAATTCAGTAATATTAGTTTGAGTAAGATTAACGAATTTATCTTATGGTAACGATAAAAAAACTAATGGTAGATAATAAAATCCAGTAAGACTACTATTTTTACAAAATAATATGTGATATAAAAATTGACCAATACTGCTGTAATATGAATTTAGTAATTTGCAGTTCTTTAGTATAAATATTCCCAAAATAGTATTGTCAAATTTTACATTTAGCTTTAATAGAAAAAATTTATCTCTCTACCTAATAAGTGTTTAGGATGATTTTTAGCAATTTTAGGTGATAGTTTGTGGATAAGATAAAATATTTTGACTTTCCCAAAGATGAAACATTATTTGGGCTCAAACCTGAAGTAGGAAGATGGTTTTTTATTCCTTTTGGTTTGATTGTTTTGCTATGTTTGGGAACGGTGTATTCATGGAGTATTTTTAGTACCCATTTTGAAACTGCACTACAAGCAAAACCGGGAACAATCCTATTACCTTTTATGGTATTGGGGGTAATGTTTACCTTAGCAATGCCGATTAGCGGATTATATATTTACCGATTTAGTCCCCGAATTATGACCATCACTGGTGGAATCATTCTGGGAATTGGTTATTTTCTTTCTAGTATTGCCCCAAATTTACCTTTTTTAATTATTAGTTATGGCGTAATTGCGGGTATTGGAGTTGGAATTGTCTACGGGGTTCCTCTTGCGGTTGCTGCTCGCTGGTTTCCAGAACGCAAGGGTTTTGCTGTAGGTATGACGGTTGTTGGCTTTGGACTTTCTCCTTTAGTAACTGCTCCGATTGCAATTAATTTAATTAAAGCCTTTGGAGTCAGAAATACCTTTGTGATTTTAGGCGTTGTATTTACAGGTATTATATTGGCGATCGCGCAAGTTTTAAAAATGCCTCCCAAGCGCTGGTTACCCGATGGTTATAATCCTGAAGCAAGCATTAAAAATAATATTCAAGGTAGTTCCCAAAGCAACAGCGATAATTCAGTCGCAAACTTACCGATGGTGCAGACCCAATCATTTTATGGGTTATGGATTTGCTATGGTGTTGGTACTTTTGTTGGACTTACCGCAATTGCTACCACAGCACAGGTGGGACAAGAAATTGTTGGACTTCAACCGGAACAATTAGGTTTTGCGATTCCTCTATTTGCAACTTTCAATGGTATTGGTCGTCCTTTATTTGGCTGGCTAAATGACCGTTTAAAGCCTAAATTGACCACTATTGTAATCAACGTATTGATTTTGATTGCATCAGCGATCGTATTGAATACTTCCCAGGGACAATTAATTAATTTTCTCGTAGCCTATTCTATCTTTTGGCTATGTTTGGGTGCTTGGTTAGCGGTTGCTCCCGCAGCAACTTTGAGCTTTTTTGGATTGAATAATTATCCCAGTAATTATGGTTTGATGTTTACTTCCTTTGGATTGGGTGGTTTATTAGGTATTTTTACTATTGCAGCTATTAAAGGTATTACTGGAAGTTACCTACCATTTTTCTACGTGACCGCTGCCATTGCTTGTATCGCCATTGTTATCGCAACATTTCTTCTCAACCGTCCCCACAAAACTGCGATCGCAGATTTTTTGTTTAAATATTTGATCAGTCCCATTACTCCGGTTTTACTTTCGTTTGTGGAATTTTGGCTTGGTTCTGCTATTCCCAAGAAAAGTAACTAGAGTTAGCTATCGATTAGCTGTGCTTATTGATAGTAAATAACTGATAAGCACCTGAGGGGGTAAGGTAATGGCTAGAACCCGCATTATTACGTTGACCCCCTCAGATAAGTTGCTAGATAAGGGTTTGAGGGTGGTTAATTGTGAGTTTTTTGGGAGAAATGTACGTTATTTGGGTAAAAACTTGACCCCCTCAGATCGTGGGGTGTACAATCAGGTCGTGGTAAGGCTTCCAGGAGTCTAGCCTTTTAACTTCTTCGGAAGTTGAACTAATGGAAACCAACAGGCTTCTTTGCATTCCAAACATACTTTAACATCTTTTAACTTCTTCGGAAGTTGAACTAATGGAAACACTGGTTTCTAGTTTTATTTGTTAAAACAAACGTTTCTTTTAACTTCTTCGGAAGTTGAACTAATGGAAACCCTCCTCCTTTTTTCGACCGCATCTCTAACTGAGGAAACTTTTAACTTCTTTGGAAGTTGAACTAATGGAAACAGTATTGTATATACTCCTTGATTTGGATTATGAAGACTTTTAACTTCTTTGGAAGTTGAATTAATTGAATAGAACGAAGAAAGTCGGAGACATATCCCCGACTTTTTTAATGCATTTTTACGAACTCATATAGCAATCCTAAATCATTAATTTAAAAATGAATATTGTAGAGACGTTGCATGCAACGTCTCTACAGGATTTGTTTGTTCACAAATCAAATATGATTGCTATATAACTCATGTGAAAATTATCTTTTCTTTTACTTGCACTTCCGCGCTATGAACTTTCTATCTCAACAAATGATCACATGGAATAATATACGTTTTCCATCTGAATTAAAATCCAAAGGTAAAGATTAAAAGTGAAAAAATCACAGGAATAAATTTACAGGTTTCTAGTACAATTATGACAAATTAGAGATATTACATCACTCTCAATTACCGCCTTGGAATGAATTCCCAGGCTCATAGGCAAAGTCTGATAAATCAGACTGAGTCAAGTGTATAGTGCGTTTAAACGCAATACCCGTGAATGAAATCGATAAGCAACAAAAAATCTAACAACTAAAGAATTCTATTAAAATGATTTTCTTATTAGGAAATATCCAAATAAAATCGATAAATGCTGATTAATAATTGACGAACATATCAGATTATTTGTTAATATAAAACGATAAAATTATGAGTATGTTTTGGCAATTATATTTCATCTAAACATAATATATAGTGATAACGGTTGACAAGATAATCAAGTTTTATATAAATGACGATGAGGACAAATTGCTCTCAAAATAAATCATAAAATTCATATTGAACCTCATTTCAGTCACAGTTGAGTGTGATAATGATAAGAACTTTACTCTGTTCTAGAATGACGAGTATTTATGGGGATTCAAAAAGAACATCATCAAAATCTAGTTCAACTTACGCAAGTTTATAACCTTGAACCATTTGCTTCATCTTTATCCAGCATTATTAAAGAATCTATAACCAAAACGCAAAGCAAATGTCGTCAAGGAACAATTTTAACACCAAACTTTGTAATTTGGTTTGTAATTTTATCAACAATGCGTCGTGATAGCACTGCGTGCCGCCGCAAGGCGGCATATTAAGTTATCCAGCAGTGATAGATTGGATGATGTCAGGGTTCAGATGGTTATCTTGTATTTTCCCCAAAAAGTTGATTACAGACGGTGCAATTACTCATGCCAGAACTCGTGTGGGATTAACAGTTTTTAAAGTGATATTTCAAGAGTTTACAGATAGTTTTAAGACATTAAAACCAGATTTTCATGAATTGATTACCGTGATATTTGATGGCACTACATGTACAATGCCTGATAGTAAAAGTAATTGTGAAAAATTTGGTAAGTCCAAATCTGGGCGAGGAGAAAGTGCTTATCCCAGATTAAGAATGTTAACTTTACTTGCAGCTTCATCACGCCTAATTCTAGATGTGGCTTATGGTTCAAGCCAAGGTAAAGGTTCTGGGGAAAGGAGTTTACTCAAAGAAATATTAACAACAATTAACCAGAAAAAATTATTATTCTTATTAGATGCAGGTTTATATTCGTTTTTAACAATTTGGACAATAAAAATCAAACAAGGTAATTTTATAATCAAGGTAGGTAAAAATTTGAAGCTGTCTGCTATATCTAATGGTAGGTTGGCAGATGGAAGTTATTTAGCAGAAATTAAAGGGAAAATTCCAGATATTAAAAATTCCACTGTCCAACGGAAAAAATGGAAAAAAGAAACTTTAATTGTTAGAGTTATTGAGTACCAAATTCCCGGCTTTCGTCCCTGTAGATTAATAACTAGTATTCTCGACCCCAAAATATCAGCACTTGAACTAATCATGCATTATCACCGTCGGTGGGATGTAGAAATTAGTTTTGACGAGATAAAGACTCATCAATGTGCAACTCTTAAAGGACAAATGCCAACAATTTTTCGTAGCAAAAAGTCTGAGCTAGTTGAACAAGAACTTTATGGAATGTTAATTGCATATAACTTAGTTAGTAACCGTTCACGGGGGATAGGTAGATTCAGGCAAAACGCATTTCAACAATTGAAGGAGTTTTCAAGATAAATCCAACAGAAAAAAGCATATTTAACCAAGGTAAATAAGCGGATATAAGTAATTGTAATTAAGCAGCATTTACTACTTGCTCTTCAGAGACTGTAGTGTCAGGTATTAAAGAAGGAGCAGGCGTATCATTGCGTGCAGCACTTACGGCATCAGTCATAAACTCCAGTACATTGCGACGTTGAAACTTTAAGGAAGTTACAACAGTTAAGATCCGAGAAACGAAAGTACTACCCATTCGAGTTTGAGAACCAAAACTGGTACGTCGCCATATTACTGCAGGACGTATAGCCCTCTCTGCAGCATTATTGGTAGGTTCTACTCCCTCAACTTCAACAAACAACCATAAAGCTGGTTCAACTTTGAGAAGTTTACGGCAAGTACGAACAGTTTTTGCTAGCGGAGTTTTTTCTTTTGTCCCAATCTCGTAATATGCTGCTTCTTGTAAAGAAGTAAGAATTGAATTACGAATTGATGGAACTAAAAGTTGAAACTCAGGTCGTGACAAAGTTCCATCTCTAACTCGGTGCCATAACTCAAATAACTTTTCTTGTTGTTTAACCAAATTGTTTCCAATATCTTTGGAAACTCCCGAACGCTCTGAAATTTTGATGAATTCTCGTTTTAAGTGTGCCCAGCATAATTGCCTTTGTTCCAAGTTGACCCAATTATATGCTGCATATCGGTCTGAGATTAAAATACCGTCAAAGCCCTCACCCAGTAAGTTTTTGGCTATATATATTGCTCTACTCACTAATTTAAATTCCCTTTATTTAAATTCTAATCAACTAACTTATATCCCTGATTCTATTAGTCAACTCACTAATTTAAACGAGCTTTGCTTGAGCGGAAATCAAATAACTTATATCCCTGATTCTGTTAGTAAACTCATTAATTTAAACAAGCTTGATTTACGTTTCAATGAACTAAGTTCTATCCCTGATTCTATTAGTAAACTCACTAATTTAAACTCCCTTTATTTAAATTCTAATCAACTAAGTTCTATCCCTTATTCTATTATTCAACTCACTAATTTAAACGAGCTTTATTTAAGCGGAAATCCTTTAGATAAACCACCCATAGCAATTGCTGTTGAAGGTATTTATGCAATACGTGAATACTTCCAATAATTAGTAGCAAGCGTAACTATAGCAGCCAGAATTTTTACTTGCATAGTTTTTCCAAAATTCCTGTGTACTTATTAACACTACAATCTGAAACGTTATTTTCCAAGAATTACTGCTGACAAAGAACATCCTATTACTTTTTTGGGCGTTCGTAGTTAAAAAAATATTTATGATAAATTCTGACACAGTTTTTCGTCCCGTTTATTATCAAATTATTCAGCGCAGGGGTAACGGCTGGGCATTTAAGCATGGTGAGCCATTTATTAACTTATTTAACGCTCCAAATTTGTCACCAGAAGAAGAGTTCAAGGCTTTTGGTACCTCTATGAAGCATGTTGCTGTCGAACTATTTCGCATCAACGGTGTGAAGCCAGGTTATTATATCGCCAACATCCTTGATAAAAAATACTACTACTGCGGCGTTGAGTGGAAGGATGTGAAAGCGAAACTGTTCGTGGCGCTAACCGCGCGTCTTCCAGGGAATTAGGAATTGGTAAACCCGATCCAATGCAAGGGTTTAGATGAATACTGTTATATTTGTAGTGAATTTATCAATGTAATTACAGTCTTTATACTAATTTAATTAACGTTAAAAAAGTAGGAAACAATGATAAAACTATCACACATTCCTAGTATTTTAGTAGGGATGCGCTTTGCAATTGCTCCTTTACTAGTTTTCGATGCTTTAGACCATAGAACCAGTTTTTGGTTCATCATCGGTTACGTCATTGCCGTACTTTCAGACATTTTTGATGGTATCATTGCCCGTCGCTTAAAGGTTAGTACAGATCAACTCCGTCAAGCAGATAGTTGGGCTGATATAAGTCTGTATTTGTGCGTAGCTATTAGCACTTGGTTAGTATATCCCCAAGTAATCATCGATTTCCGAGTACCTTTATTATCTGCGATCGCTTAGACGCGCTTAGCAGCGTTCGGCTTGCCGCGTCTCACGCGCATGCCTGCGGTTTATCGCCCAACATACCCAGCATTTAACAAGCTACCAAATAACCACTCCATTAATGATTGGACTTGTTCTGGTGAAACTCCATTGGGTTGTGAGTAGCTTTCAATAGTGGGTGTGGTTAGTTTGGGTTTGAGAAAGTTGGGTAATTTCATGAACGAAAAGGAACGCAACTATAAAGAGTGTTCCCTGATTGGGGGCAATATAGCTGTTGAAATATCTAGCATTTCTCAGCATGCGCGACAGCACATAAACCCATTCCGTTAAGATACCTGGAAGTGTTAAGTGAAGTAAAAGCCAATTCTACAAGAGGCTTAATGTCGTTGATTTGATTTCCTCTCAAAGTCTAAATCTGGTTTTCCTAAGAGAAGTTTGGGACACCATTTATAGGCTGAGGCAAGGCTTGAAGACCACCCGTTAGGACTGTACCCTGGTTGGCGATAGCACCTAATCCAAAACTTCCACCACCATCTTGAATGCCGCCAATTAGCCCAAATGCCTTATTAGCTGCTGGGTTGTTAGTCCCTAAACTTAGGATAAAATTTGTAAAATCAGAATCATTGATTGCACCAAGATTATCATTAATGCCAAGGGGAAAACCTGAGTTTGTAACTAAATTAGGAGAAGTCCACCACCAAGGAGTATCATTTACTCCCAAAGGAGTGAATATATTACCGACATCAAAACCAGCAAGTCCACCAGGATTAGTCAAATTACCAACCCAAGAATTTCCGTTGGTCATACCAGTCAAATAATCAAACATTTAAAAATTTCCTTGTATTTTACTCGGCACATTTTGTGATTTGTTACATCAAGATAATAAGAATTTAAATCAATTAAATCACTTACCTTTTTGGTAAAATTAATTGCTGTTTTCGGTAACGTCACACTATGCTAGTCAGTGATAAAAGCCGCCAACCGTAGAGAGAAAGAATCAATATTACTCGAACTCAAACAAATCGCTCAAACACTTCAAGAGCGATTAAATAAACATCAAGCTTCGGGTTGGACGCTGACATTAAAAGTAAAATTTTCCGACTACCAGCAGATTACTCGTAGTAAAACCTTACTTACTCCAATTAGGGAGCTAGATGAAATCATTACTCAAGTAAAGGCACTATTTGAAACAATCAAACTGGGAGATAGAAATATTCGACTGTTGGGGATTTCTTTGTCTGTTGATGATTATTACTACCCCAGGATAAATATTATAAATTAAAAAGCCCGGCTCCTAAAAATGTAACCGGGTCACTGAGTATATTAAATTAATTTATTTGGATAAACCTGTATTCCTACCATCAGTTTACTTACGGCGCACGGAAGCACCATGTATGTCGCTATGCTCCTTTCCAGTGTAAGCATGACCACCAGGTGCATTTGCTGGTGCAGTATCCACCGTATTGGTAGTGCGGAGTACTCCTACCAAACGACCAGATGCACCACGTTTTCTCAGCTTAATAATACCAACTCCCGGACAGCTACCTTGGGCTGCATGGGTTACAGATACAGGAACTGGACCACGCAAGGCAACCACCAAGAACTTACCATCTGGCGTATTTTCTACCAGATCTGGGGCAGGATCGTTGAGCGGCAAACCATCATCATCTGTCACGGAAACTGCCCCACAAGGACCTACGCCATTGCCTTTACCATCTACGGAGGCTAAATCGTAAGTACTTCTCTTTAGAGTTCTGGTATTGAATACTTCAACGTTATTCTGTATGCGATCAACGTTGTGAATGTATAAACCAGACAAGGTTCGTGCCATTCCGTGGGCATCCCGACGGGTGGTAATTCCTGGCAACTGCCCGGTACTGTTGGGATTTGGATTACCTTCGATGTTACCGATTGTAGCAGTATTGGTATTATCCTTATAAACCAGTACGGGTTCTGGAATATTGGGTGCATTTACGGCGGAACTGAATTCCGTATCATCAATAGCATACATTGTGAAAGTGGATTGTGTCGCACCCGCACTAGAAGCTGAAACACCAGAATTCAACCACATATTATTACCGACTTGTACGCCACCGCAACCAGCACCGTTAAAGACCTGATTATCATACTCACCAACAATCCTCATCGGAGTAGTTTTGGTGTTAGCTACCAGTAAACCACCTCCACCAAAAGTAATGTAGGCATTGTCACCTTTAGAGACAATTGGACAAATAATCACATTATTAGTACGACCACCAAGTATAACGGGATTTTTATTACAACCGTTTTCCTTGCAATTACCATTTGGTGTCAAGTCGCTAAAACCTGCCTTATTATAGTTGCCTAGAATGCTACCAATCATATTTTTACCTTGACTGTTCTTCCCCAGATATACCTTGGCACCTTCTTCAACAGTCATACTCTTTCCAACACCAAGGGAAGCCGATTTGTTGAAAGTTGCACCGATAATCTTACCACGACGATTACGGGTGATATCGATGCGCTCTAAAACCTTGCCGTTCAGGTTTGCTACCAGCAATGCACTGCCATCGCTATTCCAAAACGACATATGCACCGAACGACCAATGTTAGTTCTAGTGACGCGGAATAAAGCTACTGCTCCGAATGGCACTAAGAAAAGCCACAAGCTATGCAAAATAAGCACTATAGCTTTTCAAGCAATTTAATAATTAAAGGATAGTTTAGGAGGTTGTTCTTGATGCAATATCTTCACTTGGGGCCACGAATGGACAGCATGGAGCGATTGATCTGCAGGTTTCCGCTGTGCTAACGCTCCGCTACGCTACGCACCTACGATAAGCGGGGTTATCCATGCCGCAGGCACACTGTAGCGAATGGATGAAACAAGTATGTAAGGACGATGTAAAATTTGTTGTGGGTAGAAAAGCTTACTCGTTCATGAAATACTTTCTTTGATACGAGCAAGCCAACAGATAAATACTACTGTGACACTACGAGTACAAATCCTCAAGAATAA
>NZ_LMTZ01000128.1 GCF_001456025.1 Mastigocoleus testarum BC008
CGGATGCAGGGTAACTTGCTTGTCCGGTTTGTCGGGGGGAAAGGGGTAGCGATATCCCCGCCCCACCCATTAAACGATGTGAAGCGATATTGCATATATGACCGCAATCAACCAGTTTTAAATTCTTCTCCCCTTACGGGGATGGAAACTTGAACCCGGTTCTCTATATGGCTCTATTCATGTCCATAAAGTTTTAAATTATTTTCCCCTTACGGGGATGAAAATACTTTTGAACTCGATCCTTTCCTTAGAAAGGTGCAAATTATTACCTTTAAGAATTCAAATTCAGAGAACCGGTACTACCTTGACAAATCCACGCTCCCCAATAAAAAGGATGTTCTAGTGGTGTATCGTCTTCCTAACAATCAATAAATTTAATTTATAAAGTTTTTTGAAAGCCTTAACCTTATAAAAATTCAAATTAGGCTTAATTTTTAATAGGACTTACGCAAAATCAACGTAATTACATCATTACGTTAGCGCTTAGCGGTTAGCGGAGCGTGACGCTAGTCAGAGGCTTTGCCGACGCCGCAGGCTCTAGTGTACCGTAGGTATTGCGTGTTCGTTAGAACAAGCGTTAGCGACGTAATCTCCCGAGACGCTGGGATTGCTTTCCTACACTGCGTTCCGATCGCAATGACAAATATCCGTTGCGTAAGTCCTGTTTAATTTGAGGAAAGATGTTGGTTTATATTAATATTCAGTTTTTGCCAATTTTGAGAATTAGAATTAAGCTTAACCATCTTTCGGGGAAGTATTTGACCATTAATTTGTAAATGGTAATTACCCTGCATTAAATGCTCTAAATAATAAACACCAGCACTATTGGTAATGGAGAGGTGTTTTTTCCCTGTTTGAGAATCTATTGCTTCTACTGTTGCACCAGCTAATGCATTTCCCCGTTTATCCTTAATTACTCCTGAAATAGTATAAGCCGGAACTAAGGGTATTGAAACTGAGGTGTAACTACCAGCAACGACTTCTACAGCATAAGCTGATGTTGAAGTTTGCCAGTCAATTGGGAAACCTGCTGGGTCTAGATCGAGACGGTACTTTCCTGGAGACAAATTAATTGAAGTTCGACTACCTGTTGTTTCTGGTTTGGCTGAGCTTAAGGATTGATTATTGAGGGAAACTAGTAAATTTAAGTCATCTCGGTATATTTTTTCTCCCGAGTCGCGCTTACCATTAGCATTCTGATCGAAGAAAGCTTGAAGTAAAATTCCGCCTTCGCTCCGTAAAGTGCGATCGCGTCTCCTACTACCCCTGATTCCACCTTGCAAGTTGAGACTGGGTAAAAATTCCAGCCGAAATGCAGACTGGTCAGAAGTCAAAGAAGCCCCCTGATATCTTCCCCGTAATTTCAGTCCTGGTAAAATTGAAGTACTGACGGCGGCAAGTAAACCAGAACCTTGAGAACCAACTCCATAGCCTAATTCAGCTTCCCAAACAGGACTACCACCATAGGTTTGGTTTTTTGAGCGATATCGCCAATTTAAACTTAATAAATCATTATCGTCCGAATTCAACTTGGTTTCATAACCCAAAACTAAAGCATGTCCTTTATTGCTATATTTGTTCGGATTAAAGTAGTAAGCTAATTCGGAATTAGTTCTAGTTTCATTTCCATTTGAAAAAAGTTCTACTTGTCCCAATCTTTGCAGTAAATTCCATTGCCATTTATTTTCAGTATTTACGCTGAGGCTAGCAAAAGTGAAGGCATTTTTACGACTACGAATAAATTGGGCACCAATTTTTGCAGCTTTTTGACTATCGAGGAGACTAAATACAGATAGGAATGGTTTTAATCGCCAATTAACATAGAAACGACTCCGAACAAAGTCACTGCTGAAATTTGCATAAAAATTTGTGGAGGGCTGGAAGTTGACGTTACTACGAAAATGCCAATCATTACTTTTTTTGCCTCCTATTCCCGGCGTCAAGCTTGATAATGCTACCGACAAAGCAGATTTTCGTGGTTGCCAATAAATTTCTGTTAACCCTCTTGCAGAACCATTATGAACAGCGCCCAAACCTAAGGTTAAATCTTCTGATACTCCCCAACGTTTAGCAACTCCGCCACGAAAACCCGTAAATTTGCCCAGAAAACTGTTAGTTAACTGACGTTCTCCTCCTGCTGAAACTATCAAAGCAGATCCGCCTTTGGGTAATTGTCCAGGAACGCTATTTAAAGTTACTTCTCGAATTTCTGGTTGAGCGGCAAGTCTACCTTGAGGGTAAAGATAAAGGCTATATTTATTTAAGGGAATTTTACCCCTGACAGCAACATTATCAAATTCGTAAGTACCATCACTATCCACTAAAACTTCATCGATTAAGCGATTAGTAAAACTTTCTACTAGCTGTACTAAAGTTCCCGGTTCTGCTTTTCCTGTAATAGTTCTTCCCAGGTAATCTGCTTGCAGGCGTTGCTCTGGTGATAGGTTCAAAATCGATTGTGATGGTACAAAACCCTGACGTTGAATGGTAGTAAATCCCCAATAACTACCAGTATTTTCTGTATTCAACCAGAAGGGATTTTGAGAACCCAAAATATAATCTGCAGCTTCTGTTTGACGTAAAAATTGAGCTTCGGCTAAATTCCACTTTTGTTTATCTTGTATCTGTGACCGTTCAGTACGTAAAAACCAGCTACCACCAAATGCTGTTCCAATTGCACTAGCATCGCCACGCCAATTCAAGGATTGACTTTCACCCCCTTGCACTGTTAATCGCTGAGATACAGTAGATAGAGAAAATTTAGGTGCTTGTAAAGTTGGTAACCCTTCTAAATTTACGGGCTTCTCATCAATTTCGGTATAAACACGACGATTTGACTGTGGAATCTCAAGGCGAATAGCATAGTCCTTAAGATCAAAATTAGCACTAACTCCAAAGTATTTTTTCAAGTCTTGAATAGAAAATGCTAATCCTAATTTTGGATCCTTAGTCAGTTCCTTAAGACTTATTCGAGTATTAACAGTAGGTGATCGTAATTCTACTCGTCCATCCGGTAAGTTTTGAGTATTAAACTGCAATATCTTAATAACTTCATTGTATGGTAATAACCATTTCTCAAATTCTATAACCTGAGAACCATCTTCTCCACCGCGTACCAACATACTTTGTCTGACATTCCGTCTCCCAATCAACACTCCGACAGGGAAAGTTCTAAACTGCGACGAACTTGAAACTGCTATTTGACTCCTATTCCCGATGTCAGAATTAGTCGTCGATTGAGATTGTTGTATTTTCGAGTCTTGAAAGGGAGGTTCGAATGAATTTTCATCCCTAAATTGATTTTTTGAAGAGCTTAGATTTTCATTTTGAGTCTGGAAATTTATGGAGTTCGAAGTTGTAGGAATATTAACTTCTGTTGGGTCTATAGATGGTTCTAGTTTTGAATTAGTCGAGGGAGGAGTTGTTGATGGGTCTGAAGTTTGACTTTGAGTTGGGGAATTTGTGGAGTTCGGAGATGACCGTAATAATATTGATTTTTTGAGTTTACTTCTTAGCAACTTAAATTTATTATCTCGACCGTTTTGAGTGTTTGCTTGTTCATCTTTAATTTGACCGTTGAGTTTATTTATATGGTACGGTTCAACACTCGAACTTAACTCCATTCCCATTTGTTCTGGAGGTGCAGCAGTACTGTAATCAAAATTATTGATATCCTTATCATTCCTATTTGCTTGCAAAGTAGAAATAGAGATTTGAGATGATAGCTGCTGTGATTGTGGAATATAATCTTGGGTTGGTGTAGCGATATCTGTCATTTTGCTTCCCCAACATATCGACCAACATTTACCGGAACTTGGAACGGTAAACTTTGATGTTTTCTATCTTGTTTCCAGATTAATTTTCCACTAAGCTGATATTTTCCTGGAGGTAATAAGGAAGATTTCTTAGATAAAGATTCTATCAAAAGATTTCTTTCACTAGATGAAATTATTGTTGCAGGTTGAGTTTGACCTTTAAGAACAACTTTTCCACTCCGTTTCAATTCCCAAGATACGAGAGGACGCGCAGAAGCAGAACCCTGATTTTGCACCAGTAAGCGTAACTGGTTTTTCTGCTCATCAAAGCTGCTGTTAGTTACAGTTAATAATGGTACTCGTCGATCGCCCTTCGCAACATATAATGTTGTTCCAACTCTAGTCACCATACCCACATTGGTAGTATTTGTACTGTTATTTTTAGTAAGAGTTTCAGAAAAAATAACAGCACGATATTCACCATCAGGTAAATTTGGATCCAATAGAGCTAACAGACGAACTTTTCGCGAACTTTTGGGTGAGATAGTGAGTTCCCTAGGTGAAAATTGCAGATACGAACTCAAGTCCCAATCGCTAGAAGATAGTGTTTTAAATTTTCCTTCTCGACTATATGTAAAAGGTGCAGCGAAAATCCGTACTCGAATTGGTTCCTCGCTAGTATTATTAATATTAATTACTGATTCCGAACGACCTCGTGTCGCTTGTGATTCAATGATTATCGGTGAAACTCCAAGTTCAGCGACAGCACTGCTTTGGGACCAAAATATACTCGAAGCAATACTTACAAACCAAAAATATGGGATGAAATAACGTAAAATATTTAACATATAAAAAGTAATTTTATTTATTTGAAAAGTAAATATTAGAGCTTTGATTGAATGATGAAGAGATATTCAAACATTACTCAATAAAATTGGTAAACACACCCTGTCTTAGCAAGAGTTATACGACGTCTTCAACTCGGTCTTGTTATCTAAAACTTACGCATCTAAAGCTTATGCATCTAAAACCTGCAAATTAATTAGGAGTTGCTGTGACAACTACTTTGAATTCGTAATCTCCTGTGGGAATTGCTGAAAGACTAGTTGCTGTCATATCTACTTTGATTGTAGTTTCAGTATTGGTAAGAATCACCTTAGGAGTAGCCCCAGGAGCATCATCTAAGTATGAAAGCTTTGCAGAAAAATTCGCCCCTCCTGGTGCGTTAATAACTTCCGGTTCAGAAGCTGTAACTTGATTAAGCAGACCATTACAGCTAACTGTAACTTCCCCTGATACAGCATCGGGATAAGTTGTACTAGAACCTAAAGAAGTAGCACCAAATAATGCATTGGGGGTGACAGTACCATCTTTTTTGCCACTGAATTGACACCCACCTTCATAGGTACCATTGAATAAAACATCCTGAGTTTCTGGAGCTGCTTGAGCAGAAGAAGACCCTGCGAAGAAAGTACTAGTAAGTAGAATTGCAGAAATGAATAACTTGCGATTTAACATGATTTTAATTTGTTAAATTTACTAATGTTTATCTTTTATTAATTGCAATAGTATCTTTAATTTAATTTTTAATAACATGTAAAAAATACGTAAATATTAATATTATTAACTACAAATAATTTTCTATTAATAAAAACAATATTATTCCCAAATAAAAGTGGTAATTTTATCTATCTTGAGAACTAATTATTAAACAAACCGGAATACAACTATCAAATAAATTTTGATTTAATTCTGAGCTAAACAGTCCGGAAAAGTTAAATATTTTTTTACATAATTTATTACATTAATATCAATAATGAATGAAATATACACAAAAAAATTACAGGTAAGTACGTTAGTAAGAAAAATCATAACTTGTTTGTAATAGTGCTTTAGCGCTACTACTAGCCAAATACAGATATTTTATATTTATTCACATAGTTTACTTTTTTCTCGCCTACTTACTTAAGTACGCAAATATGTGGAATTAAATGTAAAGCATAGATCGCATTTGGACGGATTAGTCAGTCAGATGGCTTTCGCTTGTATTCGTTGACTTGTTAGCACTTCACGAGTAAACGTACTTTATCTACTGACTTGCTTGCGATACGGGCAAAATATCTCATTAATATGG
Organism: Mastigocoleus testarum BC008; assembly: GCF_001456025.1. Taxonomy (GTDB): domain Bacteria; phylum Cyanobacteriota; class Cyanobacteriia; order Cyanobacteriales; family Nostocaceae; genus Mastigocoleus; species Mastigocoleus testarum. The sequence continues at coordinate 5,890 of NZ_LMTZ01000128.1, forward strand.
CAGCTTGAATAAATATCGAACAAGAAATATATTTCTGGAGTTAAGTAGGATATTTTGGGGAAAAGGTGTATTATTACACAAAACATCTCTATTTTGAGCGGATTGCTTTTTTTCAGCAACTGCAAAGGATTTTAATAGTGTTGTATCAAGTTTTGGTGTATAAAAACAGGGGTAACTAAGATGAATCAAGAAATTATCAGTACACCAATAACTCAAAGGAATTTGGTTGCTTACTTGCGATCGCCAATTGCGATTCGCGAACGTTGTCAAGAGTTGTTTGCAATGGTGCTCGAAGGTAATTCATCCTACTTCACTTGTAATTTGGATCGGCTAGGAAAAGTAGCAGATTACGTCATTGATGTGATGCATGCTGAGTATCCAGATTTACATATTCCTTTCCACAGCCGTTGGCGACATTTTGAAGCTGGAGGAATAGAACGTTTAAAGGATTTCGACCGAGCATTAGCCCATTTAAAACCCACAGAAAAAGCAGTAGCTAAGCTAGATTTAGCTATTCTCAGTATTTTATTGGATGCTGGCGCTGGTAGTAGTTGGGTTTATTACGAAGAAAGTACGGGCTCGAGTTTTAAACGCTCTGAAGGGTTAGCGATCGCGAGTCTCCATATGTTTTGTCAAGGAAGTTTTTCTAGCGATCGCCATCAGATATATTGTGTGGATGCAAGAAAATTACAAGCGTTGGGAGAATCAGAACTAGCAACTGGTTTTCAGGTAAGTTCAGAAAATTATTTGGTAGGATTTAGCGGACGTTTAAAACTATTACAAAAGTTAGGTAGAGTCTTGCTTTCCAAACCAGAGATGTTTGGAGCAACAAATCCTCGTCCGGGAAATTTGGTACATTATTTGAGTTCTAAAGTTAAAAATAATAAGTTAGCTGCAGCAAGTATTTTAGAAGCTTTATTAGAAGGATTTAGTGATATTTGGCCGGGAAGATTACAATTTGATGGGGTTAACTTGGGTGACGTTTGGTCTCACCGCAGTATTGAAGATGATGGTTTTGTACCGTTTCATAAGCTTTCCCAATGGTTGACCTATTCTCTGTTGGAACCTCTACAGGAGTTAGGTTGGGAGATTACTGGTTTAGATGATTTGACTGGACTACCGGAATATCGTAATGGTGGTTTATGTATTGATTTAGGACTGATTGAAGTAAAACGTCCTAATGTTTTACGTTCTCCCCATCCCGTCTCATCAGAAGTTATAGTTGAGTGGCGTGCTCTGACGGTTGTTATGTTGGATCGTATCGCTGCGAAAATCCGCGAGAAATTAGATATGACTTCTCAAGAGTTACCGTTAGTTAAAATTCTTCAAGGTGGAACTTGGCTCGCTGGTCGTAAAATAGCTTCAGAACTAAGAACGGGTGGAATACCTCCGATACAGATAGAAAGCGATGGTACGGTGTTTTGAGTTGAGTAATGGGTAATTGGTAATGGGTAATGAGTGATGTTAACGTCTCTGACTTCTGACTTCTGACTTCTAACTTCTGACTCCTGACTCCTGACTCCTGATTTCTGACTTCTGACTTCTGACTCCCTTGTGCAACGTTCTTTATTGAGATAATTGACTAATTAGCTGTAGCTTATATACTTAGATTTTATGAGCGCGAGTTAATTCCTCCGCGCTCCTTAATATTTACTCAGATATGGAACAGCAAGTAACCCTAATCAAGCATCCTCTGATTCAGCATAAGCTGACAATAATGCGTAAAATTGAAACAAGCACAGCTAAATTTCGTTCTCTGCTTAAAGAAATAAGTCTGCTGTTAGCATATGAGGTCACTCGCGATTTACCTTTGAAAAGCGAATCGATTAAAACCCCCATGGCTTCAATGCATGCTCCCATACTAGCACCAGAAAAGAAACTAGTTATTGTCTCGATTCAAAGGGCTGGGCAGGGAATATTAGATGGTATGTTAGAGCTAATACCATCTGCGAGAGTTGGACATATCGGGCTATATCGCGACCCTAACACTTTTATCCCAATTGAATATTATTTTAAAGTTCCACAGGATATTGATAAGCGTAACGTTGTAGTGGTAGACCCGATGTTAGCAACAGGTAATTCCGCAGTCGCAGCTGTTGAGCGTTTGAAATCCACAAATCCTTTATCTATCAAATTTATTTGTTTACTTGCAGCTCCAGAGGGTCTAAAACACTTTTGTGACATACATCCAGATGTTCCAATTTTCACTGCTGCTGTTGATGAAAAACTAGATGAAAATGGTTATATTATCCCCGGTTTGGGAGACGCTGGAGATAGAATGTTTGGAACCCTTTAATTGGAAAACTGAAGCGATAAAAGGAGAGGATTAATTAAAAAATATGTGTATCAAAATATAGGTAAAAGTAAGAATTATTCTCAATTGTTATAGAAGTATATTTGCTTCGATTCGATTTCAGATAGGGGATATAGCGAGAAAATGTTTCTATGTTCCTTATTTCCCGTGGAAATATAATATTCTAACCTATATTCTCATTAGAACTCTCTGGAATCAAATATGTATACCCGAAACCCTTGTAGAGACGTACCAGAGGCTTCACCGACGCCGCAGGCTCTGGTACGTCTCTAGATTATTTCCCAGAGATGTCTATTTACTATCAACAAAAAAGCAACGTTCGAAATCAGTATCTAACCCAAGCCTCAGGGCAATAGACCTTAAGCTTATCCGATTTAGAAGACTAACTGTGATAGTTCTTTTATTATCTTTAAATACTAGGGAATTAATAAAATTGCTGGCGATATCGGATGTGAGTATTTGAAAAATCAAATCTGCTTCTTTTTCCAAGTCAAAACCCAACATATAACAAGTATCATCTAGAACTATAGGCTTATTTTGAAAAAGTCCAATTTTAGTAAATTTTATATTTTTGTAAAGGCTGGATATGGCAATTTTCCAAGGTTTAAAAGTGTAATCACCGACCCCAAAAATTGAAAAGCGGGGAGCATATTTGTAAATCGAACTTTTTCTTGCGTCGAAATATTTAGAATTAAGGATTAAATACTCCCAAGTTTTCTCAGACCACTTAATAATATTTTGCGTGTCATCTCCGATATTTTCTTGGGTAATTAACATCTTCCTGGTAGGAGATTGTAATTCTTGTTGAGAAATATCAGAACTTTTGTACATTGGGTACAAATAGTCATCAGGTAGTTCTACTATTTCTCCCAATCCATTTAGTAAACCCTCGGTCGTAACTTGAAATTCCATAACTTTTGATGCATCGTGCTTAACTCCAGAACGCCATTTAAATTCGCATCCAGAATCAATATCTGATAATTTTTTATATACTTTGATATCTGAAATTAATTTTCCTTTAGATATTCCAATAGTTGTACATGGTTTTGAAGCTTTTAAACTATTATATACAGGACAAAGATATTCATTAATAATACTTGTTGTCCCCTTGGCAAAAAATAAACAAGCATCTACATTTACACCAAAGTGTTTTTTTGCATTGATTTTACGAATAAACATAGATGAAATTAATAAATTATTTTGGCAAATATTTTGATAAACTTTTCTTGCTACCGATGTTTTGACCAAAAATGCCATAGCTGAGTTAGTATGGGAAATCTGTTCGCATATTTTCGTGAGTATCCATTCTGAAATATCAAAATTACTTTTTCCCGTAATTGCAGCAAAACCAGTAAACTTTTGAAAATTACTTTTTTCTGGAAGATTTTTACTGAGTAGTTTACCTAATTCTGAATTTGTCACCCACGGAGGATTACCAATAAACAATACTGGTTCTTGAAGCTGATGATTAATTTCAGACCAATTAACTTGAAAAAAATCTTGTTCCTCTACTGATATCAAAATTTTTTTATTATTGACAGATAAATTATTTTTAACAATCTCGACATATTTGGGATTAATTTCCCACCCGATTATATTTTTAATTGATGTTTCTGTTGGATTTTTTCTTGAAAACTCTGTTTCAATTTCTATCAGTGCTTCGATAAATGTACCCAAACCACAAGTCGGTTCTATAATTGTTCTAATATTACCAAGCGAATTGATGGCAATAAGCGCTACTTGTTTCGCCAGGTTTAGGGGAGTTTGAAAATCGCCAAACTCTACAATATCTCTACTTTTATTCACAGTTTATTTGCGATGAAATTTATTTTTGATGAAATTATTCTGTGATGAGACCTGCCAAGATATTCTTAGTAATTTTGCAAATAAAAATAAAACAAAAAATATTGATAAATAAACTCTGAGTTCAAACGCCCAATTCTCAAAGGTAAAAACTGTCAAAGGAATTATTCTAAAATATACCGAAATAGGAATTTTGTTAAAATAATCAGTTCTTCACGACCTATTACGCTTTACATTTTCCTATTTCCAATCCAATCTCGACTTACATAAGGTTAATAGTTGGGTTTGTACTGTCGCCATTTTTGTAAATATATTCATTATGACCAAGCTTAGTGTTAATATCAACAGGGTAGCCTTACTCAGAAATTCTCGGAATATTGGCATCCCTAGTGTTATAAATGCAGCCAAAATAGTTATTAATGCAGGTGCATATGGGGTTACAGTTCATCCCCGTCCAGACCAGCGACACATCAAACCTGCAGATGTATATGAACTAGCAGAAATGCTTGCTCTACCTGAATTCAAAAATATCGAATTTAACATCGAAGGTAATCCGTTTGAATCCAACTTTATGGATATGGTTTGTGAGGTCAAACCCACACAATGTACTTTAGTACCCGATGCTCCCGATGCTTTCACATCTGATAGTGGTTGGAATTTAAGCAAAGATAGCGATCGCCTCAAACCAATCGTGCAAAAGTTAAAATCTTTTGGGATTAGGGTAAGTCTGTTTATGGATGCAGATGTAACTCAAATACCCTTAGCGAAGGATGTTGGTGCTGACCGAATTGAATTATATACGGAACCTTACGCGACTGCATTTCGCGATGGTGATGTAGAAACAGTTTTTCCTAAATATTTTGAAGCAGCAAAAGTTGCTTTAGAATCAGGTTTGGGTGTTAATGCTGGACACGATCTAAATTTAGAAAATCTAGGAAAATTCTGTTCTATTCCCAACATCCTGGAAGTATCCATCGGTCATGCGTTAATTGCTGAAGCATTGGAAATGGGATTGCATAATACGGTTAAGGCTTATCTGGAAATTTTGTCTTCTACCTGATATTCCTTTTATCTTCATACTCCTTTTATATTCATCAATTTTGATGAGTTTGTTTATCGAAGAAACCCTATCGTAGACGTAGCATGCTACGTCTCTAGAAACCTTCGTAGTTTATGTGGTGTAGTATCCATGCTAGTAGGTAGTCCTTTTCATTAGTTTTGATGGGTTGTAGAGACGTTGCATGCAACGTCTCTACCGGGGTTTTGACAACAAACCAATCCGTCATAATTAATGAAAAGGACTACTAGTTATTTTGTCTGTACTAGGCAATTTTTTAAGTAATCTGTAGATTTTTACTTATCAATTTTGTTTAGTAATTGGTGCAAATTTTAGTGATTCGAGCACAAACTCTGCAGAATTTTGAGCAGCTTTTTGCTGGCGAATCTCTTTATCTTCTGCTTTATTCCCGTCAGCCCAATCACAAATACCTTTGACCAGAATCCAGTCCACTTTTTTCTCTTGACAAGCGACGTACAAGCCAGCCCCTTCCATTTCACCGCCAATTGCTTCTGACTCAAAGTCATGAAGTCGCTCGCGAAAATCTACATTATCCACTAGCTTCTCACCAGTCAGCATGACACCGAAGTGTACATCAGCACCGTTCCAAAATAAATCTGTGCTTTTGAAGTGATTAATTAGCCATGGTGAAGCATGGGGTTTGTCGCCGCGCAAAATAATATTAAGTTGATTGTCTTCTCCACTATTACCCAATCTTTGCAGTTCGTAGGGACGCAATTGCTCTGTAACTAAAATATCGCCGATAGACTGCTTGTCCTCATTAATTCCAAAAGCAATCCCTACCATAATAACGGCAGCAGGTGAAAGCGCGTCAATCCCACTATGTACTGTGAGTAACGAAGCGCCTAAACCACTAGTACCCATTTCCGATTGTGTTAAAACAACCCGCGCACCATTGACAGTTCCCAAGTTAAAGTAAATACGATTATTGATTGGTTGTGGATTAGCTTCATGACCAGTAGACCCCTCAAAAACCTGCATCACAGCACGACTTTCTACTTTTGTTACAGTCACAATCAAAACATCAGCTGCATTCACTATGGGGGTTTGTTCTTGTGTTTGTTCCTTATGTAGTGGAGGAGTGATTTCTAATGGAGTAGGAATTTCTAGAGTATCTTTATAAGAATTATTTTTCCCGTTTAATATATTGGGGAGAACATTAACATCATTCTGTTGGCGGGTAATTGATGTTTCTAATCCTGTCAAAGACGGCGGTAAAGTAGGAAAGTTAAAAGCAATATTTATCCCTTCCTTAAAATCTACAGATGTATCCCACAGGTAGAGTAAAAAATCCCTGTCGATAGTTTCATTTGCTTGTAATGGACGATCTAAATAAGCAATTATAATTTCTTCTGCCAATTGATAATCTTTTTTCTTGATCGCAATAAATGCTTTGAGCCAATTAATCGGATGTCCCACTGGAGATTTGCGAGAAGTAAAACTCTGAATTGCTTTCTCTGCAGAATTTAAATCTCCAGCACAAAGCCAGGAAAAAACTTCTTCAGTGAGTAGTAGAAGATTATGAAATGTTGTTCTTGCTTGATGAGCAATTTCTGCAGCTTCTTGCCAATTTCCTTTTAATTGAGCGCTCAATACTTTTCCTAATTCAAGCATTTCTGGCTCTAAAGAATTCTTGCCATTACCTGCTAAAATTTCTTCTAAAATTAAATCGTTTTTACTAGCTAAACAAAATAGCATCGCATTCTCAGCTAAACGATGTCTACCATATTTATTAAAAGGAATAATAGATAAACCTTCTCTCAAGATAGCGATCGCTTCTCTGACTTTATTGCTTCGTGCTAGCAAAGAAGCGCAATTTATATAAAGTACATGAAGTTCTTTATCAGAGGGAATGCGTTGAATTCCTTGTTGTAGTAATTCAATTGCTTCTTTTATCCGAGCATTTTGGGCTAGTAAATTTCCACAAGTTGTATAGAGCACACGAAGACCTTTGTCGGGAGGAATACGCTGGATTCCTTGCTGTAGNCACACGAAGACCTTTGTCGGGAGGAATACGCTGGATTCCTTGCTGTAGTAACTCTATTGCTTCTTTTATTCGACTATCTTGGGCTAATAGATTTGCACAACTATCATAAAGGGCAAAAAGATTTTTATCAGGAGGAATGCGTTGAATTCCTTGTTGTAGTAACTCTATTGCTTCTTTTATCCGATGATCTTGAGCTAGTAAATTTGCACAGTTTGTATAAAGCGTGCGAAGATCTTTGTCCGGAGGTATGCGTTGAATTCCTTGTTGTAGTAATTCAATTGCTTCTTTTATCCGAGCATCTTGAGCTAGTAAATTTGCACAGTTTGTATAAAGCGTGCGAAGATCTTTTTCCGGAGGTATGCGTTGAATTCCTTGTTGTAGTAATTCAATTGCTTCTTTTATCCGAGCATCTTGGGCTAGTAAATTCCCACAAGTTGTATAAAGTACAGGAAGACCTTTATCCGGAGGAATACGTTGTATTCCTTGTTGTAGTAACTCTATTGCTTCTTTTATCCGATGATCTTGAGCTAGTAAATTTGCACAGTTTGTATAAAGCGTGCGAAGATCTTTGTCCGGAGGTATGCGTTGAATTCCTTGTTGTAGTAATTCAATTGCTTCTTTTATCCGAGCATCTTGAGCTAGTAAATTTGCACAGTTTGTATAAAGCGTGCGAAGATCTTTTTCCGGAGGTATGCGTTGAATTCCTTGTTGTAGTAATTCAATTGCTTCTTTTATCCGAGCATCTTGAGCTAGTAAATTTGCACAACTATCATAAAGTTCCCAAAGATTCTTATCTGGAGGAATGTGTTGAATTCCTTGTTGTAGTAATTCAATTGCTTCTTTTATTCGATGTTCTTGGGCTAGTAAATTTGCACAACTATCATAAAGTGTACCAAGATTTTTATCTGGAGGAATGCATTGGATCCCTGACTGTAATAACTCTATTGCTTCTTTTATTCGATTATCTTGGGCTAGTAAACTCCCACAAGTTGCGTACAGAGAAACAATACTTGTATTGGGAGGAATTTGTGTAATTCCTTTTTTGATAAAATTTATAGCTGCCGAAATATTATTTTCATTGACTAATAATTGACTACCACAGAGATATAGTGTAATACGACCTTGACTATTCGTAGTTTGATTAATTCCTTCATTCAATATATCAAGAGCTTGATTAATATTTCCTAATTGAGCAAGATATTCTCCTTGACGTTGAAATAATATAGTGTGACTTTTATCGGGAGGAATTCTCCGAATACCTTGTCGTAATAATTCAATAGCTTCTGCTTTCCCATTTAACTTCGCTAATAATTCAGCACAACTTTGATATAAAGCAACTGGTCCTTTGTGAGCAGGTATAACATTAATACCCTCTTTCAGTAGCTCGATAGCTTCATCTTCTTCCTTTAATCTTATTAAAACATCTCCCCATCTTTTATAAAAACCAATGGAATCCCAATCAACAGGAATTTTTTGAATACTATCTTGAAAAAACTCAACAGCTTGCTTGACCTTCCCTGACTTAATCAGTAATTCTCCATGTAGCTCATATAAAGAAGTAGGAAATTTCACAGAAAAAGTATCATCTATACCTGTTTGAACTAAATCTATAGCTTGAGATAATTGCTTTTCATCTTGTGCTAATAATTTTCCACAATCCCGATATAAATATTCTTTTTGATGCTCTGGAATAATATTAATTCCTTCCTTAAGTAAATTTATCGCATCATCCAAATTATTTTCTTTCGTTAATAATTCAGCACATTTAAGGTAAAGTGAACTTAATCCTTTATCTGGAGGTATCTTATTAATCCCCTCTTTTAGTAAAAGAACGGCTTCACTTTGTTTATTTATTCTGACTAATAAATCTGCATAATATAAATAAAGCTTTGAACGCCCTCTATCAACAGGAACATTATCTAAGCTGTTATTAGCAATTTTAATAGCTTTTTCAATTCCATTAACCTGTAGCTCTAAATCAATACGAAATTTCCAATATTCATCAGATACAGTAAATTCTGTTGCGTATTCACTGTGAAGAAGGGCTTGTTTTAAGTCTTCTTGCGTCCCTCTTGTCTTAAACAGTTTAGCAAGATAGTATTCAATACTTTGGGAATATAAAGATTCTCGTAATGCTAAACAAATAGCAATCATTTCATTTAGCTCGTTTTTCTGCTGAGGAATTTCTCGTTTATAAATAATTTCTTTTAATAAGTAATTTTCAAAATTATAAGCAATTGACTTCAGATCTGATTCTTTTCCAGCTTGGATTAAATGATAGCGAGCTTCTACAAACTTACCTCCCCTACTGGATGGTTTTTCCTTGCTGAAATTATCTGATTTAAAATGACGAGTATAATAACTTGATGCTATGTAATGAGCTTTCTGTAATTCTTGAGGTTTTTCTTGAAGACGCTTTAATGCTATTTGTTTGGCTACGGGATGTAAACTAAATAACCCACTACGTTGTTCTAAAATAAAGCTATCTATCAATTCATCCCGATAAATTTCAAATAATTTTTTTCTCTTTTTGCTACTCGATACTAAATTTTCTAAAGCTTTTCTTTTAACTTTATTACGATATACAGAAATATATTGTAAAAACTCAATAGTTTCTCCAGAAAAATGGCTTAGTATTTGTTCTAATAAATTTTTTTCTAATTTATATAAAAAATCTTCTGATATTTTGCGATCTTCAGTTTTCCATATTTCAGGAGAAATTCCAATCAAGTATTCTAAAGAATCTCTCCTTAAGCTACCAACAAAAACTTCGATAGCTCTTTGATTGCAACCCAAGCAATTTACAATATCATAACGACGTTGATGGGGTACTTCTTGACTTCTCTTTTTTTCAACTAATAATATTTCTAATAATTCTTCTGCTTCCTGAAATGACAAACATCCTAAAGTTTTTGTTTCATAATTATTTGACCAAAATTCAGTTTCATCGATTAACTTCGGTGTTAGGATTAATATGCGTCCGGAAACTTTGCTACGACGACTTATTTTCTGCAAAAAATTCTGTACTGAATCAATTGGCTGATTTGAACCACTAATAAATGCTCTTTGAAATTCATCAATAACAATCAAAACTTTTTTACTTATTAAGATTTTTTCTAAGGCTTTTTCCAGTGAATGTCCCAGTTCTACAGCGCGAGACATTGTTTCTTCTTTACACAAACTTAACTCCTCACTTATATTTAAAAATAAATCATTGAGAGAGTTAGTTTGACTGTCAGGCATATCTACGATTTCTGGAATAATCCAATCTGAATTCTTAAGAGATTTTATTAGCTCATATGCAACTGCTCTTTTTCCTACTCCTGGAAAACCTTGGAGGAAGAATACTGGTGAAGCATTATTCAGCCAATTTTCTGAAAGCGCTTCTAATATTTCTAAATGATGACTCCCAAAGAAACGAGGCATAGCTGTTAAAATAAAAATTTTCCCTAATTGTCCCTAAATCTGTAACAATATCACCTAAATATTTTCCTAATTGTCCCTAAATCTATAACAATATCACCTAAATATCTTCTGCATTCAAGCATATTAGGACACTCGCAGAAATAATTTACTAAATTTTGTAATTGCGAAGGCTAATTAGTGAGACACTGTAAGAAAATTTATTGGGAAGTTATTTTTTTGAATATCCTTATCAGCAATGCTCCTAGAAATTCTTATAGATAACTTCCTAATTATAACTAAGGAGACATAAGACACATGAAATGCTTTGTGTCACTCAATACTAAATCTTCCTTTCTCTGCATTTAAAGTAAATTACAAACTATCTAAAATCTCCCCAATTCCCTGATAAACCATAGATAATTCCTCATCAGTAATACAATAAGGGGGCATCAAATAAAGTACATTACCCAAAGGACGCAACAACAAACCTTTTTCAATCGCTTTTTCTCTAATTACCAAACCAATTTTATTTAAATATCCCGATTTCTGTGAATTGACAATATCCATTGCGGCTATAGTACCAGTAACCCGCAGTTTTTCAATTTTGGGTTCAATTTTAGGAGCTTCCCTCAATTTTGTCAGATATTGTAAATGTTTTTCCTCCATCCCTTTAAAAGCAGGTTCATTTTCCACCATCAATTCCAAGGAAGCTAAAGCTGCTGCACATCCAATGGGGTTTGCGGTATAACTATGACCGTGGTACAGAGTTTTAATTGGATCGTCACTGTAAAAACTTGCATAGATCTCTTCAGAACATATGCTGACAGCTAAAGGTAAAAATCCACCGGTAATTCCCTTGGAAAGACAAATAATATCAGGTGTTACTTGAGCTTTGAGACAAGCAAACCAATCTCCAGTGCGACCAAACCCGGTCATAATTTCATCAAATATCAGCAAGGTATCAAATTGCTGGGCTAATTGATGCAATTTCTGTAAAAACTCCACCCTACACATTTGCATTCCACCTGCACCTTGCACCAGGGGTTCAATAATTATCCCTGCATATGCTTTTGGGTTTCGTTCTAATTTTTCCTGAAGTTGGTTTAAAACTTCTTGTTCGCGCTTTACTATTTTTGGATCGCCGATGTAAGTTGCTGGGTAAGGTAAAAAATCCACCTCAAACAGCATATCAGAGAAAACCTGAGTAAATATAGAACGACTACCCACAGACATCGCTCCAAAGGTATCTCCGTGATATGCTCCCTCAAAAGCAATAAATTTTTGGCGTTGCTGATTTTGATTCACCCAGTGCTGATAAGCCATTTTCAAAGCTACTTCCACAGCAGTTGAGCCATTATCAGAGAAGAAAACTCGATTCAAACCATTTGGAAGTCTTTCGGTTAATTGTTCGGCTAACATTTCTGCTGGATCGTGGGAAAAACCGGCAAAAATCACATGTTCTAATTCTGTTGCTTGGCGAAAAATCGCTTCTGCAATCTTGGGGTGGGTGTGTCCGTGGATATTTACCCACCAGCTAGAAATGCAGTCAAGGATTTTGCGTCCATCTTTTAACTCTAACCAAACTCCTCGGGCTGATTTTACTTTTAAGGGAGGAGGAGAGGTTTTTGCTTGGGTAAAGGGGTACCAAATGTGGGGATGCATTTATTTAGAGATCGGTACAAATTATCAAATTAACTCATTCGGGCGCACGTCGGTGCGCCCCTACAGGTAATAAATTATGGAGTGAATTATTTTTGTAAATTCTTAATAGACCGAAACTGAGTCATTAAATATTGTAGATGCTTTTAGTATTATAGTGTTGGTGGAATTCTCTTTCTGATTAGAAATGAGAATTACAAACCATGTTTTATGGTGGTATCTTTTGTTCAAATTTATTTATATCTAGTAATCCTAAATAATTTATAAAAACCAACATTGTAGAGACGTTACATGCAACATCTCTACAGGATTTATCCGTTCACAAATCAAATAGGAAGGATTGCTATAGCAATTATTATGAGGTTATTGTCGCCCTAGTGACCGTATTAACGGTAAGATTATTTCAGATCAAGTATCCCAATCGATGCAAAGTTGGTTTGCTCACTTAGAACGTGAAAGCATATGTCCCGTCGGACACGCTCCGCTAACACAGGGATTTCAGGCTAGTTTATATTTTGTTATGTAGTTGGGTTTATTTGTGCCGACTTACTTACTGCATAAAATCTACTCGATAACGGGACAAAGCATTGATAAATTCTGCACGATTAAGTCCAGCAATTTCTGATCCTTTATTTTGTGATACTTCCCCCAACTCATACCACTTGACTGCTGCTGCAATTCGCATTTCTTGGACAAATTCTTCTGGGTTTTTCCGAAGAGCGGAAAATACTGTTTCAGGTAATTGAATATTCACCAGTGTCATCAAAAATAGTCCAGTAATACATGTAAATATTTCGATTAGTTGTCAAACATTACATTGCAAAAACCACCTAGTCTGTTCACTATGGAACAATGAAAACTAGGCGGTTTTTAACACTGTCGAATTACATTTTTATAAAAATGCAAAAAACGTATATCACAAAACAAATTTAATGTGATACACTAACTTTAGTTCATAGAGTTATAACCCCGTTGTTAATGCTGCAGCGGGGTTTTTTCTTGTAATGCTACACATTCAAGCAAATCTGCATAAAAAAATGTAAGCACAAGGGGCACAAGAAAAATTATGAGTCATGAATCCTTAGAATCATAACTATTTTTTTCGCTGCAATACAGCTTAACTTTAATGTAGCACAATCACAATATAGATCCAAATAATCTCGGGCTTAATTAAATTGTTTGGGCTCAGATTGGTCTCAAAAATCTGTCAAAACAAATGAAAAATAATATTGGTAAGCCTTAACTTAACTTTAAAGCCTTCACGATCGCATCATAACGATAATAAATTAATCTTTCATTGGCGATAGGCACTAAAGCGCCGCCGCGAAGCGAACGCAAAAGCAAAAAATTATTAAAAATTCAGGTTTAATAAGCCATTTCCACTTCTAGATCTTCATTCTTGACTCCTGACTCCTGACTCCTAACTCCTAACTTCTGACTCCTGACTCCTGACTCCTAACTCCTGACTTCTGACTCCTGACTCCTGACTCCTAACTCCTAACTTCTGACTTCTGACTTCTGACTTCTGACTCCCAACTCCTGACTTCTGACTCCCAACTCCTGACTCCTAACTCCTGACTCCTGACTCCTGACTTCTGACTCCTGACTCCTGACTCCTAACTCCTAACTCCTAACTCCTAACTCCTGACTTCTGACTTCTGACTTCAAAAACCCCTCTCCAGTAAAGAAAAGGGGCTTTGTGTAAATTAAATTAAATGTGTAATTCAATTAAGCAGGATAAATCCTTAATCGGCGATTTGGTTCATCCCCAAAACTGTCCGATCGCAGCCGATAGTGTTCTACTAATTCGTGCTGCATTTTACGTACTTGTGGCGAACGAGGCAGTAATTCTACTGGCTGTCCCTTAGGAATCACAATTTGTTCCACCGCAAGTCTAGCTTCTTCTAAAGCATCCATCTCATCATCGCTGGCGCTATGGAGAAAAAGTTGCAACTCGCGATCGTCAGTAACTTCCGGTTCGTCGATATTCAGTAACCGACGCAAAGCACGGGTAATTTGAGGAATAGTACCAGCTTTGAGCATCTGGATCGGTAGATGGCGCGCCTTTGCCATTTGCCTCAACTTCGCATGATTTTTCACGTGCGATCGCAAAGCCAAAATTGCATCAGCATTATCCAGTTCCTTTGTCAAGACCACTGGCAAATTCAAAACCCCAATGACTTGATCCAATTGATGGCGACTGACACCATAAGGATAGATATGGAGTGGTAGATCTTCACCGTTTGGTCCCGATTCCGATCTGCTATTGCGACCGAAGCTATTGCCGTTACTTAAAGATTCTTTACGTAATAAGCGTTCAAACTCACTTCGCCCAGAACCATTACCATTTTCTGCTTCAGAAGATAATGGTAGCGGAATCATTTGTCCGCTAGCACGCCAACCAGTGGATTTCCTGCCAGAACCTGCAGCAGCTAAAGATTCTTCTCTGCGGCTACCCTTCTTATGACCGTCGATTGCAGTTAACTGACGGGTAATGTTGATATTACCTTCCTCATCAACGGTTCTAACTTGGGGAGTAGGTTGATGTCCTCGCAACAAACCGTCAACAGTATCTGCGAGATCTTCGTGAACAACCCAACGCTTCCGCTCTTGCATTTCAACGGCAATTTCAAAGGTTGGAGGAGCTTTTCTTTCCAGTACAGTTTTTTGAGAACCCCTTCTTCTGGCTTCATCATCCCCCAGGGTTACAGCCTGGATTCCACCAACCAAATCGGATAGTGTGGGATTTTTGATCAGGTTTTCTATTTGGTTACCGTGGGCGGTACCAACTAACTGTACTCCTCTCTCAGCGATGGTACGGGCTGCTAAGGCTTCCAACTCAGTACCGATTTCATCAATGACAATCACTTCTGGCATGTGGTTTTCCACCGCCTCGATCATCACCTGATGTTGTCGGTCTGGATGGGACACTTGCATCCTTCTTGCTTTTCCAATTGCTGGGTGGGGCACATCGCCATCCCCGGCAATTTCGTTGGAAGAGTCAATAATTACCACTCGCTTATCCAATTCATCTGCGAGAGTACGAGCGATTTCCCGTAGGGCAGTAGTTTTACCTACCCCAGGACGACCCAACATCAGAATAGATTTTCCAGTTTCGACTAAATCGCGGATCATACTAATGGTACCGAAAATCGCTCGACCAACACGACAGGTCAAACCGATAACCTTCCCACTGCGATTGCGAATAGCACTGATGCGATGCAGGGTTTGCTCTATTCCGGCTCTGTTGTCTGCGCCAAAGCTTCCCACTCGCACAATGCAATCATCTATCTGTTCCTGGGTGACTGGTACGTCGCTCAAATACTCGGCTCCGGAAGGAAATCGAGCTTCTGGGCATCGACCCAAATCCAAGACTACTTCTACTAAGCTATCTCTTTGCGGATGGTTCTCTAAATTTTGCCTCAGATCTTGGGGCAAAATTTCTAATAGTTTTTGGAGATCGTCTGTAATCGTCATGCTTTAATATGGTGACGTTTTTAGAGATAGGGAACTATGAACTAGCGCTCCTGCTGTAACTTGAGCTGGGAAACGAGAGAATGGGCAAGCTCTACAGCTTGCCAAAGCAAGTCTGGCTCTTCTTCAAGACGGACAATAGCTCGATCGCTATGGTTATTCACCTCCTTATCTTCTAGTTTTTGAAGAACTGGCGACAATAAGACCCGGGCATAGCTACCATAAGCTACACCGGCAATATATGGGGATTTCGGAAAATTATCAGATAATTCAAAGAAATTTGAGGAATTGTTACTTGAAGCACCTTTCCTCCCATTCCCCATAGACGTACGCAGCATTCCCATTGCCTTAATTTTGGCAACTGTATAGCTGTTTGTGCCACCTGCCAATTGCACGTATCCGGGTAACTTAGATGTCAAAACTTTTTGCCCTAATTTCACCGTTGCTAAAGTGGTGCCACCTCCTATGTCCCCGCTCATCGGACGACCATCAGTTTGCCAAATCAATGCACCCGGCAAAGGAGACATCAAATCATATATCGATTTGAGGTATTCAATGAATCCTTTGTCGTCTGGACAACTGACCGCAACTAATTTCAAGCGATTCAGCCATGGCACAATGGATTGCCACAATCGCTTAAATTCCTGTTCCCGTCCTACACGAGTATGAATTTCTACAGCATCCACCCCCATTGAAAGTACCAATGGCGCAACCGCTCCCGGCGTCGACACATAGGATGATGTATAAATTTTATCATACGGGCAAATAGGAACGCAACGACCGCAGCCATAGCATTTTTCAGCTAAAACACCAGAGTATTTCTCTTGATGGCGCTCGAAAACAATGGCTTGTGTTGGACAAACTCTTTCACATGGTCTTGAACAATTGGGAGGACATTGGGTATAATTAAATGTTGCTTTCCGAAAGTGAGGATCCTCGCCATCATTTATGCTAACCATAAGTAATGGTAGACTTTTTGATGCCAAAAAACCTTTCTCCCTAGCTTGCTTGACAAATAGGGAGGCAACATGTAATCCTTCTTGAGCGGCTGCGATCACAGCAGGATCGGCAGCGACATCTATGCAGTCAGCACCAGCCAATGTGTAGGCAATCGTTAAACTTCTAACTGCAGGCAGATGTTGGAAGCTGGCTCCGCATATGAGCTTAAACCAGTTACCTTCCTCAAGGGATTTTAAAGGAGCGTTTTGAAGAACAGTCACATTTCTATTATGCTAATTGGTGACTGAAAAGAGTAGTAGATTACAAATTAATTTGGCTGGTTTACTGGAATCTCAATTGCAAATTCGGCACCGCGTTCGGTTAAAGGAGTACAGTCAAGCATTCCTTTATGCTTTTGCACCACAATTTGATAGCTAATTGACAAACCTAAGCCACTACCCTCTCCCACCGGTTTAGTGGTGAAAAAGGGGTCGAACAAACGCGAACGCACTTCTTCATCAATACCCGCTCCATTATCGGCTATCGAAATTCTAATTCGGTCGGTATTCAAAGATTGAGTAGATATCCGAATTTGCGGCTGTGATGGCGGCATTTTCGCCTGGGAAGCGCTTTTATTTGCTATTTGTTTTTGTTCATCTAAAGCATCAATGGCATTATTGAGCAAATGCATAAACACCTGATTGAGTTCGCTGGCATAGCAGGTTGCTAGTGGTAAACTACCATATTCTCTGACAATATGGATTGCTGGTCGCTTTTCAGTTTCTTTAAGTCGATGTTGCAACATTACCAAAGTACTTTCAATCCCCTGATGAATATCAACCTGTTTCATTTGAGCTTCATCATGTCTGGAGAAATTTTGTAGCGCTAGCACCATAGAACGAATCCGATCTACACCCCTGTACATAGCCCCCATAAGATTTTGTAAGTCATTGATGACAAAATTTAAATCTATATCTTGGATTATTTTTTGAATTTTACTTGTGGGGCGGGGATATTCTGTTTGGTAAGCCTGTATTAAGTTCACCAAATTTTGTACATATTGACGAGCGTAGTCAAGATTACCGTAGATAAAACTAATTGGATTATTTACTTCATGGGCAATACCAGCTACCATCTGTCCCAATGCTACCATTTTTTCATTTTGAATTTGTTGAACTTGGGCAGCTTTTAAATCATCCAGCGCTTGTTGCAATAATACATTTTTTTCTTGCAGTTTAATTTGTAACCAACGAAGATTAATTTGATTTTCAATTCGCAGTAATACTTCTGTGCCATTGAAAGGTTTAGTAATATAATCAACTCCACCAACATCAAAGGCTTTAACTTTATCTAGTACATCGTCAAGAGCACTAATAAAAATTACTGGTACGTCACAAGTTTTATCATCATTTTTTAGCTGACGACACACCTCATAGCCATTCATTTGAGGCATATTAATATCTAGTAAAACCACATCTGGTAATAACATTTGGCAAGCAGTTAGCGCCATTTTTCCACTTAAGGCTTTACGAACTTCATAGCCTTGAGCTGTCAACATTGCCGACAAAAGCCTCAAATTATCGGGCGTGTCGTCTACTATAAGTATATTTCCTTTATATTTTCTATTTTTATTTAAACTCATTTTTTAGTAATTTTGTCGATAATTTTATTCACTATCAAATTAAAAAATGGCAGCAGTTTATATTATAGGTATATATCCAACCAAGAATGATGATAAAATACAACTCCGAGATGTTGTTTCCAAGTAGAAACACATAATAAAATCTTCTATTTGCCAATTGACTATCCGGTCTTATAGGTATAAAAACTCTAGCTATAGTTTTGCAGCATTTGTGAAAACCAAATTACACATTTAGGCAGAGCGTGGGGATTTATCAGAGCATAGGAGTGTAGTTATAATATCTCTTAATAATGCTAATTTCCTTGCTGATGATAAGAGGCTTCTCAAAATATCATTTACTCAGCAAAATGCGGTCTAGCATACAAAAATTACCACCATATCTGAATTTAAAGGAAATTGGCGAATTTTTGTGATCGTTAGGTTAGATTAATTCAGTTAGATTAATTCAATTAGATTAATTCAAATAAGATTTTGCTTCTCTGAAGGACCAAGTCTACTTATATTTTTTTTGATTTGTATCTTGGGAACTTGACTATTTCGCCAAAATATTAAATTGATTTTCAATGACGTAATGACGTTAATTTTGCGTAAGTTCTATTGGTCTGTAGTTAGGCTATGTCCTGATGGACACGCTGACGCTAATAGCCCATTAAAGTTCTGATTTTCAAGTGCTGATATCATGTCCGGTAAAACACTTGCGATAAGGTTCGTAGTAGCGCTTTAGCGCCAATATCTTTACTATGGCGCTAAAGCGCTACTACAAACAAACATATTTTTTCATAAGTAATTAAGCGGACATGATATGAAGCACTACTACAAATTTCAAGTCTGAAGCACTACTACAAACCTTAGCTTACCCAGCAGAATTAATGAAAAATACTACTAGCAACTTGCGTTAGCAAATCCTTGGTCCTCAGTTCCGTGCTTGTGATGTTAGTAGTAGTGCGGTTTATTTTGATCTACAGGTAGCGCTGTATGACAGCGATCGCATCAAAAACTTTCCTAATTTTAGGACTCACACAAACAAAATTTTTCATTGCGATAGTTACTAAGAAGCAAGCAGGTGTAGAGTTAGGGCTTAGCGACAGCGCAATGACGTAATTGTTTAAATTTTGCGTGAGTCCCCAGTTTATTAATTTAATCGAGGCAGCATAAATAACTCAAGACTAACTTGAGACGAATTTACCTCCCGAAACCGTAAAAGTTAATTAACGGTATTCTAGATATTTTTTTATAGAACTGTTATTGTCTGGTTTGCCTATAGCAAAAGCTTGCTAAAATTGATGAGTTAATTTACTCACCAATGTATTGGCGATGTTAATTATTTCAGGTTTTTAGGAATCTTTATAGTAGAAGATCCAAGCACAAAACTAAAAATAAAACCTAAAAATATATTGTTCAATAATTAGTCTTATTTGCTAACTCCTTAGGTTCTTCACATGAGTTGAACACCTCGATTTTTTTATTTGTAAGTGCTCTGTAAAGCTCAAATAATAACTTGGCATAACAGGTACTAGAGGGGAATTTTATTAATTGACATTTAAATGAATGCAGTAAATAAAATTCCGAGCGCACAATCATTTATAGTGCAGAACCAGAATATTTTTTATTTATACAAAGGATTTCCTCGATCAATAGAGCCAAACTTTTCATTCAAAGGCCAAAACCTAAGTACAGCTTTACCAATGATATTTTCCTTTGGTACAACGCCCCAACAACGACTGTCATAACTACTATTACGATTATCTCCTAACACTAAATACGAATTCGCCGGAATAGTTTCTGTTTGAGCTAAAAATGGGGAATTTTGGGAAGAATGACAAACACTAATTTCTGTTTTTTGCTCTTGATCCAAATATTGTTTTTCAGCTAATGGTTTACCATCTATATGAACTTGGCCATTTTTTAGTTCAACTTTTTCTCCTGGCAAGCCAATAACCCGCTTAATAAAAGCGTCTTGATATTGCTCTTTCTGTAAGTTTTCTGTGGGTGAAAAAACTACAATATCTCCTCTCTTAGGATCGGAAAATTTATAGCTCACTTTATCTACAATGATCTTATCTGCTTCCCATTGGTTTGGTGAACCGTGCAGAGTTGGTTCCATTGAACCAGACGGTATCCAGCGTGCCTCAGCAACAAAAGTACGAATTCCTAAAGCTAGAAGAATGCTAAGTAAAATTGTTCTAACTAGTTCTGCAATCCAGGAATTATCTGGTTGTTGACTGGAATTTTGATCGGACACTTGATTTTGCATCTTTAATTAATTAATTACAGACAACAAGAAAGTAAGTAAACTGCCCAACAGGAAGGTCACAAAGAATATATTTATTCATTCTAACGATGAGATGCCGAAAAATGGCGATTAGAAGGTTTTGAGAAAAGAATAGACAGTTAAAACTCAAATTTTGGCATAATCTGCAAAAATTTATAACTTATAGTAAATCGTGCATCTCAGTTTAACCCAAAAGCACGTTACTCTGTCATGATTTATTCATCGTTTTTACCCTGCTAACTCTATGACATCTTCACATAGTTTACTGATCCGCCGTGCAAACATTATTTTAGCCAATGGAGAATTGAGTATCGGGGATGTACTCATTGACGAAGGTCAGATATTAGATGTTGCATCATCAATTGACAATGTAACAGCAGCTCGAGAAATTGATGCACAAGGGCTAAATTTGTTGCCAGGAGTTATCGATCCCCAAGTGCATTTTCGGGAACCCGGACTAGAACACAAGGAAGATTTATTTACTGCAAGTTGTGCCTGTGTTAAAGGGGGAGTAACTTCTTTTTTGGAAATGCCTAATACTCGTCCTCCGACAATTTCCCAAGTAGAAATGGATGATAAGTTAGAACGGGCAGCCCAAAAATGCTTGGTTAATTATGGTTTTTTCATTGGAGCAACATTAGACAATGTTGCAGACTTGCTAGCGGTAGAACCAGCATGCGGGATTAAAATTTTTATGGGTTCCATGGGAGGCAAGCTATTAGTTGATGAAGAAGCAGTATTAGATGGGATATTTGCTCGGGGCAAACGCTTGATTGCTGTTCATGCCGAGGATCAGATGAGGATAAAGCAAAGACGAGAGCAATTTGCCGGAATTCACGATCCAGCGATTCATTCCCAAATCCAAGATAATCAAACAGCACTACTTGCGACGAAACTGGCTTTAAAACTATCTAAAAAGTACCAACGGCGCTTACATATTTTGCACATGTCAACGGCGGATGAAGCCGATTTGCTGCGGGAATCAAAACCTGATTGGGTTACTGCCGAAGTCACGCCACAACATTTGCTTTTAAATGTTAGTGCCTATGAAAAAATTGGGACTTTAGCACAGATGAATCCCCCTTTGCGGACAACCCACGATAATGAAGTTTTATGGCAAGCTTTGCGTGACGGTGTGATTGATTTTATTGCCACAGATCATGCGCCCCATCTCTTGGAAGAAAAAGCTAAGGAGTACCCCAACACCCCTTCAGGTATGCCGGGAGTTGAAACTTCTCTACCCTTAATGTTAACTGCTGCAGTTGAGGGCAAATGTACGGTTTCTCAAGTAGCTAACTGGATGTCAACTGCTGTGGCGAAGGCATATGGAATCCCTAATAAAGGTGCGATCGCTCCTGGGTATGATGCCGATCTAGTATTAGTAGATTTGAAGAAATATCGACCCGTATTACGGGAAGAATTACTAAGCAAATCTGGTTGGAGCCCTTTTGAAGGTTGGAATCTGACGGGATGGCCGGTGGTTACTATTGTAGGTGGTCAAATCGCTTATGAGAAAGGTCGCCCGAATACTGAAGTCCGGGGTCAAGCTTTAAGGTTCGTCGACACGCCTCTACCGAGTTAACATTTTTCTATTTC
This sequence comes from Mastigocoleus testarum BC008, assembly GCF_001456025.1. Lineage (GTDB taxonomy): Bacteria > Cyanobacteriota > Cyanobacteriia > Cyanobacteriales > Nostocaceae > Mastigocoleus > Mastigocoleus testarum. The sequence continues at coordinate 28,059 of NZ_LMTZ01000128.1, forward strand.
CAAAGTTTTATTTGGGGATTTAAGACTTTATCTGTGCACATCTTTTGACATTCACACTCCTCAGCCTGAAAGGCTTGAGGATTTTTCTTTAATAGACTCGGGGAGAGTCTACCAAGTTTATTAATTGCTTTCTTGCGGTTGGTACTGCCCTTCTTTTTGCGTTCGCGTAGCGCGTGGAATAAACACGACGCTGATAAAACTTTAGTCGCTTTTCACATGAGCGATAAAATGTATTTCTAAAAACTGTAATTGTAGAGACGTCCTCATAAAATGTCTCTACATATTTTGTATGCTGAAACACCTATGAATAGTTTTTACGGCTAGAAAAATTTCGTTTTACAAAAATTCTTTAAAGTTTATGATAATTGTATTTTTTTTATCTTAATCCTAGGTCTTCTGCCCCCTAAAATTATCCCGGAATATAACGAATACCTGTGGAACTTTTTTTTTATTCTTCTTACGAGGATATACTCATGCATGTCTTTTATATAACTGCAATACTAAATACAAACATCTTAATAAAATCATGAAAAATTAGAGACAAATAAATAGTTTCTGCTTTTTCTGTTTGAGTTTTCAGGCAATCAAAATAGGTTTATTAACTAACTGCTTTACCAAAAACGGTTGGTGGGGTGATTTATGCATTGCAATACACCGTAACAAGTGTTTTTGCTGCATCTATATCGACTCACTAGTTCGTTTTTGTGGGCGCAAGCAGTAGTAAATTATCTAATTGTCTGTAGAAAGTGACAATAAATCGCATAGTTGCGGAATAATATTTTAAATTTAGATTTGGGACATACATAATCATGAGAGAAATATTCGATTGTGAACGGGGTAGTGGTAGATTGACATTTGCATTGCAATGATACAATTTGTCCTTGAACGTATCAGTAAAAATATGTGAATGAAAACAGATTCTGGAAAAGTTTATTATATTGCAAGTAAACATACTAATATCAAGTTCATAAATTTGAAGATGTATTGAAAATTCATTTAAATTCAGTAGTTTACTTGCATTTTGTTAAACCTTTTATCAGAAAAAAACAATTTTATCCTGCCAACTATTCTTGCTCAAAATACTCCTAGCAAGAATTGGTTGGTATATTTTTTGTTATATTGTTATTTACATTAGTTACAATAATCAATACTAACTAGATCTTACAAAGTATAGCAATATTAGGAAAAATTACATAACTGCCTAAATATAAGTCTAATTACATAAAAATTATTTTATCAATCGAATTTTGAATCGAAAAATATACTCTAATTTCTCAAAAATATAGTGTTACTACTTAGCTATAATATAATAATTTAGCAAAAACACCGATTCAAAATGAATTCTTAATTAGTGCAAAGCGGAAATGATCGCCAATAATCAAAAATATACTGAATATAAACAAGAATGTTCTGCAGTAAAAGCTATTTTAAATTTAAGTAAATTAAAGAATAAAATTGCTAGGGAGAAAGATTGGTGTGGAAGAACAGCTTCAAGCACTTCTTGATGAATTGCGGTGCTACCCGGAACATAGCCTAGAGAAACGTAAAGCTTTAAACCGATTACTAATAATAATTCAGCAGTTTCCCGGTATATACAAGTCATCCCATCAAGATTATCCAGAAGCTTTAAATAAAACTTGGGAATGGGTTTGTAAAAAGATTTGTGATTTTCAGCCCCATTCTTCTTCGGTTCAACAAAGTCTAACTCAATGGATTAACGGCTACCTGAAATGGCGGATTAAAGATCTATATGCAGCAGATGGGAAATATACCATCAGTTTGGATAAACCATTAAATATTAATGATGATAACGATAAGGTTTCGATGTTGGATATGTTGCCTGATATGAGGTGGCAAAGTACGACTTTAAATTTACTGGATCTAAAAATTGCTCAAATGCAAAAGCGCGATCGCGAATATTGGGGCGAGCGGATTAAACGCTATATAGAAGAAGATAAAACCGGCAAATTAAAAAATTGTCATCTGAAAAAAAATCCGGACTGTAACTGTCAACAATTAGCAATGCGCTTATTGTTGTATCAACCACCTCATAAAATTGCAGATATTGCCAGACAGTTAAATAGTAGCAATCAAACTATTTACTCTCATTGGAAGAGAAAATGCTTGCCGCTATTAAGAGAAATAGGTACAAATTTGGAGCTCGATCAATGATTGATACCAAATATTATCATATAAATATTCCTTTAAGTAGATGCGCCCATAAATTAGCAGAGGAATTTGCTGCAGAACAATATTCTTTAGAAAAAAGTAAAAAAGTTTATTTAAATACTCTAGCGGTTTATGCCGTACACAGCTATCTTACATGGTTAAATATAAAAACTACACTTACAGGAGACAGTTGGCATAAAAGCTTAAGAGCAATATTTGATGCAGCTGATTTGGAGATAGTCAATGTTGGTAAATTAGAATGTCTTCCGGTGCTTCCGGGCGAAAAAACTATACCTTTACCACCAGAAGCAACTATCGACCGAATTGGTTATGTTGTAGTTCAATTTCACCGAAAATTCGATGCTGTAAAACTGTTGGGTTTTATTTCCATAAATGCGATTTTGGAACCATCGGAGACCATTGAACTAAATGATTTGCAACCTTTAGAGGCTTTACTTGAAACAATTCACATTGTCAACTTACGTCAATGGCTTGAGGGAATATTTAAGCAAGATTGGCAAGTTCCCGAGTTGTTGATTTCTCATAATTTAAGAGGTAATGCTATTGCCGATCCTTTAACCCTTGAGTCTCAGAGCCAGTCTGTTAGTCGGGCAAAAGTTGTTAATGTCGGTAAACAAGTGGTACTTATGGTGCAGTTAACCTCTAATGTTGCTGATGTTTTTGATATTAGAGTTAGAACTTATCCTGGTGAAGATGAAACCCATTTACCCGCAGATTTACAACTGGTAATCCTTGACGAAGACCACAACCCTTGCATGGAAGTTCAGTCAAGAAATATCGACAATTGGATTCAACTGGAGTTTAGTTGCAAACACGAAGAAAAATTCAGTGTGATGTTGATATTAGGAGACACAACGATTAAAGAAGATTTTGTCGTTTGAACGCATAACAATAACGCACAAACAAACAGTAACAGCAAAGGAGACGGCAATAGTGCTTGTCAAACTTAAACTTAGAGGAAATTCACAACAGGGATGGAATGTAGATCTAACGGAAAAACAACTAGAAGTTGAAGCTGAAGGATTTTTACCGCCATTATCTCCAGAATTAGAATCATCTTTAAGCAAGTGGCAATCATCTTATCGCCAAATAGATTCAGTACGTTCCTGTATTGCTCCCAAACCTGGTAGCCGGATCGTGTCAAAAAGTATGACAAGATATTCTAGTTTTGAACATACTGCAGTTGTAAGGAAAGATCTTAACCAATGGCTTAATAGTGGCGATCCGAGGTGGCTACCAATCCGGGATAAATTAATAGAAATTTCACAAAAGCTGGAGTCTACCAATGAAGAAATTTTTGTACTTATTGATGCCAAGGATCTTGATTTGAGACGGCTTCCTTGGCAAGAATGGAGTATTTTTGAAAAATACTATCCCCAGACGGAAATAGCCCTCAGTTTACCCAAGAGTTCAAATAAAACAACCATTAAACTTCTCCCAAAAAGCCAAAACATGAGAATTTTAGTTGTTGTGGGTAGAAGTGATGGTATTAATACCCAAAATGATCTGGAAATCATTCAGGATTTGGAAAATCATGGAGCAAAAGTTGTTTGCTTAATTAAACCGACTCCTAGGTCATTGTGTGAAGCTTTGTGGGATGAAGATGGTTACCATATCTTCGTATTCACGGGACATAGCGGAAGTGAAAATAATGGTACCATTGGCTGGATTGAGCTAAATGATAAACATAGCTTGAATATAGAGCAGTTTAAAGAAGCTTTGCGGGAAGCAATAAATAGAGGGTTGCAGTTAGCAATTTTTAATTCTTGTGATGGTTTAGGATTAGCCAATCAACTAGCACAATTAAATTTACCCCATTCTATTGTGATGCGCGAACCAGTACCAGACCTGGTTGCGGTAGAATTTTTTAAATACTTCTTCAAGGAATTTTCTAATAATAAATCTATTTTTGATGCTGTCCATACAGCACGTAAACACTTAGAACATTTCCAGTTAGATTATTTTAATAACACTTGTTTCCCTGGTGCCACTTGGCTACCAATAGTTTGTGTTTTACCAGATGTAGATACATTAAATTGGCAAGAAATGGCTGACGGAAAAAAATTTAATTCAATGATATTCAGGAAAAATAAAAAAACAAAAAAACGTAATTCTTTGATTACAAACCCGGGTTATTTTTTTTATATGGGCATACTTGCTGTGCTCATAGGTTCAACCCTATTCTATATTTACAAAACTCCTTTTACCATACCTTTAAGAAATGATCGGACAGTAAAAGAAAGCAATCAAAAAGGTGATTTGAGTTTTATAAATCTTCCCAAGGGAACATGGCGTTATGGAGGGAGTACTAGTTGGACTCCAATACGCGAAATATTTGAACGGAAGCTAAAAATTACACATCCTCACTTCAGATTAAAATATACGAATTCAAGTACGGAACCTCCTGGTTCTGGGACTGGAATAAGAATGCTTTTGAATGATGAGCTTGATTTTTCTCTGTCTTCTCGAAGTCTAAAAGATAAAGAACGTCAAATAGCAGAAGAAAGAGGTTTCAAACTCATACAAATTCCAATTGCTGTTGACGGAATTGCTGTTGCTGTAAACCACAATCTTCAAATTCCTGGTTTAACTATCACCCAACTGAGGGATATTTACATGGGTAAAATTCGCAATTGGCAACAGGTTGGAGCCCCAGACTTACCGATAATACCCTATTCCCGTAGTTTAGCAGAATCAGGTACAGTTGATTTTTTTAAGCATAAAGTCCTCAGAGATAAAAATTTTGGTAGCGATGTCAAGTTTGTTCCTACAACCACACAAGGTTTGAAAAATGTAGGAGCCAATCCTGGAGGTATTTACTATGCAACAGCTTCAGAGATTGTTCCCCAATGCAATGTCAAGTCTTTACCGCTAGGACGAGAAACCGATCATTTGATTTCTCCTTATCAAAAGCCGATTGTTCCATTCTCTGAGTGTCCGCAACAACGTAATCGAGTAGATATCAAAGCTTTTCAAAGTCATAGTTACCCGATATCGCGCCCATTATATGTAATTACTAAGGCTTATAAAAATTCCGAATCCAACCTTGGGGAAAACCAAGATAAATACAAAGCTGCAAAGGCTTATGCAAAATTATTTGATACGAATCAAGGACATATCTTAATTGAAGAAGTTGGATTTATTCCTATAAACCTGAAGAAATAAGTGACCTTTCAACAAAACTGATGATTCACCTATGTAAGGGGGTGTCATTAAATCTCTTTCCTAGGTGAATTCATTTTAATTTGAGTTTGTTAAGTTATTCTGACTTTAATTAATTACAATCTAATAAAATTGAAAAAATTAGTTCCCGAGTGATGTTTGTTTAATTACTTCTTACTCATTAATGACACTAGGTTATAAATTTGTAGATAAATACCCTTTCTGTTATCAGATGAAGAAATTAAGATAATGATTGAAGAAATAGCAAAAAGTGAGGTAATTATCTAGACAATGTTCAAACTGCAGATTTTCATAAAAACCTTGTATTAGTTAATTTTTGTTTAATAAATATTAGACTTTACTTAACTAAAATTAAGCTTAATTTAACAAACAGCTTATAAAATTACATAGTTAAAAAAATTGAATATATAGAAAACCAGCGAGTATTTTATTCTTGCTATTTTTTGGGTTATTTTTTCTTCTTAACATCAATTAGAGAAAAAGTAACTAAACTATTACCGCATGAATTTTGAGAGCATAATCAGAACTCAAAACATTTAATACCCAAGGATTATAACTGTAAACTTTATAGTTCCAAAGTATACTTCCATACTTTTGATGATTTTGTAGGTCCGATTAGATAAATTAACGCGAATCAAAATGATACTTCTCAAACTTAAGTTCAGAGAAAACCACCAACCGAAAGGATGGAATGTGGAACTGAGTGTAGAGCAACTCGAAGTTGAAACTGAAGGCTTTTTATTGTCACTCCCTTTAGAGTTAGAATCATCTTTGAGACAATGGCAATCGGCTTATTATCAAATAAAGAGCGTGCGTGCTTGTATTGCTCCCAAACCAGGAATACGTCTCATACCTAAAAGCGTTGCTAACTATTACAACCCCGAAGATGCGATCGCGGTGAAAAAGCGTCTAAATCAATGGCTCAACTCTGGCGATCTGAGATGGAAGCCAATTCTGAATAAGCTAGTAGAAATTGCACAACAACTAAAGCAAATAGATGAAGAAACGTCTGTAATTATTGAGACGGAAGATACTTTGCTCCAGCATCTTCCCTGGGAAGAATGGGATATATTTCAAAAATACTATCCCCAAGCGGGAATTGCTCTGAGTATCCCCAAAAATCTCAACAAAATAATCATTAACTCTCTTCCAAAAAGTAAGGAGATTAGAATTTTATTGGTTATAGGTAGAAGTAACAATATTATTAGAGAGGATTTAGAATTTATTGAAGATTTAAAGGAAAATGGGGCAAGTGTTGTTTGTTTAATGCAACCAAGCTTCAAAGAATTACACGAAGCGCTGCGAGATAAAATCGGTTTTCATATCTTTATCTTTACTGGTCATAGTGGCAAGAAAGATGATGAATCTATTGGTTGGATTGAGCTAAACGAAAAAGATAGTTTCAGTATAGAACAACTTATAGAGGGTTTAAAAAAGACTATTGAAAAAGGATTGCAATTAGTAATTTTTAATGGTTGTGATGGATTGGAATTGGCACAACAACTGTCACAGTTAAATTTGCCCCAATCTATTGTGATGCAAGAGCCTTTACCAAATCTTGCAGCGATAGAATTTTTGAAATATTTTTTCAGGAATTTTGCTCAGAATAAATCAATTTTTACTGCTGTTCATACAGCACGCAAGTACTTAGAATATTTTCAATTTGATGATTTTCATCAAACTTGTTATCCTGGAGCAAATCGGCTACCGACAATCTATCTTTCCCCAGAAATAGATATATTTTCCTGGGATGAAATGACCGATGAAAAAACTTTTAATTCAATTATTTTTAAGAAAAGAGAAAATTTAAAATATCGTCAGTCACAGATTATAAATATTAGAAACTTATGGAATCTATTTTATGTAATTGTAGCTTTCTTAGTTCTAGGTTCGGCTTTATTATACGTTTATGAAACACCTTTTACAGAATCTACCGAAGATGAGGTTATAGAAACAAAACAAAATGATTTTGACTCTATAAATCTTCCAAAGGGAAGCTGGCGTTATGGAGGGAGTACTAGCTGGGTTCCAATACGTGAAAAATTTGAGGAAGCCATTAAAAATACCCACCCCCAATTTAAATTAAAATATACGGATTCTAGTGTAGATGCTCCTGGTTCTGGTACCGGGATAAAAATGTTGTTGAACAACGAACTCGATTTTTCTCTATCTTCCCGATCTCTTACCAATTCAGAACGTCAAAAAGCCAAAGAGCAAGGCTTTAGACTCCAACAAATTCCAGTAGTGATTGATGGTATTGCGCTTGCGGTAAATCCTAGTCTTAATATTTCTGGTTTAACTGTCGCTCAACTTAGAGATATTTATACTGGTAAAATTCGTAACTGGGAAAACTTTGGTGGACCCGATCTTCCAATTACAGTTTATTCTCGTCATCCAAAAGAATCAGGAACAGTTGAGTTTTTTAAACACAAAATCCTTAGGGATGAAAGTTTTGGCGATAATGTTAAATTTGTTAGCTTCACAACACGAGCTTTAAAAAAAGTGGGAGTTGAACCAGGAGCAATTTATTATGCTTCTGCATCTGAAGTTATTCCACAATGTAGTGTCAAATCTTTAGCGATTGGAGAAAGAAGCGACCAATTAATTACTCCTTATAAGAGACCATTTATTCCTCTTTCTCAATGTCCAAGACCTCGCAATCAGGTTAATTTACAGGCTTTTCAAACTCATAGATATCCCATATCAAGACCACTATATATTATTACTAAAATAAATGAGGACATAAAATCCAAGACAATAAAAGATCAAAATAAACATGAAGCAGCAAAAGCTTACGCCAAGCTATTTGCAACAAATCAAGGACATACTTTAATTCAAGAAGCAGAATTTATTCCAATCTTGAATGCGAAGAATAAATAATATTTTATCTTTTAAGAGTCTCATATCATTTTATGAAACCCGATTACAAAGCTCGATTTGGTGATTAATAGAATCAATCAATCAAACCTGCTTCTCTTGCTCTGATTTGGGTTATAACTCGTAAATTTTTACCTTGATTTTTTAATTCTTCGCAATCTATATTCAGAGCTTCTTGCACTCTATCCCAGTAATGGCGAACCATACGTTCTGATACACACATATGTTTAGCAATTACTTTATCTTTAAATCCTTCTCTAAATGCCAGATTTACTAGTTTAAGCCATTCTGGTTTGAGTTCTAGTTCGGAGTCAATAACTTTAATATCTTTGATGTCTTTAACATAAGTTAGTTGTTCTAAAGCCCAATTTACTCTGGTAATTATTTCCTCACTTGCAAGGGTTTTATTCACAACAGTAAAACCTCCAATGTGAGAATAAATCTTTTGTTTCATGGGTACTAGAGATCTAATCTGCTCGCTGTGGATAACTATATTAAGTTTGGGATAATTACCGAGTAGATGAGTAAGAAAATTGATTCCCGTCGCAGTCTGGGGGGTTTCCCCAGGACTGTTTGGAAGCAAAATATCCATTACTATCAGGTCTATTTTTAGTTTTGGAAATTTGTTAAGAATATCTTCAATGCTTTGTGCAGTAATAATTTTAGAATCTGGATAGGAGGAGATTAGTAAATCTCTAGTTCTGCTCAAAGATAATTCATGAGCATCAACTAATAGAACTATAGGCGATGCTTTACCGTTCAGATATTTTTTCATGCTACGTTTTCACTCAAAAAACCTTTAGTGGGACAAAATGAGAGCAAGGCTGATACTTAATATTCTCTTGTAAGCATCTCTGCATAATTTGCTTATTTACTCAATAAAAATAGTGAGTATTTGTACTTGAAGGTAAGTTTTGATTCTATTTTTGCCTTAGCCTCAAAATTTAACCACTTTCAGAAAATGTCATAAACAACATAACAAAAGACTCATAAATCCTCTGTTGGTTCCCATAAAATAAGATAAAGACTAGAAAAATATTTAAATTTTATACCTTTAGTTATAAGTTAGCCTCCTTTAGGAGTAAGTATATAAGTGTTTACGAAGAGTATAGAATAAAAAAAGGCACTAGTGAACTAGTAATTTTTGAGAAATTAAATACTCTGAAAAAATTAAAAAAATAACTTTGCAAATCTGAAAAATTTATAGTTAATTCGGCTGTTATTCAGCCAGGAATTTCATATTGTTCAGCACAAAGTTAAAGATAAATTAAATCTCAAAAAATAAATATATATCTTCAAAATTGTAATATTTTATTTCACAATTAAAGTTGAAGTTGAAGATTGACAAAATCAGAGTAGATTTAAAAGATTTATTTAGAACGGGTGTGAAATATCCCTCTTGAATCACTCTCTGAAATCAAGAAGTAAGCAATAACTTGAATTACACAAAAGAATAAAAGGGATGAAATTGATTTGTTGCACTAATTAAATAATTAAAGCCAATTAGCAAATTAGAGTTTGGGAAAACATTCAGCCAGGGATAAATAAGCCAAAATAAGAATATGGGTTGCACAACTAAACGAAGATTGTTTAAACTACTCTTCCATCCACGCGTAATACCCTTTTTCTAGTAAATTTTTGATTTTAGTTATAGTCGATTCAGAGCCGAAACGAGTCTAGTATGTTTTCTTAGATATAGATTCAATAAGTTTGCTACTTGTCGGGGTCGAGTCTTGTTTATTCTCAAATTAACAACTATCTTATTCCGTAAGATTATAAAATCAAGTAGTTAAAATTACTGTTTGCTAACAACGAAGAGATTTACCCTCTGATATCCTCTGATAATATTCAGAAAATTTTAGTAAACTGAGAAGTAACCAATCAAAATAATTTTGTGACTAATGTTGCCACATGATTTTCTGACTGAGATTGCCCACGAGCATGAATTATCTCCAGAACAAGAGGCTGTTTTTCTATTACGTCTAGGGAAAGGTCAAAGTTACGAGGAAATTGCCACAGAACTAAGTACTTCTGCGGATGCTTGCTTGAAGCGAATGGGACAAGTTTATAAAAAGCTGAATATCAGTGGGAGTAGCCGAGGTAAGGAAAACCGCCTCAGAATTTTTCTGAATAATAAATTAAAACAGTTAGAACATCCTCAGAAAAATCTTGAAAAAACTACAAACAAAAAGAGTATTGGCAATTTTCCACAAACAGAAGGAAAGTATACTTTTATTCCAACACCCGAAAAAATTCGTATTTTTCAAAACTTACCCGCAAGAGAATACACAGCTTTTGTTGGTCGGGAAAGAGAAATCATTAGGTTGATGGAACTACTAAGTCCTCAACATTCTGCTCATCTAATTAGTGTTGATGGTATCGGTGGTGTGGGTAAAACAACTTTAGCTGTAGAAGTTGCTTACCGCTGCTTTGAAACCAGTTTAAATCAAGGTTTTATCTCAGATGTTCCTACTTTTGAAGCAATAATTTTTACCTCTGCGAAACAAAATCATCTAACTTCTATTGGTCTTTTACCAAGATTAACTCAAGAGCGTACTCTCAGAGAAATATGCCGAGAAATTGCTCGTACTTTGGACATTTCAGAAATTAGTAATTTACCTCTCCAAGAGCAAATAGAAATAATTCGACAAAAATTATCTCAACTCAGGACTTTACTAATTGTTGATAATTTAGAAACGATTGAGGATAAGCAGGAAGTACTCTCCTTACTTTATGATTTACCACCAACGGTCAAGGTGATTATTACCACCCGCGAGCAAGCTTTATTTGTACCTATCCGCCTAGGTTGTCTACCGCGAGAACATGGTTTACGACTGATTCAACACGAAGCCAAAGAAAAAAGTGTAACGATAAATCCGACAGAATCTCAGGAATTATTTGATGGAGTCAGTGGTATACCAGCAGCTATTATCTATGCCATCGGTCAAATGGCCGCAGGTTATATCCTTGAAGATGTTTTACCACAAATCAAAGATCCGCAAGGAGATGTAGCCCGTTTTTGTTTTTCAGGCTCGGTAAATTCCTTGAAGAATCAGCCTCCTCATTATTTACTCATGACCTTATCGCTGTTTGTACAACCTGTAACTAGAGAGACAGCAGCTGGTGTAGCTTTTGAGAAGTCAGATCCGATTATTACCAATCGAGGATTGGCAAAATTACAGCAACTTTCTTTAGTTTATCAGCAGCAAGGACGCTACGGTTTACTTAATCTTACCCGCGAGTACGCTTTAGCAGAATTAGCTACCCATCGTGAATTCGCTCAAAAATTACGACAACGATGGGTAAACTGGTACGTCAAATTTTCAGAAGCTTACGGAGCTTCTAACTGGAAAGAATGGCATGTTGATTATGGTTATTTAGAAACTGAATGGGAAAATCTTCGTTGTGTGTTGGAGTGGTGTATGTTCCAAGGTCGCTATGCTGATTTCCTTGCGATTTGGCAACATATTAAAGGTTACGTTCATATTCGCGGTTATTGGGATGAACGTTTGGATTGGGCTGCTTGGTTAATTGAAGCAGCAAAACAAGCTGGTGATTGGTCTAATGCTGTGGAAGCAATATGCGATCGCGCATCCACTTTAGTGAGGATTCGCCAAAAAAGTCAGTTAGATGAAGGAGAAATGCTTCTCCAAGAAGCTTGGAATCTACGTCACCATAAGACAATTAAATTTCAATTAGATCTAGCTGCAAATATGGCAATTTTATATATTCAACAGAAAAAATTGCAGCAAGCAAAAGAATGGTTAGGCATAGAACAAGAACTATTACAGCAAGCTTCATTATCGGATTTAGAATCTCAAGAACAACAAGTTCATATTCTTTATTACCAAGGGCGAATATCTTATCAAAGCGGTAATTATCAAGAAAGTCAAATACTTTTTCGAAAAGCATTGGAACAAGCTAAAAAAGTTGGATGGCAAAGAGCTACCGCAGCGATGCACAATTGGTTAGCAGATATTGCACTAATATTAGGTAACCTCAAGGAAGCAAGGGAATTACTAGAATTGAGCTTACCAATGGCACAAAGGCATAAAGATAAACGTAGCATTGCTTTTCACAAAGCAACCTTTGCTAAATTAGAAAAAATAACAGGTAATTTAACCCAGGCTAAACGGTTAGCAAAAGAGGCTGCTGAAGGTTTTGAAAGTCTCAAAATGATTACAGAAGCAAAAGAGATGCAGTCTTTATTTCCTAATTAAGACTTAAATATTAAGAGCTAAAATAAAAAATATTTATGCTTTAAAGTTATATTTTAAAGCATATTAAAAGTATAAAACTATTAAAGTATTTGGGAATGTTCGTAACTAGGTGCATCATCAGAGAATGAATATTTTGGTAAGTTAAGACATGCGCCTATCTGTAGTGAAGTTTCGGAAGATATTGGTAAATCCACACAAGGTGCAACCTCAAAAGTAGTTTCCCCAAAAATATCCTCTGCAAATATTTCCATAAATAGTTGCTTAGTTGTTATAAAAGCTCTTCTTGCTTTTTGACTTTCTAAGATATCCTTTTTACTATCAGTCCAACGATGATGTAATAGGTATCCAAATAGATAATGACAGTCCTGAATATATTGGTGTGTATTCACTAAAATATGTTCGTGCCACACTGCATCAATTTCTTTACTAGGAACTAACTCAAAATTGGGATAAAGATATTGAAGAATTAAAAATTTTTTGTACCGCTCTATAGCTAGTTGTATTTTTTCCATATCCCATCCATAACCATATTCTGATGACATAAGTTTATCTGCGACTAATTGCAAATCTAATCTTTCTAGCTTATCTGCAAAAGTAGAAATATTCATTTGGTAATCCTAGGAAATAATTTAATTTAGTAGTGAAATATAAATCATTAGATGATTTGCTCGCAAAAATCACGCTAACATTTTTATGACTAATTTATGTTAGAGTGAATTTACTATTTAGTTATTCTGAGATGTAGATTAATTAATATCTATTGCGAAATAATTTATTGAAAGAGCATGATTTTTAGAAATATGATACTTTGAATTTCGCATAAGATTTCGATTATCCAAATATGATTTACTGATAAAAAATATATAGAAACATATCTGAATTAATAAGTAATAAAATTCATCTACCGATAGTTTATATATACACTAGAATAAATGAAGATTTCGGAATAATGAAAATAACAAAATTTATTGATATTTTTACTTGTTTTCTATACTTAATTTAGTTTGAATAAATGAAAATATTTTATTCTTAATTCATGGCATTGGTAAAAGAATAAGTATATAGAAAAATATGAATATGAGCTTTTAATATCAGCCTTGAAAATAAGTTATGAAAATAATATTTGAAAACAAACTTTAAGAATCAGCCTTAAAAATAGATTTTACGTTTGCGGTTTGGAAAACTTCACCCAACTCTCAACTGCTAAAGCGATCGCAATAAATAAAACCATCAAACCTTGGATTGCATAAACAATAGTGACAGGTACACCAGCAACACTTTGCATAGCCCGCGCACCACTTTGTAAAGCACCGAAGAACAAAGAAATCAAAACTACAGCAATAGTACTACCACGACTAAGAAAAGCTATTGCGATCGCGTCAAAACCAAAACCGGGAGAAACCTGTTCAAATAAGCGATATTTTAACCCCATAACCTCTGAAGCTCCAGCTAAACCAGCTAAACCACCAGCTAAAACCATGACCAAAATCATAGTGCGCTTTACAGGAATTCTTGCATAACGAGATGCGGTAGGATTAAATCCAACTGCCATAATTTGATAGCCCAAAGGTGTAAGTTCTAATAACACCCAAGTAACTATTGCAGCGATTAACGCCAATAAAATACCAGCGTGAACAAAACCTCCAGAAAAAATTACCGGTAAACGTGCAGACTCTGCAATTAAAGGAGAATAAGGACTCGGTGCGTTGGCTTCTTCAAGTGGGTTTTGCACCAAATAACTAATCAGATTTACTGCAATATAATTTAGTAGCAACGTGGCGATAACTTCGTTGACACCTCGTACCGCTTTAAGATAACCAGGAATTAAGCCCCAAATTCCACCAAAAATAAAACCAGCTAAAAGTGCTAATGGAATATGAATAAAAGTAGGTAATCCAGAAACATACAATCCAACTAAAGTACTTCCCAACGCACCTAAATAGATTTGTCCTTCTCCACCTATATTGAATAAACCTCCGCGTAAGGCGATCATTACTCCCAAGCTAGTAAACAATAATGGCGTCATTTTTTTTAAAGTATCGCCAAACCCAAAGAAAGTAAAAAGAGATTGCTGTATCAGTGCAGCATATGCAGCGATTGGATTAGCACCAGCGATTAAGATGAAGATAGCACCTATGAGTAATGCCAATGCGATCGCTATTAAAGGTGAGAAAATCTTTAATAAAACCTGGGCACGATTATTCTCATTCATAAAAATAATAAATATCTTAGTGGATATAAAAACAATCCAGCAAGATAGTTATCCATGGATATCATTCGTAGAGAACTGGGGTGCTAGGATTCGAACCTAGGAATGCCGGGACCAAAACCCGGTGCCTTACCGCTTGGCGACACCCCAACGTTATTTCCTGTATAAACATATCAACTACCTCCAAGAACTGTCAAGGGTTTTTGGGATAAATTATATTTTTTTTAAGGGCTATTTTTATTTAACGGCAAAAATTAGATAAAGAGAGAGGTGAGTGGGTTTAGTTTGGTTAACCTGTACGAAGTATTTACCAATCTGAAACTAAATTTTCCTGAACTTTTCGGGATTTTTTCTGTAAAAGATAAGCCGTACACTGAATCTTAAAGAACCTTCTTTCTGTTTTAAAGGCCAATCCGCATTCCAAATACAGTTTGTATAGCCGAAGCTGTATTTAATCGGGTTGGCTTTATTTCTCTGAGTAAGCCGTTTTTGGAAAAGTATGTAGTTTTTGGAGCATTGGATATAGAACTACATAATTAAGTCAGGAAATTAATGACTTGCACGTAGCGCTGCAATGCATCTTCCACTTCGCCATTGTCATTGCTGCAAATATATCTTCAGAAATAGATTTATTGGTCGACATCAATGTAGAATATTACGTTAATGTTGAAAATATTAATTAAAAAGTATTTGCTCAAAAGTATTGATAGTTAATGCCAGAGTTTTTGAGGTGTTTTCACCTGTGAATATAAACTCCAAAAAACAACCGATTTATCGGTAATATAACTAGCAGAGCAAAAACTATTAAAGTAAGAGAAGAGACAATAAAAGTTTAACGACAAACTAAATAAGTAATTTGTATATCCGAAATAATTTTTGGATTTAGCTCTATTGGGTTAAAGCTAACTCCAAGGGATGATACAACTATTTTTTATAATCTAGATAAATAAAATTTAATTAGAGAATTTAAAATGGCAAACAAGGCGCTATTGGTTGGAGTTAGCGAGTATAAACATGGTTTAGAGCAGCTACCAAGCACAGTAAATAATATCGATATAGTACGACGAGTGTTATTAAGCTCGGAAGCTGGTCGCTTTGCAGAAGAAGATATCAAAGTATTGACAAATCCAAATCTACAGATGATGGAGGAAGAAATTGAAAATCTATTTCTTTATCCTCAAAGTGATGATTTGATTTTCTTCTTTTACTCCGGTCATTGTATTCAAGATAGTGGAGGTAAACTTTACCTTTCAAGTAGTACAACGCGTAGAAGTTACACTGGAGATTTGATTCGCTCCTCTGCATTAGCTGCTGGAATATTACATGAAAGCATGAACCGCAGTTCTTCTAGAAGACAAATTGTCATCCTTGACAGTCACTTTAGGGACACCCATGGAGAAAATTCAGAAAACAAAAATGTTGTTAACGTAAGTGTGCAACAGTCCCTTGCAAGGGGAGCAGCAGCTGTTGCTGATAGCCTTCCCAAGCCGTATTTATTTGCCCCAGATGCTTCAGAACTATTAAGTTATCACCGTTATTTAATAGAAGGTATTGAAAAAATTATTGTTGACAAAGATGAAGATGCTTACTTTTATATTGATGATTTACACGAATATGTGATTAAAAAGTTTCAGGAAAACTCTCCTAGCATAACCCCGAAGTTTTCTCCTATTGAGCTTGGAAATCATAAGATTCTACAAGCAAAATTACCTACTGATGTTGGCAAATCAAAAGACGAACGAGAAATTTATCCTGTCAAGCAACAGTTAATTTCCACTGAGGAAATTGGAGAGAGCGAACCATCATCAAAAGAATTATCCCCAACATCTTTGCCCAAGAAAATTCCAGCCAAAATTAAAACTCAGTCATTTGAATTTGAGTTCGCAACCATAGCCTATGTTAGATCCCGCTTTTTGGGGATAGGGAAAACCTGCGAGCTTCAGAAGAAAAAAGGAATAGCCGAATTTTTTACTTTGGATTTGGGCGAGGGTGTAGTAAAGGAGATGATAGCAATTCCCGGTGGTCAATTTATGATTGGTTCGCCAGCATGGGAGTTAGAAAGATTAGAGAATGAAGGACCACAACAAATTGTCATTGTGGAACCATTTTTCATGGGTAAGTTTACCGTAACCCAAGCTCAATGGGCACGCGTTGCTTGTTTCCCCAAGCTTAAAATTGACTTAGATCCAGATCCATCATATTTTAAGGGCCTTGATCGACCTGTTGAAAAAGTATCCTGGAATGACGTACAGGAGTTTTGTGCCAGGTTAAGCGTTCACACTAAGATGAATATGCGCTTACCTACTGAGGCTGAATGGGAATATGCTTGTAGAGCTAAAACAAGCACTCCATTTTACTTTGGTGAAACTATCTCGATGAGCTTGGCAAATTACCGGGGAACAGATTGGGCAGATGAGGATATAGAGTATAAAGGTAGTTATGCAGGAGGTCCAAAAGGTAAGTATCGCCAGCAAACAACAAATGTTGGTATTTTCCCTGCGAATCCTTTTGGCTTATATGATATGCACGGTAATGTATGGGAATGGTGCCAAGATGACTGGCGGGAAAACTACGATATCACCCTCCCAGGCAGCACAGCCGATATAGAAATTAGTGAAACTAAAAGGAAAGTACTGCGGGGCGGTTCGTGGCATAGTTTTCCTGACTCCTGTCGTTCTGCCAGTCGTCTGAGGGGTATACCAGACAGTAATCCTTATCACATCGGCTTGCGAGTAGTTTGTGATGGTGTTACGGAATGAGCGGTTATCAGTTTATGGCTAACGCCACGCCCTTACGGGCTACAGTTATCAGTTATCAGTCATCAGTTTACAGCTGATAATAAACCCTCAAAGGTTACCGTTATCAGTGAAAGATTACCACAACTGGCAATTACCAATTACCAATTACCAATTACCAATTACCAATTACCAATTACCAATTACCAATAATCCATTCTGTGCACTCTTGCGCCCCGCTTACTCTAACATCACTCTTGCTGTTCTTGTTCTCCAGATGGTAATGTCGGTACTTCTTGAACCGCAGGTTGGGTCACTTCTGGTTCGGGATTAAGCAATCTTTGCCACGCACGAATTTGGTTTCTAGCAGAATAATAAGCAGCAGTCCCTCGTGGCACTAATCTAGCAGTTTCAATGGCTCGAACAATATCAGAATTTCCTTGAAAGCGAGCAATATCTAATATTTGCCGACTCCACTGTTCGATCGCTGGATTAGCATCAGTGCGGAGGAAACTTGTTCTCGGTATTCTTCGTGCAATTCGAATGGCTTGTGATAAAGAATTTGCCGTTCCTCTCTGGGCAATAGCCTTCGCTTGTTGCCAATTATCTCTGGCTTGAATTTCCCTTCGCCAACCTGCAATGTATCTTTGAGCTTCTCCTGATAGCGCCCTTCCCCGACCAATTTGTTGGGCAATATTAATTGCTTCTGTTAAGTTACCGTTGCGTGCAACAGCCCTTGCTCTATCTAGGTAAGGTTGGTCTTGAATGCGTTGAACTTTTGATCGCCACTTACGAACTTTGCGACGCGCTTCTGGATACAAAGCACGACCGCGCCGAATTTGACTTGCTTCAGCGATCGCAGCTTCTAAGGAGTTAATATCTTGTAAAATTGCTAGTTGATCTGCTCGATCTAAATATGGTCGGTCTTCAATTGTTTGTACCCGTGCACGCCAACTATTTATCTCCCGTCTAGCTTCTCGAGAGCGGGGATTACTTGCAGGTATTAATTGAGCTTCTGCGATCGCAGCGTTTAGATCGACTAATGTACCTTGCAGTGCCAGGGTCCGTGCTTTTTCTAACCGCCCAACATCCTCAATTTCCAATTGCCAGCGAGAAATTAATTGTTGAGCTTCCTGGTAATTACTTCTAGAACTATCAATTTGTTGGGCTTGAGATATTGCTAATTCCAAACCGGATACACTTCCAGTCCAAGCACTTCTTCGAGCATCAGCCAAAGCAATAAAATCTTCAACTTCTGTCTGCAAATCTGGAATTTCAGGAATTTTTTGAGCAATGTATATCGCTTCATCAGCATCTTTTTGCTTAATTTTTGCCTCAGCAAGCTCTAACATCCGGCGTCCAAATTTTGGTATTGCTTCTTGTGCCTTCTGATAGATATAGCTGTCTTTCTCAATCGCTTTTGCGGTCTCAATTGCTTTAAGAATTTTATCTACACTTTTACCCTTAGCTGCATCTTCAGCTTGTGCTAGCTTAGTACCATCTTCTCGTGATTTTGTTATGATGTTATTTAATTCATCATACTTAATAGTCGTCCAGTATCGATTATTCAAGCGTAACAGCTTAGCAGCGCTCATAAATGCCTGTTGCCAACGTGCTTCCCGCAGATGCTCTTCCGTATTTTTGTAGATGTCATTTGCATCTGACCAGGTGGAACGCCAATCAGCAATTTTATCCTCTACCAATTTATACGCAGGCATATCATCCGGTATTCTGCGAACAGTTGCAATAGCCTGTTCTATTTTCCCTTCTTGAAAGCTTTCGTCTGCTAATTCCAAAATCTCCTGGGACCATAATTTTAAGCTCGTGTCAATTTCTGACCTCAGGGGATGATTTTGAGGTAAGTGTTTAACCAAGGACATTGCTTGTAGCAGATCGTTAACCGTATTTTTAGAAGCTGCTATTTGAGCACAATGTATCCGTACAGAAGCACTGGCGAGAGGCCAAAAAATTGACGGACAGTTGGGAGCAGAAGGTAATTTCAAAAGCATCGACATTGCCATGAAAGCAATTGTACCGGGGACAAAAGTGAGCAAAACTGCCCACAAAACCCAACTTTTCAAGAAACCTGGTATTTTCCTAACTTTACTTTTATGTTTAGAAGCTGTGGAAATATCATTCGATACAGCTTTTGCCAAACTATTTTGCTTTTGTTGTTGTGCTGATTGTGAGGTTGAACCAGTAGTAGGTATACCAGAACCGTAAACCTGACCGGATTGGTTAACCTGGGACAATCCATCTATTCCCTGTGATTCTCCTGCTCGGGCTGGCGGCCAATTTTCTGGAATTTCCCGCTCTGTCATTTTCCCACACCAAAATAATTATTTAACGGTTTTATCTTTTTAAAATCTAATTTTTGTTGTTGCCATAGTAACTTTCTCCAGACAGAAAAAGCTACCTTAATTTTAAAGCTTGTATTTCCACAGATACCATTAACAAAGGGAAATCACAGTTCCCTTTTATACTTTATCCTTGGGAAGCCGAGGATTCTGCCTGTAAATCTACAATCAACTGTGATAAATGCTCCTTATTTGCCTGGTAAACTGTACCACAAAAATCGCAAGTTGCTTCTGCACCATCATCTTTAATAATCATATCTTGAAGTTCAGCTTCTCCTAACATTTTTAATGCTCCTAAAACTCTCTCAAAAGAGCATTTACAGTTGAAACGTAATATTTGGGTATCGGGGAAAATTTGTAATCCCATATCTCCCAACAAATCGTGGAAAATTTCCACTAAATTTTTGCCTGCTTGTAGTAAAGGTGTGAATCCAGACAGCCCAGCAACGCGGGATTCCAGCTTGGTAACAAGGGCTTCATCTCTTGCAGCTTTTGGTAATACTTGGATTAACAGACCACCTGCGGCGGTTACTCCAGTAGAGTCAACAAAAACTCCCACCACTAAAGCTGAAGGTGTTTGTTCCGAATTTAAAAGGTAATGAGCAACATCGTCACCAATTTCGCCGGATACTAATTCAACAGTGCTCGAATAAGGATATCCGTAGCCAACATCACGAACTACGTAAAGATAGCCATTACCTACAGCACGACCAACATCTAACTTACCGATATCATTGAGGGGTAATTCGATAGATGGATTCTCCACAAATCCACGTACGGTTCCATCCAAACCGGCATCAACAAGTATACCGCCCAGTGGACCATCACCTTTAACTCTTACATTGACCCTTGATTCTTGACGTTTCATGTTGGAAGCCATCAATAAGCCCGAAGTCATTGTCCTACCCAATGCGGCTGTTGCCACATACGACAATTTATGACGTACTCTTGCTTCTTCACTTAAGCGTGTTGTAATCGCCCCAACGACTCTAATACCATCATCTGCTGCTGTTGCACGAATTAAGTGATCCGCCATGTGACAAATAACCTTACATTTCTTAACAAGTTCAATATACCTATTTTAAATTCTGATTCACAATTATTTGGGATTGGGGATTGGCGACTGGGGATTGGGGATTGGGGATTGGGGATTGGGGATTGGGTTTAAATTGTGGCAGTTATTTCTCAGGTTTTGATGATGGTACTATTCGAATAGTATTTCAGTACAATAAATCAATTTATTTGCTGTGTCTTTGCGCCAACCTGTGGGTGTTGAAAATCATTCACCAAAATTATGGGCTGAATTGATTGCTCTGTCTTGGTTTTAGGGATTTTTGTCCATTTTGAGGTTGGCGCAACTCTTGAAATCCTTTATAGTTGAAACATCATAAAATCCCTATCAGGGATTGAAACCATGAAACCTTAGTTTGATTTGATACAAATATGTTGAAACATCATAAAATCCCTATCAGGGATTGAAACTTGAGAAGTCATACTCCAGCCATTGCCGGAAAAGTAAAAGTTGAAACACCATAAAATCCCTATCAGGGATTGAAACTCATTTTGCAACCCGAACAACTTAGAAACAGTATGTTGAAACACCATAAAATCCCTATCAGGGATTGAAACGCAGTAGTAAAAGTTGTGAATTGCATTGTGAAAAATCTCTATGTTGAAACACCATAAAATCCCTATCAGGGATTGAAACAGAGATGGCAGCAAAAGATCATAGAATCCTAAGATGTTGAAACACCATAAAATCCCTATCAGGGATTCAAAAAAGCGATCGCAAAATCAGATGAAATGTTAGATCAATATCTGGAACACTGACAACTGTTCACTGACAACTGTAGCCCGTAAGGGCGTGGCGCAAGCCATAAACTGATAACTGATAACTGTTCACTGACAACTGATAACTGATTATTCGTTATAAATTAGAAAGAATTTACGATAAAAACCAAAATGTTGGGAAAGTTTCAAAAAAGTCAATTAAGAATAGAAGTTGAAGCTTCAGCCGATAAAATTCGTGAAAGTCTCTTAAATCCCGTAACACTAAAAAAATGGCTTCCTTGGGGTAATTTAAATTCGAGCGCCAACCAACTACATTCAGGATTAGAATTTACAACTCAAATGGGAATTATTTCAATTCATCATCGAGTTGATGTCGCAGGTGATAACTGTTTGCGCTTGCTCTTGAGCCAAGGTATAGATGGTTTCCATGAATGGTACTGGGGTGAAGGTTGGGTACAATCTCGTTTGGAAGGTGTATCCATGCTACCCATATCCCTCGGACAAAGCTTAAGCTTACTCAGCTTACGTCAGTTTTTGACTAGTAATGGCGTTAGCGGTAGCGTGACACGATAGTGTCATATATGGATTAGCGATTAGGGATTAGGTATTGGGAATTGGCGATTGAGTTAAAATACACTATCTTCCTATTCCCAGTCTCCTATACCCAGTCGCCAGTCGCCAATCCCCAATCACCAATCTACGAAGAAGTTCGTAATTGAGTAGTTTTCACAGAAACTTGCTGTGTGCGGTTACCCCGTCGAATTTTTACTTGTAATGTTTGACCAACTTCACTGTCTTCAACGATACCAAGTAATTGTTCGCCCTCAGTTGTTTGTTTCCCATCTACCTGAATAATTACATCACCAGGACGAATACCTGCTGTTGCAGCTGGAGAATTAGGTACGACTCGACGTACTAAAATTCCTTTGATTTCAGGTATTTCTACTGGCGAATTGGGATCCTGATTAAATTTTTTCGCCATCTCTGGAGTTAAATCTTGCATCACCACACCAATGAAGGGGTGAGAGACTTTTTCCCCACGCTGTAATTTGGCTGCAATTGTTTTTGCTTTATTAATAGGAATTGCAAATCCAATACCCATTGCATCAGCTCGAATTGCAGTATTAATTCCAATTACTTCACCGCGATCGTTCAGTAAAGGTCCACCAGAATTTCCGGGGTTAATTGCTGCGTCAGTTTGAATAAAATCTAAGCGTTTATCAGAAATTCCTACTTGGGAACTCGGACGTCTAAGAGTACTAATAATTCCTAAAGTAACGGTGTTGTCAAATCCCAAAGGATTACCTACTGCGATCGCCCAATCTCCAACTTGAACGTCATCGGAGGAACCTAAAACCGCAGCGGGTAAATTATCCCCAGCGTCAATCTTTACTACAGCTAGGTCAGTAATTTCATCAACACCTCGAACCTTACCTTCCACACTACGTCCATCTTTAAGATGAACCGTGACCTTGTCGGCTTTATCTACTACGTGAGCATTGGTCAGTATCAGTCCAGTACGGTCGAAAATCACGCCCGAACCTAAACCACGCTGTTGTTGACGTCTGGGGGCTTGTTGTGGAAGACTGTCGCCAAAAAATTCCCGAAAAAATGGATCGTCAAAAAATGGATCTAGACGACGTTGGCGACTAACCACTGTACGTTCAGTATCAATACGTACAACAGCTGGACCAACTCGTTTTACCGCCGCTGTAACAAAGCTACGATTACCAATGGCTGCAGCAGCTGCAGGTGATTGGCGTTGTGCGAGCAACTGACTGGAATCTGTTGTCGATAAACTAGGTGCAGGTTCTGCTTGTGAAGGTAATACTCTAACGGTACTTACCGTAAACACAACACCCATCAAAATAGCTAAAAGATGGGTCGTTAATTGACGCATTGAGCGAGGTAGTTTGGAAAATCCCATAGACACAACTGTTGTTAATTTCTAGTTTTTAATGATTTACACTTCTTGATTTGTTAGTTAGTCGTGACAATCACATTTACTGATATTCTGACAGATTTGTCCTTTATCTTGGGTCGCAGACGTTTGTTTTCCTGCTATGGTTTCTTTTTGATGTGGCGATCGAAATTAAATCATCAATAAATTACTCATCTGTGCTGACCAGTAGGCTAGGATCTTAATTGAGACACTAAAATAAAATATTCAGCTCATGAATACAACTAACCGATTTTCTCAAGAATCCTTGTCCGCCTCAGAAGAAAATTCAGATGTACTCGGTTATGATATCAAGCAAGAAAATATCAGCAAAACTCAAAGAAATAAAACTAATAAAACTAATAAAAATAAAATCCACAAAACTCAAACTCATAACACTCAAAATGATACAAATCATACCCATGCTCACATCCACAGTGAAGAGTCACTACGACGCATTGTCAATCGGCTATCGAGAATAGAAGGACATGTGCGTGGAATCAAGACTATGGTGCAACAAAGTAGTCCTTGTCCCGATGTATTATTACAAATTGCGGCTGTCAGAGGAGCCTTAGATAGGGTTGCAAGAATTGTTTTAGATGAACATCTAACTGAGTGTATTGCGAGAGCCGTGGATGAAGGTAATATTGAGGTAGAAATCAAAGAATTAAAAGCCGCCTTAGATAGATTTCTTCCTTAGATAAATTTCTTGTTTGGATAGCATAATGTTGGTTATGGATAGATTTTTATTCGTTTATTATCTCCATTACCAATTATCAATTATCTACGATATTGAAGCGCGTGTAACCAATTACTAATCGCTGTGCGCTATGTACACTTACATGTCCCCCCGAGAACGCGCTGCGCGTTAGACGTACCTACGGTGTTCAGCGTAGCTGCGTCAACAAACAGCTTGCTGCGTTAAAACGCTACGTTATAGCTGCGCTACCTATTGGTCCACTAATATGACTCATCAATTATCGCCCATTAATTTACCTGACATAATATTAAAAATCATATTTATATAGTTAAAATGCCAGAAAATTAATGTTTGAAAACTATCAATTTAACTATATTTTCAGTGGCAATACCCATAAGCCACTGATTATTTTTTTACATGGTTTTATGGGTAATACTAATGAATTCGATCAAATTACATCAATAGTAGCTGAAGATTTCTATTGTTTAAAAATTGACCTTCCCGGACATGGCAGAACTCAAATTTTTGGTAGTGATGAATACTATCAAATGCCGAATACTGCGAAAGCATTAATGAAATTATTAGATAAATTACTGAAGAAATTAAATCTCGAACGATGTTTTTTAATCGGCTATTCAATGGGTGGTAGATTAGCCCTCTATCTTACTATAAATTTTCCCCAATATTTTACCAAGGTTATTTTGGAATCAGCCTCCCCTGGTTTAGCTACAGAACCAGAAAGATTAGGAAGAATTAAACGGGATGCTCAAATAGCTCGCAAATTAAGTAGAATAATTAATCCAGAAGATTTTACTCTTTTTCTTACAAACTGGTACAGCCAAGAAATTTTTGGCGATATAAAAACCCACACCCAGTTTTCAGAGTTAATAAAACAGCGCTTACAAAACGATCCAAAACAACTAGTTAAATCCCTCAAGATGATGGGTACTGGTGTTCAACCTTCTTTATGGTCAAAACTTAAAACTAACAATGTTCCTTTATTATTGCTAGTGGGAGAATTAGATCCAAAGTTTGTGGAAATAAATAAAAAGATTCAGCGAGAAGCCAAATATTCTCAACTAAAAATAGTTAGAGATACTGCTCACAATATTCATTTTGCAAAACCATTAGAATTTGTCAGTGTAGTCAAGAATTTTTTAAGTGCCGAATTTTAATTACTGACCTTTAACTTTTGCTCCCTGTTCCTGTGACTTGTTAGCCAATTGCAATTCTTCCTTCAACATTTTTTGGTATATTTTTGGGAGATGGCGACTCATAGAATTATTTTCAATTCCATATCCCAAACTTGTCCAAGTTGGAGATAAACGTCGTAAAACATCTTTAACCTTTCCTTCTTGTAAAGATTTAGAAAAATTTGTTTGCCAAAATTTTGAATCGCTCAACCAGCTATAAATTACTGCATCTTGATATTGAGCCTCAAAACTATAATTCGTCCACCACATAAATTGATTCGGTTGGGGATGATAGCGCTGAGCAATGTCATACCAGGTAGTGTTGATTATTTGATAGCGACCTGCAGCGGTAGAACAATTTCCCTTGTTGGGACCGTTAACAATTGTTATGCATTGTTCCGGATGCCTGCTGAGGTCGCTTACATGTTTACCACCGTATAAAATCGAATAAGGACGAGGATCGTTAGCTTCGCTAGCTGAAATGGTTCGCATTAGCGCCCTAATATAGGGATCGCCACCTTCCATAATTAAAGGTGGCTGTTGAACTTGAAATACTGGATCGATTCCAGATGGTCTTAAAGTCCCGTGTATATACCACTGCATCATAAACACAAAGCCTAAAAGTGCAGCGAGTGGACCAATAAACTTCTCTGCTCCTCTAAGTTGGAACCCTTTAATAGTTCGTGTCATTAATGATTATTGGATATAGTTATCAGAATATAAACACAAGTCTTTATACCTAAATTCCGGTAAAATCACTTGTCACAGGGCAGAAAACTAAGGGATTTATCTAACTTCGATTTCTTTTAGTAACAAGCAACTAATTTCCAATCCCCATTCCCTTTTCGGAAGCAAAAATATAAGACAAACGATATATTTACCCCAATTTCTTAACTGCGGTCAAAGTCAAATCCTCATTCAAAATTAAGGTTAAGTTAAAAATTACATTCAGACTAAATTTTAAATTCAAGTTTAAAGTTAAAAATATTGACAAACATATCAAAAAATATTGACGAAAAATACTTTGACAAAAAATGCTATCAGGACGCAGAAATACTACGTCCTAGATATTTATGCCACGTCAGCGAAAAGTTCTTGCAAACTCTTGGCTGCAGCATCGGGTTTAGCGATAATCTCTACAATTTTATCTCGTGCTTCTGGATTTGACAGCGCTTCTACACAAACTTGTGCTACTTTTTGACGGGGGATACTACCCTCAAATAAAGTATCGGCTTTTGCCATCACTATTGAATCGGAATTATCTTCATTTTTTAACCCCCCCGGGCGAACTATGGTGTAAGTTAAACCACTTTTTTGAATGTATTCCTCAGCTTGTTTTTTCCAATACAAAATCAGCCAAAATAAGTTAAGTGGATGAAAAAACTGTGAAACACACATTGAAGAAACTAAAACAAAATGTTCTATTCCTTGACTTTTAGCTGCGTTGACTAAATTTTTTGTTCCTTCATAATCTACTTTATAAGGTCCGCTGGGATCGAGACTGGGTCTTGCTCCTGTAGCACATAGCAATACAGTACATCCCTCTAAAGAGGAAACAAAAGTATCAGATTTAAGAACATCCGCTTGTATTAACTCGGTGGACTCTGGCAAAATAGTTTTTGCTTGTTCAATATCCCTAACTAAAGCACGAACAGGTATATTACGTGCCACTAACTCTCGTACGATCCGACGTCCAGTTTCGCCTGTTGCCCCTGCTACAAATGCTTTCACGATTTACGCTACCCTAGGAAACTAATATGTCTGTACATGTTTGTTTTTCGTTTTCTATTTTAGAGATGAGATGAACTTAAGAACAGATAATTAAAGTTTTGCTGACAAATAAGACTGGTGCGAAATTACCCCACTCCGAGGGGAATTATTAATTTAGAGAAAAAAATTGGTCAAGACACAGGAATGGGTTTATGCTTTCAAAAAACCGGGAACATCAATTTCAGGAGAAAAGCAACATAGTATATTCAGCACAATCAAATTTCGGAGTATTACCGGAGACAACGGAAGAATTAAATTTTAATGCTCCAACTGAATTTTGCGGTCATTACAGTGATTGCATGAAAATGTCCGCCTCTGCTGAAAGTGTGGCTGAGTACCTTGACAATCACGCTTCCTGGTTTGTACGTTGTGCTCTACCAATGAAAGTACAACCTTTGGGTGATAATGGTTATGCCTTGGTAATCGGTCGTTTTGGCTCTTTTGGTTACGAGTTAGAGCCCAAAATTGGTCTGGAACTATTGCCTCAAGAACAGGGGATTTACAGGATTAGGACGATACCCATTCCTGGATACGATCCCATGAACTACGATGTTGACTACCGTGCATCCCTACAATTGTTTGAAGATTCTGTAGAGAAAAATGGTGTTTTAGAACACATAACTAGAGTGGAATGGGAATTAGACTTGAAGGTGTATATTCAGTTTCCCAAGTTTATTCAGCGATTACCCAAATCTTTAGTTAAATCAACTGGTGACAAATTACTCAATCAAATTGTTCGACAAGTTTCCCGACGCTTAACCCGCAAAGTACAAGAAGATTTTCATCAAAATATATAGTCAGTCGAGATATGTGAGGAGAATAGAGTTCATTTTTTACTGAGTACTCCGATAAAAGTGAAATAATTGCTTAAATCTCCTCAATTTCTCCCCCAATAATCTAATACCTCGTAAATTCTATGTTTTTTTCAGAAGGAATATTAAACTGGAGACAATAGTCTTCAATTTTTCTCGTAATTTGATTGCCATTAAGTTCGAATTGTTCTCATGAATAACTATGAAACCCATATTTATCTTGGGGATTGTTGCTAATAATATTATTTGAGATTTTACTGGAGTTGGAAATTAACTTACAAATGTTCTAAATTACACTATTTATTGACGTTAAAAATTAAACTATATCTTTTTTGAAGTAGCTATTATATCTAGATATACGGATAATCTCTCCATTACATTTTAGCGAATTTTTTACCTGAGTCTTTTACCTCTTTAAGCTTCAAGATGATTAGAAGCTTTTTGCAGTTTCCTTTTATTCAACTGCTACCGAGATTTAAGATTGTTTATGTGGAAATTTGTGAAGTAAAATATCAGCCTTACTCAAAAAATAATGAGAAGTCTTCAAACCCTGATTTTAAATTTATAATACCCTTCAATATTTCATATAAAAATCACATAATACTGATAATTTTGCAGCAGAAATACAAAAAAATGTAATTTTTAGGAATTTATTTATTACTCTATCTAATAATGTTGTATTGTATTCCTCATATCGATAAAACTTCTGCTGAGCTATGTCATTTAATTGAAATTTTTTAGCTCTTAATCAAGGATGTTGTGAACCTGTTATTAAGCGTTTTTCTATTGGCTCAAATTGCAATTTATAGGTGAAATATAATAAGTTTCACATACATTAATACAATTTTCAGTTAAGTTTGAGCTATTTAATCTGTTTCAAAGCGATTTAACAGAATATAGAAATCCAAGTTTGTAACTAGCAAATTGTATTCTTGAGTTAGTCAAAGCTGAAAGAATTCCAAGATTATTCACAAATAAATGGAAAGTGAAGCTTGATGATGTTTATTGATCGCAAAAAGCAAAACTTATACTTATTTAGTCCTGACTAAAGGTGAATCGTTTAACTAATGAGTACATTGTTTGAACGGATTGGTGGCGAGCCTGCTGTAGAAGCTGCAGTAGATAAACTATATTTGCGACTCATGGCAAACGAAAAAGTAAGCCATTTCTTTGCTGGTATAGACATGAATAGGCAGAGAGAACATTTAGCATCTTTTTTGACCTATGCTTTCGGTGGTAAGACCGGCTATGATGGGCGTTCAATGCGACAAGCCCACCAGAGATTAGTAGAACATCTTGGACTTACAGATACGCACTTCGATGCACTAATTGAAAATATAGTGGCGACTCTCCGAGAGTTGAACGTACCTGAAGATTTAATTACAGAAGTGGCACAAATTACAGAATCTGTTCGAGGTGAAGTTCTTAACCACTAAGAATTATCTGGGTCCCCGATGGCGCTCTAGCATCTTAAAGGAAACATAAGAAAGGTGTAGCGATGTAATGTCTCTGCGTTAAAACTTTACAAGAACTTTAGAATAATTAAACACTTAGTTAGTTTATAGATCGCTTGAGGAAAATTAAGGATTATCAGCAATACCAAAAGTTGGTAGATAATGATTACAGGGTCTCTCCAAGAGTATTCCGTGCCCATTGCTTTCAATTGATTGTTTTTTCCTTTGAGAATCTGTAGAGACGTGGGAGCAAAATATTCCTGGAGGAAGATATGTCGCGTCTCTACAGTTATTCCTGTGGCTAAAATTATCCAATACCTACGGTAGGAAATTCTGTAAAAAAACTACTGGATATTCTTCTTATTCCTCACTAATTACTGTCTAAAGTAATGTATCAGCTGAGGATTTTTTGAACTATTTGGACTCCAGTAATCGCTTGCCAAGTAAATAAACCCAGTAACGTAAAATTTAAAATTATGTGGGTGACTCGCGCCCAATTTGCACCTTTTTGCATAAATGGAGACAAGGATGCAGAAAAGGCAATAATTCCTGTCATACCCAAACCTACAAGTAAGTGGGGACCAAAAAATAACTTGCCATTATTGATGTAGGTAACAGCCATACCGCCAATTGAACCAGCTACCATAACTGCTAAAAGCAACGAACCAATTTGATGGTGCTTAATATTGAACCTTCCTTTTATGAGTTCTTTTTTTTCTTCCCCCCTAGCATTTCTTACTCTCTGTACTTGCAGACCTAAGTAAGCTGCATATAAGGTAATTGCAAACAGGACCCACATAAGCGCTGGATGAAAAAATTGCATCCCATATTTGACTGATTCTGGAATTGCTGAGATCATTGTGTTCTCCCCCGACTCTTAAATCTTCTTCATAAAAATTAGCATAACCTTATTTTTGCTCCCTAAAGTAATCAAAATTCTTCCTGCAATAACTTCAAACATGCCAAAGAAAGCTGTATGATTCTAAGCTGCGGGGTTTATGACTTGTAGCTGGGAATTAGCTACATCATCTATGGATGGCTATCAGATCAAAATTTACGCTTTTTCGAAAAGCAAGATCGAGGTTTGTGGTGTATGACTTTGTCATATCGACATGAACTAATAACAGCTACTAACTGCTAGATGCTAAAGTATTTTTGCTTATTCCAAAATCTTTTGGGAAATAGAAATTACGTAAATATTTGGAAATATTGCCAACTATTTTGCCATCAAAGAAAAATCTGATTTAAGCTATGGGTAAGTAATTATGACCGCAAGTAATGATGTCCTGCTGTTATCAGCGGTAAAACAAGGTGAAGTAAATAAAGTTCCAGCGCTGTTAGCAACCGGTACTTCACCAGATGCG
Organism: Mastigocoleus testarum BC008; assembly: GCF_001456025.1. Classification (GTDB taxonomy): domain Bacteria; phylum Cyanobacteriota; class Cyanobacteriia; order Cyanobacteriales; family Nostocaceae; genus Mastigocoleus; species Mastigocoleus testarum. The sequence goes on from NZ_LMTZ01000128.1 coordinate 58,853, forward strand.
AAAGATGGTGATGGTACAACAGCGTTAATGTTTGCTGCTAACTTTGGTTATGCAGAAATTGCTAAGACACTCATCCATGCTGGTGCTGATATTAATGCATCAAGAGAAGTCTATGGTTTGACAGCTTTAATGTTGGCATCTAACGCAAAACAAATTGATGTTATGCGTTTGTTGATAGATAAAGGTGTTGATGTAAATAGCACTAACGAAGACGGTAGTACGGCTTTAATGGCAGCAGTTTTTAAAGGTTACCTAGAAGTAGTAGAAGTTTTGTTGGCTGCTGGGGCTGATGTCAATATCAAAGATAATGATGATGATACGGCTCTAAAGTTAGCCGTACGAACAGGTAACAAACTCATAACGCAAAAGTTGTTACAAGCAGGTGCAAATGTCAACGAAACAGACACTGAAGGCGATACTGTATTAATGTTGGCAGCTGACTTGGGTAATATAGAAATTGTCCAAGTACTATTGGCTGCAGGAGTTGATGTTAATAAAAAAGATATTAGTGGTGGAACAGCACTTTTAGCAGCATCTGCTGCTGGTCATAATGGGGTTATTAATGCTTTATTAGATCGAGATGCTGATATTAATGAGAAAGATTTAGAAGGCGAAACAGCACTTCACTTCGCTGTGGTTGAATGTCATACAGATGTGGTCGAAAATTTGTTGAATCGCGGTGCGAATCCAGAAGTTAAAAATAATATTGGCGATACACCTTTACTAGTTGCAGCGCTACAAGGATACAGCCAAATTGTCAAATTATTACTTGAAGGTGGTGCAAATCCTAATATCAATAATTTAGGAGAGTCCCCATTGACCTTAGCATCTGCTCGGGGGAATATTGAAGTCGTCAAGACTTTATTAGATTGGGAAGCAGACGTAAATATTCAGGGTAAAGATGGTAAAACTGCCTTAATTTACGCCAGCGAACGCAACCATACTGAAGTAATCAAACAGTTGATTCTTAAAGGTGCAGATGCAAATATCAAAGATTCAGCTGATGCAACGGCTTTAATGTGGGCTGCATCAAGGGGTTACCTTGAAGCTGTAGAACTGTTACTACAAACTAATGCTGATGTGAATTTAAAAAATCAAGGTGGTTATACCGCACTAGCGATCGCTCAATTTAATAGATATGATGACGTGGTGGAAATTTTACAGGCTTTGGGAGCAGCATAAAATCACCAGTATAGCCATAGTTTTAAGCCCCTAGTGCGGTGGAAGGTAATTCTTTAATCCTTCCCGACCTCCCTTAGGGAAGGAAAATATTGCGTTACGCGCAAATCATTAGCGTGTCCGTAGGACAAATGGAATTTATCAATGCCCTAACCTAATTGCGTAGTGTCATATCATATGAACTTCTTTACTTAGAAAATTGTTATAAAAAATATGCATTGCTTCTGGCGTAAGTAATGAATAATAAATAAAAAACTCATTGATTTTAAAAGTTGATATTTGAACTAGACAGTGTGGCTGCTAGGTTATAGCTCTGTTTTCACTACAGGTGCGTGCATTTTTTGCAGGTAAATTCAAAGCTTGACCATTTGTGAAAACACAAAAACTAATTTGATTTTTGATTTTTCTGATTTCAGATAAAAGTATTACTCGCCAGTCATTACTCATACCTTATCATTCACTTGTTTAGTATTTATTAGTTTGATCGATAGTAATAAAAAGCAAGTATTTACTCTGAGTTTTTTTGCAGTCACTAAATTTATATCACAAAATATTAACAATATTTACCTCAAATCAAGTACCAAAGGTAATATAAATTTCAGATCTTAATACGGTAGATCTTATTGCATTCATAAGTACATCTTGCAAATTATATCTCTTTGGCAAGATACTACATAAAAATACACATAAATCAAGAATAATAAACACTTTAATTCCATTAAGGTGTATGATAAGTTTCAGAAGTTTTTCTTATACTTTTTGCAAAAATCTGTTAGATTCAATCTCTTAATTATGCTTTTCATACTTGTTATGAATCCAGTCAGAATCATGACAAGATTGCTTGTTGTTAAATACAGCATGCATATAATTAGCCAATTGATAGATTTTCTACAGGTGTTGTGTCTGCGTGAGTTAGATGATAAAAGAAGCACACTGCCTATGGTCCATAACCAATCTTATAAGTTAATAATGTTTTATACATACTCACTCAAATGCTGCGATTAATTTTTCTCGGACCACCTGGAGCAGGGAAAGGGACTCAGGCTGCGACTTTAGCAGAATCCTGGAAAATACCCCATATTTCAACTGGCGACCTACTGCGTCAAGCGGTAGCAGAGCAAAATGTTTTAGGCAAACAAGCTTCGTCATTTATGGACAAAGGAGAATTGGTTCCTGACTCTCTGGTAATTGAATTGATTAGAGAGCGTCTGAATCAGTTAGACTGTCAACAGGGATGGATTTTGGATGGATTTCCTCGAAGTATTTCCCAAGCTCAAACCTTGGAAGAGTTACTGCAGAGCATTCAAAAAACCTATGATTTCGTAATCTATTTCCAAGTAGAGACCGAAGCTTTAGTTCAAAGGATGTTAGGACGAGGTCGTCAAGATGACAACGAAGTAACAATCCGCCGTCGTTTTGAGGTATATCAAGAACAAACTTTTCCTTTAATTGACTTTTATCGTCAGCAAGGTTGTCTAAAAATAGTTGATGGGAATGCTCCTGTTGCTGATGTAACAAAGACTTTGTTGGAATTGATTGCATTATCAAAAAGTTAGACGTCTTAGAGGATTCAAGAGTAGTAAGTCGTTAGACAAAACAGACCGCGTCTGCGGCGTTTAAAAGTCAGAAGTGATAAGTAAGGGTTAAGAAGTAAGGGTTAAGAAGTAATAACTCAAGGGTAATTAAAAATTACGTTTGTCCGTCAGGACGCGTCTCATTACTAACTAACAACTACCAATTAACAATTACCAATTACCAATTACTAATTGACCTGTGAAAATTATGTTTCTCAGTGAGGATACTAAAATGATTGGTGCAGCAGAAATATTACAAAGTTATGCAGCAGGAAAAAGAAATTTCAGACGCGTAAATTTGAGTGGAGTAGCTTTGGGTTCAGCCAAACTTCGAGATACAGATTTTTCGCTGGCTATTATGACTGGAATAGACTTGAATCATGCAGATCTTTCCCAAGCTATTCTTACAGAAGCCGATCTAACAGCAGCTAATTTGAGTAAAGCCTGTTTTTATCGTGCGAATTTACAAAAAGCTAAACTTCAAGGGTCTGTACTCTCTGAAGTCGTTCTGCGCAGAGCGTATCTTCAAGGAGCAATTCTCTCCCGTGCAATTTTAAAGGGAGGAAATTTACAACAAGCAAATTTAATGCAGGTTGATTTAAGCGGAGCAGACCTCAGCGGTGCAGATCTAACCGCAGCATTTTTAGTGAATGCAAATCTGCGAGGAGCAAATTTAACTGGGGCGAAACTATCACGTGCGATTACAACTGGAGCAATTATGCCTGATGGTCGTGTCAGTGAACCATTAGTAAGAACTTAGTAAGAACTTGAAATGCTTCTGAAATCAAGGATATGGGCTTCTTGGGGGTTTCTTCAATTCTTCAAAGTTCTTCAATTCTTCAAAGTTCTAGTATTTGAGATTTGAATATTGGATATTTGGGATTTGGACACTTAGGTTTTGAATCTAGAAGGCTTGCTTAGATCTGGAAGGTTTAAATACGCGAGGAGTGGAAGTTATCTAAATGGTTATTGGTACGAATAAGTAGAGACGTTCCATGGAACGTCTCCAGTCAATTTATATCTGTACACAACAGAAAATATTTACACAAAATATATTTATACAGAAGATATTTACACAGAAGATATTTACACAGAAGATATTTACACAGAAGATATTTACACCTAAATTTCGCCTATCTATTAAACTTGTTGGTGATTAAGCTTGTTGATAAATAATCTCTTCAAACTGGATTATATCTTTCTGTGGGTCAGCTAAGATAACTTTAACCGATACTTGTTCCCCAAGCTTGACAATACGCTTGAAGAACATTGGTAACTGCAAACCTAATTCTTCAATTAAAATTAACGCCAAGTTACTGTCTTCTCTAAGCCACATTAACACCGTTACCTGCCAAATATTACCAACATGGCGGCGCAGATATTCTAAAGCCCAATACCTATTGGTTTGGCGTTCCACCATTGTTACTTCTTGTGTCGTGCTAATAACACTCATCATCACTTCTCTAAGTTGGTCAGCGGAGAAAGGTGGAGAATCTCCTCTCAAGTGAGCTTTAATTTGAAAATGAGTTAGCAAGTCGCTGTAACGGCGGATTGGAGAGGTCGCCTGAGTGTAAGTATCTAAACCTAAACCAGCATGACGTAACGGAGTAATGCTCATTTCACTTTTAGGCATACAACGACGCATTGCGCAAGCACGAACAAATCCTGCGGGCAACAATAATAACTCTTCTTCCGGAGGTAATTCCGGTTGTGGTTGACCGCGAAATGGTAAGGGAAGATTGTTTTCTTTCCCATAACGAGCAGCTACTTCACCAGCAAGAATCATCATTTCCGCGACTAATTGCCGGGACATAGAATCATCTAATACATCAATATTGATTTCATCTTCTCTGACTTTAATCATTGCCTCAGGCATACTGATACTGACGGCTCCTTGCTCGTAGCGCCAAGTCTTACGCTGACGTGCCCATTTGGCGATCGCTTCAATTTCTGGTTCTGCAGTTACACCTAACTCCAACATTTCATCTACGTCTTCGTAGGTTAGGCGATATGTTGGTTTGATTAAACTGGCATGAATGCTATATTCTTCAACTCCGCCATGTTCATTTAAAATAACTCCAAAACTTAGGGCACAACAAACTTCTCCCTGGACTAGGCTCATGGGTCCAGTTGCCAACAGTTCTGGGAACATAGGAACCATACCGGTTGGCAAGTAAACTGTACTACCACGTTTTCGAGCATCTAAATCTAATTCATCTTCCGGCAATACCCAGCGCGAGGGGTCGGCAATATGTACCCACAATCGCTCTCTACCATCTGCAAGTTTCTCCCAACTCAAACCATCATCTATTTCAGTGGTTGTCTCGTCATCGATGGTATAAACTTTTAAACTTGTGAGATCCAGTCGATTAGTATCTAGATCTGGTGGATGTACTTGCAGTCGCTGTTGCGCCACTTCTATTACCTTCGTTGGGAATTGAACCGGAATCGATGAACGGCGCAGGAATAAATTTTCATGCGGACTCCACCAACACAAGTCTACTAATAGCTGAAAAGCTCCTTGGGGTGTAGCCGGACGTCCCAACATGCCCATCGTTTCCAAAACTGGTGCGGGAGGGGGAAAGGCACGAGCTAATGATTCATAATTTACACCAGTACGGGGAATATCAGCCAGCAATGCTGCATACTTTTCTAAAGCTTCTAAGCGGTGGCGGTCGTGACGCTGCCATTCCACTTTCTCACCTTTGAGCGCTTGGGAAACTCGCTCCAAAAATTCCTTTTGTCCCTTGGCTTTGAGCGCTTCTACTTCTAATTGGTGTTTGCGCTCTGCAACTTGGTTTGCACTTCGCGGCTCATAATTATCTCCTTTTTGCTTGAAATAGACTTTATCATCCGATAACAAGCAATAAGCTGCATAACTATGAGGAGCTTCAGACTCAGAAAATAGTAAATTCGCCATACCTTTGGGGTTAACGGACTCACCATCTTCTACCAGTAATTCCCAAGCCACTTCCAAGCTTGATGGATCCAAATACGGTTTGACTTGTTCTAAAAAACTGTCTATCTGCGAAGGCTTGTAGTTGCCGCCATCGACTTTGTAGGTAACTTGTCGAGGCGCTAGGCTGTGGGATTGACCTGCCTTATCTATCACAAACCAGCGGGATTTTCCATCTGGACGATCTACAATTCCCAGACGGCGATCGCCCCCTACTCTAAATTCAACTAATGTGCCCTTCTCCACAAGCCTCGCAGTGAATCAGTTTTCTATTTTGGACTTTTATAACTGGCATTTAGATTAAAATCTAGTTAATAACTGCCAATACTTAAAGTGTTAGGAGCTTGATTTGAGCTCCTGAATTAATTTTAGATTTTGAAGTTCAAAATACCAAGTTTAACGTATAAAACATCTAACTCAATGGGATGATTCTACTATCCCTGGTATTCTGACACTCAATCAATTAGGAGTTCATCCTTCAGCAAAGTTTATCCTTCAGCGTTGATAAATGGCAACAAAGCTAAAACTCGAGCGCGTTTAATTGCAGTGGTCAAAGCCCGTTGTTGCTGAGATGTCAATCCAGTGATCCGACGCGGTAATATTTTACCCCGTTCGGTGATAAATTTCCGCAGCAAATCCACATCTTTGTAATCGATTGGGTCTCCTGGCTTAATTGGTGACAGACGACGACGATAATAACTCATTTTTGCTCAGTTTCCTTTTTTACTTGATTTCCTTGTGGACGGTGTGACTATTGCAATGGGTGCAGAACTTTTTTAGCTCTAGACGATTGGTGGTGTTACGACGATTTTTGGTACTCGTGTAACGGGAAACGCCAGGAGAGCGTTTGTTTGAGTTACTGCGGCATTCAGTGCATTCGAGTGTCACTATAATCCGGACACCTTTATTCTTAGCCATAATTTTAGATAGACAGCCAGGAGAGAATAAATACGATCAAATATTTTCCCACATGACGCCACAATATTTCAACTAAAATGTTGACTTTAATGTCGAGTTAGTGCCCACATTGCGACGAAGTTGAGATAGTCCTAACATTACCTTAATTTAAAGCTTTGTCTGGGCATTAGATAAAGCTATTTTGCATCGGAATGCTAGGGGAATGCTTAGTACTATAGCAGCAGAATTCATAATTATATTGCAAAAAGTAGCAGAAAATATTTGGGTTGGGGATTGGCGACTGGGGATTGGGGATAGCACTGCGTGCTATCCCCAACCCCCTAAAACCTCCTCTGATACTCGATCCGAAATTCACCAAAATCATAGTCGTAAATAAACCTGACAGAAGAATTCTCGTTGATATCTTTTAACCCCGTGACTGAGGGGAAAACTTGCAAGCGTGTGAGACCTATTTTCTTACCTACAGAATTCACTGGTCTCTGGACATTCCACAGAAATTCTTGGTAATATTCATCAATAATTGGTGTTATTACGTAATCAATAAAAGCTGATTGTATCAGTTCTTCTTCTTGACCGTCAGTAAGTTTTTGTTCTACATCTTTAATGATCGCAATAGTACGGTTACCAAGTAAAGATAAGATTTCGGTTTGGTTACGACTTGGAGTACTTGACAACTCTACGATTGGATTATTAATCAGGCTTTGGTTCCTAATGGCGACTTGAGAACTCTCATTTATACAATTAGCTATTCTTTGTAATCTTTGGGGTGAATTTTGTATTGTTTTTCTGAGAAATACCCTGGGAACATTAATTTGACAATTTTCTGAATTATCGTCCAAAGAACCAATTAGTTGACTAGCTTCTCCTTCAATACCGATCCGTACATCAATTTGGTTAGGATTTGTCGGCGCTACTGCATCGTCACGAATTTCAGAATCAACGGGTTGGGGACGGTCGAAGCTGGGAGCGTCAAGAACTGTTGTTTGCAGTTCAATATCTAGGTTGGGATTGAGTAAACCTTGCTCTGGAGAAAATACAATGAAGTGTTCGCGATCGCGCGAGAGGAAAAAGGAATTATCGAGGAAATAAATACTTCCTCGACGCAAATTTATGATTCCTTCGGGCTGTAAGTTATCCAGGGGACCATTTAATGTTAAGTTACCGGCAATTAAAAAGTTTGTCCGGGGTACGGATCGTTTAAATCTAAATCCTTCGCCAATATTTATTTGTAAGTCGTCGAATATAGGTTGAAAGGAATAGTTGTCTTTAGCCCGTCTTTTTCTTCTTTTAGCTGATTTTTTTTGTTGGTTACTTGCTTGTTCCTCGTTTTCCTCAGCCTCATTATTCAGTTTTGGAACAATAACTCTTCCTTCGCTGAGATCGATATTTCCGCCGATTATGGGACGCGTTACTGTTTGAGATACTTCAACGCTGGCGTTAACATTTCCTTTGTAGAGTCCTTCAAGATTTAGTTTTCCTGGACCTAGGGCTAATATCAGCGAACTAGGATTATCAGGGTTGGTAATTCCGGCACGAACTAAAGGTAAACTACCCGTAAGGGAAAATGGACTATCAGCAAAGTTCCCTTCTAACTGGTTTACTTGAATGTTTTGATTTTGTAGAGCAATGTCACCAGCAATATTTAGATTGATTTCCTCACCTAGTTGCTTAGTTTTGACGGTGGCGTTTTCAATTTGAATTGTGGAAGTACCTGTTAAATCTTTTATGAGTTGGGGAGGGGTTTGGGCTGACCAATTTAAAGGTCCTTCAAGGTTGAGTGCAATTTCTCCGTTTCCTTTAACCCATTCTAATTGCTCCTGAGTAAAAGTACTTAAAAACGCTAATCCTTGAGTTCCAATTTTAGCATCTAAAGTAATAGAGTTATCTGTATTGGGTTGGGGAGGATAGGGTATTTTGGCGTTGATTTGGGTGAATGAATCGGGGGTTGTATTAAATTTCGCTACTGAATCTATGTAGCTGAAGGTACCAGAAAATATCCCTAATGGATCTTGATTGAAGCTACCATCAATTAAGGAGATTTTTCCTTCTTGAATTTGGGGTTGATTAATCGTACCGTCTACTGTGGCTTGAAGGTTTACTTTTCCCCCAATGTCTACAGGAACATCAATAAAGGCAAATTTTTCAAGATTATCTAAGGAGAAGTTTTGTACTTGGACAAATCCGGATGTTTTTTCTCCTGTTAATTCTCCATTTAAAGCAATTGTGCCTTCTTCTAGGGCGACACGTAATGGATCTACTTTTATACTTCCGTCTTTATAACTTCCCCGTGCTGTTACCTGGTTGATATCTAACGGCTTTCCTTCCTGAATAACTGGACCTTTACGACGTTTGACGGTAACAACTTTGGGTTGGGGATACCATTCCCAGTTATTACCATCTAGCTGAAAGTCTACTTGGGGGTTATAAAATTTACCTGCTATATCGATCTGGGCGTTATATTCTCCCCTCAAGTCTAATTGAATTGCGGATTCTTCTTCTCGCTTGCGGGCTGCATATCGTCGAACCCGTCGATCTACTCTCCTGAGTAAGCGTAGCTGTCGGGCTAAGGGTGCGTTGGGTTTTCCTACTGGATCTGTTTCAATAGCTGCAGCGTTAGTAAAGTTAGAAGAACCAAAGAAAATGCTTTGCAGGTCTTCTAATCTGTACGTATTAATAGTCGCAAAGATATCTTCTAACTTGGCTGATTTTGTGAATATCTTGGCGTTGACATCACCCGAGTTCAGATTTAGGTTACCTTGAAGATTATATCGGCTCTGTCCTGATTCCAAGTAAGCTGATGGGACGTTTGCAACTCCTCCATCGTAAGAGAAATTTGCTGCGACTTCTTCTGCCTTAAGATATCCAATACTTGGTTTGGTAACTTGTAAGTTTCCAGCGATGTTTGTAACGTCGAATAGGTTCAAGTCAAGTTTTCCGGTGACTATTCCCCCAACTTGCGCAGGGAGATTTTCTTGGACTGCTGGTACTACATTTAACAAAGCCAGGGAAAAGTTTTTCAGATCGATATTTAGCCGATCGCCGTTACGTTGACCGCTTACTAAAATAGCGTTTTTGGAATTTCCTCCTTGTTGCAGGTTAAAGGAAACTGGAAGATAAGGTGAGATACATTCTTCTCTATTACAGGGTTCTAGCTGGGCTGAGATTTGATCGTTTTGTCCTTGTAAGTTAATTGCTAAAGTTTTACCGGGTTGTAAATTTACTGGACCTGTTAGTAATGGTTCAAAGGCGATTTTATCAACTGCAAAATCCCTAAGTTGTAAGTTACCTGTTAATTGTAAATTTCCCGGTGCTAGGGGATCTCCAAGTAAGTTATCGCCTTGGAAGCGACCTTGAAAAGCAGCATTTCCGGCGATGGGAATATCAGTTTGCTGGGAAATTTGGGCGATTAAGGTGGAGGGAAGTTCACTTAAGTTGGAACGGGCATTAATATTTAAATTAGTACCTATTCCCCAAGTTCCATTTTTACTTGTCGCCGGATTTGGATTTAAAGTTATTTGACCGTCAGCAGTAAGTGATTGTTCTCCTACTTGCAAAGATATGGTTTTAGCTTGGATCGTAGCGGGGGAATTACCTTCTATAAAAGGATTGATATTTCCTGCGAGATTAAATTTACCAGATAATTTTCCGACTTCGGGACAGGATAAATCAAAATTTTGGCAAATGGCTGGGGTGTTAATATTCGTTGCAGTTGTATTGCTAGAAAAAATACCATTATTTAAATTGGTGATGGTATTAACCGTACCTCCTTGAACGCCCAATCTTGCAACAGCATTGGCTCGAATATTATTAAAATCTTGAGATAGTAATCGATTTACAGAACCGGAAAGATTAACTTGACTATCTGCAATAGTCAGGGGTACTGGTAAATCAGGCAAAAATGGGGAAACTGAAACTCCTTTAGCAGTAGCGATCGCTTCTAAAAGACCTTGTTCTAATTTACCGTCGATGGCTACTTTACCATTATTGACGTCTAAATCCAGATCGGTATTACCTCTAACTCTGGCTAAATTAAGATTACCCGACCCTAAATCATCTAAGATATCTAAATTTCCTGCTAACTGAACCTTTCCTTGGCGCAGGTTAATTGGTCGATTTAAGTTTAAGTTTAATTCGGGGGGTTTAAATTGAGATATAAAAGGATTTAGTGCTACAGAATTAGCATTGATCGATGCTTGCCAAGTTTCCGTCCCTAGATTACCTGAACCATTAAAATTAACTGTGCCATTTCTTCGGGTTTCGGGGACGATTAATTGACCGGAAGCGCTTGCGCGGAAGCTACTTAGCTTATCACTTAAAGTATCGCTTAAATTATTATTTATATTTTGATTTTGACTTGTTGCAAATGATAATAATTGTTTTACAGAACCAGAAACATTAACTCGGGTATTTGCTACTGTTACAGGGGAGCCAAGCTGAGGTAAAAATTTATTAAGTGAAACTCTGTTGGCGATCGCATTCCCTTGTAAAACTCCCCGATCTAACTTTCCATCTACGGCAACTTTACCATTGTCAACGTTTAAATTTAAATCGGCAGTTCCTTGAATATTAGCCGGGTCGAAATTATCTAATCTACCCGCAATATTAACATTACCCCGTTCTAAAAATACCGGTACATCTTCACCAGTAGGGAGTTCAGATAAAGGTAAAAATCTATTGAGGGAAATTCGATTAGCGATCGCTTTGGCTTGTAAAAGACCTCGATTTAATACTGCGTCTACAGCAACGTCACCATTATTAACATTTAAATCTAGGTCAGCAGTTCCTTGGATATTACGCGGATTTAAATTATCTAATCTACCTGCTAATTTGACGTTACCCCGCTCCAAAAAGACGGGTACATCTAAGTTTTCATCCTGTTGAAATTCAGATAATAAAGGCGTTAATGATAGGGAATTAGCACTAACATTACCCTGCCAAAGCCTATTTGCTAGATTAGCTTCACCATCAACATTGACTTTACCATCTTTGGTTTGCAAAACCGTGTTACGCAGACTGACTTTATTTGCTGCGTACAAAATATCTCCAGTACCAGAAACTTGTCCCGCAACTGCAGTGTTAGCATTAGGTACTTTCCACGATAAAACTGCTTGGGGATTTGCAACTGTACCTCTAACTGTTCCTAGTGCGGTAATTCTATTTAACCGATAAGAATCATCTGTAACTCCGTAACGAGCAATAATTGCTCTGGGATTAGTTAACAGAGCATTCAAATTAAAAGCTAGCTGGGACTTAGCAAAATTTTTGAATTCAAAATTCTCTAATTCTGTCAAACGACGAGGAAATTTAACGTTACCTTTGGCGACAATTTCACCACCACTTAAGGTTGTAGCTCGGAATTCTCGAAGTAAAAATTGCGACAAATTACCAACAAAACTGGTATTTATTTTACTAAACCTTACTTTGTCAACAATGACGTTGCGAGTGCTGACAATATTACCTGTTAAAACTGGATTTTCAAATTTTCCCTTGACAAGCATATCTGCCCGCAATTTACCATCTATCCCAATCGGTAACTTTGCAGGTACAGTTCTCAAAACCTTAGCAACTTCAAAAGGATTAACATTAACCTTAACGTCAAAACCTTCCTTGACATCTACATCACCAGATACCAATGCTGTCAGATTACCGTAGCTCCCCTTCGTTTCCTCAAAAGTTATCTTATCCCCCTTAAATCGCAACAAAGCGTTCGCATCGATTGGGGCTAGTAGTTGCTTGCTTCTAACCTTCAAATCTTGTAATTTTGCCGTACCCACAACCAAAGGTAATTCAGAAAAGGTCGAGAGTTTGATATCTAAATCGGCATTTAGCTCGCCACTTGAGATATTAACCGGAACCTGGGAAATGAAAGGATTAAGCTTAGCTAAAGTTAGTTTTGCGATTTTGGCACTTGCCTTAGTTTTACCAGTTTCTAACTGAGTTTCTCCCTCAAGCTCCACTTTACCTTGAAATATTTCTGCATCAAGGTCGTATCGCAGGCGTTCGGTTTCTACCTGATTATAGTTGACAAATCCATCTATTTTACTCTGCAATGGAGTCTGATAACCGCGAGGAAGCAAAGCAACCTTACCATCTCGCACGCGGATAGTTGTGTTCAGCTTAACAGGAAGTTCGCTATCATCATCTGTATCTAATTCCAGTCTTACCCATTCTCCCGACTTCACCTCTTGAGCATAAACATCTGGTTTAATAAAAGTGATATCGACAGGCAAAATTCGAGAGAATATTACCGGAATTGGATTAAAATTGACATTAACCGCTTCAATTGAGACGTTATTAGGATCGTCCTCAGTCGCCGGGAGGGAAGAAGAACCAAAGCGAATTCCGGTCAAACTCCAACTTTGCACCTCCCCCACATCAACCTCACGATTGATGTAATTGCTAAGTTGAGTTTCTACTAAAGATGGTAAATTGCGACGAATCCAAAAATCTGTGACGAAATAGCCAACCGTACCCATTCCGACAAGAGCAATACTAGTTGCAAACGCAATTTTACGAAACCAAGAACCTGTATCATTCTGGTTTTGAGGTTCTTGAGAGTCAGCTTCATCCGGAGTATTTGGAGATGTCATAACTTTTTGGTTCTACAGATTGTTTATTTTCCTCACAAAACTAAATTTTGAATCAATTTTAGGTTATTGAACCTTAAATTATCTAACTTTGAATTAGTTTACGCTTAATATTATGCCTACTCAATTACCCGAAAGCTTATGTAAAAACCCCTATTCAGATTAACTACATTTAAATTCTGGGGTTAATAAACAAGATGGCAAACTTACTTGCAGGGACATGATATTTTAACATTTGTAGAGATGCGCTCTTCTTAGCGTTCCTGCGGGAAAATATGTCGCGTCTCTATCAGAATCTGTGTTTTATTATTAAATGTTTTCATACTCACATTTTACAGGAAAAATTTAAGAGAAAAATTACTATATAGTAAGCGATTCAACGGACACAATAGGTAATAGTTTACAGCTGAATCGACAGTTTCAAAATTACCCTATTTCACAATAATTTCCTAGAGTATCTTATACTTTCTGATTTGCCACCAAAATTCAAGAATTTCCATGTACGTAAAATAGTGTAATTTTATTTACTAGACCTCATGCTCTTTACACTTTAAGGGGAAATCAAAAATTACAAAATTATTTACGTATATAAGTCTTAATACTGGTAAGTTCTATATGCATTTTAAGTACCTAACATCATGTATAAAAATATTTTTAATTCTCAGATTCTATAGACTCACAATTTCCAAGCTAAGTAACACTGTTTTCCACGATGCTTAATAAAATCCTGGTTCTGTGAGTAAATCCTAAGGGGATTTAAAACTAAACCAAATTCAACTTGTAAAGCTTAGACAGAGATTGGGTTTAGAGTCTTATTTTCTAAGATTATGGATAAATTGGTACTCTAGTACTTTTTTGGTACGAATTTTTGCATACACATAGGAGGTCGAATATAATCCATTGCTTTCTGTCGCAGAGGTAATTTAATCGGTTCTGGCGTCAAATCTTCGTAGGGAATCATGCTTAGTAGATGATTGATGCAGTTGAGACGAGCGCTTTTCTTATCGTCAGCTTCTACCACATACCAAGGAGATAGAGTTGTGTCAGTGGCAGCAAACATATCATCTTTTGCCTTAGAATATTCTACCCATCGAGCGCGAGATTCCAAATCCATGGGGCTAAGTTTCCAGCGTTTGGTAGGGTTCTCAATACGTTTCTGGAAACGTCGTTCTTGTTCCTCATCACTGACTGAAAACCAATACTTGATGAGAATGATACCCGAACGCTGTAACATATGTTCAAATTCCGGACAAGAACGGAGGAACTCAACATATTGTTCGTGGGTGCAAAAACCCATTACCCGCTCGACTCCAGCCCGATTGTACCAACTGCGATCAAATAAGACGATTTCTCCTGCTGCTGGTAAATGAGCCACATAACGTTGAAAATACCATTGCGTTTTCTCTCGCTCAGTAGGTTTACCCAGAGCCGCAATTCGACAGACACGGGGGTTCAAACATTCTGCAATTCGCTGAATTGCTCCCCCTTTCCCCGCAGCATCCCGACCTTCAAAAACAACTACTACTCTTAAACCTTTGTGTTTAACCCATTCCTGAAGCTTAACCAATTCAATCTGAAGCTGCTTCAGTTCTTTGTTATATAGCTTGTTATATGCCTTTTTCTTGATTTTCTTTGGCTTTGATTTTTCTTGGACTGCTGAAAAAATCTTAACCTTGTTAGCTATAACTGACTTGTCTTTCAGGACATCTTTAAATTTCTTTTTCGCCATCAACTGACCCTTAAAATCTGTCAGACTGTGAAATATACTTTGTGAAATAAAACAAATATATGTAAAAATTATACACAAAATAGATAATAATCTATCTTGTGTAGACTCATGACAGAGTTGAATTTTCGTAAACTTTATTTGCTCAAATTTATACTAGAACCTAGAAGACTGGAGAAAGAAGACATTTTGTCGCACTTCACACTTAATTTGTAGCTATATCAAGAGTTACTGCATCATATTCATAGAGAAGAACTGGTATCGGGAGCCACATCAATTCCATCTCTGACCCTCAGATTTTGAGAGTAAGCAATCAAGTCACTCAGGGTTTCGATTTCGAGTCCCATTTTATTCCCAGCCAGTTTTAAAGCTTCTTCAAAACTGCTGATATCCTCCCCATAACCACATAGTTCGGCTGTCATTTTGATTCCATGTTCAGCATTAGCTTTGGCACAATCGATTAAATTAGTACCAGTAAGAGGTTGGTTAGATAAATTCTCTTTAGATTCGCCCCAATAAGCTTTAATTGTCCAGATTTGCTGGTTGCTTTTTCTTTCCACTGACCAGCGATAAACTGCAGATTTGGGGTCAACCCCAATCTCAATCAACTTCGCGCCCATATAGTATTCCATCTGGTTGAAAGTTCTTTGTTTGAGCGCAGTAGGCTGGTTAATATCTACAGTTCGGGTTAGTTGCGCTTGTGTATGTTTGGT
This sequence comes from Mastigocoleus testarum BC008, assembly GCF_001456025.1. GTDB lineage: Bacteria > Cyanobacteriota > Cyanobacteriia > Cyanobacteriales > Nostocaceae > Mastigocoleus > Mastigocoleus testarum. Next base: position 74,506 of record NZ_LMTZ01000128.1, read on the forward strand.
CATGGTCACAATACCTTCTTAAATCATAAATCAGCCTACCAATGTGGTGAAGCTCGACCTCGACAACAACAAAGATAAGCATCAAAAAATTTGGTATTAATAGTATTTCTGCTGTGCTAATTTTTAAAGATGGCGATGAGGTAAAATGCCTGAGAGGCAAGGCTGCGCTTCTTATGAAACCTTTAGTAAAGAGAAAAATACCTGTTTGTTGACTGCTTTCCCGTTATTTTTTGTCTAAATCCCACTATCAGAGGGAAAATTGTCCTAAAACTGGAAAATATAGAAATATAGAATATCCAGAGACACAAAAATATATACCCCAATCAAAATAATTCTTAATTATTTGGTCAATGGAAAACCTATATCTAAATTATACCAGTTCATTATCGGAGTGAAGTACCATGCTCTCAGTCAGAGATGCAGAAAATATTATTTTTGATTTAGTACAACCGTTAACTACTCAAATAGATAAAGATATAGAAATTGTAGATTTATTCAACGCTAACGGACGAATTTTGGCAGATTCTGTAGTATCTAATCTAGATTTTCCCCATTGGGATAATTCTGCGATGGATGGTTATGCGGTGCGTTACGCAGATGTGCAAGAATGCAGTCAAGATAAACCTGTAACCTTACAAATTGTTGAAGATATTCCTGCTGGATATCAACCCCAAATTACTATTCAACCGGGACAAGCAGCACGGATTTTTACTGGTGCCGTAATGCCCCAAGGTGCAGATACAATTGTGATGCAGGAGAATACTCGTCGGGAAGAAGATCGTGTTGCGATTCTAACTGCACCTAAACCCGAAGAGTTTGTGAGAAAACGTGCCAATTACTACCAAGCGGGGAATTCATTATTAGCTGCAGGTATCGAACTCAAAGCAGCCGAAATTGCAATCTTAGCTGCAGCACAATGTCCTCAAATTAAAGTTTATCGCAAACTTAAAGTAGCTATTTTATCTAGTGGAGATGAATTAGTTACACCTAACCAATCCCTCCAACCCGGACAAATTGTGGATTCAAATCAGTATGCCTTAGCTGCTTTAGTTCAGCAAATGGGTGCAGAACCTCTGATGTTAGGAATTATTAAAGACGAACCAGAAGCACTTAGGGAAGCTATTAGCAATGCAATTAATAATGCTGATATAGTACTTTCTTCTGGTGGTGTTTCCGTTGGGGATTACGATTATGTCGAACAAATCATCGAATCTCTCGGAGGTGAAATCCATATTCGTTCTGTTGCGGTCAAACCAGGTAAACCCCTCACTGTTGCGACTTTCCCTCACACTTTATACTTCGGTTTACCAGGAAATCCTGGATCGGCTTTGGTTACCTTTTGGCGGTTTGTCAAGCCAGCAATTCAGAAATTTTCTGGTTTAGCAGAAGGTTGGAAACCTGAGTTTTTACAAGCAGAAAGTTTACACGATTTACGTTCTAACGGTAAACGGGAAACTTATATTTGGGGTAATTTGAAGGTTAATAATGGCGCTTATCAATTTCAAGTTGCTGGGGGTAGTCAAAGTTCCAGTAATTTGATTAATCTGGCGCAAACCAATGCTTTAGCTGTTATTCCGGTGGGACAGAAATCAATTAGTCGACGGGAAAAAGTACAGGTTTTGTTGTTGTAACAAGACTTCAGTTAATATAGCTAAGCGACTCCATCAATTTTAATTTTTAGCAATTGAAGCAGGAACACAAACACCTGAAGATTTAGGATATCCCCCCGGTTTTTTTTATCAGACCTATGGTAGCTGTCAAGATGACCCAATTATTATTGATTCTAAAGTAATTGAATATTAGTCACTTGTTACTTACCCGATAACCTGCACCAACCTTGTTCAGCCCAAATTCCCACCTGGAAATCAATTTCCAGGCTCATAAACTAAGTACGTTAAAACGCACTACAAGCCTTACATAGTCTGATTTATCAGACTTTTTCTATGAGCCTGGGATTTTAATCCAAGGCGGTTATTGTATCCGCTCAGTAAGTCGGGGTAAGAAGAAAAAAGAAGAAGGAACAAAAGTAGAGCATGTGTCGTAGAATATGACCCATGACGC
>NZ_LMTZ01000129.1 GCF_001456025.1 Mastigocoleus testarum BC008
GTTCAAAACTTATTTTTTGTTTTTCCTCGAATAACGAATCAATCTGTATCTTACTTTTTCAGCAAGCCCTATGTACATATATCACTTAAATCCTATAACAGCAGATCAAATGCTTCGCTACAATAGACCTGGTTTTGATTTAGTAAGCTGCAAACGCGTAGGATTACCTGTTTATAAAATAACAATTCAAGCTCTAACACAAAGGTGTAAACCAATTCCTCCAATAGAAGAATACGTTTTAAAAGTAATTGATGCAGGTCTTTCCTCTGAAGAAGATATTGTTGATTATCTTGGTCTAGAAAAGGTAATATTAAACGATGCAATGGTCAATTTAAGAATGAATGAAAATATTGATCTTGTTGCACCTAATGCTTCTCGAATGCAAGTGTGGAAACTGACTAAAAAAGGTAAGAATACTCTTAGTGAAGCTAAAATTATTATTCCAGAGGAACGAACATTTGATATTCATTTTGATGGTTTATTGCGTTATCCATGTCGGTATGGACGCTCTGATTCATCGTTTTTGAAGCCACAAGAATTGCGTACTCAAAGAATGATAGAAATTGAAGCATTTCCGAAAAAGCCACCAGAATTAGCTGATATTAAACTTAAACAAGTGTATGCATTGAACCGCCAAATAGAAAGTGCGAGCAAAAGGAAATCAAAAGAACAGAGAGACTTACTAGCATTAAAAGCGATTGAACGTAGAGAAAGGCTTTTCCAGCCTGCACAAGCATTAATTTATAAAGCAAAAGATAGTGATGATGTTCAAGTAGCATTTCTAATTGATGGTGTTCCCTCTAACGAACATGAAACTGCTTTTGCTCGCTCCAATGGTATTAATAAACTTCGTATTGTTGAGACTCTGAAGCTAAGCTCTCCTAAAAAACTCGCCGAAGAAATATTGGGATATGACTTTGTCGCCTCAGCTCCATTAGAAACAATTGAAACCATCAAAGAGGAGGTATACTGCGCTCAAGCAAAGATTGAAGCACAAATACAGATAACTCAAAATAGTCTTGAACTGACTAAGGATAAAGAAGAAAAAATTAAACTTGAGCAACAATTTCAATCCGCACAGGAAGAAATTGAACAACTTAAAGAACAATTAGATTCTCTTTTGAGTACAGTTCCTATGCGTTGGTTAGAGATGTACGAGCACCGTCCACTTTTGGAAGATGCTCTTAGCAATACACAGGAACGTTTAATGATTATCTCCCCTTGGATTAGAGCAAGTTCAGTTAATGAAAAATTTTTGATAGATTTTGAAAATCTACTCAAAAAAAGTGTAAAAGTTTACATAGGTTATGGTTTGGGAGAATATGATAATAAATATTCTTCTGATATTCAAGCTGAGAAAAAAATACAAGAATTAGGAAATCAATATAAAGCAAATTTTAAGCTTAACCGTTGGGGAGATACTCACGCAAAAATTCTCATTTCCGATCAAAAGTTTGCCGTCACTACAAGTTTTAACTGGCTTTCCTTCAGAGGCGATCGCGAACGCACTTTTCGGGATGAACGGGGGACTATTGTATATGACTCACAGAAGATTAATGAGTTATTTGATAGCTACAGCAAGCGTTTTAAGTAATTAGTACCGATGTAACCTGTAGGTTAAAAATTAATTAATTTCATCAATAATGTAATGTATATCAACCAGGAAAAACCTTAGATAAATCCAAAATTAGATCTGGAAAACAAGGTAAATTAACAGTTTCATTGGGTAAGAAAATTATCTTTTTACGATAACCAAATTTACCTTGAGAATTTTGTAATGGTTCTCTGTAATGTTCCAAGCAATTATCATTTAAATTAAATATCCAATAATCGAGAATACCTGCTTCAGCATAAAGCAGTAACTTCACTTCTTGGTCATACTTTAAAGAAGAGTCAGCAATTTCAATCAAAAGTAATATGTCTTCAGGGCAAGGATGAGAGCTAAGATAATCATCATCTCGATTTTTAAGAATAGTTATATCTGGTTCGGGTTCGCTATCTGTTGATATAACTACAGGGTCTTGACTTTGCAAAGTTGCACGTTTACTTAGTAAATTTGATAATTCTCTAATTAATCTTCTATTAAATGTTGAATGGGCTGTACCTTTAGCAATCATGTAGATCAATTCTCCGCGAATTAACTCAACTCGGTCATCCTCACCGAAAAATCCGAGTTCTGTTAAATGATTGTATTCAGTTATGGTAAAGCGTTTAGCGGTAGTTATTGTCATGATGATGGGGAAGTGCAAGTTTATTTTAATTTTAGAAGAAGCTTGCTGATGATTAACAAACGGGGAACTGAAAGTATTAGTATTCTTACTTTTTGACTATTACTGATATTTTTTAGTTTTTAGTAAAATTTTGAGCACCTAAGTATTCAACATCAGGGTAGTAAATTGCGTTAGCGTAGTTGTGAACTGTGATGACAAGCTTACTTCAGTAATGTCGAACAGTAAGGAAAAATTATGAATATTTTTATTCTCACAGCTGGTTCCCGTGGCGATGTCCAACCTTATGTAGCGTTGGGTCAAGGATTAAGAGAAGCGGGACATTTAGTAACTGTCTGCACCTGCTCTAGCTTTGAATCATTCATCACCGACCATGGTTTGAATTATGGATATATGAATAATGATTTCATCAAACTGGTTGACTCAGAAGCTGGTCGAGAAATGATGGAAAGCGGAGGAACTTTTTTTGGTTTAATCGGAGCGATGTTGAAATTGCTTAAAGTAGCCAAAGTCATCAATAAACAAATGCTTAGGGATGCTTGGAATTCAGCCCAAGCAGCAAAACCCGATATTATCATTTTCCATCCCAAGGTACTAGCAGGTTCCCACATTGCGGAAAAACTTGGTATTCCAGCAATAATGGCTGTTCTCGCACCTGCGATCGTTCCAACTTCTGATTCTGTGGCTATTGGGTTCCCAAATTTGAAGCTTGGAGGCTGGTACAACAAACTTTCCTATAAGGTTTTGCACTGGGGCTACCATAATTACGACGACATAGTAAATGAATTTCGTCAGGATGTACTCGGAATTAGCAAATTTCCTAAATCGACAAGTCCAATCGAAACGGTAAATGGAAAACCAATTCCAGTTTTGCATGGTTATAGCGGACTGATTTCACCACGTCCCAAAGATTGGTCAAATACAGCTTATATCACCGGATATTGGTTTTTAGATCGAAAGGATGATTGGCGACCTCCAGCCGAATTGGTTGATTTTCTGGAAGCAGGCGAACAGCCGGTTTATGTTGGATTTGGTAGTATGGCAGGACGTAATCCAAAAAAAATGGCAAATATTGTCATTAATGCCCTGGAGAAAGCAGGAGTACGTGGCATAATTGCTACTGGCTGGGGTGGTGTAGACGCTAGAATTCTACCGAAAACCATTTTCAAGATCGATAAAATTCCCCATTCCTGGCTCTTCCCTCAGATGTCTGCTGTCGTTCATCATGGTGGTGCTGGAACAACAGCAGCCGGATTACGTGCAGGTTGTCCGACAATAGTATGTCCTTTTCTTGTCGATCAACCTTATTGGGGGGAAAGGGTTTATACTCTGGGTGTCGGAAGTAAACCTATTCCACAAAACAAATTAACTGCTACTAAATTAGCTAAAGCAATTCGAGAAGTAATAACAAATCAAATTATTCGACAAAATACGGAAACTTTAGGTGAAAAGATTCGTAAAGAAGACGGTATCGCAAATGCTATCGCTATTATAGAAAGCTTTATATAATTTTATTTAAGATCACTTGATTGATAAGCCTACGGTATACGCCTTAGCAATTGCTTTTTGGTAGGACTTATATCATGTCCGCTTAATTACTTATGAAAAAATATGTTTGTAGTAGTGCTTATAGTCTTATAGAAAAATACTGGCGCTAAAGTGCTACTACGAACCTTATCACAAGTATTTTACCGGACATGATATTACGCGCTCGTCACCAGTCCTAAATAGAATAGTTTGGAATTGCTATTTCTTTGTGGAAAGACTTTGCTAACCTATCGTCGCAATAAATGTATTTACTTTATCCGTGTGTAAGTCCTGATTTTTAGTTTATTGCTTGCTTTTAGCATCTGCTTGTCAGTAATTTATTTGAGTTTAGATCCTGTAACAAATCTTTGCTTCGTTGATGGATTATCAGCGCTTGAATTGTATCTTAAGTTTCCATTTAGACTACTGAAGGGTTTATCTATGCAGGGATACTTAGGATTATGCTTAGATGACTAATGTCATTTTTTACTTCTGCTCATCATCTCATTGATAAACGCATCAACACCTTTGCAAGTCTCTAGGCCAAAGCTATATTTTACCAATCTACTAGCTGTAAACGACCTGTTTGAATGTAATCGAATATACGATTAATGTGACGTCTATCTGAATCACTAACTTTCCCGTCAATTAATACCGTATAAGTTAAAGCTTTATGATCTTTACGACTTATTTTCCCAGATCGAATAATTCTTTCTACAATCTTTTGTACTGCTAATTCTGCCCGGTTATGAAATTTTTCGTATGCTGATAAAGTATTCATATTTCTCTAAATAAGTACAACAATTAATCACATACTTTATCTTTCTATTTGGTTATGTGAAGAAAGACATATCTCTAACTTAAACTTTGAATAAAACCTAGAGTTAGATGTTGTGAAAATCAGACACTTGTGCTTATAAGCATCCTTAAAAACTAAAGTAACTTCGGTTAAATGCACAACAACTCTTTCATAAGATATAAGTCACAAATCTACCTTTTGATAGAGCCATATTCCCAGAGAAGTTTTGTTGCGCAATTTCACTGTACGATCTTTCAAGTATTAAAACTCTACATATTACTTATGCACTGTCAAAGTTACTGATATTACTCTCATAAACAGTTTACAGATAGTGACATTTGAGTATTTTCAATCATCAACGCAGTTACGACTTAAAAACAAAAAGTGTAAAATGCAACGTTTTTTTTTGAGTGATACTATGTTGCGTTAAGCATCTTTAGCTAAATTTTAAATTAAGTAAGAAAAATTACTATATATCTTTATAAAATTCTTATGTCAAAAATAACTTATACGGTAAATAACCCTCTTACGTGATTGTTTAGAAATAAAAGTCAATGCTGATACTTCAAGCTATAAATATGACAGAATTTTTGCCTTTATTCATAGCATTCTAAATACTATTATTTTTTTACTGAAACTCTTGTATTGAAACGCTTTTTCTATGAGTACAGTGACAGAAGAGGAATAAAAAGCGAGATATACCTTGTTAATTTATCCCCCGCAAACGGAGTTTGAATTGTGAAAATTGAGCAAAATTTGAGGGTTGAAGAAGAGATTTTTATCGGTGATAGTGAAATGGCGGTATTGATGCGTTCCTTTGATTGGTCGCAAACAAGCCTTGGTGCGGTAGAAAACTGGTCGCAAAGCCTGAAGACAATTTTGAGTATATTGCTTACCTCTGGTCACCCCATGTTTTTATTTTGGGGAGAGGAGTTAATTCAGTTTTACAATGATGCTTATCGTCCAAGTTTGGGAGCAAATAAGCACCCCCAAGCTTTGGGACACCGGGGAAGAGAATTTTGGGACGAGATTTGGCATATTATTGAACCCCAAATTGATGCAGTGATGAAGTGGGGCAAATCTACTTGGAATGAAGACCATTTAGTACCCATTATTCGTAACGGTTATTTAGAAGAAGTTTACTGGACCTACAGTTACAGTCCAGTCAGAGACGACAATGGTGAGATAAATGGCATTTTGGTTGTTTGTAGTGAGACAACCGAGCGAGTTATTGGAGAAAGACAACTGCAAACGCTTCGAGAACTTGCAACTGAAAACATTGGGATCAAGACAGTTGAAGAAGCTTGTCAAATTTCACTTCGAACTTTAGCAAATAATCCTCATGATATACCCTTTGCCCTCCTATATCTCCTCGATGATAAGCAAGCTACAGCAAAATTAGCAGGTACTTGTGGAATAAATGCAGAAACATCAGCCAGTCCATTAGAAATTGAGATAAATTCAGACTCGAAAATTTGTAATTTATGGCAACTCCCTGCGGTTATGGCGACCAATGAAGGTCAATTTATAGGGGAATTAAAATCAAAATTTGGAAACTTACCCGGTGATGCTTGGGCGAATAGCCCCGAATCTGCTTTTGTTCTACCGTTGATCCCATCGGGACAAGCTGATATAAAGGGATTTTTAATTGTAGGTATTAGTTCAAAACGACCATTTAACGATGATTATAAGGGCTTCTTTGATTTAGTTGGCGGACAAATCGCGACTGCTATTAGTAGTTCTAATGCTTGGGAAACCGAACGCCGGTTAGAGCAAATCCGCGAAACTGCGCGAATGGAAGTCGAAGCAGCAGAAACTAGAATGCTTGGTATTTTATCAAGTATTCGTGATGGCTTTGTGATTTTTGATTATGACTGGCGTTATCTATATATTAACGATCGTCAACTTGAAATCATTGGTATGAGGCGTGAAGATGTTTTGGGTAAAAGCCTTTGGGAGGTATTTCCCGATTTAGTGGATACCGAATTAGAACAAAAGCTATATCAAGTTATGCTGGAAAGAAAGTCGACCCAGTTCGATTTTTATTATCCGGCTTGGAATCGCTGGTTTGAAAATCAAATTCATCCTACACCTGAAGGAATTGCAGTTATATGTGCTGATATTACCGAACGCAAGCAAGTAACTGAAGCCTTAAGAGAACAAGAAGCTCGATTACAGTTTATGCTTGAATGTTCTCAGATTGGTGAATGGGATTTAGATTTAACAACCCAACCCTATACCGCTAATCGCTCGCTCAAACACGACCAAATTTTTGGATACGAATCGCTTTTACCGGAATGGAGTTATGAAATTTTCCTCGAGCACGTCCATCCCGACGATCGCGAATCTGTAGATAAATCTTTCAAACAAACCCTGTCGAGTTATGTGGATTGGGACTTTGAATGCAGAATTATTCGTGCAGACGGAAAAATTACTTGGATTTGGGCTCGTGGTAGCGTTTACCGAGATAGCAATGGTAATCCGATTAGGTTAATTGGTAGTGTCACCGATATTAACAAGCGTAAGCAATCCGAAGCAAAACTTCAGCAACTTGCTGCTCTAATCGACAATAGTATAGATTTTATTGGATTGGCGACACTGGAATCCCAAGCAGTATTTGTCAACCCTGCAGGTTGCCGTTTAATCGGGCTAGAAAATCTTGAAGCCGTTACCAAAACCGAAATTATTGATTATTTTCTACCAGAAGATAAAGCTTATGTCCAGGAAGTTATATATCCAACTGTGATGCGCGAAGGTTACTGGAAGGGCGAGTTTCGTTTTCGCCACTTTCAAACTGGGGAAGCAATTCCCGTTGATTACACCCTTTTTCTCATCAAAGATCCACATACCGATGAACCCCGCGCCATCGCCACCATCAGCCACGATATTCGAGAACGGATGGCTATGCAACAAGAGCGCGTACGTATTCTCGAACTGGAACGAGCCGCTCGCGAAGAAGCAGAACAAGCAAACCGCCTCAAGGACGAATTTCTTGCAATACTTTCCCACGAAATGCGTACTCCCCTAAATCCAATTCTCGGTTGGGCAAAAATATTACAAAAAGGTAAAATTGATCATAAGAAAACCCAAAAAGCTTTGGAAATAATTGAACGTAACGCCAAGCTACAGGCGCAATTAATTGACGATTTACTCGATATATCCCGAATTTTGCAGCGCAAGCTCAACTTAGATAAAGTATCTGTAAATCTAGGAGATGTGATTCAAGGTGCTTTAGAAACAGTTCGTTTAGCCGCACAAGCCAAATCAATTCACATTCACATAATAAAACCATCATCAGCAGTAATGGTTAACGGCGATGGAGGGCGATTGCAGCAAGTAATATGGAATCTTTTATCCAATGCAGTCAAATTTACTCCTGTCAACGGACAGATTTGGGTCGAATTAACTCAAACTGGAAACTATGCCCAAATTCAGGTAAAAGATACTGGAAAAGGAATTAAAAAAGAGTTTCTGCCTTATATCTTCGAGCATTTCCGTCAGGAAGACAGCAGCACAACCCGTAAGTTTGGTGGCTTGGGTTTGGGACTGGCGATTGTGCATCAAATTGTTAAACTCCACGAAGGAAGTGTAACCGCACAGAGCCTTGGGGAAGAGCAAGGTGCAACTTTTACAGTACGCATACCATATATGGCAGCAAAAAATGAAACTACAAATTTACAGCAAGTCAGTCAACCACGATCAGGCTTAAACGGTATAAATGTCTTAGTAGTTGATGACGAACCAGATTCTTGTGACTTAATCGCTTTTTTATTACAACAAGAAGGTGCAACAGTTACAACTGCAACATCGGCGTCGCAAGCGCTCGAAAATATTACTAAATCCACGCCAGATTTATTAATCAGCGATATCGAAATGTCCGATATGAATGGTTACGAATTTATCGGAAAAATTCGCTCTTCAGAAAAAGGTAAGTTAATTCCATCAGTGGCTGTAACTGCATACGCAGGTGAAGAATCTCAGGAGAAAGCAATTGGAGCTGGTTTTCAAAGACATATATCTAAGCCAATTGATGCAAATACATTCATTGATGTAGTAGTTGAGGAACTATTGCAAATATTTTGATATAGCTTAAAATTTAAATTTAAAATCTCCGATTCGTAGTCTTAGAGTATGTTTATAAACAACTTCTAAAGTAGTGTGGGTTACGGCAAAATCAGGATTTAATTGTTTGAACAATTCAAAATTTGTTGTAGCCCACAGATATCATTTAGTATGTGAAATTTGGTAATAAATCTAACAGATATTAGAATAATTTTATTTTTTACTTATAAAAACCTTCTTAGTCTTTTATTAAAAAAGATGTTTATGCCAATAGGAGTAATTTAGATTCCAATACGACCGCTATACATCAGTCAGTCGGTTTTGTTAGAAGTGAACGAGGGGAGGATTAGAACATAACCTATGGAATGATGAAGTAAATTTTTAATTATTGATATTATTGAACTATTGTGAATGGGAATTAAAACAAATAAAAATACTTTCAGCCATTCCAGGGTTGCTCCATAGATACGCCGATTGGTGTGTACGGCGTACAGTGGGGCATTTCAATGATGCATCAAGATACATTCTTTAAGGTTCTCAAGGAATAACCTTCTAGATGATGCTTATTTCAATCCCAGATATTAACAAGTTTCCTACTGAAAGATTGGAACGAAGATTTAAAATAGGTTCGAACAAATGCTAGGAGACTTTTGCCACATCTATATAAAGTAATTCCTAGGGTAAATTTCCGACAACTTGGTAAAAAATATCCAATTAGTTTTGTTTGACTGCTTACTCAAACTAACCAAAATAGAGTAATAAAGATATCTAAATATGACCAAATTAAATGACGCTGTTATTTTAGTTACAGGAGCGGCAGGGGGGTTTGGTCGCGAATTAACTAAACAGTTACTAGGTAAGGGAAGTCGTCTTATTCTTACAGACATTAACCTAGAGATACTTAAAGAGCAAGTAAACAAAATACAGGCTGAAATAACCACAGGAGAAGTTATTCAATCCTTTGGGGCTAACTTAGCTAATCGCACAGACTGTGAGACTCTCTATCAAAAAGTTAAAGCTTTAAATATTCCCTTAGATGTTTTGATTAATAATGCAGGGATGGGTCTATTTGGTCGTGTAGATGAAGTTCCTGTAGAGAAATGGGAGCAATTGATGCAAGTCAATTTAATCGCTCCAATACGTTTAAGTTCTTTATTTGTCGCCGATATGATTGCTCGACAACAAGGACATATTGTTAACATCTCTTCTATGGCTGGTTGGATTCCTCGTCCGGGAATTGCTCACTATTCTTCGAGTAAATTTGGCTTGCGGGGTTTTAGTGAAGGATTATTTCATGAAATGAAACCTCACAACGTAAAAGTTACAGCTGTTTATCCTTTTTACAGCCGTACTCCAATGTTGAACTCGGCAAAATACGGTACTTTAGCAGAAAGTTCTACAAAAATTCCCGACCGATTGATTGTCGAACCAGAAGAAGTGATGGCTCATACCATTGAAGCTATTGCTCACGAACGACTCCACGTATTTCCTGATCGCGTGGGAAAGAACATCCATTTTTTCAAACAAAATTTTCCTCTGTTGTTCGACTGGATTAGCAATCGCCTTGGTAGTCTTGCTTGATGCTCCAAAAAAATAAAACTTGACCTCATGGCTTGACCGGGAAAAAGGTCACATTGTTACTGTTAAGTTAGTTAGATTGAATTATTTACATTTGTAATACTTTGGCACTACAATCAGTGTCAAATATTTTTTTGTGAGGAGTGTATTGTTCACTATAATCGTAGAAAAACTATAGCAATCCCCCATCAAATACGACTGCTGTATTACAACCTAGTTTTGTTTTTCACATAGTAGGGTATTTGCTTGCTATCCGTACATTCCAATGATACCGATGTGCAGATTCGATGAACAAGATATTCTGTCTTTGCTAGCATCAACTGATAGGGTATCAGAAAAGCATCTGCACGGGAAGTTATGATATCAGTTCAATTGCAATCTCGCTCTTGTCACGAACTTTCTGGTCGTGAGGCAATTAAAGAATTTAATAGCAACTTAAAAGGTGGTTTAACAGCAGAGGAAGTTGCTAGTCGTTACGAAACATATGGATGGAATGAATTACCTATCAAACCTGGAAAACCTGCTTGGCTAAGATTTTTATTACAGTTTCATCAACCGCTTCTCTACATCCTGTTGATTGCAGGGGCTGTGAAAGCATTTTTAGGATCTTGGACTAATGCAGCTGTTATCTGGGGAGTGACGGTTATCAATGCAGTTATTGGCTATGTTCAAGAAGCCAAGGCTGAAGGAGCGATCGCTTCCCTTGCAAAAGCAGTGACCACAGAAAGTACGGTTTTACGAGAGGGTCAAACTCTGCAGATACCATCACGGGATTTAGTACCGGGAGATATCGTACTTTTGACATCGGGGGATAAAGTTCCAGCAGACTTGAGATTACTGAATACTCGTAGTTTACAGGTTGATGAGTCAGCTCTTACGGGAGAATCAGTACCAGTAGATAAATCTATTCAACCCTTACCAAAGGATACTCCCCTTGCAGAACGAGTTAATATGACCTACGCCGGAAGTTTTGTCACTTTTGGACAGGGAACAGGGATTGTTATAGCTACAGCAGATGCTACGGAAGTCGGACAGATTTCTAAGTCGATGGAGCAGAGGGTTAATCTGAGTACTCCACTGACTCGTAAGTTTGCTAAATTTAGCCGTATCTTACTCTACGCTATTCTGACTCTGGCAACCCTGACATTTGCCATCGGTCTGGGACAGGGAGAATCCTGGATCTACATGTTTGAAGCTGCTGTCGCTTTAGCTGTTAGTGCAATTCCTGAAGGTTTACCAGCAGTTGTAACTATCACTTTGGCGATTGGTGTTAACCGCATGGCGCGCCGTCATACCATTATTCGCAAACTTCCAGCCGTTGAAGCTTTGGGGAGTACCACTGTTATTTGTTCTGACAAAACCGGAACGCTAACAGAAAATCAAATGACGGTACAGGCTATTTACGCTGGGGGACAAAATTATCAGGTCAGTGGTAGTGGTTACAGTCCTAAAGGTGAGATTGTTCAACCTGATAATAATGACCTAGAAAGTGTTTTTGAAGATGGTTTTTTGTCGCAAGCCTTGAAAGAATCCCTGATAGCTGGAGTACTTTGTAATGATTCACAATTAAAGCATACAGGAGAACATTGGTCGGTTGTGGGCGATCCCACGGAAGGTGCATTAATTACAGCTGCAGCTAAAGCCGATCTAACCCAGTCTGCACTAACAGCTTCAAAACCTCGATTAGATTCAATTCCTTTTGAATCCGAGTATCAGTATATGGCGACATTGCATGACGCTGATTTTCGAACTATCTACGTCAAGGGTTCTGTTGAAGCATTGTTAAGACGATGCTCTCAGATGATAGATCGACAGGGTCAGATCGTTCCCCTCGAGCAAGCACAAATCGAGCAAGCCGTTGAAGCAATGACAGCAGAGGCTCTGCGAGTACTAGCTTTTGCCAAAAAAATTGTTGCTCCCCATCAACATTCGATAGATCATGACAATATCGAAACTGGGTTAGTTTTTCTCGGGTTGCAAGGTATGATTGACCCACCCCGTCCAGAAGCGATCGCAGCGGTGCATGCTTGTCAGACAGCCGGAATTCAAATCAAGATGATTACCGGAGACCACATCTCAACAGCTCGGGCGATCGCTCAACGTATGGGTATTCAGAAGACAGAGCAAGTTCTGGGGTTTGAGGGACAGCAACTAGCGAAAATGGATGATCGTCAACTTGCTCGAACTATTGAAGATGGAGATGTATTTGCTAGGGTTGCACCGGCTCAAAAACTAAGATTAGTCGAAGCTCTCCAGTCAAAAGGGGAAATCGTCGCCATGACGGGAGATGGGGTAAATGATGCACCAGCCTTAAAGCAAGCTGATATTGGGATTGCAATGGGGAAAGGTGGAACCGAAGTGGCTCGAGAAGCTGCTGATATGCTTCTAACAGATGATAACTTTGCCTCTATTGAAGCTGCAGTGGAAGAAGGACGTACAGTTTACCAAAACTTACGTAAAGCGATCGCTTTTCTCTTACCTGTCAATGGTGGTGAATCCATGACTATTTTGATCAGTGCATTGCTAGCGAGGGATTTACCAATTTTGTCCCTACAAGTACTGTGGTTAAACATGATTAATTCCCTCACCATGACTGTTCCCCTGGCCTTTGAGCCGAAGTCGAACGGTTTGATGCAGAAGTCTCCACGCAATCCCAAAGAGCCCTTAATTACAAAGAAATTATTACGTCGAATTTTGACAGTTTCCCTATTTAATTGGATTCTGATTTTTGGTATCTTTGAGTGGGCGAAGTTTGCTACTGGTGATGTTGCAGTTGCTCGCACAATGGCAATTCAGTCCCTTGTAGCTGCTCGAATCGTCTATCTTCTCAGTATCAGCCAATTAGGGATTAGTTTGTTCAACTATATCCGGGGTAGATCGGCATTGATTACAAATGCACCCATCCTAATTGTGGGTATTGTTGGTGCTGTTGCTCTACAAATTGTGTTCAGTCAGTGGAATGTGATGAACATACTATTTGAGACAGCACCTCTGACTTGGAATCAATGGGTTATTTGTTTGCTACCAATGTTGCCAATGATACCCACTGCAATATTTGCAAACTACATCGACTAATCTTGAGCAAGAGTAGCAGCTGGGATCGCTCCAAGTTGCTGCATAACTTCCAATAAATTCAATTCATCCCAGTGTTCAATAAATTTCCCGTCCTTAACGCGCCAAATATCGATACTGCGCATACTAATTAAATTACCGGTGGCTGGAATCCCCATAAATTCTTCTTGTTGATGAGCGTGATAAGTGAATCGAGCGATCGCAGTTTGACCATCCACAAAAACATCTTCAACATTTACTTTGGTATCTGGGAAAGATATTATCCAAACCTTTAAAGAAATTTTTTACTGCTTCTAAACCGTCTGGAACATAAGGGTTGTGGTTGATGTAGTCAGCTACAATAAAGTTATCAAATTTATCAATCTGACCTGTATTCAGGGCTTCTGCAAATTTGTAAGGAAGTTCTTCTGCTCGCGTAATATGAATACTCATTTGATTGAATTCTCCATTTTTAGTCATTAATTGAATGACCAACCAAATTAATTGAACAACCAACCAAAAAGACTTAAAAAAATAAGGAGTTTAATTTTTGTCTAATTGCGACTGAAACATTTGTTTAAGCACCACATATGGTTCCTCTAAATCAAAACTAGGATCGGCTAATTGTTGTAAAGCTAATCCATCAAAGCTAGCTAGTAAAACCGAGGCTAAAGCTTCTGGTTTAGCTATTTCTTGGGGAGCAATTTGATCCAATACAAATGCGATCGCATTGCGGCTTTTTGCTAACAGCGTTCCCTTTAAACATAAAAATGAGATATTGCTTGCTTGAAAGCTGTTTGTAAACTAACCTCATTCATGTATATTAAAGCACCTGATTGAGGTTCTAGATGAAAAGCTATAAAATTTCGCTTCATGAAAGAACATATGAGAAAGCAAGAAACTATTTGGAAGAATTGAAGGCTGGAAAAACTCCAGGTTCTTATCTTGCTAAGCAGTTAACTGACAGAAATATTTCCCAAGTTGTCCCTGAAGAATTTATTGAGCTAATACTTAGAACTAAAAAACCACAAATATTTGCCGAAAGTGCTGTTAGTGGTGATGGTTCGGACTGGAATCAAGAAGAACTTTCTATATTAGGGGATATCAGTATTGCTACGCCGGTGACAGTATATGACAATGGCAGACACACCGATCCAAAAGTACATCAAAATCCTTTTCAAGCAACTCTTTTATTCGTCCCCGGTGCATTATTACGAAATGGTAGAAGTAATACTCCTGCTGATTGGAAAGAAGTAACAAAAAATCAAGAAATCAATCCAGAATCTTATTATCAGCTTTACGAGAGAAGATTGCTTCCTGCATTTATGTATGCCAATGATGTAATGAAAACTCAAAGTAAAATGGGCTTGATTACGATTCCAGGTCTTGGTTGCGGTCAGTTTGCAGGAAAATTTAGAGGACAGTTAGGTACTCACCTTAAAGTTGCATTGACAAAGTTTTTAGAAAAGCATGGTACTAAACTGTCAAATATTAAAGCGGTATATTACGACCCATATCGAGAATGTAGCAACGAAAGACTTGAGATTGCAGGTATAAATCTTCTTGTCAGACCTTTAACTCAAGGAAATGAAGGTAAATCTCAACTGTGTCATCCAAAAGACTATGAAGAAGCAGGAGATGATTTTAGTACTTGTGAATTATTTAGTGTCGTAGCTTGGGATCATGTATCATGGCCGGGTAACGATTTTTATTTGGGTTCTAGGGTTACAGATGATGGAGTAAAAGCTGCAGCGACTAGTGTAATGTCAGTAATGACAGGAATTGAAGGTCATTATAATGTCGTAATTAATAAGTATAATCCACCATCTGAATACGGGTGTTGGGAAGAAACGATCGCAAGAAATGCTATTGAGTTAGAGGTTAAAAATAACTTTAGAATTTTTGCTTGAGGCTAATTTAATCCACATACCCCAAATATAAAAGAAGGAGTACTAAACCATATGTACCCAGCCCTGTTACACCAAAGCCATTACTAATAACAAGGAAGCTTTTTATCGATTCATCTGTACGGGACCAAAGTAAAATTGCGGTAGCAATTGCAAAAATAGTCGCCATAATTGCTATAGCAAATAATGTCAGTCCCAAACTTTGTGTTGAGACAACTCCAATTCGATCTAAAGCGTAAGTCAAAATTCCATTAATAGATAACCAGCAAATATTGAAAATTCCCACACCGCTAGCAATACCCATCGGTATTTGAGTTAAACGATTAAATATTCCCCAAAGCAGCAGGGTAGTGTTAAACATTATTGCTAAACCTGCTGCGATCGCAGTTCCATCTATAAACCAACCCCAAGTATCGGCTGCAAATCCATAGGGTATAACAATCTCATAGGGTATCCTAGCAAAGAAATGCCAAACTAAGTGATACACACCAAATCCACAAACAAAGCTTGCAAAGATTTTATTTACTGGACTTGGATGAAACCAGGAGAAAAACCCTACGATACCTCCCCCTACAACAAATAGGATGTTACCGAGACTCAGTAAGCGATTTTCACCTAATTCTACGAGGAAATTCATCCCCCAGTATTTTTGCTTTAATGCTTGCAACTGCTGAGAACTCAGTCCTAAATTTGTAATTTCGTAGATTTTGGAAAGTAGTGGAGCATGATTCGATCCTCTCTCCTGACAACCAATTATTTGTCCATCATAGGAAGCACGACAATTAGTCAGATCGTATTTATTTATGTTTCCTTGAATAAAGCTTATATCTAGTAAACGATCCTGAATTTTTGTTTGACACTTAAATTCTCGATCTGCTTGTGTACATTCAAATATCCGATTAGGTAAATGAATTTTAGAGTTCTCTCCAACATTTATAGATACCCCAGCAAATGGAGTATAATCGGGTACGCTTGGTGCATTAGACAGTAGTAGCGATAAAAATGCACTTATGAATACAATCCATAGACCGAGCAAAAATCTTGATAAGAATAAACCCACTTGACGCATCACTCTTGCTTCCCAAAAATATGAGCCAGTTATTTGGAGTTAATTACATTGATTTCAATTGCGAAGGCTAAGTTCCGATAATTTTGTTCAAAGAGTAAAAAGTTTAGAGATGTCCGCGAAAGAAACACGCCCTAACCTCGGCGACATAATTTCAGCAAAAGAGTTTCGTCGCTGGTATTGGCTTAAAGAAGAACTAGTGAACTACTGCAAAAGTAAAAGTATCAGTTCAAGGGGTAATAAGTTTGAGGTCGCAGACCGGATTGCTGAGTACTTAGAAACGGGTCAAGTTATTAAATCCAAATCAAAATCAAAATCAAAATCAAAATCCAAATCTACCCCTGGTAAAACTAAAGCCTCACAATTTAATTGGGCGAAAGCTCCACTCACTCTAGAAACTGTAATTACCGATAATTTAACTTTTGGAAAGAACTTTCGTGGCTTCATGACCGAACAAATTGGCAGCAAATTTGTTTGTCACAGTGATTTTATGGATTGGGTTAAAGCTAACGTTGGTAAAACCCTCGCTGATGCAGTAGAAGCCTGGTGGGAACTTGAAGCTCGTAAGAAAGATCCTAACTTCAAACGGAAAATTGCCCCGCAAAACATGCTTGCACAGTATACGCGGAATTTCTTTGCTGACAATCCCGATAAAACCCACGCCGATATGATGCGTTGTTGGAAACTCAAAAAAGCTTTACCAAATCAGGGTAAGGTGGTTTATGAAACCTCCGATCTCTTGCTCGAAGAATAAGTTAGTTCCTGCTCCCAAACCTTTTAATAGTTCCAAAGCTTTTAATACTCCAAAGCTTTTAATAAATTATGATTCCTGATGAAAATGGTGATTTATTAGCTGTTGTGAGCGATGAGATATTCAATTAAGACTTGAGAAAACTTATAGGTATATCTTAACCTAGGTATACAACTGTGCCATTACTGAACGCACATGGATTGGATTAGTTTACTCAAAGCGCAACAAGTTGATTTTCTTCGACGGATTAAAAAACCCAAAATTAATAATCTTTATTTGCTGGACTCCCAAGTAAAAGGTTGTCATGCTGAAGTAATGGAGTTAGGAAGCGAATCTCTAGCAGAATTGTGTGAGGTTGCTCGCCAACAAGCAGAAATTATTGCCAGAAATCCACCACCCATACCGCCCGATTATCCAGAGTCTCCAGATTGGGCGATACCTTTTGAAGAATATTTCCAGCAACAAGCCCAAGATTATCTTGTGCGAGAACAAATTGTTGAGCAAGTGATAAGCCAACGCCTAGGAAAATTAATTAAAAAGGTGTCCCAAGATACTTTAAAAAATATGGTGTTGGACGATGAAGGTAACTTGCTAACAGAAAGTAAATTTCCTTACTTTTTAAATGGAAATTCTTCTTATGGTGTTCAAGTTTACGTTACAGATGGAACTAGTTTTAATGGCATCAAAAAAGACAAAATTCGTTGGTCTGTTACTCAAGAAGATGTCAAAAATAGTCAGTTACTGATTTTCCTCTGTCTATTTAATCCCTTAGTAAGTAAAGTTTCCTACAACAAAAAAGTTGTAATCGCCGGATTTTTACCGACAAATCTCATTGAATTAGGGGATCCCAAGCTTTTAATAGCTCCAAGTAATTTACTATATGTTGGTGGTTTACACTGGTATTTAGAATCGCTCAAAAAACCAAAAGATATACCACCAGCACAAACGAATGATGTGGTAACTCTAGAAAATATTCAAGCTTTACCGTCAGGTCATGATTGCAAAAATATTATTGGCGATTGGGAGTGCTGGCAAACTTTAAGAGGTCATACCAGAGGGATTAATTGTTTAGTTTATATTCCACAACGTAAAAATAATGGAAATTTACCCATTTTGGCTAGTGGAAGTCGCGGAGAAGTAAAATTATGGGATTTTACTAAGGGAGAATTAATCTCCACATTATCTGAATATCCTTGGACTGTTTCTGGATTAGTTGATGAAGTTAAAACCCTTGCTTTTAATCACGACGGACAACTGTTGGTGAGTGGGGGTGCAGACTCAACCATTAAAATTTGGCATGTGGGTGCACGGGATCTCATCGATATTTTACATAAACATAATGGAATAGTACGTTGTGTAGCTTTTACCCCGGATACAAAAATGTTAGTTACCGGTGGTGACGATCGAAAAATCTTATTTTGGGATTTGGTAGATAGATTAGTTGTTGCGACTCTTTCTTTAGATGATAATGCTGCACACGCTTTAGCTATAAGTCCTGCTAGTACAATATCTCCTGAAGGAAATGGAAAAGTTTTAGTAACTGGTAGCTACCGTAAAATTAAAGTTTGGCGGATCAATTGTGAGGGGAAAGAAAATTTAGATATCCCACTTTTATATTCTTTTACTGCTCATTCTCATATTGTTACTTCCCTCACCATAAGTGCTGATGGTAAATATCTCATTAGTGGTAGTCGGGATCGAACAATTAAAATTTGGAATTTAGAAACTGCGGAATTATTACATACTCTTAAAGGACATCAAGATGGGGTGGACGCTATTGCTTTAAGTGCAGATGGAAAAATAATTGCTAGTGGAAGCGCAGATAACACTATTAAAATTTGGCATTTAGAAACCGGTCAATTATTAGCAACTTTTAGCGGTCATAGTAGCGCTGTGTCAGCATTATTGTTTACTCCTTCTGGTGACAAATTAATTAGTGGAAGTTTGGATCAGACGATTAAAATTTGGCAACGGAATTGAGGGGGATTGGTAATTGGTAATGGGTAATGGGTAATGTGCTTATGGGAATTTAATTTGCGATCTATTTTATTTAACTTTAGTCATGACCCTGTCATTAGACCATTTAATTAGACGCATCCAGAAATTAAATCGCTGGGCAACTTCTGAATAAGGTACGGTGGTTTGTGACAGTAAAAAAAACAATGGTGGACTGAATAGCTTTGGAAATCGCTTATTCATTTTGCTTGTGATTCCCATAGCAGTGTTAAATAAAAATATGAGCCATTTCGCTTTAGGTAAAAGTTGGGTATTTAAGTCAGTAATCGCGTGTCCTTCTTTTACTTGCTGTTGTGAATATTTTGGTAGTACGACATTTAAATTATCAGCTTCTTCTTGTAAGAGTTTATCTAATGCAATAACATCATTGAAAGCAGCTTGACATCCTTGACCGAGGTAAGATGACATTCCATGAGCAGCATCACCAATTAAAACTGCTTGTCCAGGAAGGTCATGATAACGATTACATTTAGTTTCAACTACAGTAGAAGGACGTTGGTTACAAAATTCCTGTGCTTGTTCGTCGCTAATTTCGATTCCTGGTAGCCATTCTTCATTAATCATCTTTTGAAGATCGCTGTATGTTTGAACTTTTGGTGGATTCCCTATTAATTGTGTTGGTTCTTGAGTCCAAAACATTAAAACGCACAAGCGATCATTAATCTCTGGAATAGCAGCACCGGAAAGACTATATTGTTTAAATCTTGATCGATCCTCACGATATATTTTTCTAAAAAGGTAACTGGTATCTACCGCTATATTTTTTGGTCTGGGAATATGAATTGTTTTCCATGCAGTATCAAAATACTTTTGCTGGAAATCAAACCCAGGTCTCTTCATAAATGCTTCTCTAACAACAGAATTTACTCCGTCACTTCCAACTAGAAGGTCGTAGGATTGAGTAATTAGACTATTGTCGTTAACTCGTAAATTAACTGTATGCTCCTTTAAATTTATATCAATGCAAGGACTATCAAAGATAATTTTTATTTGATTATTATTTCGTTTTTCTAATTCATTGAGTAGAGCAATACAAAGGTCATTACGATTGATGAGAAGACTAAAATTATCCGGTTCTTTATTTCGTAAAAAAGATTGCCATCCTTGCTTTTTTTGAGAATAAATTGCTGATTTGCGTATCTGTATTCCTTGTTGTTTAACACTTGACCATAATCCATCAATTGCTTTTAAAGCTTGTTGACCCCGTCGAGTTAAACCAACAACAAAGGCTCTTTTAGAATAATTATTTGCTCTAGAATCGCTTCTTTTTTCATAAATATAAATTTGATAATTATTTGAGCGATTCGATAGATAGTGAGCTAGTAAAAGTCCTGCTGGTCCTGCACCAATGATGACAATATTCTTAACCATTTTTACTTCAGTCAAATACTACTTAAAATACATCTGTCATTCCATGAAAAGTATTAAAAATTAAGATATTTTTAGAATCTAGTTACTTGTATTAAAAAATACGACTAATTGGGTGCTTGCTGCTAGATGCACAATTATTTCGGGACAGTTCATAGCTTAAATGGATGTTAAGCAATAATTTTAAGGGAAACATAAAAATACATTAGAATTAAAACTCACAATCTACTACTTACTTGCTTGTGTATAAAAAAGCTAGTAATCTGTCTAGGATAATTATTTGAAACGAAATAATTGTGACACTAATACAACTGTCTACTAGATAATGAAAATGCTTATAAAAAATATTCTAATTTCGTTCTGTAAGATAATTAAGTGAACTAGAGTTATCTATCTGCGGGAATGAGTTCAAAACCCGAATTTATATAGCTTACGTAATATCCACTACTTTCCTAATCTTTACGTTTCATAATGTGCGAACAGTTGAAAGTTGGAAATTATTTCCTGGACAATCAAAATAAGTGTCCATATGTATTTCAGATCGAAATTATTAGTAGCTAAACTTGCTTATAAGTGAGTTTAGCAAAAAGTATTTTACCAATGAATTCAGTGGATAGTAACGAAAAACTACCTACTGTATTGAAGACGTCTAGTAGTGACGAACTTTTACAGCGTTATGCAGTAGGAGATAGAGATTTTCCTGGAAGTAAGTTAAGTGGAGCGGATCTTAATAGTAATAATTTAAGTCGTACTGATTTAAGTAGAGCTAATTTGAAGGGTGCTCATCTCAGCCATGCTAATTTAAGTAATGCTAATTTAAGTGATGCTAATTTGATTAATGCCGAGTTGCTGGGTGTGAATCTAAATCGTGCTAACCTGAATAGCACAAAGTTGAGTGGCGCAGATTTAAGTGGTGCAGATTTGCGAGATACAATCCTGAGTGGTGCGGATCTGCGTGGCGCGAACCTCAGTTATGCAGATTTGAGTGGTGCAAGCCTTCGTCTCACAGACTTGCGTGGTGCTAATCTCTGCGGTACTAATTTAAGAAATACTAATCTTAATGATGCTTTTCTGAATTATACAAATCTTGAAAATACTTGTTTACTTGGTGCAAAGCTAAAAAGAACTGATTTTAAAGATGCAAATATCAAAAATGCAATTTTTGGTCACAATAAAGAGTTATCCGAGGATACTCAATTGCAATTGGAAATGCAGGGTATTGTCTTTGAAGATTCTGAACAGAAGATTCGACAAATCAGTTAGTATAAATAGAACAACAAGAATCCAAGATTCGAGTAAGAGTTGAGAAAGCAGAATTCAAAAAAATCATTCAAAAATAATCTATTTTGATTTACCGTTTGTACATTAAGGGTTTTGTGTTTCTGAACCACATATTTACCAACCAAATATTTACCAACCAAAATTTTAGAGACGTAGCAGTGCTACGTCTCTACATTATTGTTCTATAAGTCTTTAATGATTCAGCAATAATTCAGCGAGATTTAAACTAAAACACCTGGTAGTCGGGAGATCTCATCAGATAAATGACCACTCGCTAACCACTCTTCTAATTCATTTGGTGATTGAACTCGTTCGAGTTTTTCCCGTAGGTAAGAACCTTCAAGTATTTCTTTTTCAAGTAATTCTTGAGCAGTTTCTTCTAATAAGTCGCGGTTAATTTGCAAAATACTCAAAGCAATGTGATGAGCATTATCTACTATTTGCTTCACCTCGCGATCAATTTCTTCTGCAACTTTGGGGCTAATAGAACGCCGGGGATTACCATAACCTTCAATAAATTGCTGTTGAAGTTTTTCAAAAGCTATGGGACCGAGGTGATTACTCATTCCATACAGAGTAACGTAACGTTCTGCTAACTCAGTTACTTTTTGGATATCGTCAGAAGCACCAGTAGAAACTTTACCAAATACAATTTCTTCAGCCGAACGTCCACCTAATAATGTTGCAATCCGACCGCGAATTTCGTCTTCCAACATCAAGAAGCGATCTTCTTCTGGCATTTGAATGGTATAACCCAATGCTCCAACACCGCGGGGAACCACAGATATTTTCTCAACTCTTCCTGCTCCGGGCATTAAAGCACCGATAATAGCATGACCTACTTCGTGATAAGCTACAGTCTTCTTCTCAGTTTCATTAAGTACTCGTGATCGCTTTTCTAAACCGGCTACAACCCGTTCGATCGCTTCATTGAAATCTGCTGTGATTACAGCATCTCGATTTTGACGGGCTGCAAGTAATGCGGCTTCATTCACTAAGTTGGCTAAATCTGCACCTGCAAAACCAGGGGTACGCACAGCAACGGTAGCCAAATCCACATCATCAGCTAGTTTTACTTCCCGAGCATGAACCTTCAAAATTGCTTCGCGACCGGATTTATCGGGACGGTCCACAACTATTTGGCGGTCAAAACGACCGGGACGGCGTAATGCTTGATCTAATACTTCCGGACGGTTGGTAGCAGCGATGATAATTACACCGGTGTTAGCATCGAAACCATCCATTTCTGTCAATAACTGGTTTAAGGTTTGTTCCCGTTCGTCATTACCACCAGCAAAACCTCCGGGACCACCACGAGATTTACCAAGAGCGTCTAATTCATCAATAAAAACAATACAGGGAGATTGCTGTTTAGCTTGTTCAAACAGGTCGCGTACCCGCGCAGCACCTACACCTACAAAGAGTTCGATAAATTCAGAACCAGAAATACTGAAGAAAGGAACAGCAGCTTCACCCGCGATCGCTTTTGCTAAAAGTGTTTTACCAGTTCCCGGAGGTCCAACCAATAAGACACCTTTGGGAATTTTTGCTCCTAGACGAGTATACTTCTGAGCATTTTTGAGGAAATCAACAATCTCTTCCAGTTCGGCTTTTGCTTCATCAACTCCAGCTACATCAGGAAATTTAACGCCGGTACTACCTTCAGAATAAATCCGGGCTTTGCTTTTTCCAACAGTTAATGCAGCAGGACCACCACCTTGACGGTTGAACAAAAATGCCCAAATTCCGAAGAAAATTAATGGTGGTACAACCCAACTCAATAAAGTACCAATCCAACCATTTTGACTTGGTGGTGGTGCAGCGAATTCAACGTTACCTTCCCGGAGGATTTTGGGTAAGTCTAAATCTATTGCAACGGGAGTAGTTACAAATACTTGTTGGGTTTCGTCACTTTCGGGAATATCTGACTTGAGAGAATATTCGATTCTTTCATTTCCGACAACTGCTTTAGCAACTTCCCCCTCTTGTACTTGAGATATAAAGTCACTGTAGGGAACTTGGGGAATTCTTTGAGCGAAGAAACTGGGAACAATAAAGTTCAGCAGTAACAAGATGGTCAAAAGAATCAAAAAACTACCGCCAAACTGACGCATTTTCGGCGGTTTCATTTGTTTTTTGTTTTTATCAACAGGCATTTTCTATAGACTCTCCCGGTTAAATGAAGTCAAAAATCAAAAGTCATTGGCGCATTTGTTCCGTAGGTAGCGGCTCCATAGGTAGCGCAGCTAGAGGCTCGGCTCTAGCTATAGGTAGCGCAGCTATAAGCCTTCTCGGGTATAGTTAGTCAAAAGTGTTTAACTGCAATTAACCTCAAAATTTTTTCACTAATAAATTAGTAAAGTTAGCTACTATAGCAATTGAAAACTTGAACTTATAAAGAGGAATATAGATCGTGTTACCGAAAACTATCAGTAAAAGTAAAATTAATGCTACTGCAAGAAGAAAATACTAGCTTGTTAACAATAGTTTCCATCATTCCACCTTCTGTTTTAAAAGCGATCAAGTTTAGGATCGAGAATAATCCCAGGAATATTAGGGTAGAAATTTGTAAGTAAATCATGGTGGTGTGGGAACAGTTAGGTTGTTATTTAATCCTTTCGCCTGAGAATATTGTAGAAATTTAATGCGACTAACAACAGTAGTATCTACCACACCCTAATTAGGAAAATTGCCGTACTTTCAATCAAGAATAAGATGAAATTGATTATAAAAGTTTTTTTGCTATCGCTAGTTATTTCGCTGTTGATTAAAGATATCTTGCCGAATTTCTCCATTCCAGCAACAACAACTACAGTCTTAATTATTGTTTTATTACCCACAATAGTATTAGCGTTTACCTTGCTCTGGCGAATGCAGTTACATGAAAAAATTACTAATAACTAGTACTACATAAACCAAACTTATATGTTATGTACATTCTCTGGAATATGTTTAATTACCATTGAATATAGAGTAAAACAGTATTGTTTGTGAGTAATAAATCATACTTTGAAATATATTCTTTTTCGATCTATGCTCAAATTGCTGAGTTTAAATTGCTGAAATTAGCTAAACTCGCTCGAATATCTATCTTACTCCCAAGGAAAAATTAGAAACCGCTTTTCCAGTAAGCATTTTAGCTTAGTGAGTAAAATATTCTGATTTCATCTACTGCGAGGAGTTTAATACTTTTGCTGTGCTTAGACCCACAGTATCTAGAGTACGCTATGACTACGCTAATTGCTAGGCGTTAACACTGTACAGGCGTGATCTATTTTGTTCGCAAAGCGTGTCCGTAGGACATATGCATGACTTATGTCCTACGGACACGCCAGAGCCTGCGGCGACGGCGGAGCCTCTAGCTGCGCTACCTGCGGATCAGCTAATGACTTTTGACTTTTGACTTTTGAATTCCCCCTGTGGGACGCTCACATCAAAACCTGGGAGACTGGCGTGAATTTAGGTCAATGGATTGGCTTAATTGCCATACTTTTATCTTTATATATATTGTGGCAAATTCGAGAAGTACTTTTGCTAATGTTTGCTGCAGTTGTAATAGCTACGACTTTAAATCGACTGGCAAAATATTTGCAAAGTTTGGGACTCAAACGGGGATTCTCTGTATTTTTATCAGTAATTATCTTTTTTGCTACTATTGTTGGTTTTTTCTGGCTGATCGTACCGCCATTTGCAGATCAATTCCAAGAGTTGACTAGTAAGGTTCCCCAAGGTATTGCACGTTTTAATGCTTGGTTGGATGAGCTAGAAACTCAAATTCCCCGCCAATACAGCGATTACATACCCGATATCAATCGATTACTAGAACAAGCACAACCTTTTATCGAACGTGTTTTAGGAAGTTCTTTCGCTTTTGTTTCCGGTTCTTTGGAAGCTTTGCTTAAAGTTCTTTTAGTATTAGTGCTAACGGGGATGTTATTAGCTAGTCCCTTATCTTACCGTAAAGCCTTTATTCGTTTGTTTCCTTCCTTTTATCGCCGCAAAGTCGATGCGATTTTGAATGAATGTGAGGATTCTTTACAGGGGTGGGTATCCGGCGCATTTATTGCTATGTGTGTAGTCGGATTGATGAGCGTCATTGGTTTGTGGGCTTTGCAAGTTCCTGCAGCTTTGGCTTTGGGGATTTTAGCGGGATTTTTAAATTTAATTCCCAACTTGGGTCCGACTATGAGCGTTATTCCAGCGATGGCGATCGCATTATTAGATGCACCCTGGAAATCATTTGCTGTTTTAATTTTATATTTTGTGATTCAGCAGGTTGAAAGTAATTTTTTGACGCCAGTGGTAATGGCGCATCAGGTTTCTTTATTACCAGCGATTACTTTAATTTCTCAATTGTTTTTTGCATACTTTTTTGGTTTTTTAGGTTTATTATTAGCACTTCCCTTAACAGTTGTTGCCAAAATTTGGATGACACAGGTTTTGGTTGTAGATGTTTTGGATAAGTGGGCACATAAATCACATCCAGAAACCGAGATTGTTATAGTCGCGGATAAATCCCAGGTGGATGAGATTATTGAAAAGGCTCATGAAAAAACCCATGAAAAAACTCATGAAAAAAATAATATGTCTTCAGATAAAGATGTAAGAAATAATGATTTTCCAGAAGGAGATGATTCAGAATCGAGTAAAGAACATAAATCTTAGTACCGCTACGCGGAATTCAAAAGTCATTAGCATAGCGTGTCCGCAGGACATAATTCAAAAGCTATTTAAATACGAACAAAGTTTGGTGACCCTAACAGCAAATTCAAATGTTCTGTCAGAAATTGGTGTGTGACTACTCATGCTAAATACTGAAATTAGCGGAATCATCCTAACGTAGCAGTTCTTTAACCCCACTTTTGACTTTTGACTTATCTCCTACGGAAACATGCTTAGCCTGCGGCGTCAGCGTTAGCCTCTAGCTACGATATCGGCATTGCTGCGCTAACGGCGCAAGCTGCGTGCAATCCGCTAATGACTTTTGACTTTTAAATACTACACCTGTTGTAAATCTATCTCTTCAATTATTTCCAAAGCATAAAAAAGCGCAGCATCCGCATCGGTAAGCGTGGTACTGCCATTCTCAAGTAGACGCTTATTAACAACTTTCCAGGCATTTGGATGACTTTCCCTGAACTTTGTTAACTGATCGAAAACTGAGCGTAAGTCGGTATGCAGATCTTGTTTATTTTCCATCTCTCACCCTCCGTTGTTAGCGCGATGTGACCTTTAGCGCATCAAAGTACTGCGACAACAGGTTATTAGCTTGTGGTCGTAGAGTTCCAAGATGTTATTTTAGGGTAAACATTTTATCCTTCATCTTTATTAAAGGGTATTTTAATGCTTATCCTCAGCTTTTAATAGCGATAGTTGCATTTTTGTTTCCAAAAGTGCAAATGAATTCTAAAGTAGGGCGTGTTACGGCAAAATAAGGATTTAATGGTTGGAATAATTCAGAATTTACCGTAACGCACCATGTTAAGTTGGCGCGTTAGACCTGTTAAATTTATTATTAAAAGTCAGGTATAGTAATGGGTCTAACACACCCTACAACAATTTTTTTATTTATAAACACTTTCTCAGACTTAAATCTTTAGAACCTTAGCCACAGTTTGCACATCTTTGTCACCCCTACCAGAACAATTGATCACAATACGGGGACTACCTTCTAACTGAGGACAAAGTTTTTCTAAATAAGCAAAAGCATGAGCGGTTTCCAATGCAGGAATAATTCCTTCTAATTCGGATACCATTTGAAATGCAGCTAATGCTTCCTTATCAGTAACGCTATAGTACTCAGCACGACCAATATCTTTTAAGTAACTGTGTTCTGGTCCCACACCAGGGTAATCCAAACCTGCACTAATGGAATGGGCTTCTAATACTTGTCCATCATCATCTTGGAGCATGTAACTCATTGCTCCTTGGAATACACCAATCCGTCCTTGAGTTAGAGTTGCTGCATGTTTAGATGTTGCTACACCTTCACCTGCTGCTTCTACACCAATTAACCGCACCGATGGTTCATCAATAAACTCATGAAATAAGCCGATCGCATTAGAACCGCCACCCACACAAGCAATTAAAATATCAGGTAAACCATTCCATTTTTCAGCAGCTTGGACGCGAGTTTCTTGACCGATAATTGCATGGAAATCCCTCACCATCATGGGATAGGGATGAGCACCCGCGACAGAACCAAGAATGTAATGGGTAGTTTCTACATTAGTTACCCAGTCCCTTAGCGCTTCAGAACATGCATCTTTCAAGGTTCCACTTCCTGCTGATACCGGATTAACTTTAGCTCCCATTAAACGCATGCGAAATACATTTAGGGCTTGACGTTCCATGTCATTAATACCCATATGAATTACGCATTCCAAACCAAAACGAGCGCAAACCGTAGCGGTAGCTACTCCATGTTGACCGGCTCCGGTTTCAGCAATAATCCGTTTTTTCCCAATGCGTTTTGCTAATAGCACCTGCGCCAAAGCGTTATTAATTTTATGAGCACCAGTATGATTTAAATCTTCACGCTTTAAGTATATTTGTGCACCTGTACCATCAGATTTAGCATAATGTTGGGTCAAGCGTTCGGCAAAATATAAAGGACTGGGTCTTCCGACATAATCCCGCAATAAATCTTGTAGTTCTGCTTGAAAACTTGGATCTTGGCGATATTTTTGATAGGCTGCCTCTAGCTCGCTGAGTGCAGGCATCAAAGTTTCAGGAACGTACTTACCACCAAATTTTCCAAATCTTCCGTCGTGTTCGGGAAGTTGTTGCGTAGAGGTATTAATATCCGGAGTACTGACCACTAGTTTTATATCCTTTAGTTAATTGTTTATTGTTGAGACAGCGCGGTCTTGGGAGTTCCCCCCATGAGTGACTGCAAACCCTAAGGCTAATTGGTAATATTTGACTGTTATAGCAATCTTAAATCATTTATTTTCAGTAATATTTGAGTATTATTATTTTTAAGTTATTTATTTTGTTTTGTGTTTTGCGTTTTCCACCATTTTGCATTTTAAAATCAATTAAAATATAAATAAAATTAACTTACTTCTCAGTAAAATTACTGTTTAGCGATCATCAGTGAGATATGTGACTCTATTTAGACACATCTGTTGGCTGCAAAACGAGTGAAAGTATAAATACAGAGAAGTATCCGGACAGTAGTAGTAATAAAAGAGAATAAAATTATAGTTGTATTCACTTAAGTTGTTGGACTTATAAAAGGAGTATTCAGTTAATTTATGCCTTATCCAATTTGGTAATAACTTAATTGTCAAGACTGTTGTCAATATTCTTTTAACTTTATTTCGTACGTGTATAAATTATATATTGGAGGATTGCAGTCTCAGAAACAAAAGGAAACTATTTTATTTTCTGGGGTCTGGGAAAAACTAGCCTAAGAAAATGTAGCAAAACTAAAGACAGCCAGTTAGTTATGACTCAAGCTTGTAGCGTATCCTGTTTCTAATAAAATGGTTGGCGATCGCCAAAATTTCTGTAGATGCAATTGCGATAAGTGGGGGTAGAGAATAGATAGCAGTTACTATTGAATCCAAGATATTATTCAATCAAGGGAAGTTGATGTATAAAATTTTATGATTTTGTAAAAAGACATAAATTTACTAACCGGGTTTTACTCAAATACTTTACACAAAATTATTTGCACCGAATAACACTAAATTCACAATACTAAATTAAAAAGTAAAAACTAAAACAAATAATAATATATGAATCTCCATGATTCCCAAGAAGATGAATTAAGGCTAATAAAATTAAACCATCGACTACAAAAAGAGATTGAAACTCGTAAGTTGCTGGAACAAAAGTTGCGCACTTCGGAAGCTCAAATGCGTGCCATATTTGAGGCGATGAGTGATATTGTACTTGTGATTAGTATTGACGATGAGCTACTACGAAATGTCGAAATAATACCAACTAATAATCTTTGTTTGCATGAATATCAAACAGAATTAGTCACTCAAACAGTAGAGCAATTTTTTCAAGGAGAAAATACTAGAATATGGTTAGAAAAGGTTGTACAGTCGCTCAACACACAACAAATCGTTAACTTTGATTACAGCTTGTCTTGGGATAATGAGGAATATTGGTTTGCAGCTAGCATTTCCCCAATTTCCGATTGTCAAGTATTGTGGGTAGCAAGAGATATTAGTGAAAGACAAGCTGCACTAAGGGAACGCAAACGAGTAGAAGAAGCTTTAAAAAAATCGGAAGCACAGGAAAGACAAAAAGCGCGGGAATTAGAAAAAACTCTTTCTGAATTAAAAATCGCCCAAGCACAACTTTTACTTTCTGAAAAAATGGCTTCTCTGGGGAGTTTAGTTGCAGGTATAGCTCACGAAATCAACAATCCTACCAATTTTATCTACGGTAATATTGAACCAGCAAAAAATTATGCTGAAGATTTGCTACAGCTGATTTCCCTTTACCAGCAGCATTACCCCCAAGCGAATGGAGAAATTAGTAAAAAAATTGAAGAAATCGATTTAGATTTTATTGCTGAAGATTTCTTTGAATTGGTCAATTCAATGAATACAGGTGCAATCCGAATTCGTAGAATTGTTGAGTCGTTACGAAAATTTTCCCATTTAGATGAGGCTAACAGACAACTAGTAGATATTCATACAGAAATTGATAACACTTTATATTTATTGCAGCATCGGTTACAGCAAACATCCAGTAGTTTTCAAGTTCGTATTCTGAAGAAATATACCGAACTCCCAAAAATCGAGTGTTATCCTTCCCAACTGAATCAAGTATTTATGAATGTACTAGTTAATGCGATTGATGCATTAGAAGAAAAAAATCATAAAAAAGGAAAGTTTGCTCCAAAATTGCTTTTAAGCTCAAATATAGACGATACAGATGTGTCAGTGCAAACAAGTGTAGAAATATCCTCAATTCCTACAATTGTTATTTGCACAGAAATTATTAACTCAGCAAAAGTATGTATCCGTATAATTGATAACGGAATTGGAATGACAGAAGAGGTCAAAAAGTGTATATTCGACCCTTTCTTCAGTACAAAATTAGTTGGGAAGGGTACTGGTATGGGTTTATCGGTTAGCTATCAAATTGTTGTAGAAAATCATCACGGACAATTGCAGTGTGTATCCACTCGGGGAGAAGGTACTGAGTTTATTATCACTATTCCGATTGGACAACAACTATAAGTCAGTAAGTACAGTAATTATTTTATTTATCTATTTATTTACTAATAAGGAAAAATAGGGCATTTAAAACCCTTAATCACTGACGGTATTTACCCTTAATCACCAAAACCCAGTCACAATTGCAACTGGGCTTAAGGCGGAGATAAAAAGGAAGTGGGATAGTCCCCATCTGTTACATATAGAACTTCAATATAGAAGGCTAGGAGTTAATTGGATATTTATTACTACTGCCAAAACTAAGTAGATTCCGGAATATTTGATATTTTTTTTGCATTGTATATTTTGTGTAGTTATATAGCTGAAATTCAAACATAAACGCATATTTAGCCTTATTAATTTACTTCTTGACTAGTTTATGGTGATTGAGCACTGCATTACTCCAATCCACTCCCAATATTTCAAGATTACATTTAAGTCAGCTGTCAGTGGTGTAATACTAAGTCTGGGTTAATTACCTCTTTTTAGAATGAGAGAGGGAAGTGTGGGAGGTGTGGGAAGTGTGGGGGGAAATCCCAAAAAATATAAAGGGGGTTTTAAAAATCGGATTTGGTGTAAGTACTATATAAATTTTGTGTAAGTCTTATTTTTTGCAATTTTACGATTTTTTGGTCCGTGCCCTTGATGTTATAACATGTCGGCTCTGCGCTATATTAAATATAGTAAAAATAATTTATTAATCATGTAGTAATGTGATAATGCTTTCAAAACTAATCATGAAAAGGCAATGATGCTTTTATAAACTTGGGAGTAGTTCGAATTGATGGCAAATTTCTATTAATCAAAGTGCCGATCATCAAATCATCTATTAATTAAGTCACTGATGATAAGCAATACAGTTCTTGGCTCCCATAGTTCCGCTCAATTTCCATTATTCGGAAGTATGAGAACTTGGTGATGTTTGGAAGCATGAGAACTTGGCGAATTTGAAACTCAAACTTATATGAAAAAATAACAGTAATTATTTCGTAAGAAAAAATATTTTACAAAAAAATCTCAAAGAAATATACATATCAAGAAACTATCTAATGAATGCTGCGATAAGTCTAGAAAACGTCTATAAAACTTACAATAATCGCTCTGTAGTTAAAGATTTATCATTTACTATCGAAAAAGGAGAAATTTTTGGATTACTTGGTCCCAATGGTGCGGGAAAATCTACTACCATTAGGATGCTCACCACACTTACAAAACCATCCCAAGGACAAATTGAAATTTCTGGTTATGATGTGTTGCGTGACTCGATGTTAGTCAAGCAGAGTATTGGAGTTGTATTACAATCCCTTAGCGTCGATGGAGATTTAAGCGTATGGGAAAATATGGAATTTCAAGGACGTTTGCATCATATTCCCAACCCAAAACGACAACGCTTAATTAATCAATGGTTAGAATATGTAGAACTTGGAAGTAGAAGAAATGATTTGGTTAAAACTCTTTCTGGTGGAATGAAGCGACGTTTACAAATTGCGAGAGCTTTATTACATCAACCACAAATATTATTTTTGGATGAACCTACTGTAGGTTTAGACCCTCAAACTAGACGGCGTTTATGGGAAATCATTCAAGGTCTGAATCAACAAGGAATGACAATACTACTGACTACTCATTATATGGATGAAGTAGAATATTTATGTGGAGCCTTTGGCGTCCGCACAGCCGGGGACAATCGGAAACCTGGGCGAATAGGAATAATGGACAGTGGTAAGTTGATTACTTTGGGGACTTTGCAAGAATTGCGTTCTGAAAGTGGTGAGGGTCTACTGGTGAAGCAAGTTGGGGAGCATTGGGAATATTTATTTTTCCCCACCTTGCGAGAAGCGAGTAACTATTTGAACCAACAAGAAGATAAGACTGGAATGATGGTACGTCCTTCAAATTTAGAAGATATTTTCGTCGAATTAACCGGACGCCAATTAGATTAATGTTATTTAGATTAATGTCACTGGGATTAATATCATCAAGATTAATGTTACTTAAAACAATGTAATTTAGATCGATATCATTTGAATTAATGTCACTTGGACCGTTATCTGCTAGATAGATTTTTATGCTCCACCTAGTTCTCTGAGCATAGAATCTACTCGACTGACACCCTCCCATTTTTTCTGGGTTTCGTAAAGACTGAGAGATTTTTTTAATTCCATTATTGCCTCTCTAGAACGACCTTGTTTCATTAACATCGCTCCTTTTAATTCATGAGCTTTAGCATTTCTGGGGTCAATTTTCATTGCTTGCTCGAAAGCCCACCTAGCATTTTTAAACTCTCTGAGGTTCAATAGAACCGCAGCTAACCCCAGGTAAGCATTAACATTATTGCGGTTTAATTGGATTGCCTTACGGTAGGCTGTTTTAGCTTTATTGTTATCACCCATATTACCGCTGACATAAGCCAGGGCATAATGATAATCGCTATTATTGGGACTAAGAGCAACAGCACGACGATACGCTGCTAAAGCTGCAGAAAAATTCCCTTGTTGTGCATATAAGTAGCCTATACCAGAGAAGATACTACCGTTCTTCGGTTCTAATGTTGCAGCTTGTTGATAAACAGATATTGCACCATTGTAATCACGCGCATTTACCAAACGACGTCCTTCATTAAGTAATTGTCTAACTTGGGAAGTACTCCGTGCTTGAGCCACTAAGACTTCTGCGCGAGCAACTGAGGGAATTGTTATCCCAATACTTCCTATAACGAGAATACTTAGCCAAAATGATTTTCGATTATACACAGTAATTTACCTGATTCTTATTGCAACTTTTTTCACGAATTCCGTAGTGGCATGTACATTAAAACAAAATTATTCGTTTTTGAAAACTCTATGCGATTACTTTTACAAAAGATTTATGAAGCATCAATATCCTCACTGATACTCACTTGGTAAATAAAAAAGACTTCCAAGTAAAAAAATTAATTCTCAGAATTCAAATAACCTAAATGCTAACGCTCCTCAGACTACATTTATAGCATATCTAAGATCTAAACCTAAAAAGATAAAATACTATACGATTTAACTGGGAAAACTTTTTATTTTTCAAAGAAGTAAATAGCCAAATAATTTCTAAATGCAAATCCATAAATTAGTCTCTTATTTACTTAGAAGGTAAACCAATGATTTTAAGTACAACTGATGTCATTCAAGGAAAAATTGTCCAGTCATATTTAGGAATAGTAACAGCAGAAGTCGTCTATGGAAGTAATTTTCTTCGTGATTTCTTCGCAGGTATTCGCGATGTTATTGGGGGACGTACAGGTAGTTATGAAAAGCTATTTCAAGAAGGTCAACAAAAAGCATTAGACGAATTAAAAGAAAGGGGAAGACGTTTAGGAGCAGATGCAGTTATAGGTATTGAAATAGATACGGGAACCATAAATGTAGATCAGTCGGGGGTTTTGATGTTAATTACTGCCACAGGAACTGCAGTGAAAATTTCTCAATAAACAGTTAACAATTGTTTCTGGATAAATTTATAAACGGGGGTATCTCACTTTCTTATGGTTGTGGACATCATAAAAATATGTCCACAATACACACCTCAAATTTGATTCATCAGAGATAATAGATATTATCATAATCAAAGGCTTTTGTATCTAATATATTCCTATATTAAAAAACTTCAATCTGTACTCTAACTCGACCGGATTATTTTTTTATTTAATTGCTATATATTCATATTTATCTTTCCTGAGGCAATAAATAAACAAATATCAACTTAATTGGTTATTATTTAATCGCTTAAATTTATTAGCCATTATATTTAAAGTGAATATTCTTATTTTGATATCAATAATCTTTGAAGTCGACTCTATTTAATCATTTATCTCTATAGCAATATTATGAATCCTTCAGTTGTGATGCTATAAAAATATAGGTAGCAATAAATACCTGATTTTGTTTGAGCAGTATTTTATTTAATTAAAGTTACCCATAAAAAACTTGGGATTTATTGGAATTTAATGTTCTAAATGTAAAAGTTTAAAGTTAAGAACGGCTAAATATCATCATCCAATGCAGATTATCTCTCTATATTTGTCGTTTTGAGCAATGGTACATGCACTGCGGGAGGAGTGTTACTTGAAACTGATTAGATCATTAATAGATGACGTTTGCGATCGCATGAAGGTTCCACGAAGAAAAATTAAAGAGTAATTGCTATTTTGATGAAGTGAAAGTAAAGGGTCGGAAATCAGGAGTCAGGAGTCAGGAGTCAGAAGTCAGGAGTCAGGAGTCAGGAATTAGGAGTCAGGAGTCAGAAGTCAGGAGTCAGGAGCCAAGAATGAGGAATTATCTGCTTATTCCTAGATTATGTTTCCTTATTATCTGTTATGGCACTAGATAATAAGGTTAGGATGTTGGCGAATGCTGAAAGCTATGACCAAATCATTACTATTAGAGTATTTTTTTGATGCGTGTAACAAAAATACTGATCCGGAGTTATTGCTTGAAAAGAATGTCCGGATAAGTAAAATATATTGTTAAAGTGCAGATAGACTTATATCTATAGATAAAAATTATGGTTTAAATAGTATTTTGTAATTGTTGATGTACTATTTTTTCATGAGCAATCAAACCCCCCCGATCGCCCAATCAAAATAATCAAATAATATATTGTCAAACCTGTGAATAGTTAGAACTAGAAGTAGTTACCACTTCAAATAAGCAGCTTCACTTCCTTGTTCTTGACGAATTTTGCTATCTTTCTCGAACCAAGCAATTATCTGTGGTGTGGTTAAATCTTTGATTTCTACACCGTATTCT
Source organism: Mastigocoleus testarum BC008 (assembly GCF_001456025.1). GTDB lineage: Bacteria > Cyanobacteriota > Cyanobacteriia > Cyanobacteriales > Nostocaceae > Mastigocoleus > Mastigocoleus testarum. Next base: position 35,601 of record NZ_LMTZ01000129.1, read on the forward strand.
TCTGCGATATGAGTTAAGACTTTCAAAGATGATATTGTCAGTCGAGTTAAAAATTTTTCTGGTGAAGTAAGCAAAGCTGCGTCAACTTTAGCTGACTCTTCCAAACTTAAAAACTGCGTTGATGGTTGTTGCGGTGGTACATTCATAAATTTCCTTGCAAACTCATTCCTGGGAGGCTTAACAATATGGTAAATAACAGTATTTCTTAGATTGGCAAAACAGTCAAACTAAGTACGGATGGATAACTATGGATATTTTTGAAGTTTTTGAAGTTTTAAAGCTTTGGGAGTTTTTAAGGCTTTTGGAATTAATGTAAAAAACTTAATTTGAAAAAGTAAATCTTTAAATCGTTAATTCTTATCTTTTGTTAGCCCTTGTCTTTTTACAAGATTATTTTTGTTTTGCTTGTACTAAATAACCACAACGATGCTCGCCACCGTTTATCATCCAATGGGTTCTTTCTACCGTACAATCTGGTAAAGCTGCAGCAAACATTTCTAATTCATGTCCGCAGACGCTGGGGAAAGACTCCGCTACATTGGAAATAGCACAATTGTGTTCGACGATCATAAAGCGATCGCTTAATTTAGTTTGAGATTTTTTCTTTCCAGGTTTTGTACTTTCAGGTTTGGTACTTTCGGATTTTTTACTGTCAGACTTTATATTCCCAGAATTATTATTTTTCCCATTGTCACCTAATGTTACACCGTTTGTTTCAATCGGATGATATTCTGCCATGTAACCTTCGGCTTTTCTCAACTCTACTAAGGTTGCTACCCGCTTAGAAAGGGGAGCATTCCCTAAAGATTTGCGATATTCTTCAGCTTTACGTTCCCATTGCTTTTTTAAAATTGTGCTGACTTGGTCCTTCCCCACTGTTTGAGCAATTGTGTCAAGCAAAGAAACAGCAAATTGGCCATAGCCATCACCAGAATTCTGGGGACTTGCGACCCAATTTAAGTAATTCTTACCCTCAGAGCTAAGTTGATAAACATGCTGTGGACGTCCCATCCCTGCTTGGACGGACGATGAATACAAGATCAGTTTTTCTGCGTCCAAATCTTTCAAGTGACGACGAACCGCTTGGGGACTAATTTTCAAAGCGGTAGCTAACTCTAAAGCTGTCGCTTGGACGTGCTTTAAGAGATACTCTAAAATTTCTTGTTTGGTTGAGGACTGTTGGTGTTGGGTGCTCGCCATCTTCGTCCTAGAGAATCAAAAAAAAGACTATTTGAAAAAAAAATGACTTAAACAACAACTTTGTTGTTAATCTATCTTAGAATGAAGATACCTTAAACAACAAACTTGTTGTTTTAATATCTATGATTATTGTAACAGCAGTGTAACCATCCGGTCATTGCTTCGGAAAATTAGCTACCCATAGCTCGTCTTCCATCCTTAAAGAGAGACATTTGTTAACCGAACACAACAAAAACTACGATGAGCGCTACCGTTAAAACCTTAGTTAACCAGCCTTACAAATACGGCTTCGTCACTGATGTTGAAGCTGATACTATTCCTCGTGGGCTCAGTGAAGATGTAGTTCGACTGATTTCGGCGAAGAAAAATGAGCCGGATTTTATGCTGGAATATCGCCTCAAAGCTTATCGTCAGTGGCAAAAAATGACGGAGCCGAAGTGGAGTGGTTTAAAATATCCAGAAATTGATTATCAGGATATTATTTATTATTCTGCGCCCAAACAAAAGAAAGAAAAGCTCAACAGTTTGGATGAAGTAGATCCTGCAGTTTTGGAAACTTTTGAGAAACTAGGTATTCCTTTGTCAGAGCAGAAGCGATTGGCGAATGTTGCAGTGGATGCAATTTTTGATAGTGTTTCAGTCGCAACAACTTTTAAGGAAAAATTAGCAGAAGATGGAGTTGTCTTTTGTTCGATTTCGGAAGCTTTACAGGAATATCCGGAATTAGTGAAGAAGTATTTGGGTAGCGTAGTTCCCATTGCTGACAACTATTTTGCGGCGCTTAACGCTGCGGTATTTAGTGATGGTTCGTTCGTTTATATTCCTAAAGGGGTTAAATGCCCAATGGAATTATCCACCTATTTCCGGATTAATAGTGGGGATACGGGACAGTTTGAACGTACCTTAATTGTTGCTGAAGAAGGTAGTTACGTTTCTTATTTGGAAGGTTGTACCGCGCCCATGTACGATAGCAACCAGTTACATGCAGCGGTTGTAGAACTCGTAGCTTTAGATAATGCCGAGATTAAATATTCTACGGTACAAAACTGGTATGCCGGAGATGAAAATGGTAAAGGTGGTATTTACAACTTCGTTACCAAACGGGGTTTGTGTCAGGGAGTGAATTCAAAAATTTCCTGGACCCAAGTAGAAACTGGTTCTGCAATCACTTGGAAATATCCCAGTTGCGTTTTGGTAGGTGATAACTCTGTCGGTGAGTTTTACTCAGTTGCGCTGACCAATAACATGCAGCAAGCAGATACCGGAACCAAGATGGTTCACGTTGGTAAGAATACCCGCAGCACAATTATTTCTAAAGGTATTTCTGCTGGTAGATCTAGTAATAGCTATCGGGGCTTGGTGAAAGTGAATCCCAAAGCTGAAGGTGCACGTAACTATTCCCAGTGCGACTCAATGTTGATTGGGGATAATGCCCATGCTAATACTTATCCTTATATCCAAGTTCAAAATAATAGCGGCAAAATAGAACACGAAGCTTCCACTTCTAAGATTGGTGAAGACCAGTTATTTTACTTCGCCCAACGGGGTATTTCTGCAGAAGACGCCGTAACAATGATGATTAGCGGTTTCTGTAAAGATGTATTTAACCAATTGCCGATGGAATTTGCGGTGGAAGCTGATAAGCTATTAAGTCTGAAATTAGAAGGAAGTGTTGGTTAATTTGGTGTGCGAGAAATATAGCAGGAGCCAGAAGTCAGGATTCAGGAGCCAGGAGCTAGAATTCAAGACTACTTGGTATATGACGAAGGGAAATTTATTCTGGACTTGATTAACTTGCTATTCGCTGCTATAAATCACACGCACATCAAGAAAGAAAAAAATTAAAGTAGAAAAAATAATAATTTAAAGAGAGTGAGAGCATGATTAGTGAAAATAGCGAAGTGGTGCTGTCAGTCAAAGATTTGACAGCAGAAGTTGATGGCGCATCAATTTTAAAAGGTGTAAATTTAGAAATCCGTTTGGGTGAGATCCATGCAATTATGGGTCCAAATGGTTCTGGGAAAAGTACTTTATCCAAGATTTTGGCTGGACACCCCGCATATGAGGTAACTGGTGGAGAAGTAATTTTTCAGGGACAAAATCTGCTGGAAGTGGAACCCGAAGAACGGGCAAGAAGTGGTATATTTTTGGCGTTTCAGTATCCCTTGGAAATTCCCGGTGTAAGTAATTTGGACTTCCTCAGGGTCGCTTATAATTCCAAGCGCAAAGCCCAGGGTTTAGAAGAAATTGACGCCTTCGATTTTGACGATCTGATTGAAGAAAAGCTGGAAGTTGTGAAAATGGACTCGGCTTTCTTGAGTCGTAGTTTAAATGAAGGTTTTTCTGGTGGTGAGAAAAAGCGGAATGAAATTCTGCAAATGGCTCTACTAGAACCAACCTTGGCGATTTTGGATGAAACAGATTCTGGTTTAGATATTGATGCGCTCAAAATCGTTGCAAATGGGGTAAATCAATTAACTAGCGCCAAAAATGCAACTTTGATGATTACTCACTATCAGCGCTTACTGAATTACATTGTCCCAGATTATGTTCATGTGATGGCGAAAGGACAAATTATTAAATCTGGCGGTAAGGAATTGGCGTTGGAATTAGAATCTCGCGGTTACGACTGGATTTTGGAAGAAGCAGAAGTTGAGGTGGGTGTATAATGGCAATTCAAGTTTCTCCTAGTCCAGTTCCTAACTCTAATGCAGATAATTTAGTATCTAGTTTGTTAGATCGAGATACTTATCTGAGCGAATTATTGAAAAATTTACAAACCAAGGATGGTACATCTCTACAAACCAAATTTCCTTGGTTGCAAGAAGTACGCGATCGCGCAGTTAATTGGGTGCGTCATTCAACTATTCCTACAACCCGCGAGGAAGAATGGCGATTTACCGATTTGTCTGGATTGAAACAGGTAAAATTTCATCCCGTACAAACCAACCACGGCGAACATTTACAGGACACGCAACCAGAAGGTTCTAATCATTTAGTATTTGTTAACGGGATTTATACACCCGAATTATCAGCGATCGCAGATTTGCCAGATGGGGTTATAGTCAGTAATTTAGCTGATTTACCCGCAGAATACGGGGAGAAAATCCAGAAATATTTAGCAAAATCTGAAGGTGCTCTGGAAGTATTTACAGCACTCAATACTGTTGGGTTTAATGATGTTGCAATAGTATGGGTACCCAAAAATGTTGTCGTAGAAAAACCGATTCATTTGGTGTATCTAACTGCTAGTAGCGAGCAAGTAATCTCCCAACCTCGTTGTTTAGTAGTTGCTCAAAGTGGTTCCGAACTAACTTTGGTAGAAGAGTATGGAAACCCCGAAGTTATTAAAAATAAAGCTGCAGAATCAGTTTACTTTAGCAATGCGGTATCGGAAATTTGGCTAGAAGATAACGCCAGCGTACATCATAATCGGGTTGTACGTGAAGCTGCAGGGGCTTTCCATATTGGTAAAACTGCTATTACCCAAGCCCGTTACAGTCGATATTCCTGTAATGCGATTAGTTTGGGTGGAAAGTTATCGCGCCACAATTTAGAAATCTTGCAAACTGGCGAACAAACTGAAACCACACTCAATGGTTTGACAGTAATTTCTGAACAACAGTTAGCAGATACCCACAGCGCGATCGCGTTGAATTACCCCCATGCGAAAAGTCAACAATTGCACAAAACGATTATTGGCGATAGGGCTCATGCAGTATTTAATGGTAAGATAATTGTTCCTAAAGCCGCACAATTAACCGATGCATCCCAGTTAAATCGTAATTTATTGTTATCTCCTAAAGCCAGAATTGATACTAAACCCCAATTGGAAATCACTGCTGATAATGTTAAGTGCGCCCATGGTGCTACAGTTAGTCAATTAGAAGACGATGAAATTTTTTACTTACAAAGTCGAGGTATAGATGAAAACGCCGCACGTCATTTATTAATCGATGCTTTCGCTACCGAAATTATCAAACAAATACCTGTAGCTTCATTACAAGAGAGTCTGCTCCAAAGTGTCAATCAAATAGGTGCTTAAGAAGTTAATACTTAAAACTTGGTGCTTAAAAACTTACTTGGTTCTCAAAAACTTAGTTCTCAAAAAATTAAATCTTATAGCACTTTCCCAGGGGATAATTTAAAACTTAAATCCCAAACCCAATACCTAATACCCAATACCCAATACCCAATACCTAGAACCATAAACATGACTTTAGCAAAAGAAAAAACTGTAGTTGATATAGTACGTGCAGACTTTCCCATCCTGAAGGAAAAAGTCAACGGTAAGCCTTTGGTTTATCTGGATAATGCTGCAACTTCTCAAAAACCCCTTCAGGTAATTAATTCACTTCAAGACTATTACCAGGAGTATAATTCTAACGTTCATCGTGGCGCTCATTGCCTCAGTGGCAAAGCTACCGATGCTTACGAAGGAGCAAGAGACAGAGTTGCTAAATTTGTTAATGCATCATCACGACAAGAAATAGTTTATACCCGCAATGCGACTGAGGCGATCAATTTGGTTGCTTACAGTTGGGCGATGAATAACTTGCAACCGGGTGATGAAATTATCTTCTCGGTGATGGAACACCACAGTAATATAGTTCCTTGGCATTTTGTCGCCCAAAAAACGGGTGCAGTATTAAAGCATGTCGAACTGACATCAGAAGAAACCTTTGATTTAGACCAGTTTAAACAACTCCTTTCCGATAAAACCAAGTTAGTCTCTGTGGTTCATGTTTCCAATACTTTGGGTTGTATCAACCCGGTAAAGGAAATTTGTCATTTAGCGCATCAACAGGGAGCAAAAGTATTAATTGATGCCTGCCAAAGCGTGCCCCACATGCCTGTTGACGTGCAGGATATGGACTGCGACTGGTTAGTTGCATCGGGACATAAAATGTGTGCGCCATCAGGGATTGGTTTCTTATATGGGAAACAAGAAATCCTGCAAGAAATGCCCCCATTTTTGGGTGGTGGTGAAATGATTGCAGATGTATATTTAGACCATTCTACCTATGGGGAATTACCACATAAATTTGAAGCAGGAACGCCAGCAATTGGGGAAGCGATCGCTTTGGGTGCAGCAGTGGATTACCTTACCACTATCGGTATGGATAAAATTCATGCTTATGAAGCAGAATTAACGGCATACTTATTCCAAGAACTAGGAAAAATTCCCCAAATTAGAATCTACGGACCTAAACCTGATGCGAATGGTGAAGGAAGAGCTGCACTCGCAGCATTTACCGCAGGTCAAATTCATGCAAATGACCTATCTACATTCTTAGATGAATATGGTGTAGCAATACGTTCGGGACATCACTGTACTCAACCATTGCATCGTCATTTAGATATTCCTGCAACCGCACGAGCAAGCTTATCTTTTTACAACACTCGTGAGGAAATTGATGTTTTTGTTAAAGCGTTAAAGGAAACCATAGAATTTTTTAGTGGTTTTTTGGGTTAGTTTCTGGAGGTAATGGGTAATTGGTCATTGGTAATGGGTAAAAGCCCGCGCCTTACGGCGATGTGGTAAAAGCCTGCGTCTTACGGCGTTAGCATTAGCGAAAGCGAAGCTTGACGTTAGTCAGAGGCTTTCCCGACGCCGTAGGCTTTAGCGTGACATAACAGTGTCATTGTGGTAACTATTCTTTTATTACCTGTTACTTTTTACTTTTGCTTGCACCTAAGGTGTATTTCCAAAATGTGATACTAATTTCAAAAAATACAATTTCAAAAAATACAATTTCAAGAAATACAATTTCAAAAAATACCCTCACATATTGATTTTTTGAATCTGTTCCTTCTTCCCTATTTCCCGTTCCCTTTTATAAACAATGTAAATTCAATGGTATGTATTTGTTTCTCTACCATAAAGAAAAATATTAATAAATCAAATATATAATTATTCTGGAACTTTTAGTGATAAACCTGTGTTATTTAAATAGATATACTGCCCAACCTGAAGAGGTGAGCTATGAAACGTTCAATTTTATTCGGATTAGCTGTATCTTTAGCTTTAATTCCCATTATTACTAATGGGAAAGTACTGGGAAAAGCAGAAGTAATTGTCCAACAAAATAATCAAGTTAATATTTCTCAACCTTCTGTTTTGGGTTCTATTGAAACGAGGGACAGACAGATCACTATAAATCGCAACAAAACTTACACTATTCATAATAAAAATGGCGAAGTTTTGGCTCAAGATATTACTTTAGAGGAATTACAAGCAAAGAATCCCGAATTATATAACACCATCAAAGATTCTATCGCTGGGGACTTATGGATGATGAGGACTAATATTCCAAGCGATCGCTAAGCATTGAAAATGAGTTCATTGCCTTTGCTTAGTGCTTTGGTTCATTGCTTTCATTCAATTTAAGTAATTTGCCAAAATAAATGGGTATAAAGTGTAGCTCTTTTGTTGCAGTAACTATATTGCCAGTAGAGATGTAGTATCACTACATCTCTATATTATTTATCTTTATAATACGGTTTTACTTTATATTCTTATTTTTATCTAAGAAGATAAAATTCCTGTAACCAGTTAAACCCTATCATATCTCTTATCATTAGGTCAGAAAATTTATCACCGAAAGACATTTTCTTGCGATAATCTGCAAAAGGTATAAGCCCCACATACACGCAAATTATTTAAGGGTTAATTAACGGATAAAGAGTATAGATGACACCGAAAAGGATATTTTTAACATTACTGACTGTAATTGCAATCGTATTATCTGGCTCAAATTTATTCCAGAGCTTACAAAGACCCCAGTCCCAAAGTCTAATCGAACTTTATCAGACAGACATATCATTACAAGCTGCAGCTTGGAAACCAGAAGAAAACACTGATGGTAATTTCAAACAATTGCAAGCTGCGATCGTAGGATCACAACCTGTAGAAAATGCAATAAAACAGTACGAGCAAGTTCGAGATTCAGCCAAAAAGAATTTAGAAAGAGTTCAAAACCAACTTACACAAAGTTCAGTCAAATCTCCTCAAACTAGTGACATCCTTAATGGAGAAGTACTGGAACTCAAAAAAATAGCTCGCGAACAACAAAAGTTAATTGCAGAATTAGATCTGCGTTTAGGTATTTTAAAAGAACAGCAGGGTAAGGCTGAAAGTGCGCTAAAAGATTGGAATGATGTACCGCAAAATACGGTCATTTCTCCCCAATATGGCGAAACAGCTAAGGTGCTAATAGCCTTATGGCAAGATAGATCGAATTTACAACCTAATGCTGAAGAATTTATTCAAAAAAATCTAGAAGGTTGGTTTCGTTCTGTTGCTCTAACTCAACTTTACCAGTTTCAACAACGCCAAGATTTAGTAAATCAAATCAATAGTTCAACTCAACAAATGGCACAAAATGCTTTAATAAAGTTGGCTATTATCGCAACTCTCCCTGCTTTAGGTGTTCTCATTGGCTTGGGAATATTAATTTTCTCAATCGCTCAGATTCTAATTAAAGGAAAAGACTCCGTACTCGCGCAAAATGGAAATCTTGCTTGGTCAACCCCTTGGGATGGGGAAATCATTTTGCAAGTTTTTGTAGTTGGTTTTTTCTTCGTTGGACAAATAATAGTTCCCGAATTACTATCCGTACTCCCAATTCCACGTGGTGCTGCTGTTAGCGTACGCATACAGGCTTTTTACGTTCTAACCAGTTACTTATTCGTCGCATTCGGAGCCCTTGGTGTATTATATTTCTCTATTAAAAACTTTTTCCCTCTAGCTGAAGATTGGTTTCGTTTTCATTTTCGGGATAAGTGGTTTCTATGGGGTTTTGGAGGTTACTGTGCAGCTTTACCAATTGTCTTATTAGTTTCTGTAATCAATCAAAAATTATGGGAGGGACAAGGAGGTAGCAATCCTTTACTGCAATTAGTACTTAAAAGTCAAGATTCTGTAGCTCTAGCAATATTTTTCTTTACTGCGGCTATTGCTGCACCACTATTTGAAGAAATATTGTTTCGTGGTTTTTTACTACCTTCTCTTACCAAGTACTTACCTGTATGGGGATCGATTATTATTAGCAGTGTCTTATTTGCTGCTGCTCACTTTAGTTTATCCGAACTTATACCACTAACATCCTTAGGAATTATATTGGGGATTGTTTACACGCGATCGCGCAATTTACTTGCTCCAATGTTGCTACATAGTCTTTGGAATAGTGGAACTCTCTTAAGTCTATTTATTGTGGGTAGTAGTTCTTCTTAAGTTTCCAACAAGATATTAAGAAGATATTTGAAAACTTAGCTGGAGTTTTTTGATAAGTAATAGGTAATAGTTAATCGTTAATCGTTAACAAGTAATAGCTTTTTTCGTGACTTAAACATTTCAGTAGAAAAATACGTTCTTACAGATACAAGCTTCAATAAATAAGCAGTCATTTACATGTTAAAAGTATTACGAACTACCAATTACCTATTACTTTTGACCCATTATTTATTAGGTTTCATTCGACTGGACAGTCGGTTATAATTTTCCCCTATCAAAAAAATTAATTTTTCTTAAATAGTAATCTATTTACAATAGATATCACCTATTCTTATAATATTAATCTCAGATACATTCTCATGGGAGTATGGCTCTTCGCGGCAAACGTTGTTATAGTAACTATTCGCAACTTAATTAATACTAACTCTGCATTTTTGCGATCAGGTATATTTTGCGGTATGTATAAGTATCAACGTCTTTAGCTTTTTGCAGAGCTTTTTAACTATAATTTTGGCGTTGATTATCAATGTCAATAATAATAGTCCATATTTAGTGTGGGTAATTTTTATCATGATTAAGTAGGAATTACTATTAAACACCCATTTAATCGTTATATTTCTAAGGATAAAAGCAAATCTTTTTAAGATATGATAGTGACTTAATTCGGCTTAAAAGTCCGGATAGAGCTATATTAGACCTGTAGAGATAATAAAATAGCATTTTTGAGTGGCGATAGCGGTAGCTTTTCTTCATGGAAAACTATCATATGTTCGCGCAGACTTGTAATCCTGCTAGTTATTAAAAAATGAACAATCGCACTCTGGGGGTCTAGTTTTGGGGAAGTAAAGTCATAAGACTTGTCTCCAAAAAAGTATCATAACTAAAATTAAGTCTGCATTTGTAATTGCTGTAAATAATGCAGGTGTGAATCACTCCCTGTCTTTCAGTAATATTGTTCTTCAAATCTTGGCTAGATTTCAAACTAAGAACGTTACCAATAACTGATCTTAGATAATACTTCAAGTAAACTGAATCCCAGAAATATAATTTTTTAGTTATTTACCTAAATTTTCCTGGGTAGATGATTATCTTTCTCTCGACTCTCGCACATCCTTCTCCTTGCCGTTTTGTTTAAGTAGTGCTTAACATTACGATTTTGAACGAGCATTAAAGGAGGCGGAAAGCTCAAAATCTTACAACACAATAGTGTCGCCAGTTTCCACATCAGACACCATAGGAATTTTTGGTGTTAAAACAGTGTTTATACTACTCATAAAGTAGATCTTATTACCTCAAAAGTAGATAAGTATACTTTCAGTAGACGAAAAAAGTATTATTTTTTATACGTAAATATACAGGAGATATACATAGATTATGGCAAACTTAAATCCTTCTCACGCGACAAGACAGTTACTTGCCGGCTACTGCGGTATTATTCTTGGTGCCCTAGGAGTACATAAATTTGTGCTCGGATATAGCCTTGAAGGAGCAGTGATGCTGGGGATTTCCATCGCAGGTCTATTTTTTGCTTATGGCGTTCCATTTGTAATTATGCAGTTTGTTGGTCTAGTTGAAGGCATGATTTACTTAAATAAAAGTCACAATGAATTCGTTGACACTTACTTCGTTCAGAAACAAGGTTGGTTTTAAATAATATTTATTAATAAAACTAAACCGGCTCCATATTAGTAAGATTTACAACTCTAAGCCTTAATTAAGTACTCTACATATAAACTGAATAAATTCTGCCAATTGTAAAGAATGAGTAGGAGAGCGTGAATCAGGTAAAAAGCTAGAACCCCAATTAAAAAAAAATTGGGGTTATCTATAATAAATATCGTTGGTTGTAGAGTTAGTTTTATAACTATTCAAATAGTATAGATAGAAGTTATAGTTTTCAGAGTTATAAATCTAGAAAACATAAATATATCAACTATAAATACGAGTCCCATATTGCATTTAAATCTGAATTACTATATATTCATTTTAGAGGAGGAATTGTTTAATAAAACTTTAAGTTTGTAAGTTTAAAAATTCCCAGTTCATAAATTTACACATTAAAATTTTAAAGTTAATAAAAATTTTTGCTAGATGGTAGATATAGAATACGTCAGTAAATAGCTAAATCCTTGACTTCAGTTCTTAAAAATAAATTTTTAACTTTGAGTGATTTGGGTCATTTCACTAATTCTATCTAGTGAATAGATTTACCTGTAAAGCTATACTACAAATTTTTTTTAGCTTTTGATTTGTCTTGTTTATCCCTATGAAAGCAAGATGATTTTCGCTATAGATTATTTTGCGAGGTCTTAATTCAGTAGTTAATTATTACTAAAATTATAAGCTTAGCTTTGAACTTTATATGATTGTTTTCAAAGCATATCAAACATTTTAGCTATTCTATAATGTTGGCCAGCATACTTTAATTAACATCCTTAATAATATAAAATTTATTTACTCCGGGATAAAAATCATTGCTTATATTTCATATATAGACGATGAATTTATAATTTCATCTCCTATTGAGAAAATAAATCAAACAATCAGGTGTTTAAATAATAGGGAGTTATTAATTATAAACAGTTATTGAATAAGGAATTTATTCAATATGTGTTAGTTGAATTTCATGCGAGCAAAATTTTAGCTGAATTATTGAAACTATCTCATTCATAAAACAAACTAAATTTCAAATATGTGGCGATGCTAAAAATTAAATCTAGACACCTTAATTTATTAACCTTTGTCATCTTAGGTTGTGGCTTTTTTTGTAGTATATCGAGTTTAGGAATTAATGAATTCTGGAAAAGTGAATTAGCTTTGATCCCTATCCAAGTAATGGCTCTTATTTATACAAGTTATTGTAATTATGATCGTGGTTAACTATTTATTATGTTGGAATTATTTATATAATTTAATAAGTATTACGATCTGTAAAAGAAGTAGAAATCGCTAAACTTAGCCTAAGCTCAAAATAGAAGCGTCTTGAATTGGGCTATGAAATCTTATAGGCGGTTCCATAATATGTATGCAAACTCAAACCATTAGTTACACCACGACTGTTACAGATAAACCAATTGCAGATAAAATTACTTTGGATGTTGGGGGTATGAAGTGCGCGGGCTGTGTGAAAGCGGTAGAGCGCCAACTCGCCCAATATCCTGGAGTAACAGATGTAGTTGTGAATCTAGCAACGGAAATAGCTGTTGTTGAGTCTCAAGCGGGTGTAGTAGATCCAAATGCTTTAGCTCAAAAGATTACGGATGCAGGATTCCCATCACAGATCCGCCAATCAGATGCTAATGATGTAGGTAGTAATTCATCTGTCCGGGATTTAGAAACCAAACATCACCGGGAAATGCGCAGTTCAATGATACAGCTAGTAATAGCTGCTGTATTACTGATACTTTCAGGAATTGGGCATTTTGGTCACCTGAGCGGCGTGATGTTACCAGTTGTAAGTAATATTTGGTTTCACTGTGGCTTAGCGACTTTGGCTTTACTAATCCCCGGTAAAGAAATTATCGTAGACGGTTGGCGTAGTTTATGGCGAAATACGCCCAACATGAATACTTTAGTGGCGTTGGGTACTCTTACAGCTTACATTGCAAGTGTAATTGCGCTGCTATTTCCTAACATGGCTTGGGAATGTTTCTTTGACGAACCAGTCATGATGTTGGGTTTTATTTTGCTGGGACGAACCCTGGAAAAAAGAGCAAGAGGTCGTGCTGCAGCAGCTTTTAGGAAATTATTATCGCTTCAACCCATTGTTGCTCGGTTAATTGCCAATCCCCATAAAACTAAAACTGAAAAAAATAATATTACTACAAACTTTATTGAAATTCCTGCTGCACAAGTGAAGGTTGGTGAATGGTTGCAGGTATTACCTTCGGAGAAGATACCCGTCGACGGCGAAGTTATGGAAGGAAAAACCACCGTTGACGAGTCAATGTTGAGTGGGGAAGCCGTACCAGTACTCAAGCAACCCGGAGATAAAGTTGCTGCAGGAACGATTAATCAATCTGGGGCGATCGTTATTCAAGCGGAGCGGACGGGTGACGATACAACTTTGGCTCATATTGTGGCTTTAGTGGAAAATGCACAAACCCGTAAAGCACCAGTACAAAAATTAGCAGATACAGTTGCAGGTTACTTTACCTACGGAGTCTTGGGTGCTGCAATATTAACATTTGTTTTTTGGTATTTTATTGGAGTTAATATTTGGGATAATCTCACAATTTGGGGTGGGACAACATCAGCAGGACAAGCTTCACTGCTATTAAGTTTGAAATTAGCGATTGCAGTTATGGTAGTCGCTTGTCCCTGTGCTTTAGGACTTGCAACGCCAACAGCGATTTTAGTAGGAACTGCGATCGCAGCAGAAAAGGGACTTTTAATTAAAGGTGGCGATGTTTTAGAAAGAGTCCACCAATTAGATACAGTAATCTTTGATAAAACTGGTACGCTAACTATTGGTAAGCCTACAGTTACCGACTGTTTGCTGATAGAGGAATTACTAACGGATAATTCGGCAACCCGTAAACCTGAAGCACAGACTTATGAATTACAAACTCAGGAATCTTCCTCACAAACAATAACTGTTACTTTCCCAAAGGAAAGAGTTAAAAATTTATCTCCAGTTCTAGACTCTCAATCCTTATTAAAATTAGCAGCAGCAGTGGAAAGTGGTACAGTTCATCCTTTCGCTACAGCAATTATTAATGCAGCACAGCAACAAAATTTAACAATCCCAGTAGCAACGGATTTTCGTACAGAACCTGGATTGGGTGTCTCAGGTGTAGTAGAAGAAAAATCAGTGTTGTTAGGTAATAAAGCCTGGTTGGAGCTACACGGAATAGTTGTGGATCAAACCTTATCTCAAGCAGTTGAGAATTTTACAAAAAATGGTAAGACAGTAGTCTACGTTGCAGTAAATTATGCAATTGTTGGGATTTTCGCCATATCAGATGTTGTAAGGGAAGATGCAGTTTCAGTAGTAGAACAACTACAACAAATGAATCTGCGCGTCATGTTATTGAGTGGTGATACTCCAGAAGTTGCGATCGCTTTAGGAAGGCAACTAAGTTTAGACGATAGCGATATTATTGCAGGCGTAATGCCAGGAGAAAAAGCTGAAGTTATTGAATCGCTACAAAACAATCAAAAACATGTGGGAATGGTAGGAGATGGTATCAACGATGCTCCTGCATTATCTCAAGCAGATGTAGGAATTGCTCTGCATTCTGGAACAGATGTGGCTATGGAAACAGCCGATATAGTTTTGATGAGAGATTCCCTTAATGACGTAGTAGAATCAATTCGATTTAGTCGTGCGACTTTTAATAAGATTCGTCAAAATCTATTCTGGGCTTTTGCATACAATACTTTAGGAATTCCCTTAGCTGCGGGGATATTATTACCTAGCTTTAATTTTGTTTTAACTCCCGCAGGTGCAGCAGCATTAATGGCTTTTAGCTCCGTTAGCGTTGTGACAAATTCGCTATTGTTAAGGCGTTTCACTTAAGGCATTTTACTTAAAGCGTTTTATCCGTCGACGTTAAAATATTTCTTATTGACTAATATTGCTGACCTCAAATAATTAACTCAAATAATTATTTTCCCAATATCAGGTTAAACTAAGTCGTTAGGCAACTGTAGCAATGCTCACTTAGCCTTACGACTATAGTTTTGTAAACAATGTTTTGTAAAAAAACAATTTTATAGAACAAAATGGTTCTAGTAATCGTATTAGCGAAAACATTAGTAGATTATTTGGTTGTCCTATACCTCAAATCTGGTTTCGAGAATACCACAAAACCATATCAAGCAAATTTTAAAATTCTCAAAGTTCAAACTATTGAAGTAACGATGTGTCAATGACAGCAGAAAATCATCAGAATCATCTACTGATTATTGAAGACGCTCGTGGACGTAAAGAATTTATTTTGGAACGCCCGATTTATTCTATCGGTAGAGACGTTGAATGCGATATTCGCTTAGCTTCGCAATTTGTCTCCCGTCGCCATGCGACTTTAGTCAGATTACCCAGGGGAAACAACAGCAACACTCATTATTATCGAATTGTTGATGGTGATGCGAAAGGGAAGCCCAGTTCCAACGGAATAGTAGTTAATGGACGCAAAACTCCAGCACATGACCTGAGAAACGAAGACGAAATAGTCTTCGGTCCTCAAGTACGTGCTATTTATTACTTACTGCAGCGCGAGACAACAACACAGGTACCAACAGATTTGAGTGAGTATGATATTACTCTTATTAATCCTGGGATGACTGAGGATATAGAAGATTAAAGACCTACTTGTCACCTCCGGTATATTTTTTACTATCAAGTGATTTAATTATTGGCTCTAGCAAAAAGCTAGAGCTACCTCGTGCTCAAGCTAGTACTGGATAACTCGCGCTATCCTGCAAGACTTTCAATTAAATGCCAGTGACGGCTATGTTCTATTGCCTCCTTAATATACTCAAATAGTTGCCGACAGTGATTTTCAACTTGGAGTGGTAATTCCTCGTTTTTCATCACAATGCTCATGCGAGTTTCGGTCTCGGTAGCTGTACTTTTATCAATTAGTGCTTCTACTGTCACTAACTTTGAAAAAGGGACAGTACCAGGAATTTCCCTTGCCATCACGTAGTCAGATGTATAGTACATCACATTAAGACTACAGTCTTGTAGAAGTTCTACAATTAAAGGCAAAAGTTGTTCAAAATTAATAGAAAGAAGAAAAGAACAGGTATATCGAGCCATATAGCCCCGTGCTTTGTAATACTCTGTCCATCCTATAATATCGAACTATATAAAAGCCAAGTTAACTTCGATTCATTTCTTGATTTTAGATACTGAAAATCGTGTGATTGGGGATTGGAGATTAGGTTATTAGGGATTGGGGATTAGTAATATTTATAAGTTTGAACGCTCAGATCTGTAGAATAGGAGTTTGGTGGAGTCTACTTAGCGCTTAAAAATGAAAATAGCAATTACTGGAGCAACGGGATTTGTTGGTAGTCGCTTGGTTGAACGACTCATTAGCCAAGGTCATGAATTAGTAGTACTTTCACGAAGTGTACAACGCGCCCAAAAAGTTTTTCCTACAACAGCATTTAAGAATTTAGAAATTGTTGGTTATACGTCTACCATGTCTGGGGATTGGCAAAATGCAATAAACGGTTGTGATGCAGTTGTCAATCTTGCAGGAGAACCGATTGCTGAAGGGCGATGGACGCCAGAACGCAAGAATATTATTCTCAATAGCCGCAAACTCGGAACCCAAAAGATAGTCGAAGCAATAGGAAATGCAGATTCTAAACCTAGTGTATTGGTGAATGCTTCCGCAATTGGTTATTACGGTACCAGTCAAACAGCGACCTTTGATGAAACGAGTTCTGCTGGTAATGATTTTCTCGCCCAAGTTACAACTGAATGGGAGTCGGAAGCCCAAAAAGTTAAGGATTTAGGAGTGCGACTGGTAATTTTACGTTTTGGTATTGTCCTGGGAATGGGTGGTGCTTTAGGTAAAATGATTACTCCATTTAAACTTTTTGCTGGAGGTCCTTTAGGTGATGGTCAACAATGGTTTTCCTGGATTCATGTAGATGATCTAGTGGGTTTGATTTTACAAGCCCTAAATAATTCCCAAATGGAAGGAGTATATAATGCAACTTCTCCTGAGCCCGTTCGAATGTCACAGTTTTGCGACACTATGGGTGAGGTTATGAATCGACCTTCTTGGCTACCTGTTCCAGGATTTGCCCTTGAAGCACTATTAGGAGAAGCTGCAACAGTAGTTTTGCAAGGACAAGAGGTTTTACCCAAACGTACCTTGGAAAGTGGTTTTGAATACAAGTATCCTAAATTGCAGCCTGCTTTAAGAGATATTTTGAAGTGAGGGGTTGGGGATTGGTAATGGGTAATTGGTAATGGGTAATTGGTAATGGGTAATTGGTAATTGAAAACCTTGACCGAATCGCCATATGCCGCTTGCGGCGGCACGCAGTGCTTATGGCTAACGCCAGTCGCCAGTCACCAGTCGCCAGTCGCCAGTCCCTATATGCCGCAAGGCGGCACGCAGTGCTATCCCCAATCCCTACCCATTACCAGCTTGAGAAAATTTTTTAGAAATCCAACTGATAATACCACTGAGAATTGCACCAGCCATTAAAATCCCAATCGCAGGATTGAACACAGGTTGCCACAATTTGTGCCACAAATCTAAACCTAGGGGTACCCCCATTGAATTACCAATTACTGCGATCGCGAGCCATGCGAAAGCTGCAAATACAAAGAATACATCTGCTACTAGTATCCAGTTGAACCAGTTTAATAATTTATCTTTCATAATGACGTTTGTTTAAATATTTTTTATGGGGATTGGTAATGGGTAATTGGTAATGGGTAATTGGTAATTTGTAATTGGTAATTGCAATGGGTAACTCTTTCCCAATCTCCAGTTCCCAGTCGCCATATGCCGCTTGCGGCGGCACGCAGTGCTATCCCCAATCCCCAATCGCCAGTCGCCAATCCCCAATCCCTAACCAAACAACCAGTTTTTAACTTTTGATAAACTTTGCCAGTCAGGTTTTCTGGTTAAACCATCTTCAATACTATTTTGAATTTCTTCGTACCATTCGCTGTTAAGGGAAATCAACTGATGTGCAACATCAATGTGCTGTCTTACCCCTTTTTGATCATTTTCTAGCATTGCAACAGCTAAATTTACCCTTGCTTGGGGGTCTTGTGGATTGAGTTTAACAGCTTTTTGTGCGGCTTTAGATGCTGAGGAAGACTTATCTGCTAACAGATACAACCAAGCCAAACAAGTCCAAGCTGGAGCACTTTTTGGGGCGCGATCGCAAACTTCTTTAAATACAGGAATTAATGAGGAAACTTCTTCACCAGCTTTATAACGTTCCAAGCCGGTATCGAACAAAGATTCAACAGTTTCAGTCATAGAAATTAATTAGTCAACAGTCAGTAGTTCATAGTCTATATTGACACTCCTCAGGCGTCATCCATGAGGATTTTTCATTCACAGATTTGAAGCTGCTGTGTAAAGTCTGGACAAATTGTGACACTTGTAGCTTATACTTCCTGTTTAAACGGGAATATGTAAGTGGTTATTCCTCCAAAGCAGTCGTGTAACGTGGAATGATTTTAGATCGATACCGTAACACAAACAATTACTCTACTAATTAACTGGGCTTGGAATTCTTGATGTATAGTCAATAGTCATACATTCAATATTTAAATGTTAATAATATTGAAATGACTAATGACTAACGACTAAACGACTAAATAACTACTAAACGCCAAATGATTTGCCACAACCACAGGTTTGATTGGCATTTGGGTTGGTGAATTGAAAGCCACCACCAATCATGGCATTGCTGTAGTCTAGAACTAAGCCGTATAAATATAACAAGCTTTTGCGATCGCACACGATGTTGAAGCCATCATATTCAAATACCTCATCTTGAGGGGTGATTTTGCTGTTGTCTTCAAAATCCATCATGTAGGACATTCCGGAACATCCACCTTGACGAACTCCGACTCGCAAGCATAAATCTTTATCTTGCTTGCTGCGCAAAAATTTGACTTGTTCTAATGCGGTAGGGGTTAGTTGAATACCCCGTTGTTGAGATGCTTGTGTTTGTGTCATCTGCTTTTTCCGTGATACAAGGTTTTGCTGTTACCCCTCTTAGAGCTTAGGGCAAAGCTCTAGTTTTAGCCTAGTGCTAACTGGGCTTGGCGAAGTTTTTGTCTTTAGTTTTTGTATCTATTCTAGCGAGATTGCTATTCAAGATTGGCAAATTGTAAATAACTCACCCGAAATCTATATTGGTGTTTTTATCCTAGAATTGAGAGACTCCGTGTTCTTTCAGATCTGGTATTTTCAATTTTTTATGGAAGTACTAGCATAACCACCTGATAGCAACAGCGTGGCGTCAGCCATAGTTATTCTTAAATTCTTCGCCCTTGGAGTAACATCACCAAGGTTTGCTTTTACCAAAACTTTTAGTTGTAAATCTTTTTAATTGTTTAGTTTATGACAACCTTTAATCGCTCTACCAGTCGTCGATTGAAGAATTTAACCCAAATACCTTCCGTATGGGAGGGAGATCGCCGACCATTGTCATCTTCGCTTGAGGAATATGACAATTCAGAAGAAAAGGGTGAATGCATTCTGTGGGTAGATGGATCGCAAGGTATTGTGCGGGGAATGGACATAGTATCTCCAGATAGCGGACCAGAAGCAATTGTCCGAACTCTGATGCGCGCAATGGAAAGTCCTAATTCTCCTGGTAAACCTGGTCGTCCCCAAAAAATTGTCGTCAAAGACAGAGAAATTCAGTTTTATTTACGGGGGGTATTACAAGATTTAGACATTGCAATTGATTATGTTCCCAATTTACCGTTCATTGACGAACTATTCCGTGGATTTGCTGAAATTGTTGAAAGTCAAGTTCCAGAATTACCACCAAAATATGCCAAGCTCTTAAATGATAAAGCTTTTGCAATCTGGAATTCTGTTCCTTGGGAATTTTTAGAAGAGCAGCAAATATTAGCAATAGAAATTAACAAGTGGGATATTGGTACTCTTTATGCTTCTGTCATGGGAATGCTGGGTATTGAGTACGGTATATTACTTTATCGCAGTCAAGAATCACTGAAAAGATTTCGGGATGTAGTTTTAAGGGATGGGGAGTCACAAGGACTTTTAGAAGATGCTTTTCTCAAGCAAGATTGTTTGTTTGTCACTTTTGAGAAAACCGACGCTAGTGATGACCCAGAAGACGATTTCTATTACGATTTAGCAGAGTTACCGAGTTCGGAAATCGAACCAACTTTTGGTAATATCCATCCCTTGGAAGGGTTACGCTCGGTTTTATATGAAGAAGAAGCAATCGCTGTTTTTGTCGCATTAGAAGCTTTGTTTCGCTTTTTCCGCGATCACCGCAGTCAATTAAATGAATATGATTTTCCCACTCTGAATCACCGCTACCGTATTTCTTTACCGGAAGCAGTTCAAAAACAAAAATCAGTATCAGTTACAGTTTCCACGATGCCGGAACTTGCTGATGAATTGGAAGATATGGCAATTAATGCCACTGATGATTCTGAAGATGATTTAAATTTATCAGATTTACCAGGTCAATTGACATCATTACGAGATGATTTGATTCCAGAAGATTCTTTTCTTAGTTTGGGAGTTATAACCTGGGATATGTTGGAATATTTGCGTAATGGTGTAAAACATTATCAGCCAGGTAAAGTTAAACCTGTAGGTGATGGATTACCGGTAATTTTGATTCAAACATCTCGTCCCAAAGCTAAAGCGGTAATTGAGAACATCCAAGAAGCTGGGGGACTCAAAGCTATATGTTTCAATCCTGGTGCTGATCTTGTTGATGGGACTGATTATGATTTGGGTTTATTACAAACTCAAAATAGTGAATTATTTTTGTTTGGTGAGTTTTTAGATAGCGATCCCGTCCATTCCGAAGCACGGAAAAAATGGAATCAGCGATGTCAAAAGACTAAAGGGTTCTGTGGTTTAATTATCGCTAGAGGACTGACTGGTGCTTCCCGTGGTAACCCTCAATTGAAAGATATGATGGCATTGTTTGAAGTTCAAACTCTTGCTCCCGAAGATTTGGGTCTGGGAACTCTCAGACTTGTTGAGGAAATGCAACCAGAGCAATCTTCTTAAAAATATTGGTCAGAATATGTACTAAATCAAGAGCAGAATTATTATAAGATTAACTCACCTTTAGATTCTGCAAAGGAATTTAAACTACAAGTTCCATATACGGATTATTTGCAAAACTGTGTAATTATACGTTGTTCACTGGAACTAAAATTCCCATTGTTGGTACTGTGTTAGTGTTGCTCAAGCTTCAAGAGTCATTTAGCTCAAAGGCTTTAAATTGTAATCATTTTGCTACAAATTTAGTAGCGATAAATATCTATTGGGGTTAAAACTGAAATTCTAATCTACCCCTGACTATCTAGAAGTTTTCCAGTCATTAACCTGAAGATTGCAAATTTTAAGATTGCAAATTTTTAATGTTTTTTTAGATGATGCAGTAACAGTTAATTAACCCTTGGTCGGGTTGTGAATTACGCAAATTTCTATTCCAATCTTTTAAATTTGGGAAAATAATTCTTTTAATAGCTGCTTTAAGTTGTGAATTAGAAAAACTGTGCGTTCGCTACCGATTCATAGCAGAATTATGCGCGGTAGTGTACCGCTTTGCTAACAGGACAGAGTAGACTAAAGTCATCAACATAAAACCGGTACACGGGAGCCAGAAATCAGAAGTGAAATACTGTTACTGAAGATTCTCAACCTTTCGAAGATTCTAATCCGATTCAATCAAAATTTAACAACAATATTTAAATGTACTTAAATTAAAATTTCCTGGGACGAAACGAAAAACCTAACTAGCTTCTGCCATTTTTTCTTGTATCAGTACGTATGGCTCCACTATTAGAGCATTAAAGCGCTTTTCGCGTTGATTATTCCACTCACCCATTTGTTCATTGGAAGGTTTAGTGATAAAAGCCTCTTCTATCCATACTTGCACTTCTGAGACTTTGTCGCTAGCGATCGCTTCCCCTACATCAAGCAAATCTAATTCTTTTGCTACCACAATTACCGCATCTCTTTTGACGTGAGGAATTAACCACTCCCATTCTGCCTCATCAAGATTTTCGGTCAATTGCTTACGCAATTCTTCATTACTCATTCACTTTTCATGCGACTCTTCATTAGTAAATATACTAAAAAATGTTACATAATATTATTTTTTTGATATCTAATTAATTAAATTAACTTGGAAAAATATTATTAATTATCAATTTGTAAGTTTCAGAATATATTTGATTCAATCTAAGTTTCAGTCAACTTTATATCTTTAGATAACTTACAACCGATAGTTTGTACGATAAATTGTAAATTTCGCGAACTTGAATTTGGTGAAGTTTTATTCTTTTTTCTGGGATAGACCATTGGAATATCGCTTGAGTTTTATAGCGAATTTTACCATTTTTAGGAAGTTTTGCTATTTTCTACTGTAAAGGGAAAATTAATTTCCTAACTGATATATCTTTAGCCACATACAACTCAAGCAATAATTATAATTTATCTGCCAGCCTTATGTAGGGAATTTATTGCCTCAGCACACTTTTGAGTTACCTCTATCAAAGCCTCTTTGTCATTAGCTTCAGGATAATCGATCGCCTTACCTATTCGTATTGTTACTGGAACTGAATTGGGTAATTTTTTGCCTTTTTCCTCAATTGCGTGAGTCCCCCACAGACAAACTGGTAGTAACGGAGCTTTCGCTTTGGCTGCTATTAATGCTGCACCACGCTTTGGATCGGTAATTAGTCCATCCCTTGTGCGGGTACCTTGAAGAAATACTCCAACCGCCCACCCCTGCTCTAGACAGTTTAAAGCTGCACGAATTGCAGTTCTATCCGCAGTTCCTCGACTGACAGGGTAAGCACCGTAAAGTTGGATTGCTTGACCTAATACAGGAACCTTAAATAATTGCTCCTTTGCCATATATGCTACCGGACGCTGCACGCAATTGGACACAATCGGTGGGTCGAAATTACTAGCGTGATTGCTTACTACTACTAAAGGTCCAGTTTTAGGAACATTTTCAGCTCCATAAATTTTTCCTTGAAAATATACATGGAGCATTGGACTTACTACTGACCACTTAAAAGCATGGTACAGGAGGAGGCTGACAAATGGTTCTCGATTTCTGCCCACAGAATTACACTTAAATTAAATTTATATGAAACTGAACTTAGGATACGCCATTGCCAGCCAATATATTTGGTTAATATTTAGCCGGATTATGAACTACACCAACTAAGCTACGCTATAGTTAGGGACCTAGGAAGTCTTTGTTAAAAGAAGCTGGATATTTCTATGGGATCCATTCTCAAGCAAGTAATTGAATGTAAAATGAGATACCATAAACCAATATGTTATGTATTACACGAAAAATTATTTGTAAATAAATGAAAAGTAAATAAATAAAAAGTCAAGTAAAAGCAAAAGACTAACCATTATATTGAGGACAGAGGATAAACTCAGATTATAAATTTGTATTAGAAGTAAAAATAATTAGATGGTGAAATGTATTAGCTGAGATTGAGTTAGTTTAAAAATAGAAACTAATCTTAGGGAATGACCTAAAATTAATTTTAGCTAAACCAGTCAGAAGTATTACATCAAGGTTGTTACCTTGTTATGCTTACACTCTACGCAGTCGTAGACATCACCCAATTCCTTAATGAAGGAGTTAAAGTTACTGTCTAGACTGTTACCTGTATAGTAAAAATACCGTTAACTGACTGATACCATCAGCAGGTTTTCTGCAATTAATTTACCAAACCCGAGAAAAAAGGGAATGGAGCTTCTCCAGCTTTGACAACCGAGTCCAAGTTACTGAACTGCTTGTGCAATCTGAAAATATTGAAAAAATAGAGTTCAACGGCGAATACCCATGTCCTTGTACCCGCAAGGGACGCCTAACTCCGATTACGTTGACAGAAGCATTTGGTTGCGATCGCTGTCAGCAAATATTTGTGGTTGAAGATAATGGATATGTACTTGAGCAACTTTCCACAACCTATCCTTACAAGCGAGCTTGGCGCTGGACAGGTTCAGTTTGGCATGTTGTTCATCCTAAATTGGGAGAAAGTTATCTGCCAATGGCCCTAGGTATTATAGTGGTCTTGGTACTTTTCTGGTTACCATTTGCGTTATTACAATCTACTGGTACTAGTATCATTGCTTCAGCAATAGTGGCAATAATATTGGCAATTGTACCAGCAGTTATGGTCTGGCTAACCTACAGACGTTAATTTGATGATGGTGGATGCGTTTGATGAAGGTCTCAAAACAATGAATAGCGCAGAGCGCGCATACAAAGCTTCTTTGAAGTTAGGGATGACAAAAGGTGCAGATCGCAGTCGCGCACTCATGGCAATGGCAGAAGCGCTAAATCAGTCATTTGATGATATCCTTGAAGCCAATACTCTGGATTTGGAAGCCAGTAGAGAAATGGCTGTTCCAGAGTTAATTTTGGATTGGTTGAAACTTACACCAGCGCGATTGGAAAGCGCAGTCCAAATTTTAAGAAAATTAGGTGAGTTATCAGATCCTCTTCGACGCGTTCGCATCGCAGATTATCAGCTAGAAGATTCCCAAACCTACTCTCAATTAATGCCATTGGGGGTAATTACTTTTATTCACGAAGCGTTTCCCGATCTGGCAGCGATCGCTGCTGGGCTATGTGTAAAAAGTGGTAATAGCATCATTCTCAAAGGTTCTACAGAAGCTAGTCATTCCAATGTTGCAATTGCTAATGCCTTAATTAATGCTGTCATCGAAGAAGGTTTACCGGTGGGGAGTATCGAAATAATTGATGCCGAACATGGCAGATCGATTCGAGATTTACTCGCCCAGGAGCAGTATATAAATTTAGTTATTCCCTACGGACGCTCTAGTTTAGTTCAGCAAGTAGTGCGACTATCTACAGTACCGGTCCTCAAGTCCGCGATGGGCAATTGTTACCTCTATTGGTCGCCCAATGGCACTATGGATATGATTCGCCACATGATTATTGATAGCCATTGCAGCGAGCCAGATCCGGTAAATGCAATTGAAAAAGTATTAATTAATCGACAAGCCCTACCTAGTTCCTTAATTTCTCTTTGGAAAAGTCTGCAAGAAAAAGGTTTTCAGATTAAGGGAGATGCCGAAATGCAGGAAGCTTTTCCCCAAATCCAATTAGCCAAAGATAATGAGTGGGGATGTCCTTACCTAAAAAAAACAGTCGCCTTTAAGCTTGTGGATAATTTAGAGGCTGCTATTAGCTGGATAAACCAATATAGTAGTGGTCATGCAGATTGTATTGCGACTGATTCTTACCAAGAAAGTCGTCAATTTGCTTTGGGAGTCAACAGCGCTTCTACGTATATAAATGCTTCGCCGCGTTTTTGTCGTAATCCCTTACGAGGTGATGCAATATTTTTGGGAATGTCCAATCAAAAAGGTCTGCGTCGGGGACTAATGAGTTTAGAAACTCTGACCACTGTTAAACATATAGTTCAGGCGAATGGAAGATTTTGAGTAATAAGTCACCAGAAGTCAGAAGTCAGAAGTCAGAAGTCAGAAGTCAGAAGCCAGAAATAATGATAATTCTACTCATCTATTTCTTTACTTTTGACTTATGTCCTACGGACACCCTGCGCTAATGACTTTTGACTTTTAACTTTTAATTTGTCAATCCTTAGTTAGAAGATTGAGATTGATGGGGAGAAGTATAGTAAACCTTTCCTCCAGCGTCTGGGACAAAATGACAGCTAAGACATGAATCCCAAGCCGAACGCCAAATTGTTTTTTCTGATGAATGATAATACTCACCCAATATCGGTTTGATAGCCGCAGTTGCTTTCTTCAAATTGTAATGGGGCATATTCAAAAAGATATGGTGAGCAACGTGGGTACCGATGTCGTGATGGATATGACTAATAAATCCATAATTGCGATCGACACTGGAAAGCGCACCTTTAAGAAAAGTCCAATCTTCACCCCGATACCAGGGAACATCTTCTTCCGTATGGTGCAAAAAGGTGACTAAATCTAGCCACATTACAAATACAATGTAAGGTCCTGCATAGTATTTTAATAACCACATCCAACCCCATTGATAGGTTAGAACACCAAGCAGAGCAATCATCGAAATCCAAAGAATTGTACTGGTGAGAACATCCCATTTTTCCTTGTCTTTGAATAAGGGACTGCTTGGTAAAAAGTGAGAACCTTGTTTACCAGGAGAACGCTTAAACAAATAAATTGGATAAGCTAACAAGAAAACATAGTACCTACCAACTTTTTCAATGATTCCCATCTCGTCATAGTAGGATTGTGTTGTTGGATACCAACTTTCATCATTTTCAATATGTCCGGTATTTAAATGATGGGTTCTATGACTAATTCGCCAACCGTGATAAGGAACCAATATAGGTGTGTGACATAAATGTCCAATAAAATCATTGAGCCATTTACTCTTGGAAAAAGATTGGTGTCCGCAGTCATGACCAACAACAAATAAAGCCCAAAACATCGTGCCTTGCATTACCCAGAAAACTGGGAAAAACCACCAAGAATCAATGTAGTAAGCTAACGCATATAGTAAGCCGATGGTTAAAATATCGCGCCCAAAGAAAAATAGTGATTTACCTAAATTGGGCTGAAAGCATTCAGGTGGAATTGCTGCTTTCACATCGCCAAGTGTAAAAGGTAATTTAGATCCATCCTGAGAAGGTTCGTTAGTCGGAGGGGGGTTTAAATTGATGGAGTAAGAAGACACGTGATGTTATCAGAAGTAGTGTGTGGATAAGAGACTATGCAGAGTTATAGAGCTATGCTGTCATCGTTCCTAGGAACTAGACTCCATAGCAGAGTTCCATAAACGGTTTTACATGTTTGGTGCAATGAAAATTTGTCTAAGTCCTTTGAAGTGAAATTATTTTGGCATCTTAATTATCCCTATCCCATTTGCTGAAAAAAGGATATGGAATTTTCAAATGTTTAATTAATTTTGCAAAGGTACTTATATTTTGCTTGCTTGCAACTCACTACAATCCTCAATCAATCGTAGTAAACCGTAGCTTACTCCCATTCCTTTATGAAAAATCTAAGAATGGTTCAGTTATTAGTCAGCTTTAAGTTAGACCTTCAAATGAGATCTTTAATGACTAAAAGGATTTGAGTTGTAAGCAAAAACTTTATTTATTTGCGTGCGTAGTAGTCTTTAAAAGAGAAATAACCTTCTCCTAAAGAGTAGAAATGACATTGGTCAGTAATTCTCCTCATTAAAGACAAAGAAAACCTTTCTTCACGCAAATAAGAACCCCAATTTTCTTGCAAGCTGCGATGAGCGAGGCGCAAATTATAGGAAGGAATCGCAGTCGAAACGTGATGGGGAACATGGACATTGATGTCGTGGCAGAGGAATTCTACCCAACGAGGATAATCGCAATGTACCGAACCAGATAATTGGGCGATCGCAGCATTCCATTCAGAACCTGGCAAAAATGGAATCTCTGGATCTGTGTGGTGAACGAGAGTAAAAGTACTCATCCAGAAATGATATACCAACCACGGTACGAACCAGAATTTAATAAATCCCCAAACACCAGTTGTGATGATGAGTGTGGGAAATGCGATCGCAGCAAATGTGACCACCACAGCCACAGATAACTTCACGTCTGATTGGTCTTGTTTGCGGTATTGACGCCAGTCAAAATGTAGATTTGCCCAATGCAAAATGGAGGATAACCACCACAAGCGCTTGCGCATTAATACTTCAAAAACTGACTTGTCCAATTTTGGCCAAGTTTCATAAAATTCAGGTCTAATGGGATGCCAAGCATTATCTTCGTCCAATTTGTTGGTGTGAAGATGGTGATGATTGTGCTTGATTCGCCAACTGTGAAAGGGATAAATCAAAGGCATAAATGCCAAATGTCCCACTAAATCGTTCACCCAACGGCTTTTTGCAAAAGAACGATGACCGCAGTCATGACCGATCACAAAAAAACCAGTCAAAGCAGTCCCAGCAAAAACCCAGGCTAAAGGTAAAAGGTACCAAGGAGAAAAAGCAATGCTGGCATAACCCAAGCCAACCATCAAAACATTAATTACTGCTCCCGTCCAAGCTTTACGATGATTCAGCTCAAAACATTCCTTAGGCAGAGTTTTGATGATATCTTGTAGCTTTAGTTTGGAATCGCCAAGGTCATCACTTGGCTTCTGGCTATTTATTGTTGATGTAGTCATGTATATTTGAACGCAAACAGACTCGACCGCCAAACCACAATGATAGTAGCTTGTCGCAAAGTTTTGTAACCTGATTCGTTTGGATTATACCAATCGAAGCTACCCCAGCGCACTCAAAATTCATGGCTAATTTTTTATATTGTTTTAAGATTTCTCTTATTTGAGACCCGAAACCCCCATTTCTGGACTGAGTAAACAGCCCAGAATTGGGGGTTGTGAGTACTTTTGCAAAGCGAAGTAATTATCGGATATTAATCCAAATTCGCTAATTTTTTTGTGAATAATGCATTGCAGCACTTTTTTTCGGGGTTTGGAAAATCTTTTACAGCAATAAGACAGTAAGTATTATTACTTTTAACTATTACTTTTAAGACTCCGTTTTTGCTAGCTTGACATCTTTAGCTAAACCCAAAAATTGTAATAACTGAATTGTCATCCAGGTCATATCTATTTCCCACCATTTCAAGCCATGGCGAGCAGAATATTGGAAAGCATGGTGATTATTGTGCCAGCCTTCACCAAACACAAGTAAAGCTACCCACCAGCAGTTAGTGGACTTATCATTAGACTCGTAGGACTGATAGCCAAATTTATGGGTAGCACTGTTAACTAGCCAAGTACAGTGATAAACCCAAACTATTCGGGCAAAAACTCCCCAGAATACAAATGACCAGCCACCTATAAGCAAAAGTGTTAAACCTAAAAGAATTTGAACGGGAATAAAATATTTTTCCAAAAACTGATAGACTGGGTCATCAATAATATCTTTGGTAAAACGAGGAACTTCGGATTTAGAAGGTGATTGATAGATCAACCAACCTATGTGACTCCACAGGAAACCCTTGTTGGAATCATGTGGATCCAATTCTTTGTCGGAGTGTAAATGGTGAATGCGATGGGTTCCCACCCACTCAATTGGACCACCTTGGCAAGCAAGAGTACCACAGAATACTAGAAAATACTCTAGCCATTTGGGGGTCTGAAAGCTACGGTGAGTTACAAGGCGGTGAAAGCCTAAGGTAATACCCAAGCCACCAGATAGCCAATAGAGAAATAACGCAACACCGACTGCTTTCCAACTAAAGTTGTTGGGAAGGAAGGCAAATGCAGCTCCGACGTGCAAACCTACAAAAAATAGGGTGTTAACCCAGTTAATTTTCGGTTGAGTTGATGTAGCAATTGTCATGCGGTAACCTAAATGGAAATTATTGAGCCTAGGCTGTGCGGTCCGTTTGTCGCTTTACGACCTAAATCCGAATCCGGTATTTTTTTATAACGAGGTACTGATGAACAGCGTCGAACAGCTGCACGAAGCAGAACAGGCACTCTTAAAGATCTTTTCTGGAATTGACGCTAAGGTCAAGCAAAATCTCAAACGAGTACTAAATGCCTTTCGTCATCATAAGGTAGGTGCGCATCATTTTACTGGTGTAACAGGATACGGGCATGATGATTTAGGGCGAGAAATTTTAGACAAAGTATTTGCGGAAGTTATGGGAACTGAAGCAGCTGTGGTACGGGTACAATTTGTTTCAGGTACCCATGCAATAGCTTGTGCTTTGTTTGGAACTCTCCGTCCGGGAGATGAAATGTTGGCGGTTGCAGGAGCACCTTATGATACTTTGGAAGAAGTAATCGGACTTAGGGGTCGCGATCGAGGCTCCCTGATTGATTTTGGTGTAAGCTACCGTCAATTGGATCTTACTCCAGATGGCACCATAGATTGGGAAAAATTATCTTCTACCGTTAAGCAAAACACCCGTCTAGTCCTAATTCAAAGGTCTTGTGGTTATTCGTGGCGTCCGAGTTTATCAATTACTGATATTGAAAAAATCATTTACTTAGTTAAACAACAAAATCCCGATACAATTTGTTTTGTTGATAACTGTTATGGGGAATTTATCGAAACTCAAGAACCTTCCCATGTAGGTGCTGACTTAATGGCAGGTTCTCTAATTAAAAATCCTGGTGGAACCATTGTCAATGCTGGTGGCTACATTGCAGGTCGTGCTGAATTGGTAGAATCTGCTGCTTGTCGTCTAACCGCTCCGGGAATCGGCAGTGCTGGTGGTGCTACTTTTGACCAGAATCGTTTGTTATTTCAAGGATTATTCCTCGCGCCGCAAATGGTGGGAGAGGCAATGAAGGGCACTCACCTCACTGGTTACGTATTTGACAAGTTAGGTTATCCAGTTAATCCCGCACCTCTTGCTCCTCGCCGGGATGTAATTCAAGCGATTAAACTTGGTTCTCCGGAAAAATTAATTGCTTTTTGTAAGGCGATTCAAAGTCATTCTCCCATCGGTTCCTATCTAGACCCGATTCCCGATGAAATGCCGGGTTATGAAAGCAAAGTAGTAATGGCTGGAGGTACATTTATTGAAGGTAGTACCTCAGAATTTTCGGCTGATGGTCCTTTGCGCGAGCCCTACGTAGTTTATTGTCAAGGCGGTACCCACTGGACTCATGTTGCGATTGCACTATCTGCTGCAATGGAAGCTGTTGAAGCTGCTTAAATAATCAAGACTGCAAGTATCAATCTAAAATATATATTGCTTCCCAGGGAATAGAGAATAGAAAAATTAGCTTTGGCTATTTTTTGTGTAAAGGCATACAAGTATTAATAAACCAATATTTTAAGATTTTTGTTTCCAGGCTAAACCTGGAAACAACTTTCCCATATTAATCTGGTAATTTATACTGTCCGACTATGCGCTTAGCAAACTCTGGAACATGGGCTGCTAATTTTTGCGGATAATTGCGTTTTACATAAAGAAAATTACGAGTGAAATGGGAGTCAATGGAAAAGCGAGCATATTCCAAACCCTTAGGTCCAATCTTTTCGATGACTACACCCATCATTTTTGCTGCCCACATCGGTAAAGTTACACCTTGATCGTAAGCAGGTATGCTTTGTTGTACAGCAGCTTTCCGATCTCCTTTTGACATTACTGGTTGAGTATTAAGTTGGTCTTTTACTAGCTCCAACATTTCCTTACCAGTATCATTTCTGACTACAATCCATTGCCAACCGAAAGGAGCACCCATGTAACCTACAACTAAATCGGCTAAGGAATTAACATAGTCAAAGCAACTCATACAAGAAGGTGCAAAAACATCCTTGAGTTGATTAGTCTTCAAACCAAAGAAAGGTACTTTTTCAATAGAACCATCCTCATGTTTAAAGTGGACTCGAAAATCCTGCATGAATTCGTAATGAACTACGGTTTCAGGTGATTTACTAGTTGTCTCTAAAAACTTCTGTAGTCCAGCTCGAGTAACGTTATCAACACAAGGGGTACCCAAAACGTAAAGTTTTTCCAAGCCCAATTGTTTTTCTACAGTCCGTAAAGCTTGGATTTGACAACCAACCCCAATTGCTAGCAGTCGCTTCATTCCGGATTGTTCTACTTGCTCTAATATTGAGAGATTAGGCGACAAGGTAGGTTTATTCACCCGTGCAGCCATTACCTCTTCTGGAGTCCGAGCAATAACTGGCATTGGTCCAAAGCGGTCTTCTTTAGTATTTTGAACGCACACCACACCTTCAACAATGCCGCGGTTGAGCATTTCAATGGCAATCGTACTAACAATTCCCGTCCATTG
This sequence comes from Mastigocoleus testarum BC008, assembly GCF_001456025.1. GTDB lineage: Bacteria > Cyanobacteriota > Cyanobacteriia > Cyanobacteriales > Nostocaceae > Mastigocoleus > Mastigocoleus testarum. The sequence goes on from NZ_LMTZ01000129.1 coordinate 67,530, forward strand.
AGCGCCAGGAATGGGTTGTTTTTTTTGCGCCGCCATCATTTCTTGGTGAACCCCAAAATAAAGTTCATTAGGGTTATCCAAGTTTCGCTTACGGGAGTGACTTTGTTCTTCTAGTTTGTCAAACTGTTGATTCAAAAAAGCACAAGCTTCTTTGACATAGTGAATGTAATATGTGTCGCATAATCCGCACTCGCTACAGAGTTCCTTCGCCGGACGACGACTACCGGGTTTAAGGGCTTTAGCTTTTTGGTGTTTAGGGAAATCAACTGACGTCATTAAAATTTTTATGTTTAAAAAATCAAATAGCTTCTCTCACAATATGCCATTTTATTAGTACTTAAATTTATTTATTAACTCAAATTAAATATTACTTCTTACATCGAGCAGGATTGTTAATGAAGAAATTCCAAATACTTACTTCAAAAGAAGGATAAAAATTTGGGCGTGGGTGATTTCCGCTTCAAAAGAGAGTAAAGATTTATATTTATCATTTAATATTTATATTCTGGGTAAAACTGTTGGTAAATTTTGGCAAAAACTTTATAACCAACTAATTATCATTTATGACTTACTTTTAGTTTGAAATCAAATACTTTGCGAAATTAAACCTTTGTGCGCAATTCGCAGTATTAGCTATTGCATTGAGAAATTGCATGCCCCTTTTACTGACTAAAGTCAAAGATAGTGCATTCTTTTAAAGAAATTCACAGTAAATTCATATTATTTTATACCAACTTATATTGAGTAATAGTAGAATTCGATTTGTATTTATTACAATTACTTAAGTCTAAGAAAAAATTTCATAAATTAATTCTGGGTATTATTCAAATAACTAATACAAACAGATTAACCGTAATCCCAAGTACAGAGTTTTCACGAATGGGATATTTTTACAAAAATCGCTATTCAAATGTGGTATTCAGTAAATATTTTTAATTTTCAATTACTTGAGTTCAGGTAATTTTTTTGACTATTTCAGATTACAGAAATAAAAAAATCAAATAAGTTGTTGCGAAATATGAAAAAAAGTTATAATTTGTTATATGGGTGAAAAATCTATTTAGCCATTCACAAATTAGCAAATTATAAAATTCTCAAGCAATACTTTAAATCAAGAAAATATGCCTATCTAGTGTTAGAGTCTCACCGAAATCTAAGTCTAGATATAGAAATATAATTGCTTTTGAAAGTTGACAATTTGAGATAAATAATCAGAAATTTAATATCTCCAAAAATTAAGACTTAAACGCGATTTAAACTATTTTTGGCGAGTATATTTGTTTGGTTATTTATTACCTTTCATACTAAAGATTAAATCAGTATCATGCTAAAAAGCTGATATTTTAATTCTTTTAAATTAACTTTCAAAACTTAGTTGTTTAAATTTGAAGTTATTTCAAGTTACGAGCTTATTTTATTTTCTTGTATCTATTTGAGTAATTATTCTGAGTAATTATTTTAAGTAATTATATTTACTGCTTGGCAATATAGTGATTTCTATTTTTGGGAATAATCCAGTGCTATCTCACTTGAGAATTAATGATAAACACAACAAAATTGGAGTTTTTTGGTAATGCGATTAGATGATGTAATCGGACTTAGAAAATTTGAAAAAGATGCATGGGAAGCTCTGGAAAAAACAATTATATATTATCAAGGACGCCCTGTTGGTACAGTTGCTGCCTATGATTTGTCACAGGAAGCTTTAAATTATGACCAATGTTTTATTAGAGATTTTGTTTCTGCAGCAATAATTTTTTTAATAGAAGGTAGAACCAATATAGTTCGTAATTTTTTAGAGGAAACTTTAAAACTACAACCAAAAGAAAAGCAATTAGATGCTTACAAACCAGCTCAAGGATTAATCCCGGCTAGCTTTAAGGTAATGACCCATAGTAATGGAGAAGAATATTTAAAAGCCGATTTTGGAGAGCACGCGATCGCCAGAGTAACGCCAGTAGATTCCTGCTTGTGGTGGATAATTTTGTTACGTGCTTACGTAGTTGCAACCAAAGATTATTCTTTAGCCTATAAGCCAGAGTTTCAAAATGGCATCAAGCTGATTATGGATCTTTGCCTGGCAAACAGATTTGATATGTATCCGACACTTTTAGTTCCAGACGGAGCTTGTATGATTGACCGTCGGATGGGTATTTATGGTCATCCTCTGGAAATTCAAGCTTTATTTTATTCTGCATTACGAGGAGCTCGCGAACTTCTAATTTGTGGAGGTAATGAAGATATTGTCGCTGCGATCGATAGTCGTTTACCACTTTTAGGCGCGCATATTCGCAAACATTACTGGATAGATATTAACCGCTTAAATGCTATTTATCGTTTTGAGGGTGAAGAATATGGAGAAACAGCCGTTAATCAATTCAATATTTATGTAGATTCTCTTCCATACTATGAATTGGATAAATGGCTGCCGAAAAAAGGTGGTTATTTAGCAGGAAATGTCGGACCATCACAACTTGATGTTCGTTTCTTCTGTTTAGGTAACTTGATGGCAATTATGTCTGAACTTACTACTGAAGAACAGTCCCAGGCAATTATGACTTTAATTGAGGAAAGATGGGATGATTTGGTGGGTGATATGCCAATGAAAATTTGTTTTCCTGCTTTGGAAAATGAAGAATATAGATTAATCACTGGATGCGATCCAAAAAATATCCCTTGGTCTTATCATAATGGTGGAAATTGGCCCGTTCTTTTGTGGATGTTAGCTGCAGCAGCAGTTAAAACTAATAGAATATCTCTTGCCGAACGAGCAATTGAAATAGCACAATCTCGTTTACAAGAAGATGAATGGCCTGAATATTATGATGGTAAAAAAGGACGATTAATTGGTAGAAAGGCAAGACTATATCAAACTTGGAGTATAACTGGATTTTTATTAGCAAAAGAACTGATTAAAAATCCTTCATATTTACCATTAGTTAGTTTTGAGCCATTTAGTGCAGAACAGGCTTCGAGAGCTTGTGAATTTGAAATTGATGGTTTTGACAGTTAATATTATTTCTTGATTTGCCATAACTTGATTAGCGGAACTTAGACAAAAAACAAACAGGAAAAAGCTTCAAAGCAATTCAGGATAAGGGGTTCAGTTCAAAACACTAAGAATCGCTTATATCAAGAAAAGAACCAATTCGACGTAAAACCATTGATTTATAAAGCTTTGAGGCTGTTTATTGAACAAAAAAATGTCTAAGTCCCGTTAGTAAAAAAAAGAAGTTTATGTAAAAACTCTGGTTACCAGATAAATTCTGGTAACCAAACTTATTAAACTAAAGTATGTAGAGATATTTACGATTTTCGTTCCTGTTTTAAAAGTAGGTTTTGAGCATTTATAGTAGATTGGAAATAAGTGAAGTACAGCTAAAAGCTAGTATTAAGAGTACTCAAATTCTGGCTCCTATCTTATAATTCCTAAATGCTGTCACAACTGTTTTAGACTGCGGCTAATTCTTTTGTAGAATTTATATTTTCTAGAGTTAAGCCAGAACAAGTTCGTTTAATTAAGCCAGTAAGTACATTACCTGGTCCAATTTCCACTACTCGCTCGATTTTATTTTCTGGTAGTGCAAGTGAAATTTCCCGCCAACGCACCGAACCAGTCATTTGTTGTACTAAGCGCTTTTTCAGAACCTCAGCATCCGTTGTCGGAACTGGTTCTACGTTGGATAACACTGGAATCGTAGCCTGCTGAAAGTTCACTGATTCCAAAATATCTTGAAATTCAGCAGCCGCCGCAGACATTAAGGGAGAATGAAAAGCTCCCGAAACGTTTAAAAGAACTGCTCGCCTTGTTTTAACTTGAGACATTACCGCTTCTACGGCTTCCGGAGTCCCAGAAATTACTACCTGGGCTGCACTGTTATCATTTGCTAGCACCACATCTTCGGTTTGAGCCACAACTTTTTCCAGTTGCTCGCGGTCAAATTTCATTAATGCTGCCATTTTACCACCAGCAGCATTATCCATCAGTTCAGCACGTCTTTTCACCAAGCGAAGTCCTGCTGACCACTCAAATACGCCAGCCACATAAAGGGCTACATATTCTCCCAAGCTGTGACCAGCAACTAAATCTGGTTTGTCTCCTTTCTCGCGGAGAATATCAGCAAGAATACTTTCCACAACATAAAGACAAGGTTGGGTGTAGAGAGTACGCGATAAATTTTCTGAATCACTTTCACACATTTGTGTGACTGACCAGCCTAAAATTTCTTTGGCTTGAGCGAATTTTTCTTTAGCAGACGGTATATCCAATAAATCCATTCCCATCCCTACAGATTGGGAGCCTTGTCCGGGAAAAACCCATGCAGTTTTTTTCATTTGCACTTTGTCATTTGTCATTTTTCATTTTCTATCTGTCATTTGTCATTCCTCCTATAAGCCGACGGCGAACGCTAACCTTGATTCCCCCTCCAGGAGGTACATACACCATTTGTTCTTTGTCTTATAATCAACGATTCACAATCGATGACTAAGACAAATGACAAATGAATGACGACACAATGATTACCTTCCCCATTGGAAAATAGCTGCTCCCCATGTAAGACCAGCACCAAAACCTGATGCTGCAATAATATCGTTGGTTTGAATTTTATTTTGTCTTACAGCCTCATCTAAAGCTAAGGGAATGGAAGCAGCAGAAGTATTGCCATATGAGGCAACATTGCTGATTACCTTTTCAGGTGGAATTTTGAGACGTTCCGCGACTGCATTGAGAATACGTTGATTGGCTTGATGTAGGACTAACCAATCGATTTGTCCTACAGTTAGTTGGCAATGAAATAAAGCTTTGTCAATAATTTCTGGAACTTTTTGTACGGCAAAACGGTAGACTTCTTTACCATTCATTGCTAATGGTTGGTAATTCCCTTTCGCTACAACAACCTCCTCAGTTAGTTTTCGTGGAGATGCTGTATAGGGAACATTAAGACAACCATTTTGAGTGCCATCACTTTTAAGTTCAAACCCCAGTAAACGATCGCTTTGATTCGCTTGCAATACTACCGCCCCTGCACCATCACCAAATAAGACACAAGTGCGTCGGTCTTCCCAATCTATCCATCGAGAGAGAATATCTGCCCCAATCAACAATACATTTTGGTAGACACCAGTTCTTATGTATTGAGCAGCAGTAACCAGTCCGAATACAAAGCCCGAGCAAGCAGCTGTCAAATCAAATGCTACCGCTTGATCAGCCCCCAAAGCTGCTTGAACTTGACAAGCACTACCAAATAAATCATCAGATGTAGAAGTTGCTAATAAAATTAAATCGACATCTTGTGGTTCGATTCCAGCCATAGCCAGTGCTTTTTGGCTAGCACTTGTAGCAATATCCTTTAAAGACTCCCCTGGGTTTGCCAGTCGGCGTTGACGAATACCAGTTCTTGTGGCTATCCATTCATCTGTAGTTTCCACGAATTGCATTAGTCCCTGGTTATCGAGGGAATTTTTTGGGACTGCCGAGCCACTTCCTGTAATTGCTATTCCTAAATTCTGCACTCATTTTCTCCGAATTTATAAGCCGTTCGCAACCAGTTATTAGCAATAAATACATAGACAAAAGTAACATTCATTGACTACGCATATCCAAAATGCTTTGTCACTTCGGCTGACCATTAATACTGCAGACACACACAATCTATAAAGGACAGAAAACCATAGAGAAAAAGAACCATAAGCACAAAGAATACTCTACCCCAGTATGGGGGTGTCACTAGCAGACTATGACAGCTAATGACTTTGGTCTGGGTGGGTAAATAGGGCTCAAGTGATACTACTCGGAAGCCAAACTACTAACCTGCGGATGAATGCGTTCCAATACTTGATTATCCACAGCTTCTTTTGCCATACGAATAGCATTAAAAATAGAAGGTGCTTCAGAACTACCGTGACTGATAACGCAAATTCCATTCACTCCCAAAAGTAAAGCGCCACCATGCTCCGCATGATCCATCCGTTGCTTGATCCGCTTTAGATTTGGTTTTAAAAGTGCTGTGCCAATTTGACCGTGCAAGCCGGATGGTAATTCTTCCCGCAGAATTTGCAGTATTATTTCTCCAACAGCTTCAGCAAATTTTAGTAAAACATTACCAACAAAACCGTCGCAGACAATCACGTCAAAACGTCCTGATAAAACATCACGACCTTCAGCATTGCCAAGAAAAGAGATTTGCGAGTTGGAGGTCAGCATTTGATGGGTGCGAATTGCCAGGTCATTTCCCTTACAATCTTCCTCACCAATGTTTAATAAACCTACCTTTGGTTCGGCAGTTCCCAACACATATTGGCTGTAAACCGAACCCATAACAGCAAACTGCTCTAAAAACTTAGGGCGACAGTCTACGTTTGCACCTACATCTAGTATCAGTACAGGTTTGCTGGCAATCATAGTGGGAAAAACAGCACCAATTGCCGGTCTGTCAATTCCGGGAAGTCGTCCTAAGCGGAGTAAAGCCGCTGCCATTGCAGCGCCGGAGTGACCGGCACTGATGGCAGCATCTGCCTTTCCTTTTTTTACTAAGTCCATTACGACATTGATTGAAGCGGAACGCTTGCGCCTAACGGCAGACAAAGGCTCCTCATCCATCTCGATCGTATCTGTAGCACTTACGATTTCCACTTGCCCCAAATTAGTGTTTGAAGGCAGGGCTGCTTTAATTTTTTCGGGTTCACCCACAAGTAAAACTTTTACACCCAATTCCTCTTGAGCTCGCAGTGCGCCAGCAACGATCTCATCGGGTGCGTGGTCCCCTCCCATTGCATCAATTGCGATACGTTCGCCAGTCGATACCATTGCTACTAGCTTCTAGAAACCTTACAAATTTTATCAGATGCCTATCTCAAAAAGATTGGCTTTATTATTACCCCAATTGTCTCATTTACCCTACCAAGTTTTGCCAGAAAAAAATAATCGGCAAATTACATCTTCTAGTTTTCGATATAAATTTTCCTAAATAACAAAATATTTGCATAAGTTTCATAGTTTTTTCTCATGAAACATATCGATTCTATGAACTTTATATACTTTTTGTTTTAAGGCAGATCAAAAATTCCCATCATTGCTTATGCATAAGTAAGTGACTTTGTCAAACTTTAATTAAAAGCTTTTCTAAGACTTAAAATCGATTGTGTACTCATGAAATTAATCTGAATTTTCAAGTCAAACATTGATTCCTACAGTTGTAGTCTTAAGCTGTAATATCAATTTTTGTACTTAAACTTATTCAGAGAATTATGTTGAGTATAATTTAGATTTTTTTGTATATGAAAATAAACTTTATAGCAGATTTTTTTAAGGGAACAGATAAATAATTAGAGTTTAACTATATCAAAATAATTTGTGATAGTTATATAGATACTTGACTGTCACGAATAAATATATGCTGAAAATTTACTTGCCTAATGATTTTCGCTAACTTTATTTTTTCTAAATCACGTAATTATCAATTGTAATTTACAACTTTATAAAATAAATCTAAGAGTATAATATAAAACTTTTATTGCTAAGACACTGCAAATGTAGAAATAGCAGTATTGAATGTATAAACAGTAATATTGCGAACTGAGACTATGGGCATAATAAGTATAAAATATACCTTTAATGCATGAAATTGAACAAAGTATTTCAACAGGATAAATATCTAGATAACTATATTGCTGGCTAGATTATTGAGTCCTCGACTTCAGTTCAATTTCAGTTAGTAGTAATACATGTATACAATGTTAATTTTATATCCTATCCATATTCATGTTGTATTTATTAAAATAATCTCCAAGCTCAGAATCGGTAGCATAAAATTGTTATCCGTACCTCTTCCTTAGTATGTAAACACCTTTTATTATTACTACATCCTGAGTGGGATCAAAAAAGACTGTATATTAGCACAGGAAAAACTTGCTTTCTCCAAAAAGAGGAATGAAAAATGCTGGAATTACTGGGTTCAGGTCTGTTTTCACTTTGGCTGGAAATGGCTGGAGTAGATGTCAAGCCAATAGATGCGTTGGATGTTTTGGCTTGGCAAAGTAGTCCTGGCTTAGTTCTTGCCCCCGATCCAAATCCAGCTGGGGTCGATACGGTACAGAAATATCTTAAGGAATTAATTGATCGCAAGCTGATTACCAATGACATGACAAACTCCCAAGGGATTTGGATGCAGTCAGGACCGATGTTAATGGCAAATCATCAAGGTACAACGCCATTACCTGCTGCGTCATTGACAAAAATAGCAACATCTTTGGCTGCTGTAAGCAAATTGGGATTGGACTATCAGTTTGAAACCTTGGTTGGAGCTACAGGACCGGTGGAAAATGGGATTCTCAAGGGTGATCTGGTAATTACTGGTGGTGGTGACCCTTTATTTGTTTCAGAGGAAGCAATTACTTTGGGAAATACCCTTAACCGCATGGGTATTAAACGGGTTGAAGGAAATTTGCTAATTAAAGGTAGTTTTGCGATGAATTTTCAGCGTAACCCGCAGTTAGCAGGTCAAGTACTCAAGCGTTCACTTCATCATGCAAGTTGGTCTCGTCGCACAGCGATTCAATATTCGATTATGCCTTCTGGGACCCCCAAGCCCGAGGTGGTAATTGTCGGAAAGGTCAAATTAATAGAAGAGCCGAGTCCCTCACAAACTTTGCTAATTCGCCATCGTTCTTTACCCTTGAAGCGAATTGTTAAAGAAATGAATGTTTTCAGTAACAACCATATGGCACAAATGCTAGCGGATTATGTTGGGGGGGCAGAAGTTGTACAATCAGTAGCAGCAAAACTCGCAAGAGTTCCACCGGAAGAAATTCAGTTAATCAATGGTTCTGGGCTGGGGGTAGAAAATCGTGTTTCTCCTCGTGCAGCTTCTGCCATGTTAATGGCTCTACATCGAATTGCCATGACAAAAAACCTGACAATTGCGGATTTATTTCCCACAGCAGGTTTTGATCGAAGGGGAACTATGCACTCCCGTAAGCTTCCTGAAGCTACGGCGATGAAAACTGGTACTCTTCGAGATGTTAGTGCTTTAGCAGGGGTAATGCCAACTCGCGATCGCGGTTTGGTTTGGTTTGCAATTATTAACCGGGGTCCTTATATTTCATCGTTTCGACAAAGACAGGATCTATTATTACAAGCTCTGGTCAAACAATTGGAAAAAGCACAACCGGTTCCTTCTGCTGTTACTCCCCATGGTGGTGCAGATTCCTTACCCGATTTAGGTGCAACTAGTCGCAATGAAATTATTGATAAGTTGGTTGGAAATTCGGGAATGGGTAATGGGTAATGGGAATGGGTAATGAGTAATCGCGTTAGCATTAGCGAAAGCGAAGCGTGACGTTAGTCAGAGGCTTTGCCGACGCCGTAGGCTCTAGCGGTGCGTTAGCAAAGGCGGTGTATCCCCAGTCAGTCGCCAATCCCCAAATAATTATGGCTTTGGTTGGGGAATAACCTCTGTTATTACCCGACTGCGTTTAGCACCACCACTAACCAAAATGTTTTGCTGTTCTAAGTTTCCAGACGCTTTATCACCGGAAAACGTTAAGGGTGGATCGGCTTGGCTATAGATCACATTTCCCTGCGCTTCAACTAATTCTTTATCGAGATACCAAGTCATGTTTTGGGACTTAATTGACTGATTGCGCTGTCCCACACCATTAACATTACCTGTTAAATAAACTATATTTTTCGGCAATTCCAACTTACCTCGATCAGCAGTTACTGTCATATTTTCTTTTTTATGAACTACTGTAACTGGAGCTTTGGTATCAACGATTTCTGAGTTTAAGTTCCAGTTCATGTAGTCACTTGCGACTTGGATAGGTGGTTCGAGTAATTCTAGCTGACCATTTTTAGTGACTGAAACCACTTTAGTTTTTAAGTTGACTTCAGCAGAATTTCCCCTACCACGGTCAGTAATACGATTATTTTTGTAGCGATCAATTTGAATCGGACGTTTACCGAGTAATTTTTCTTCGTTAATTTTCCAAGTTAATTCTTCGGTTCGCAATTGCAATTTTGGCTCATTTGAGTTAGCTACTACCCCACCAAATAATTCCATACGTTGCTCGCGGGTTTTAACTCTGGCTTCTTTGGCTACTACTCGTACTTGTTTGTGGATACCATTGAGCTGTTTGCGAACAATCAATAAATCTTCTTGAGGACGCCACTCAAGTTCGTTACCTTTTAATATTGCTCCGGTTTTGGGATCTGTAGCAACAATATTTCCTTCAAGAAATAACTGTTTTCCATCCTGCTTAATGTTAGCTTTTTGGGCTTTAACTTGGTAAACAACCTTGCCATCTTGGTATAATTCACCATATGGTTTTTCTACCTCAGCAATTTGTTTTTCTCTGGCATATCTTGCTTGCTTTGCCTCGACCTTCCAAATTGGTTTACCTGTATCATCAGCTTGTTCCAAGGTGACATCAAAGAAAGTTAATTTACTTTCTTCTTCCCCTGGGGTTGATGACTCAGTTGTCTCAGTCTCATTTTCTGGTTTGGTTTGACCGCTACAAGCAACTAATCCTATTAAAAGCAAAAAACTCAAAGATAATTTGAATAAATCTTCGATCTTAAACAACTTGGTAGGGGAAAATGAAATAAATTTGTTTATTCCCCAGATAGTTTTTTTTCTATTTTGTTGATAACACTTCATTCTGGGATTTCCAAGTGTTCGTCACTTACAGTTGGAGCTTCATCTAAAAAACCCATTTCTGATAATTGACGATAAGGATAAGTTTGACGGGGTGTTTTTTGAATATCTTCTTTAATTGCTTCCAGGTCAATATAGCGGTCGCTAACATTAATCAAGCTATCACTAGTCATAGACCTTAGACTTGCTACTTCTACCCGGACACCTCTGTAACTTACAGAGTTAACGGCATATGCCAAATCTCCATCACCACTGACTAATACTGCGGTATCGTAAGAATCTACTAGTGCCATCATATCAACTGCAATTTCTACGTCTAAATTAGCTTTTTTCGAGCCATCTGGTAATTGGACTAAATCTTTGGCTATAACCCGATAACCATTCCGACGCATCCACAATAAAAAACCTTGTTGTTTCTCATTAGTTCGGTCAACTCCAGTATAAAAAAAAGCGCGTAGTAATCTAGAGCCACCAGTTAACCTGCACAATAATTTAGTGTAATCAATCTCGATTCCTAATTGGAGAGCTGCATAAAATAAATTGGAACCATCAATAAAAATTGCAACCCGACCGCGATTTTCTAACACCTGTTCCGGCGTGAATATTGAGTCGTGTTCCAGGTTATTCAACATCATTTTCATACCTCATTTTTATTTATGTAGTATTAGATACTTTTTATCTAGATTTCAGACTTAAGTAAGAGCGCTTTATGATAATCTTTCAGGGCTAATTAACTCAGCCCCGACAAATTAAACTCGATAAATTAGAATCGATAAATTGAACTGGATAGATTGGACTCGGTAAAATAGACCCGATAATTTAGAGATGAGTAATAAATTAAAAATTAATCGTTTTTAGGTAGTTCTATTCTTTTAAAGACCGGCTGGGGTTTATCCAACTTTTGCTCGCTGCTTAATACACCCCACTGTGCGTGAACAGCAAAAGGTGCAGCAATTGCTGTTTGGGTTTGGTCGTTAAAGTTTACCTCAAAACCTAATTGCTGGTAAATTTTATTACTAGTGTCTGGGATAATTGGAGACAAAAGGTATGCTGACAGTCTTACTGACTCCAAAACCGCGTACAAGATTTTTTCTACAGCATCCTGTTGTCCTTGTTTATATAATGACCAAGGTGCCTGCTCATCAATAAATTTATTGCAAGCTCTTACTAGAGCCAACACAGCTTCACAACCTCGATCAAATGCCAGATCTTGGTAAGCAACTTTGACTTGAGAACCCAAATCTAAGCCAATGGCTTTTAAAAGATTTTCCACAGGGATATCTTCTGCAGTAACTGCTGGTAAATTACCTCCACAATACTTTTTCACCATGTTGGAGGTGCGGTTGAGTAGATTTCCTAAATCATTGGCCAAATCTGCATTTAATACGTTAATGAATCTAACTTCATTAAAATCGCCATCCTTACCAAATTCAATTTCCTTAAGAAAGTAATAACGAATGGCATCACTACCGTAACGTTCGACCAATGCTATGGGGTCGACCGTGTTACCAAGACTTTTTCCCATTTTTTGACCATCTTTAGTCAAATAACCATGGGCAAATACTTTTTGTGGCAAGGTTAAACCGGCAGACATTAGCATTGCCGGCCAATACACAGCATGAAAGCGCAGAATATCTTTACCGATTAAGTGCAAGCTTATTGGCCACCATTTTTGCAAAGCTTTTTCTAATCCTGCTTCCTCCTTTGCGTCTAACAATGCTGTGGCATATCCCAGCAAAGCATCAAACCAGACATAAAGGGTATGTTTGGGATCGACTGGTACTCCAAATCCCCAATCCATATTCACGCGAGAAATTGAAAAATCTTGTAACCCTTGCTTAACAAAACTTATAACTTCATTACGACGACTTTCTGGCTGGATAAAATCAGGGTGATGCTGGTATAAGTGTTCGAGTTTTTCTTGATATTTAGATAACTTAAAAAAGTAGTTCTGTTCGTCTCGCCATTCAACTTCTTTATTAGTATGAATGGGACAACGTTTTTCCTCTAATAAATCTCTTTCTTCTTTAAATTCTTCACAGGATACGCAATACCAACCCTTTTGCTCACCTAAATAAATATCCCCATTATCCCAAACACGTTTAAAAAAATCTTTAACTATTACCTCATGCCGCGAGTCAGTAGTACGAATAAAGCGGTCATATTGAATATTTAGTAATTCCCATAAAGAGGAAAACTCAGCGGAAACTCGATCGCAAAAAATCTGTGGCTCTAAGTTTTTTGTTTGGGCGGTACGTTGAATTTTTTGCCCATGTTCGTCCGTTCCCGTCACTAATAAAACTTGGTTACCCAATAATCTCTGAAATCTTGCGATCGCATCTGCTGCCATTGTTGTGTAGGCACTGCCGATGTGGGGTAAACCATTTACATAATATAAAGGTGTTGTGAGAGCAAATATTTTTTCTGTTTTTTCCACTAGATTCATGCGAAATAAAAAAACAACTTATTAAAACCCTTTTCTATCTATAGTTACGCAGATAAAACCACGCCATTATATAATAATGCTATTGCATTTTCAACCAACTCCTTAATACTAGCAAATTTATCAAGTCTATTCTTTTTGTAATAAGTATAAAATCAGTTAATCTATGCAAAAAAAGGAGAAATAATCGGTAATGATATAACTCTGAAAGCCAACAGCAGGAGCGATTGTTATTGGGGATACAAATTATTCTTATATCAGTAAATTTTCCCTCCGCAGCAGATAAGATACTTCTACCTTAAGAGAGTCCTTCATAAATTAAAGAAATGTAAAACTTAAATAAAAGATAGATTGATAAATTTGATTAATATCTAAATAATTGCAAATACATGAGTTTAAATAGTCTTCTAGATATTTATCGATTATTGGTAGGTGTGTTTTCCAACAAAATTATCCCTACCTTTAAGCATCTCATTCTTTAAGAGTCCAGATTTTCAGTATCGATAACTACTAGGCAGATCTGCAGGAACCAAGTTTTATGTCGCTCCTAGGGGGACTCGTCGTGTTTTTCATTGGGATATAGAGTAAATACTCACTATCGTGAGAAATAATTACTGCAAAACTTGGCTCTCTCTGGCTGCGAGTCAATTATCGATCTTCTTTTAAATCTCGCGAAAGTTTAGAAATACTGTCAAAGGGAAGAAAGAAGTAGGGTAGTTTCGGAGGGAATCTGACTCGTGATGGTGTTTACCCAGCCTAACAGAGTAGAAAAATTTTAGTAAGAATTGTCCGTTTAGTATTGTTTCACGTCTGGATATTTTGCAAACTTAGCAGTTACAGTGACATTTTTAGCCAAAAATAATACTTATTTAGTTTCTTGAAATACGAGAGATTCTTGAGTCAATAGGGTATTTGTTTGGGTAAGTAGGAGGTATTTTTGAAATTTTTTTATGTATTATTATATTGATTGGAATTCCATGCTGCATTACCCATTCAATATCGAAGAGAATCAAATAAAGTAAGCAAAGTTTATCCTTTTATCAATCATTAGTTATCAGGAATAATATAAGAATAAATTATTGGGATAAAGACATCATAAAAATATATTTTTTTATAGTTTTTTGTCTAACTAAATTTATTTCAAAAATGTTTACTACATGACTAAGCAGTGTTTTAAGAGCAATCATTTAATAGGTGTTAAACATTTAATAATGGCTGTACCAGAAAAAGGATTTAAACCCTACTTTATCACTCCAAAACCAATAAAAAAAGAATATCCCCTGTTTATTTACTTGCCAGGGATGGATGGTACTGGAAAACTATTGCGCACGCAAATCGCTGGTTTAGAAAATAGTTTTGATATTCGTTGTCTGGCAATTCCGCCTACTGACCAAAGTGATTGGGGGAAATTAACTAGTGACTTAGTAGATTTAGTGAAAGCTGAACTGCAACTTCAACCTCGAATATCTGTGTATTTATGTGGTGAATCCTTTGGGGGTTGTTTAGCAATGAAAATATTAGCGGAAGCCCCTCACTTATTTAACCGAATTATTTTAGTTAATCCGGCTTCGAGTTTTCATCGTTTACCTTGGTTGAATTGGTCATCCCAAATCTTAGACTTGGTTCCGTCTGCTGTATATACCTTTGGTGCTGTTGGATTTTTGCCCTTTTTAGTAAGTTTGACAAGAATTGCAGCTGCAGATCGTCAAGATATTCTCAAGATTATTCGCTCTGTACCTTCTCAAACTGTTAACTGGCGTGTATCTTTACTGAGAAATTTTTCTGTTGACATGGAAAAGTTGAGTCAAATACAGCAGCAGATTTTGTTGATTGGGAGTGCTAGCGATCGCTTACTACCATCAGTTACTGAGGTTGAGTTTCTCGCAGATGTTTTTCCCAACAGCCAAGTTTTTATCTTACCGGATAGCGGACATGCTTGTTTGTTGGAAAAAGATACTGATCTCTACGAAATTATGAAAGCTTATGACGAGAATTTGTAAAGGTATTTAGGAGGATTTGAGAGTCAGAAGTCAGAACAACCGCGCTACGGCGTTAACGTAAGTGGGGCGTAAGCATAGCAGGAGTCAGAAGTCAGGAGTCAGAAGTCAGGAGTTAGAAATCAGAAGTCAGGAGTCAGAAGTCAGAAGTCAGGAGTCAGAAGTCAGGAGTCAAAAGTCAGAGGCAATGATTCACCTATGATTATACTAAGGAGCGTGGATTAAATCAGGTACAAAAGTAGGCTACTATTAGCATCGCGTAACGCACCATTCCAAATTTAATTATTACAGATTATTAAATTTTTATTCTTAAGAAGCTAATACTAACGGTTTAGAACATCAGCAAGGTTTATTCCTCCGCTTATACAAAATGAGGACAGAAGTATAAGCGAAGTAGTTAATTNGAATGCTAATCAAGAAATTAAGTTATTGAAACATTAATTTTTCGTAGATATTTGCACCAAAAGCATTACGCACTCACCAACGCCGTTAATTTTCTATTCTTTTATTTACTCAAAACCCAATGAACCAGGGTTCTTACCCCAAAACCAGTTGCTCCTGGACTATTGTAACCATTTTCTTTGTCTGCCCAAACAGTCCCAGCAATATCAAGATGTGCCCAATCAACGGTATCTTTGACAAACTGTTTGAGGAATAAGGCTGCAGTAATGGAACCTCCAGCACGAGGTCCAGTATTTTTCATGTCAGCTATACCAGACTTGAGACCTTCAAAATACTTGTCTTCCATCGGCATGCGCCAAATTTTTTCCCCTGCGCCTTCGGCTGCTTTTTCTAGTTCCGAGGCTAACTCATCACTGGGAGTAAATAAACCGGCAATGTCATTACCCAAAGCTACAACGCAAGCACCAGTTAATGTTGCCAAGTCAACAATTGCATCTAAACCCAACTTATCAGCAAATACTAAAGCATCAGCCAGGGTTAAACGACCTTCTGCATCAGTATTATTTACCTCAATGGTTTTACCATTGGAAGCTTTGAGAATATCACCGGGGTGCATCGCATGACCGCTGATCATATTTTCAGTTGCAGCCGAAATAAAGTGAACCTCTACATCGGGTTGGAGTTGACCAATGGCTTTAGCCGCTCCCAATGTAGCTGCAGCACCACCCATGTCAATTTTCATGGTTTCAATGCCGCTACCTGCACCTTTAATATTTAATCCACCGGAGTCAAAAGTTAAACCTTTACCGATAATTGCTAACTTTCGCCTTGGAGTTGCTTGGGGCTTGTAAGTCAGATGGATAAACTTGGGTGGTAGGTCGGAAGCTTTTGCTACTCCCAAAAAAGCACCCATTCCTAACTTTTCGCAGTCTTTTTGTTCCAAGATTTCTAACTCTAAATTATGAGTTGAGGCAATTTCTTGGGCAATTTCTGCCATTGTAACTGGTGTTAAATCATTGGCAGGTGCTGCTACGAGTTGTCTTGCCAAAAATACTCCGGAACAAATTTGATTCGCTCTAACAATAGCAGCTTCATTATCTGCCAAACCAAGTAAATCTACTTCTTCAACCTGTGTTTCTTTCGTTTCTGGTTCTGACTTAAAGCGATTATCCTGATAAAGTGCCAATTGTACTCCTTCTGCTAGGGCTTGGGTGACATCTTCAGGATTGTGTTCACCATAGGGGAAACTAATTCCTAAAGTTTTGCACTTTTGTTTTTTTGCATTTCGTGCGGCTGTGGCTGCTGCTTTTCTCAGTACTTCTAGGGTTAAGCTTTCTATTGTTCCCAAACCAATTACTAATAATTTTTTAATTGGGCTGACTCCGGGAACTCTAGTAAAAATAGAACTACCTGCTTTAGCCTTAAATTCTTCTTCTGTAATTATTTCTTTTAAAATACCGCCTAATTTTTCATCTAAACTAGTTAATTGTCCAGTCAGTTCGGTGGCATCTTCAAATAATCCGATGGCTAAAGCATCTCCTTTCCACTCTAAAAAATTTGTATTGCTTGCTCTAACTTCCATATTTTTCTAATTTATCTATAAAACTTCCGATTAACAGTATTACTCAAAAACGCCTCGATGTTTTGAGATGGTGTATCTTGTTCTCTGCAAGGAGTTGTAAAATCCCTATAATTCACTTGGAATTAGGTTTACTCTTATTCTTTTCTACTTTAATTCTTTTTTACTTTATGTGGATTTTTTTAGCTTCGGCAATCCAGAACTATAATTATTAACTTGATAGTAGACATTTATATTACTCGACCCAGCTATTACATAAATTCTAAACATACAATAAGTCTCCCAAAATGAGGGATGATGACCTTAGACTCATGTTTTCAAGACCTAAATCCTTTTAAACATCAAATCTCATATGATGGTAGGTAATCAATTTCTTTCTCAATTGAAGTGTTAAAAATTTTTGGTGCCGCTCTCCATCAATTAGATTAAATATGTATGTAACTAAAGTGATTTTAATCACCTATGAATGTCCGGATTTGTAATTTTTTACCGGAATTATACTTAGGGTCTGTAAGGTCTTACCATTTTGTTTGAGAATGGAAGCAGAGTTTAGGATCTCTGCATTATTTTTATGAGAATCAAGTTGCACAATATGGTAGTCGCCAAATTTAAGCTTCTCCAATACTTGTTGCTTGCAACAGGAATTGGTTTAATTGCCATTCATCTAAACTTGGTTTGGAAATCGGATAATTCCAGTCTTCTAGGGACGAGTGTTTTATTTTGGACGGCGATCTGTTTTTTGGTTTGGGAAAAACGTAATAACCTGAATCTGGAAAGCGATATCTTTTCAGGTTTCTTCGGTTTTTCTCTAATTACGTTACTTTTATTAAAAACCGCTTCCATGACTAGTTTTGGTGGCTTTTTATACCTATTGCCATTTGTTTATGCTTTTGCTTGTGCTTTATTGGCTTCTGGTTTTAAAGGTTTGAGACAGTATGCTGGTGAATTATTTGCCTTATTTATTCTTGGGTTACCGAAACTATTACCTTTGAATTTGATTAATACTTTCCTTTCTCCAATAACTGCAAAACTATCAGCTTTTCTGCTCTGGTATACAGGTTTTGATGTGCTTCGTTCTGGAGTTTATATTCATTTACCTTCTGCGAATCAAAGTATAGAAGTTGCTAGTGGTTGTTCGGGTTCAGAACAAATTCTTCATATGTTGGGTTTGGGGATTTTGTTTATAATCATATTTCCCCTCAATAGGTTACCAAAAATCTTCTTACCTATTGTTGCCGCCATTATAGGATTTGTTGTTAACGCAGCACGAGTTGCTTTAATGGTTGTAATCCTTAAAGGGGATAACCAAGAAGCCTTTGAATATTGGCATCATGGCGATGGTTCCCTGCTATTTTCGACCATTGCTGTTTCTGTGTTTGGGTTATTTTGTTGGTTTATCCTGGGACAAGGTAAATCAAAAAATGGTGATGTAACCCCTCTGTCAAAGTAATGCTCAACTGGCGCAAACTTCGAATTTTACTGTTAACTATTAACTTTATTGGCATTATCATTGTCCTGGTAATTACAATCGTCAAACCAGTTCAATCTTGGCTACCTACTACTTCCCACGCTTTTCCAAATAAAATATCTTTGCCTCAGTGGGAACAGGTTCAGAGTGGTAAATTATCAGAAACCAACCTAAAAAAACCCGAAATAATTGCACAAAAGCATTATCGCTATGTGCAGAATAATTTATCTTTAGATATTGAAATGCGTTATCTAACACTTATAGAAGGGGAAAAATTTATCAAAAAATATTTGGGAATTACTTCTCCTGTGGAAGTGCGATCGCGAAAAGGTATTGGTTATTACGGTATTGGAGTAGAAAAACAAAAAGCCTTCCTCAGTGCTTGTATTACTTCCGGGGGTGTCACTAGCTTTACTGAGGAACAGTTTGAAAAAAATCATTATTTTTCGATTCTGGAACCA
Organism: Mastigocoleus testarum BC008; assembly: GCF_001456025.1. Lineage (GTDB taxonomy): Bacteria > Cyanobacteriota > Cyanobacteriia > Cyanobacteriales > Nostocaceae > Mastigocoleus > Mastigocoleus testarum. Next base: position 86,535 of record NZ_LMTZ01000129.1, read on the forward strand.
CAAAGTTTAATCTCTTGGTTATTGGGTCGCAGAACGAGCACAGACAAGCATTGTATGTGGGCATATTTATCAGTTCCTCTTGGCAAACATAAGCCAGAATTTGCTTATCAAGTGTTAGAAACAGCCTGGGTTTCTTGGTATCAACAGTGGAACTCTCACCTGTAACAGGGTTAGGGTTGAATTAAGTTTTACTGAAATTAGTAATAAAATTAGCGATTAAAATTTCTGTTTTTGGTGTGTAAAAAATGACTAAATCCCATAGCGATAAATTTGTTTCTTCGGTACAGGACTTTGCTTTTAGTCAAGAAGGTTCAACAATGATTTTGCGGTGTTTAGGATATGGCTTGTTAGTCTTGGCACTGTTTGATGTTGTAGAAATGTTTGTGCCACCAAATTTTATGAATCCTGCATGGGAGTTTCAAACCATAGGTGCATTAGTTGAAAGAGTTCCAGTACCCTTAATTGGTTTAGCATTTGTGTTTTATGGCGAGATGAATTTCCGCAAACGCTGGGAATTTCCCGTATTAAAAGTTTTATCTTGGTTGGCTTTAGTAATGGGAGTGATTTACATACTGTCCATTCCTTTAGGAGTTATTAATGCAGCTAGACTCCAGAGACAAAGCTCTACCCAAATTAATGTCTTATCAAAACAACAGATTAATCGCGCCGAACAAGTAAAGAAACAAATTGATTTGGCTACACCAGAACAAATTGATAATTTACTCAAGCGTCAAGGTCGCTCTTTGGAGCTAGAACCAGAAAAGTTAAAACAAAGACTTTTAGGCGAAGTATCCCAAGCCAAACAAAAAATTAAAAGTCAAGCAAAAGCTACAGAATCAAGTAGAGGTTTAAATTTACTCAAGAAAGCAGTGAAATGGAATCTCGGTGCGGTAGTTGCAGGAATTCTTTGCATCAATATTTGGAAAGGGACTGATTGGGCAAGAATGAATTAAAGCAAAAAGGAAAAACCCTCTCGAATTGTGAGAGGGATAATTTTTACGAACAAAATCATCTAATTTTATTAGTTAGTTAAATGTTTGTCGCTGCTGATGGTGAATCAACAAAAACTATGAAGCTTTTGCTAATTCTGGACGTTTACTATTACGAATACCTTCGATTGCTTGAGCATAATCGTCTGCTTTGAATACAGCAGAACCAGCTACAATTGCATTTGCTCCTGCTTCTAAAACTTGCCAAGTATTATTAGCTTTTAAACCGCCATCTACTTCAATCCAAGGATCTAGTCCGCGTTCGTCGCACATGGTTCGTAACTGACGGATTTTTGGTACTACGCCGGGGATAAAGCTTTGACCGCCAAAGCCAGGATTGACGCTCATGATTAAAACCATATCGCATAGATCCAAGCTATATTCAATTAAGTTCAGTGGAGTTCCAGGATTGAGTACGACTCCTGCTTTTTTACCTAATTCTTTAATTTGTCCCAAAGTACGGTGTAGGTGAGGGGAAGCATTATGCTCGCAATGAACATAAATATGATCTGCTCCTGCTTTGGCAAAGTCCCCAACATACTTTTCCGGTTCCACGATCATTAAGTGGACATCTAATGGTTTCTGAGTGACTGGACGAATGGCCTCCACTACCAGAGGACCGATTGTAATATTGGGTACAAAACGACCGTCCATTACGTCGACGTGGATCCAATCTGCTCCTGCTGCATCTACAGCACGAATCTCTTCTCCAAGACGACTAAAATCCGCTGATAAAATCGATGGAGCAACTACAATGGGCTTTTGAGATGAGTTATTGGTCATGGTTAGCGGGTATTCAAGCGTCCTCTTCTGTATGCATTGTAACAAAACATTGATTAATTAATTCATTAATGAAAAGTTATTTAGTTATTTATCGGAAAATTGGGGACTGGGTACTGGCGACTAGGTATAGCAACTGCGTGCCGCCTTGCGGCATAGAGGCTGCGGCGTCGGCGGATCCGCAAGGTGACGTTAGTAACAGCCTCTAGCGTCTAGCCTCTGGGGACTGGGAACATGAATATCTTAGATACTTGATACTTAATCAGCAATCATTGATACCAGTTAATTTTGTTGATTTTTCTTTACCATTAGCTTAACTGTCTGCTACACAAATGCTAAAAAGACAAACCTGGATATTTTGGGGGTTAGCAGCTTCTTTATGGAGCCTACCAGTAATTGCTTTGACTTCTCTCAATCGAAGTGGAATTGATGTACTAAAGTTACGTAAAGCTCCTTACAATTTGAGTGGTCATAAAATTTCCATTGGTCAAGTAGAGATTGGACGCCCAGGAATGTTTGGCTGGGATAAAGCTGTTTCAAAGAATAGAGCAGTTTCCCTCGCGGGTGTTTTCCAACGTAACCAACCAGCAAAATCAAATCGTGGTGTCGATCCCCATGCTCACAATGTTGCTGGAATCATGGTTAGTAAAGATAAGAGTTATCCAGGAGTTGCACCGAAGGCTCGCCTATATTCTTCTGCTATAGGTTCAACGAAAAATATGGGACAGCCCAATGAGTGCCTATCAGCACAGCACATCGCTTTACAAAATGGTGGAGATGTCCGGGCAATTAATTTTAGTTTTGGGGAACCACTACATCGCGACCCCAGACCAGAAGCTGTTTTAGATGGTAATGCTTTACTAACGCTATGTGTTGATTGGTCGAGTCGGTTTCACAATGTACTGTATGTTGTGGCTGGAAATCAAGGAAAAGGAGGAATTCCTATTCCTACAGATAATTATAACGCGGTTAACGTGGCTTTTTCTTCTCGCCAGAGAGAGATGTTTGATAAGGTTCATGTTTCTAACCTCACCCCTGCTCGGGGAATGAATCCAAGATTAGAAGGTAAAGAGTTTAATATTGGTACGCGTCGCACTGTAAGTATAGTTGCACCAGGGACTAATATTAAAATGCTCAATCCTGACGGTAAAGTCAAAAAAGTAACTGGAACTAGTTTCGCTACGCCCCATGTAACTGGTGTTATTGCATTGCTCCAGGAATTTGGCGATCAACAATTTAGAGCTAGACGGAATAATTGGAGTCTTGCTTCCCGTCGTCATGAAGTAATGAAAGCTGTGTTGCTTAACTCTGCAGAAAAAATCAAAGATAGGGGTGATGGTTCTCATTTAAGAATGACAAGAACTTTGATTGATAAACAAAATCGAAATTGGCTGGAGTCCGATGCTTATAAAAATAAAAATATACCTTTGAATTCCCAAATGGGAGTCGGACATTTGAATGCCTTTCGCGCATTTCAACAGTTTAGTGCCGGTCAATGGAATCCATCAAAATCAGTACCTATTTTAGGTTGGGATTATCGTAGTGTAGTGAAGAATAATGATGTTGAATATAAAATTTCCCAGCCCCTACGTAAAAATAGTTTTGTTTCTATTACGTTAGTCTGGAATCGATTAGTAGAACTCAACGATCAGAATATCAATCAGAAATATGATAAAGGAGAGACATTTCGCGACCGCGGTTTAAACGATCTAGATTTATATCTTGTTACTGACGATAATTCAAGTAATAAAAGTAACCCCTGTTCTTCGAATAGCAAAGTTGATAATATAGAACATATATTTTGTCAGGTTCCTGCTACCGGAAAATATAAAATTCGCGTCAAATACAATCGGCAGAATAATGAGCCGATCCAACCTTTTGCTTTAGCTTGGTGGGCTGTAAATGCAAAGTGATAGTAGGGATATGGAGGCTATTTGTCAACTTATGAAAAATAGTTTAGCTTCTTAATTCTTTACGCTATCGAACCTATAGCATTTAATTTCTAAAGTTAACTTTTTGACAAATAAATCATTTCTTAATTTATCACACTATTGATGTGTTTTCTGACACAGTAATGGTGTGATTTCGATTAATACTAATAGTCCGAATAAAGGAGATTTCAATACAGTCAAAAATAAGCTTCAGAGTTACCTGACAATGGATTTCTAATTTATTGATATTTAATTTGCATCTCATGGGAAAAAATCAGCTATTTGTATTATGAAAAACCCGGATATTAAAGGATTAATGACGAATAAAAAAATATCAAATACTTCCACATAATTAGGTAATAAATCTGTCCTGTATGTAAGGCTAATTGAGATTAAAAGCTATGTTAATTGCCAAGCAAACTGTGTCTTCTCAAATAAAAGTATTTACTGAAAAATTAAGGCAACTGGACTTGGGTCCCATTGCTTATAAACTAATGAATGATAGTAATGGGTTAGGATGGAGTCGGGAAAAAACAAGCCAAGCAATTTCTCGCTATCTGATGTTTCTAACTTTAATTTACCTATATCCTAATCGTCAATTTGTTCCATCCAGAGAAATTGATCTAGTTTGGCATTTTCACATAATTGATACAATTAAATATGCCCAGGATTGTCAGATTTTATTTGGCTACTTCATTCATCATTTTCCTTATTTTGGTAATCGTGATGCTGCAGATAGAAAAAATTTAGAATTTATATTTAAGCAAACTCAAGTACTGTTTGAAGAACATTTCGGACCTAATTCCCTCACAGAGGAAGGTGTAAGTGAAGCTGCGGATTGTCAGCCAATTGGGTATATTTATAATTTCGTTCGACCACGGATTGAAATTAATTTGATGGAGCTTGTATAAGTACTATTATCAAATGTAAAATCTTACAATATTTTTGTAAGCTATTATATTGGTAGTTCGTCATAATCAAATTGCTGGTATTTAGTATAGTGTTATCTATTATCAATAAAACTATACTATGTGCCAACAAAAATTTATTTGAGCTTCTTGTGTTGAGTATAGGGTTAAGTGAATTTAAACTTGTACTGATGGAGATGTGATCGAAATTGCTTCGGGTGGGATTAAACTTCTATGAGTAGGAAAGGCTTCTCCTTGTTCTAGTTTTGCTCTCAAAATTAAGCTTTCTCCATCAATATCAGATATGGTGATGGCATTAATAGTAAAATCAAAATTACTATAGGCATAGACAGTTGGGTCAGGAATAATATTAGCAATCTTAGAAGAATTTCTAATCCCAATAATTGTCACAATTGCTACTACGAATGGAGAGACAAATAATTTATTGCTTTCGTTAGAACTTTTAGCACACCACTCCAGAGTTAAGGTGCTTGCAGTATGAGGAATTTTCCGAGACAAAGATTGGATTTCAACAGGATTACCATCAATACTTAAACTGAAGTAGTCTTTTTCTTCATATTGATGACAGTCAAGCGGAGCGATGGAATTAATGCTTATTTTCTCATGAAGAGGAAGTCCGCTTAGGGTCAATACTTTCGGTTGTATTGGGACTTCAGATAAATCTTCTTCTGTTGAACTTTTGAAGAAGTTATTGTTGTTATACATTATCCCTCATGTTGTTTTGCTAAACCTTTAAAGATTACTCTTCAGGACTTACGCGATTTACTTGATCGGTAGTTTTTAGTTCAGGAAGCTCAAACTTAAAACTGTATAGTACTTGTGTTAGGTCTCACTAGCGATCGCGCGAACTTGATCGCAGGTTAGTCTTTGTGTAAATAGCAAGAGGAATTTCACAGTTCTTGGTTTAAAACGTATTAGTTACTGTTAGAGATTTGATTGAATTTACCTCAAGCTATAAACAGATAAACAATTATCCGTTTGCCTTATAACTCTGTAAGGTTTTCGGACATAGTTTATGGTATCGTACGAAACTTCTCTATCACCGAAGAATAAAGTGATATTTTTGATTCTGTTCTATAGTTGATATGGTGCAGTCATATTGCCATAAAAATCCACTCGAACACCGTAGAACGAAATGAATGTATGAATGAAGAGTGAGGGATTAATCTCGTTTCTATCGGAATAATTTTACAACTATCATTTGTATTGAAACACAATACTCCGCTGCTATTTAGGAAATCAATCGGAGTATTTCGGAAATTTTTTGGGATTAAAGGCTCATCTATTAACACTTTCGAGTCTCAAATAGTACTAGTATTTATCTGTGAAGCTCTAGCTCTGTTTATCACTGATATGAAAGCACTATAAAAATTTTCATTAAACCCCAAGTACACCAGTATAGTTTTTTTGTATCGCTGGTAATACTGCCAACTCCGGGTTAATATTTCCCAACTGATAATCTAACTGCCAAGTACTATAGGAAGCTGGGTTTACTCTTCGCGTGAAAGCTGCAATATTGGCACCTGTAATCTGATGTAATCTGTGGATGAACTCAGTACCAGAATCTCCGACTGCAACATCACGACCATAAAGAATAATATTGGGAACGGACCAAGTAATTAGCTGTGGAGCATAACGGTTAAGAGAAAATAAGCCTAAATGACTTTTTCCCAAATATAAACACCCTGGGGAACCGTGAGAAATAATATGAAGACTTGTAAGGCGATCATATTCCTGCAAAGTTAATGTGATTTGTTGCACTTCATATTCATTTGCTTGAATTAAAACTACCTCAGCTTTGCCAAGAATTTTTGGAACTATACTTTGACAATCTTCTATATTAGGGTCAATCGCAACTAGAGTATGAACAGGCTGAAAACGGAAACTATGATCTAAATGCATCAATTAAGACTCCTACTGAGCGTTCTGTCCGTAGACGCATTGCTCTGAGACCTTCAAGCTACAACAACAAAACGCTTGTCACGCTGATATTGTTGAGCTAAAAATATTGCTTGTCAGCCGGAAAAAGGTAGTGGAAAGTTAAGTTAAATGAGTTTAGTCCCAAAATTAATTTCATATTCTGCTGTTATTGCTCTAGATAATAAACTATTTTTCTATTGAAGTTGAATATTTTACACATCTGAGAGTAATATTTTAATACCTATGAACTACTTAGGGGACAGATATCAAAAAAGATTCAAAATCTGAAATAACAAAATAATCATGGTGTTGGTGATAAATTAAAAATGAGCAATAAGGGGTAGAAACAGGAAGATAATACTTGGACAAAAATGGATAATAATGGATCTTTTGTCCAATTATTATAGAACTGATAAGAGATAAGAAATTAGGAATCAAGGATAGTAATCAAGATATTTATTATTTCAGTCTTTAAAGACTAAATCCTAAATTCCTATTTTCCATCCCTGAGTCGCTAATCCCTATTTGATGGGATATTTTATTTTTTGAATTAGATTAGGTCATAAGATATAACAGGGCAACCATTGTAAGAGGTTTATTACTGCAAATTATCAATTTTATTGGTGGTGTTACAGATTTAGAGAAATAAGCTAGATAATCGAGTTTATTCTAATAGAATATCTTACCCGACTTAAGTTTATAGGGCAGTAGATACAACCCTGATATCGCGAGAAGCCATTTCTATTTGCCATTTAAATTGAGATGTAGATGCACAAGCCCGATCCTCCGTAAAACCACTTTGGTATGAGTAGGAATATTACTCGTTGCTATTTTTAAGCTAAAAATAAAGATTGTCAGCTAGGAAAAGTTAAGGAATAGGTAGTTTAACAATTTGCAATTTGGTGTTTGTAATAAATCAAAAATTATCACTATAATTATGATTTGAATATAAATTTATTTAGAGTTAAAAATAATAATCGAATATTATAATTATATAAAAAGTGGTAAAATTGATAGAAGGCTATTAATCGTATTTATGGCTATTTGACTTAGATATGATGAATTTTATTACTTTTATATATAGCTTTTGATAGTTGTTTCAATAAATGTTTTCAATAAACATGTATTAGTGGTATTTTAATTACAAAATTAATACCCACACTATCGCAAATAATGTATTCCAAACTACCACAATGATTTTCTACTATTAATTCTCTACTAATAGAAAATCCCAGATGATTTCGTTCTTCTTTAAAGGCATTAGTAAAGTTTTGTTTGATTTCATCAATTGGTGAATCGTGCAAGGTGAAAGCATTATTTTCAATTCTGATAATGATATTTTCTTTGTCTAAATCGGTAATTATTTTTAGTTGTAGATTTAATAGCTGTGCTAATGTATCGCTACCAGGAACTATTTTATGTTCTGATAAATTATGGTTATAGATGTATGATTTTTCCAAACTATCAATTAAATAATTTAGTAAATACATAAACACTTGATTTAACTGTCCTGGATAACATCCAACTTTTGGTAAGTTACCGTACTGTTTAATTACTTTAATCGGAGGACGTTTTGTTTGTGCCTTGATTCTATACTGTAAAATCATCAAGGTAGTCTCAATCCCTTCATGAATATCAATATATTTTTTTTCTACCCCATCCGCACGAGAAAAATTTTGTAAGGATTGTATTATCCCACGGATATTATCAGTCCCTAGTTTCATTGATGAAAGTAGTTTTGGTAAATCTTGTAAAATATGTGGCAAATCCATACTATCGATTTTTTCTGAAATCTCTATACTAAAATCAGGAAATTTATGTTGATAGATTTTTACTAGATCGATTAAATCTTGAATATACTGGTTGGCATAATATAAATTAGTAGAAATTAAACCAACTGGATTATTAACTTCATGAGATACTCCAGCCACAATTTGACCTAAAGCGGAAGTTTTTTCGCTTTGAATAAGTTTTAATTGAGTTTGTTTGAGTTCTTCTAATGTTTGGGAAAGTTCTGCTGTTCTTTCTTTAACTCTATCTTCTAATTGTTGTTTTTGTAGGGTTAATTCTAGGTTTAAATATCGTAGTTTTAAGTGTAACTTTACTCGGGCTAATACTTCTTCTTGTTGAAAAGGTTTAGTGATATAGTCTACAGCACCTAGTGTTAAACCCTTGAGTTTTTCTTCTGCTTCAGTTAGAGCTGTAATAAAAATAATTGGAATATCTTTAGTTGCTGGATTTGCTTGAAGTTGACGACAAGTTTCAAAACCATCTATTTTAGGCATCATTACATCTAAAAGTATTAGGTCGGGTGGATTTTGATTTACTTGTTCTATCCCACTCAAACCATCCATTTCTACAAGTACTTCATAGCCTGCATAACTCAATGTTTCGTATAAAACTTCTAAGTTTGTTGGACTGTCATCAATTACTAATATAGTCTTTAAATGATTGTGATTCTCATTTTTAATTTGAGATGGATTATTGATATTTTCAGTTTCAAATTCCATATATTCTATGTTCTCCAAATATCATACTAAATTTAAAATAATATCCAAAATTATTCGAAGCGCTTAAAATACTATTCCTGAATATTTTCTTTCAGAAAACTACGGATATTTTTGATGTTAAAGTCTTTCAATAGTGAGTTAAGATGATTTACAAAGTCTTGATATTCACTATTAATATCTGCTATTTTTTCTAACTCCTCAATGATTCCTTTGATTTGTCCTTTTTTTGCATAATCTAAAAGCATAACTAGTTCTGATGATGAGGGAAAAATGATTGATTCTTGTTGTTTTTGATTTGGATGTATTTCTAAAAAGTTATCTGAGTCGGCATATTTCCAATTAATATCTAACTCTCTTTCAATTAATCTATATAGTTCTTCATCCTGTATTGGTTTAATCAGAAAATACTTTACTTCTAAGGAATTGATTTTCTCTTTACTTTGATCTGAAATACTTGTAGAAGTTAAGATAAATGGTATATCTTTCAAGTTTTGATGGCTATCCACATAGCAAAGCATTTCCCAACCATCTAAAATGGGCATGTATATATCAGAAATGATTAGGTCGGGCTGATACTCCTTGGCTTTTTCTAATCCTTCTTTACCATTTTTAGCTTCGATCAGATCGAATCCAAGTGGTTCTAAAATATTTACAATTAAAAGACGATGTTCCCAAAGGTCATCAACAATAAGAATTTTTTTTTGTTCTCCAGAATAGCCAATAATTTTTCTATTTTTAATATGTATATTTTTTTCTTTATAACTTTCAACAACAGGACATTTAATTTCAAATATAAAACTGCTACCTTTACCTAATTCACTATCTACTTCTATATAACTTTCCATAAGCTCAATCATTTTTTGGCTGATTGATAATCCTAATCCGGTACCATCTTTATAATTTTTAGAATCTACTACTTTTTCAAAGGGTAAAAAAATTTTTTCTAAATCAGCTTCATTAATTCCGACTCCAGTATCTCGAACCACAAATTTAATTTTTATTTCAGAATCTGTAAGATGACTAATTATGACTTTAAATGTGATACTTCCTTGATCGGTAAATTTCAGAGCATTACCAAGTAAATTAATAATTACTCTCCGTAATTTCTGCCTATCTGTAGCTATTACTGATGGTAAATTATCTGGTATCTCATATATAAATAGGATATCTTTTTGTTGAGCCTGAATTCTATATATATCTATAATTTCTTCTAGGAAATATCGTAATTTAAAATCTGAAATTTTCAGGTCAATCGCATTTAAATCTATTTTAGAAAATTCTATAATATCATTAATTAATGTTAGTAAATGCTCGGCACATTTATGAATTACTTTAATCCCTCTTTCTTCTTTCTGTGTAATATTTGAAGAGTTATGAAGAACTTGAGTGTATCCTAGGATACCATTTAGAGGTGTAAGAAGTTCGTGACTGATATTTGCCATAAATCTTCTTTTTACTTGATTGGCTACATCGCATGCTTTTTCAGCTTCTTGATTAGTTATAACCAAATTTTTCATTTTAATAACTATTTGATTGAGGTAATAAGTAATATCCCCGAACTCATCCTGACTTGTAGTAGACAATTCCACTGTAAAATTCGAATTTTCTGCAATTTCTCTAACAAAAAGTTTGATTTTATTTAAGGGATAAATAATTATTTTTGCTGCGGAATATGTTAATAGATAAGTAGTGATTATGGTTAAGCAAATTCCGATCAAAATTATTATAAATCTTGAAAATTCAGCCTTTATTAACTCAACTGCTGCTTTCTCTTCTTTTTTCTCGGCTATGTTAATTATTAATCCTAATTCATCCGCTAAATATAATAATTTTTTATTTGTTTTGCTTGCTGAAAAATCAGCTAATTCTTTTTGTACTTGGGGAAGTGTATTAGGTTTAGATTTTAAAGGCTCAATCTGATTTAATGTAGTATCTAAATTTTGAGATAACTTTTTGATCGTATCCCTATATTGAGTTAGTAATTCTTTAACTTCTGGGATAGAAAAATAACTTGGGGAATTATTGAATTTTTCTAAAAATGATGTGACTTTCGTGTGACTCTTAATAGCGACAACTTTTGCTTTATGGAGATTCTCTGTTTTTTGGCTAGAAGAAGAAAATCCTGTAATACTTTGGATTTCAAAAGCTGTGTGCCTTAATTTATTTAGTAAACGATGTTCTTGAGTAATTTTTATTTTTTGTTGTTTGGCACGATAATAATAATAGTCACCAATTGCGAAACTAGTAGTACTTCCCAAGACAGCAATACCAATGATAAATATATAAACAGATTTAATTTTTTGACTCAAACTCATATTGTTGCTTACTTGGGTTATCCTCACAAAAGCATTTGACCATGAGGAGACGAATTTGATAAAAACAGCTTTCTCCTCGGAGGAATTACTTGTATAGGTTGGATGCTTGGGGTTGGGATAACTCATTCTGCTTTAAAATAAATGCATACAAGAATGGGTGATTCTACTAATTACATTTTTCCCAAATTAGTAAGCAGAATTCATATCAACCTTAGAAGGTTGTGAAAATATTGATTAATTGATAAGTATTTGTAATTATTCTTTGAATAATGATTTTCCCATCTCTATCCACAGAAGATTACCTACAAGAATCTCTCCTGCTCTTCCCACCCTTCCCTTTATCAATCAATTAAGAACCTTCTACCGGAATAGGAATAACGGGTGATTTAGATTTACTCAAAGTCTTTCTGGCACAATGAAATTAGTATTTTGTAATTGTCGATATAGCAAGCATCAATTAATATGCAACCTATTTACGCTATAAGTAAAGAGATTTGAACCTGAGGAGTTAGATTTATGAGGGTTTGGCTTGCTTGCTTTTTTGTCTTGTTTGCTTTAGCAGAATTCTTTGACTGGGTGAAAGAATTATCTTTACCACTACCGATTTATATTTTAGGTGGAGCATTTTTAGCAGTTGCTTCCAATTACAACAGATTAGTTGCTCCGTATTTGAGTAATTCAAGCGATACAGCACTTGAAGGATCGTCAGAACAGTTGCAGCTTGAAGCATTAGAGCGAGAAAAGTCTAACGTAAATGAAGCTGTTTCTTCCCAGTTGGAAGGTTCTCAGTAAATTAAAAAATAAATTGCAGCAATAAATGAAGCCTTGACTATAAGAAATCACTAGAAGTTTAATCTATTCTTATTCATCAACTTCTTTGGGTTTTGGTAGAAGCTTTGAGACGAGAAATGCTGTTAGCTCCAAGATTTGGTCTAGCAAAAAGCCGATGGTACCAATATAGGCGATCGCTTCAATAATATAGTTAATATTGCCATTATTGTAAGCATCCCATAACAAAAAGCCTACACCACTACCACCAGTTAGCATTTCTGTTGCGATTACTGCAAACCAAGCAACCCAAACACCCTGTCTTAAGGCATAAAATATATATTCGATCGCCAGTTGTAAATTATTACCGCGATTGCGAAAAGCTTGTACGCCTGCTGCTGTTTGAACGATAATTGTCCACAAAGAACCAACGAATACCACAACAATTGATGCGGGTTCTGGTTGTCTGAGGAGAATTAGAGCTAAAGGTAGAAAAGCGATGGGAGTTACACTATGGGGAATTTGGAATAGTCGCTTACATATTTGATAAATCAGACGGTTAATACCAACCAAAATCCCGATCGCAATACCAAATGCAGCAGCAGGTGTATATCCCACAAACAAAAGTTGCAGGCTATTTAAAATATCTAAAAATATATTTGTTCCCATGTCCGAAGCTCTTAAGGACTTGCTTACCGATTGAAGGGACACTCAAACTTGGTAATACGCACTTAATAATAAACGCAAAACCGTTTGAGATAATGTATCGGTTGCGAACATAATCACTGTAAAAGTAGATAAAAATTATATGAATAATCTTTTCTGTGGTGGGAATAAGAGATTGGGGATTGGGTATTGGGTATTGGGATTAATGGAGAAATGATCAATAAAAACTCTTATTTTCCTTTCTTACGCTTCATCTGTTCTAACTCATCTTCTATTTCCCAATTACGGAATTTATCTTCGAGTTCGTCATATCCAGAAAAATTATTGTTGCTTGAATTCCACCAACCAGTAGTTTCAAAACGCTGCTGTGATTGAGTTGCAGAGCGTTGAGCTTGTGCTTGGGATGCTTTTGTTTGTACTTCCTGTCGTCGTTGTTGTACTTTACGCAGTAGATCTTTTGCTTGGGTTATACGTTCTTTAATACCTTGCATGTGTCCCCAAAGCTGATTTCCTTGACGTAACAATGCTGCTTCTCTTTGTTGTGCTGCACCTAGCAAGTCTACTCTACCTGCTGCTTTAGCTTTTGCAATTCGAGTATGCCATTTTTGAATTTCTTGAGCGGTTGCGAGAATATCATCTTGCGATCGCTTTTCTTGTAATTGCAAGTCTGCAATTAATTTTAAAGTGTCTTCTTCTTGCTTACGTAGCTGTTCTAGCAGCGCTTCTAATTCCAAATGGGGGTTATTACGCAAGAATTCTTCTAAACGGTTTTCTAAAAATTGACTTAAATCATCAAATAAACCCACTACTACCACTCCAGACATAGATTTATTCTAAGTCTAGTCAGTAATTAGTTAATTTAACAACTCCTCAGGGCTAATTTATTCTATTTATATCTAAAATAAAAATTGTAACTTATAGCACATAATACAAGTTGTAATTATAATTCGAATAAAATATTTGCTCCAAAACAACTGATAGATATAAATATATCTAATTAATTAATGATAATGCTGTGTATCTGATTATTTAACTGATTTTTTAAATTATATAAAATTACGATTCAAATTATAATAACCTTGAGTAATATTCAATTTTCAATTCAAGCATGTGATTTTTTTGTGATGATTAGTGCAATTTAACTATCAACTTTTAGCAGCTTTTTCTTCAGTCTATCTGCACTGATAGAAACAGAGCTTACTAGTGTTTCCAAAGTATTAGCTTCACCAAAATATGATATGCAATTAAAGCTTCGTTATAGAAAATTGAGCAAACAAAAAGGAGAAGCTGAATATGTCTTTACAGATAATGGTAATGATAAGATTATCTTAGACATTCCAGAATAAAATTTCTTAAATACGAACTAGATAAAACTATAACAGTTTCTGGGGTCACAAACATAAAATTAGATGAAGAAGATAAAAAGAAATAAGATACTGTGGATCCGACTCCAGAATTGTTAGAGATAGAGGTAAAAGAAATTAAGGTAATTTCAGATGTTAATCAGAGCTAGTGAAATAATCATAAATTCTCATTGATAAAAATATTTAGACTTGTCTTTAAGTTAGGAGAAAAGAGTAATAAGTATGCTATTTAGTTCTACTTATTACTCGTTACTTCTTGATTGATAAACTTATACTGTTTGAGGTAATTGTTCGAGGTAATTACAATGGTGTTAACCAATAATTCACGCCTCTAATAACTTTATTTTTAAATCCTAAAAGTGCTAATTCTTCTGGTGAATGACCAATATAAGTCCAGTGAGGAGTATCGTTTTTAACTGTACGATACCAACCATTTTGATTGAGGATTTTTTGCTGTGCTTGGTTTGTTACCCTCAGATCTACTGCTAGTCCCCACAGATGTTGCGAGCTTCCTGGTGGTGCTACAATACCAAGAATTTTGGTTTCTTTTCCTTGTCGTATTTTTTCAAGTGTGCGATCGTTTGCGTACTTCCTCCATAATCGCAGGGTTGTACTAAAACTACGAGTGCAATTAATTTGACCATACCTGGACATCAGGGGAATTTTGATTTGAGTGCGGGCTCTATTTAGTGCATCTGCTGCTGGTTTTTGTAAATAACAATTGTGCGTACCGTTAACTTTTCCCATATTTAATGTTGCTTGAAACTCTTTGGTTTCTTTCTCGTTCGCAAATATTATTTTTTCTGGAAGTTTGATTCCTGGTTGACGATTGATATATGCCGCCCCATAGGATCTGAGTAAAATATATTCTAAACTTTCAGGTTGGGGAAGTGTTTGTAAGTTTTCTGAAACAATCGTTAAAAAACGCTTTTGGTAAATAAAACTTAAAAGGGAACTAGAAGTAGTTGTAATTGATTTTATTGTTTTTTGTGAAGTATTCTTACAGGGTAATTTTCCAGGTAATTTATGGGTAGATAAATTTGTATTTGAACAATTTTCTAATATCTGAATATTATCATTTGCTTTGATCGAGCTTGTATTATGCAAAGCAAAATAACAAATAACTACGAGAGTAATTACTGGTAACATGGTAGTCTGCCACACTGGTATTTTCATGTTTGCTTTTTAAACCTGATTGTCAAACCCTGAGTACTAAATATTGAATTGTAAAGTTTGTATTAGAAAGCTTTAATTAGAAAGGTTGAACTAGAAAGCTTTACTTTGCAAATCTGAACCTTAAATTTTCAAGATTAAATAACTGCTTAAATATCGAATATTTCATATTAAATTTTTAGTCATAAATCTTGGTTAATGCTGAGAATAAAAATAATAATCAAATCATTACAAATTATTTTTTGTAATTACATCTCAGCAGCGATTGTTGTGTAAGTCACAAATATCAAACTGCTTCTTACTTGATTTTAGTGTAAAAAATGAAACTTTAAAACCAGGTATTCCATAAGGATGAATGAGAAAAACCCATGCCTTAAATTCCTTAATGACAGTAAAATTTTTCTCTAATATTCTTGATTCCAAAATGCTTATAGGTAAGAGTGGCAAAATTTATCTATTACAAATGTCCTATTACTAATTACCGTATAAGTTAAGATTTAGAAATAAATCTTCAGCCTGCCAAATTATTGAATTATGACCATGCACAATTGTGTTGAATTCCAAGACGCTTTTGATGTCATTGTTGTCGGTGCAGGTCACTCCGGTTGTGAAGCAGCTTTGGCTACAGCACGCTTAGGATGTCGAACCCTGCTGTTGACACTCAACTTGGATAAAATTGCTTGGCAACCTTGTAACCCTGCGGTGGGAGGTCCAGCAAAATCTCAGTTAACCCACGAGGTAGATGCTTTGGGTGGGGAAATTGGCAAAATGGCAGATAGAACATATCTGCAAAAGCGGATTCTAAATTCTTCGAGGGGACCCGCAGTTTGGGCTTTAAGGGCTCAGACTGATAAGCGGGAATACGCTGCAGTAATGAAAGAAATTGTGGAGAATCAAGAAAATTTGATGCTCCGCGAAAGCATGGTCACAGACTTAGTTTTGGATAGCAATGACCAAGTAATTGGCGTCCAAACTTACTTTGGCGTGGCGTTTGAGTGTAAAGCCGTCATCCTGACCACCGGTACTTTCCTAGGAGGAAAAATCTGGGTCGGGAATAAATCAATGACAGCCGGACGTGCGGGAGAATTCGCTGCAATTGGTTTAACTGAAACTCTCAACCGTTTGGGCTTTGAAACAGGACGTCTAAAAACGGGAACTCCAGCGAGAGTAGATAAACGTTCTGTAGATTACAGCAAAATGTCTTTGCAACCCGGTGATGAAGATGTTCGCTGGTTTAGTTTCGATCCCGAAGTTTGGCAAGAAAAAGAACAGTTACCTTGCTATATGACTCGTACTACAGCCGAAACCCATCGCTTAATTCGGGAAAATCTCCATCTTTCCCCAGTTTACGGTGGTTGGGTTGAAGCTAAAGGTCCCCGTTACTGTCCCAGTATTGAAGATAAGATTGTTCGTTTCGCGGATAAAGATAGTCACCAAATTTTTATTGAACCAGAAGGAAGACAAATTCCCGAATTGTATATTCAGGGATTTTCTACTGGTTTGCCAGAAAATCTTCAACTCCAAATGTTGCGCAGTCTTCCCGGCTTAGAAAACTGCGTCATGCTTCGTCCTGCTTACGCCGTAGAATACGATTATTTGCCTGCAACTCAGTGTTACCCAACCCTGATGACGAAAAAAATTGCTGGCTTATTTTGCGCCGGACAAATTAACGGTACTACTGGTTATGAAGAAGCTGCAGCCCAAGGTTTAGTTGCTGGGATTAATGCTGTTCGTTGGGTAAACTCCCAAGAAATGATTGTTTTTCCCCGAGAACAAAGTTATATCGGTACTTTAATAGACGATCTGTGTACGAAGGATCTGCGCGAACCTTATCGAATGCTCACCAGTCGTTCGGAATATCGTTTGCTCCTACGTTCTGATAATGCTGATACTCGCCTTACACCTTTGGGACGAGAAATTGGCTTAATTGATGATAGACGTTGGCAATTATTCAGCCAAAAACAAACAAATATTGCAGCGGAAAAAGAACGCTTAAATTCAACTCGCATCAAACAACACGACGATGTGGGTAAAGCGATCGTCGAAGCTACCAAACAAGCAATTAAAGGTTCTATAACTCTTGCAGATCTATTAAGACGTCCGGGATTTCATTACGCCAATCTCGAACATCATGGTTTGGGGGATCCCAAGCTCGAGCAAGCAGAAAAAGAAGGAGCAGAAATTGATATTAAATATTCCGGTTATCTAGCCAGACAGAAAAATCAAATCGAACAAATTTCTCGTCAGGCGAATCGACAATTACCTACTGATTTAGATTATGGAACAATCGAAACTCTTTCCAAAGAAGCAAGGGAAAAGCTGAATCAGGTGCAACCACTGACAATCGGTCAAGCATCTCGCATTGGTGGTGTTAATCCAGCTGATATCAACGCTTTGTTAATTTATTTAGAATTGCGTAAAACAAACACCCAGAAAGAGTTTTCAGCATTATCTTAAAAAACTTTTCATGAAGCTCGATTATAGTAGTAGGGAATACATCTAGAAGGTGGGTATGATAAATGACACATGTGACCTAAATTGCTACCACTGATTGTCATCTGTAATCGTTATTTTTCACTCTAAATACTTTGATTAGAGGATTTATAACGGTAAAGCCTGTCTAATCTAGATCCTAAACTTAAGAGAATAGGTTTAACGCCAGCTCCGTATTTCTATATAGAAAAGGAGAATATTGACTCTTAAAAGCTACTATATAAAATAGCCATGTTAAAATCAGCTAGTACTCATACAATTCTTTCAGATGCATCCGAGGAATTGATTGGTAACGAACCTTGGACAATAGATGTTTATGCCGATGGCTTAATGGATGAAATCTTCGCTGATGTTGAAGATATCCTAGAAGGTAAGAGGTTAGGATCGCAATTCAAGCAAAAATCACCAGTTAAGTCACGCCCAATTGTAAATCCCGAAATACCGGGACAAATCAAACCAATAAATTTACATCACCAACAAGCAGCAACAAAGACTGTTGTTAAATCCCCTCCTAGTGATTCGACAGTCAATAAGGCGAAAACTAGTAACGAGAAAAATAATCTATCGCCAAAATCTGGTCCTAGGTGGAAAAAGTTAATCTCAGTATCAGTCAGTCTTGCTTTAGCAACTGCTGGACTTACTTGGTTGATTTATTCTGGATTAGTTGATCGTATTTTTGCTCGGATATTTGCGGAAGAATTACACTTGGCTCAGATCGAACAGTCACTAACAGAAAAATCATTAACAGAAAAAATAGATCCGCAAATCGAACTTGTTAATTATATGCTGGGAGCGTTAGCAGCAATTGAACAAGGAGAACCTCAAGATACATCTTCCAGTAACGGGATGATGGCTAGCGTAACTGGAAATTTTCAAGGCTCTACCATTCAAAACTCTGCAATTCAAAGTTCAATCCCAATAGCGAGTGCAAATGCTGCAACTGGTAGCTTACCGCCAGTTCGTGCTGCTAATAATTTACAGCCAATGCCCAGCCGATCTACAAAAGTTGTAGAACGTATTTATATTCCTGTATATCAAGCGCCAGCTCCAATGCGTTATAAACCCCCATCTGTTGCTAGTGCTTCTCCAGGAAATTTACCACCGGTTAGAGAAGTAGCTCA
The DNA here is from genome assembly GCF_001456025.1 of Mastigocoleus testarum BC008. Classification (GTDB taxonomy): domain Bacteria; phylum Cyanobacteriota; class Cyanobacteriia; order Cyanobacteriales; family Nostocaceae; genus Mastigocoleus; species Mastigocoleus testarum. Next base: position 105,494 of record NZ_LMTZ01000129.1, read on the forward strand.
CAAGAGCTACTCAAAAACATCAAAATCTAATGCAGGGAAAGCTGCTAAAAATACTGTTCCAGCAGCAACGCTAACGTTAATGAAAACTGAGTTGAAACCTGTAGGAATGGGGAATAGACCAGTTGCTGTTGGAGTAGCACCTCAACCTAAACCGGTAATACCGCCAAAATTAACGGATGCAAAAGCACCTATAGAAAATAATCCATCAGTAAATACTGCATCAGTTCAGCATCAAGAAGTTGCATTTGCAGCCGCTAAACCTTCCCATGAGTTATTGGGAGTAATGGAATTGGGAGAAAAATCAGCCGCTTTGTTTAAAATCGAAGGTATTACTCGTCGGATCCATAAGGGAGAAAGTATTGGTTCTAGCGGTTGGACTTTAGTCGATGTTAGTAACAATGAAATTGTTGTCCGTCGTAATGGAGAAGTACGTTCGATTCAAACCGGACAAAAGATTTAAAGATTTAAAATTTAAGGTACCTCATAAGAGTTTAAGGATAAACTTTTTGGGCTCACTACTTGAATAGCTTTTAACTCTGGGAATCGTAAAATGGGAATTGCAAAATATTATCAGGTTATAAGCAAAAGCATCTACACATCTACAATTAATCTTTCCCAAACAATATTTCCAAAACAAATATCACTGAAAATTAAATACTGAAAATTGAATAAAGTATAAAAGCTCTAATGGGTGTTTGCAAAAACTTCATTCTCTCCCGGATGGAGTTTTTTCGGACTCTAATAAATAAATATTTTTTATTTCAGGAAAATTCAGTTTAGATATTGAATTCAATTATGAAAACAATTTGGAGCATGTGACTTAAAACCGTTTATTTTTCCCGTAATCAATTATTCCAACACTGTATCTTGATGTGAAAAGGGTTTTAAATAATCGATTTGTTGTATAAGTCACTTCCTGAGAGTATAATAAGTAACTTTTATTCAATAATTGACATCATGTTTACATATCAAAAAAAATGTACGATCGCCGTACTTGAAAGTCTACAAAAAATCAGGATTTTAGCTAAGAAGCTAAAAGACATAGGTTTTCCAATGAATCAGGTATACCTATTAGAACCCAGGGAAAAAGATGGTTTGGCAGTAATTTTAGATGATTTAAGTATTCCACAAAGCTGCATTCAGTTTTACATTGAAAGTCTGTTGAAGGGAGACGGCTTGTTAACTATTTATGCAACTCAAGATGAAATTAATCTTGCAAAACTAGCCCTTGAGGATAAAGAAATCGATAATTGGCAAGTTTACGACTATCTAAGAACTTAGTTTTACACCTGAAATTAAGGAAGATAAGATTTTTTAAGTATAAACACGTATGTTTAATTTTCTATGTATAAATAAAAGTATATTATTGAATATATAAATTAGAAGAGTTCTTAAATTATTTGCTTAGAAGGAGTTACTCACAAAATAAATAACAGAAAATGGAAAATAAGAATATTTCAGTAGTTATAGCGATCACAATATTGAACTAAAAATTGATGTCGCGAGTATTTGTTTGTAGTCAAAAGTAATGTTGGGAAGTTTGTTTGTAAATTAAGTCTAAATCTATTCAATTGGAATTATAAAGGATTAGGGATTAAATTCATCCATCTGTTGTTCTATCCCATCAAGTGGCGATAGTGATTTTGGTTCTTCTGGGCAAAATTCTAAACTAATCCTAATTCGACCTTTTTGCCATCCCGAACTACCTGGTCGAAGAACTTCAGCAACCTCTCCTTCCCCCAGAAACCATTTATCTCTCTGTTCATCAGTTAAGCTTATTTTGCGTTGTAAATTCCTTATACATTCATCAACTTTAAAAGTTTGATGCGACACCAAGATATTTATTCTTGGTTCAATAGATACAACATCTTCTTGTGACAGCGGCTCAAATTTATTATCCATTGATATTTCTCGCATTTATATCTATTAGCAGTAAATGTGAAACAATTCACTGTTTTAACTGCTAATAGATATAATTGTCAAAAAATATTAGAAAAACCAACCGTAGGAATGTAAGCCCTTACCTAGAAGATTGACACCGAGGTAGCAAATCCAAACAACTACAAAACCAGTTGCAGCAAGAATCGCCGGACGTCTTCCTTGCCAACCCCGAGTAATGCGAGCATGGAGATAAGCCGCAAATACCAACCAAGTAATTAAAGCCCATGTTTCTTTCGGATCCCAACTCCAGTAAGAACCCCAAGCTTCATTAGCCCATACGGCTCCAGCAATGATACCAATCGTCAATAGTGGGAAGCCTAATCCAATAATGCGATAGCTGGTATTATCAATGGTTTCAGCAAGACTTAGACGTTGAGGTGAAAGTGTTTCGGTTTCTTGGATTGGAGTTGCGACTACTGGTGCTTCCAAAACAGCTGTTCTTCCATTCGCTTCACCACCCGAACGAATCACACCATTATTTTCTGCTACATCTGTTTCTATTTGGGAAACTAATTCTCCTGCTTTATGCAAACGATAGTTATTTTGGCGATAACCCCCAGAACCAAAAGAACTACCTTGGAGTTGAATATTTTGACCCCTAGTTAGAACCAAAAAAGCGATCGCCAACAAAGAACCAACCATTAAAGCTGAATAACTCAGCATCATAATGCTGACGTGCATCATCAACCAATTTGATTTCAATGCTGGTACTAAGGGTTCTGCGACTTGCATTCCTGAAGGTAAGGTTAAAGCAGCAAAAGCAGTAATAGCCATTGTTACTGGTGCAGTAACCACCCCTACCAAGCGACTGCGACTTATATTTTCAGCAATTAAATGAATAGTTGTAATACCCCAAGTCAAAAAAAACAAAGATTCATATAAATTACTGAGTGGGAAATAGCCTGCTTCCAGCCACCTTGCTCCTAGTAAAGTCGCAATACACAAGTTTGCGATCGCCATTCCTGAAGTTCCTAATGCAGCTAAATATGGCACTTTGGGGAATGCTGCACCACTCCAATAAATCAGCATTGTCACAAACAGAACAGCAAAAGAAGCATTATCAAGCCAATTTTGTAATACAACTAAGTTCATTGAGTGTTCTTTCTCCGGTGGATTCCTAAAATATTTATATGACTGAAACGATCCTATCTGTTCTTGTGGTGTTCTAACTAATTTGATTGGAATTATATTTGGTAATTGGTAATTGAATTGGTAATTGGTAGTTTGTAATTGGTAACTCCTGACTCCTGTAGAGACGTAGCAGAGCCTTTGGCGTCGGCGTAGCCTCTGCTACGTCTCTACGACTCCTGACTTCTGACTTCTAACTTCTAACTCCTGACTCCTGACTCCTAAATTTCAATTTATTTTTTAGAATCTTTTAAACTTTCAGAAGTTTCTGGATTTGTAGTCGGAGCAGGTAAAGGTGCTGGTTTATCACCTTTTTTAATTGATATAAAAATATCGTAGCGCGTACTATGGCTATCGCTGAGTGCAGTTGTTACCCCAAGAGAACGAATAGCTTCTAACCAAACACTTTGATTGGGTAATAAACTCCCTACGGGGAAGTTCTTTGCTGCTTGTTCTAGATCTAAATAAAATTTTCCATTATGAGGATTTAGTTGGGAAGGAACAGCTTTTCTCCATGAAGGTTTACTAGTAAGAGAACTAGATGGTTTAGGAATAAATTTTTCGGTTAGGGGTGCACCCAAAGACAAAAAAGCAGTATCTCCATTTAACCAACCGTGGGTAGCAACTGCTGTACCTGCGGGTCCAAGCCAGTTTACAACTGGTTGATTCCTTACTTTTCCTGCTTTGACTTTAAACTGCAATTCACTATTAACTGTTGCATCAAGCTTTTTAAAAGCTGCTTCAGCTTTGGAGCGATCGCTTGCTTGAACCATAAATACAAAAGCTGCTCGAAAATCTTGATTCAAAGTATCTTCTTTGGTCTGAGTTGGAATTACTGATAGTGAGAATTCACCTTTCATCCAACTGAGTACATCTCGTTCTAAATCTAGTTTTGTTAATGATTTAAAACCTTTTTTTAATTCTTCAGGTTTTACGGGCGAAAACGGATTTGCTTTAGAGGTTGAAACATAATTGAACCAAGAACGCTGTAAATTTCCCCCTGAAACCATCAAGATAGTATCTGCAGGTAAACGCTTTTCCATTTTCCCTGCATTATTCTTTCCTTTTAACTCACGACGACCGTTTGGATTGAGCCAAGAAACTCCTTTGAAGTTAATTCCTTCCGATTCTAAAGTAATGCTTCCTGCTAAACCTTGATTATTTTTTAATTGAGTTAAAACTTGTGCTGGTAATTGACGTTTGGGAGAACTTGCTGCAATTTTGGCAGACAATGGAACATTAATATAAAATCGCGCAAAAGGATTATAAGTAGATATTTTGGGGAAGTTTTGGGTAAAACCTGCGGTTTTTTCTAAAGAATTATTTTCTGTATAAGCATCAATAGCTCTTTCCATTGCTTTTGGATGATCTGCAATTACCAGGAAACGTTGATCAATTGCTGCTGCTGCAAATTTTTCGCCATCATTCCCAGTTTTTTCTTTAATTTCAATTCCTTGATATGTCCTCTGATTCCATTTTCCTTTCCCTGGAGTTTTGGGTTGTGCCAAAATTTCCTGGGCTTTCAGTTGGTTTTTAATGGGGAGAACTAAGAGTAATGATTGTCCATTTACTGTGGTTTTGGAGGTTTCTGCTACTGGCTTAGGTGCTTTTTTACTGCCTTTAGGAGCCAAGACAGCAATTGTTAATTCATTACCAATCCAAGGATTAATATCTTTTTGATAATCATATCCATTACTACTTAAGAAGCGATCACGTAACTGTACTAAATTTTTATCCAGTTCTTTTTGGGTTTGCTTAGTACCAAACTCGCGTAGTTTATTCCACTGTCTTTCATCAGTACTTAAAGATACAGTCATTACCGCATCTCGAGGAATAATACTTACACCTACTGGTAAATCTCTACCCAATGGTTTTCCTTGAGTCAAAAACCAATATCCAGCAATTCCTCCACCAATCAATAACCCCGCAGTCCCTAAGGTCAAGGGTAAGGATGGTTTCTTTTTTTTATTCTTTGCAACAGGGATTACAGGCAGTGCCATCGAAACCAACACCTCATCATCGCGAAATAATAATTACTTTCCCTATCGGTAAAGTTAACCAAAACCTTTCCGTAAACTCTAGGGTCACTAATTACATTATTTTTATTCCTCAAAAATGATAATACTTTTGACAATCAACTGACTTTTTTTCGCAATATTTTTAATACACGAGTGAGTGTAGCGATCGCATTGATTACTCAAAAGTCAACTGTAAATAAGGAACAGAGATTCATGTAACTATTCTGCTTATGTATCTTTCCACAGCTTATATCTTTTTGCCACCACACAAAATTTGCACCTTAAAAGGGACGTTATAGCAAAATTCTAATTTTGGTTCTAGTTCCTAAGTTTCAAGTTTTAAGTTCTAATTTTTGTTCTAATTACTCAAAAACTATATTTTGTTCCTAGAGTGAATTTACCTGCGTTTCACCCAAGTATTTACTCAGGTAAGGTGAAAAAACTTCATAAATTAACGTCAATGGTTGTCCGTGATGCCAAAACAAATAGTGACGACCCCAAAACGGTCCACTACAGTCAAATCCAATTTCTAATGGGGCTGAATCTCCATAATAAATTCCCTGTACGTCTCGATATAATTCAGTACGCAAGCGCGCTAAACTTGCCCAAATTGGCAAAGACCTGTTTTGTAAATACTCATCCACATGAGATGCTTCCCACCAAGATGTTGCATAAGCTAATCGCTGACCAGAAGCCGTACGCAACCACACCTGACGTCGCAATCTAGGACCAGGTATTCTTTGGATTAATTCAGGAGCAGCATCCAAATTCATGCCGATGGGCGACATATCAATGACATCTACTTCCGTTGGTTCTCCCGTCAATAACTTTAAATGTCTGGTTGGAGAACCATCACCTAAAAGTAATAATTGCCAAGCAGGAGCTAACTGAGTGTGAGGTAAACCCTGCTGTATTACCTCCTCTCCCCCTTCCCAAATCGGACTGAGACGATGCCAACTCGTAGGTAATGTTAAGTTATTTGAATATTTGTAGGTTACAGTCAAAGCTCTTTTCTTAACAAAAATTTACTTACTTATATGAAAGCACAAAAAAAGCGATCAGGGGTTGGGGATCGGCGATTAATGTATATCTTTCAAGACTTATACTTATGGAGATGCTGCAATGTAAAGCCATCAGCAGAGACTCGTATCTACTAAATCTGTCCACATTTACCTGAGGATATTTATTTTAGGGTCTACCCCAAAACTTATCTAAAATTTAAAATTTAATTTTCAGGGAGCTATCCTGGGAAAGCTTTGGAGGAAAAATCTTTTACTCCGTTGATACAGCTATTTTGATTCCCTGAATAAAACACTCAAGTAAAAGTTAAAAATGCGGATGGCGAGACTCGAACTCGCAAGGCAAAGCCACACGCCCCTCAAACGTGCGCGTATACCAATTCCGCCACATCCGCTCTTGTTTGCTAGATATAGAATATAGCACATAAAAGCAAATATAGTAATCTAATATCTGAGTAAATTAAAAAAATAAGCAAAAAGTTTGGAGAATTTTCGCTTAGGGATATCTGAATAACAGAAAAATTGCAGTTTCACAAGTGATATTGACAAGGGGTGCGAACACCGTATAATTCACGGTGCTGTCGAGTCTCAGAGATGAGAAACTAACCGCCGACCATCGCAACCACAACTTGCATACTTATCTGGTGAAGACTCACCCCAAGCCCGAAGCCAACTCCTGTAAATACCGGGGAGCTTGCTTGGTATTCTCCCGCTCATAATAGAGAAGAGAATTTCAGTAAATCTGGACTAATGTAGAAGCTAGAAGATGAAGTTTGACAAAATATTAATTGCTAATCGGGGAGAAATTGCGCTTCGCGTTCTCCGGGCTTGTGAAGAAATGGGAATTGCTACTGTTGCTGTCCACTCCAGTGTTGACCGCAATGCTCTCCACGTCCAGCTTGCTGACGAAACAGTTTGTATTGGCGAACCTGCAAGTAGTAAAAGTTATTTAAATATCCCTAACATTATTGCTGCAGCGTTAACCCGTAACGCGAGTGCGATTCATCCCGGATATGGTTTTTTATCAGAAAATGCTAGATTCGCGGAAATTTGTGCAGATCATCATATTGCATTTATTGGTCCGTCCGCAGAAGCTATTCGCCTCATGGGTGATAAGTCTACTGCAAAGGAAACGATGCAAAAAGCTGGAGTTCCTACCGTACCTGGTAGCGGTGGATTAGTAGGAACGGACACCGAAGGTTTGGCGATCGCCAAAGAAATTGGTTATCCAGTAATGATTAAAGCTACCGCAGGTGGTGGCGGACGCGGTATGCGTCTGGTACGCTCAGAAGATGAATTTGTAGTTTCTTTTCAAGCTGCTAAAGGTGAAGCTGAAGCCGCCTTTGGTAATGGTGGAGTATACATAGAAAAATTTATCGAGCGCCCGCGTCATATAGAATTTCAAGTATTAGCCGATAACTACGGTAATGTAATTCATTTGGGCGAACGGGATTGTTCAATTCAACGTCGCAATCAAAAGCTATTAGAAGAAGCGCCGTCAGTAGCTCTTGACCCAGAATTGCGGGAAAAAATGGGACAAGCAGCCGTGAGGGCTACCCAATTTATCAATTACAGTGGTGCGGGTACTATTGAGTTTTTACTCGATGCTTCTGGTAGTTTTTACTTCATGGAGATGAACACGAGAATTCAAGTGGAACATCCCGTGACAGAAATGATTACCGGGGTCGACTTAGTGGTAGAACAAATTCGGATTGCTCAAGGAGAAAAGCTACAATTAACCCAAGACCAAGTTGTTTTGAAAGGTCATGCTATTGAATGTCGGATTAATGCAGAAGATCCGGATCGCCAATTCCGTCCAGCACCTGGAAAAATAAGTGGTTATCTTCCTCCCGGTGGACCAGGAGTAAGGGTTGATTCCCACGTTTATACTGATTACCAAATTCCCCCTTATTACGATTCTTTAATTGGTAAATTGATTGTCTGGGGACCAGACCGAAATACTAGTATTAATCGTATGAAACGGGCATTAAGAGAATGTGCAATTACGGGACTACCAACCACAATTGCTTTTCATCAAAAAATTATGGAAACTCCCCAGTTTTTGCAAGGTAATGTTTACACTAACTTCGTGCAAGAAATGAGTTGATCCAAGCTCTGGCTAAATTTCTCAAATTAATTTAGGACATTGAGCATATCATTTAGGACATCTTAATGTTCTTGAAGGGAGCAGAAAACAAAAAATGTCCGGTTCTACAAATCTGTTGCAATAAAGCACAAAATCACAAAAAATCAAACACTCGGGATTAGATGACTAATTCCAAGTCATCAAAATTTTCGAGTGTTTAAAATTGGCTAATTCTAAAGGGTTAAAACATATGTAAATTACAATATATATAACTACATGTTTTAGTTAGGAAATTTTCCTATTTCCCTTTCCCTGTTTTCTGTTCTCTATTCCCTGTGAACTGAAATATGATTCCCTAACTTATGTGCCTACTGTTATACCTGAATTACAAGATATTTGGGAATTATTGTACTCGAGAGAGCATGGTGAGTAGACCTTGCTGACCCAATAAAATTTCCCGTAAAAAACTAAAAATTCCAAACCAAATAATTGGGGTGATATCTACTCCACCTATAGGTGGTACCAATTTCCGCAATATCACTAGAAAAGGTTCTGTAGGTAAAGCGACTAAATAAAAGGGAAAACGATTCAATTTTAGTTCGGGAGACCAACTCATGATTATGCGGAAGATGAACAGAAGCATCATCACTCCCAAAAAGGTACCGAGAATCCAAGTTGTGATATCTATACCATTCATAGCTTGAAGTAAAGTCGCTTGAAAGCCGTTACAAAAAATAAAGCTTTGTAAATATAGCTCTTTTTGATTGTAAACCGATATTGGGGAATGGGGAATGGAGATTGGGGATTGGAGATTGATTGGGAATTGGGGTAATCAAGTAAGTCAGCAACAAAATGATCGGACTTAGGACTGAATAGGGGAAATAACCTTGATTTTGTTAACATAATTTAGAAGACTGTAACAAAAAAGGTTTATATCCATGACACCTTCTTTAGCAAATTTCCTTTGGAGCTTACTTTGGGGTTCAGTAATTGTTGTTATTCCAATTACAGTAGCTTTAATTTTCATCAGTCAGAAAGATAAAATTCAGCGTAATTAAGCCACTTTAGAAAGTATTATTTGACTCTGTGTGACCGATAATCTTTCAATCCCGAACTGATTTGTAGTTCCATGTAATTTATCTGTTAGTGCCATACAAGCTATACTTGGCTGAAATACAGAAAAAATCTTTAACATAAACACAGATGCTTCAAAGCAACATCTGATGCTTTGGAGCTTTAATATTTTTTTGTAATATTTTATGTGTTTGTTTTGTGTTTTTGGCTATAGTGGAGATTTTAATTTTAAGTAGTTAACATAGATTTGATATTAGGAAAACAACAATGTTAATTTTGGGGCTGAATTCAGCCAATGTTCTGGCACAGGTTAATTTCGGAACTAACCCAGCCAGTATTTTAGGAATTTTTCTAGCTGTAGCTGGGGCAGGATTATATTTCCTTCGTACTGTAAAACCGGAATTATCCCGAGATCAAGATATATTTTTTGCTGCTGTTGGTTTGCTCTGTGGTTTTATTTTAATATTCCAAGGTTGGCGATTAGACCCAATTTTGCAATTTGGTCAGTTGTTATTGATTGGTACAACTTTATATTTTGCCTATGAGAGTATTCGCTTACGGGGCATTGCTACCCAACAAGCAAAGCGTAACACCCCAATTGTTGATGATGAGCGAGAAATAAGCAATCGCTATCAATACGAACCCAGTAGTCCAAGGAGATCTAGAGCTGCGCGAGTGGAAGCCGAGTTGGAACCACTACCATATTATGAAGATGACTATGATGATGAACGCCCAGTACGCGGTCGTATACCTGGAACCAGGGATAGTCGTCTAACTCGTCCCGATTACTATGATGATGAAGCTCCTCCTCGTCGTCCATCACGTCGTAGTAGTAGAAGTACGCGAGAAGGGCGAGATGACAGATCCCGTCGTCGAAATTCTGGAGGATACGATAGTCGACCTACTTCAAGGTATCAAGAAGATGATTGGGAAAAACCTAAACAAGTAGAACGATTTGATGATGACTGGGATAAGGATAGTTCCCCCAGGGAAGCTAGACCGCCAAAACGTAAAATCAAAGATGAAGCACCTCGTTCGGAGTTTTCCTCAGAAGAAGTAACTCCTAGAAGAAGAAAGAGGAGAAGACCAACAAGTAATACAAATTCCCAAGATTCCCGACCAACTCCAGGAGATGATGAAGCGATTTCTACCCCTTATGTAGATTTCAAACCCATTGATCGCCCGGACTCAGAATCGGATCGTCCTATTAACTTCGATGATATTTAAATAAGTAATTACAAGTGAAGTTGCATCATATAGAAGCAATGAACAGAAGCAACAAAGAAAAGTCAGTGTGAGTAAAGTAATATCCAGGATTTGGCTCCAAAGATTAAGTAATTGGAGCCTTAGTTGCAGTTTAGTAGTTGTATTAAGTGCTTGTAGTTATACAGATCTTCCTATTGGATCTTCTTCCCTCAACAGTCGTTATACCGAAGAGCAACCTACTGTGAGCGGTAACGGTCGTTTTTTGGGATTTATTTCTAATCGTAATGGTAATCATCAACTGCTGCTGTTTGACATTCAACAGCAGCAGTTTGTTCGTACGCCAAATTTAAATCGAGCGCGAATAATAGTTGAAGCTCCCAGTTTGAGTTATAGTGCGCGTTATATTGTTTACATGACAGCAGACCGGGGTAGACCTGTCGTATCACTTTATGATCGTGCGACAAAACAATCACAAATTTTGACTTCTTTTTATCCTGGTTGGGTAAGAAACCCTAGTATTAGTCCTGATGGACGCTATGTTGCTTTTGAAACTTCTAGTCGTGGTCAGTGGGATATTGAAGTGTTAGACAGGGGACCAAATATAGAATTAGATATTCCTGATGGTACCCCTGCAACTGCACCTACTGAATAAATGAGTAATAAGTAATAAGTAATAAGTAATAAGTAATAAGTAATGAGTAATAAGTAATGAGTAATGTTAGCGCAAGCGGGGCGCGTAGCTAGCGTAAGCGTACCGTAGGTATTGCGCACAGTAATGAGTAATGTTACTTATCATTGCGCTACGTTCCGAACGGATTGCCCGCCATAAAAGCTCTAGGTATTGCGGAGAGCGTTAGCATTCGCCGCTCGCGGCGCGGTCGAGCGGGACACGTAAGTGTACACAGCGCACAGTAATGAATAACGAACAAAATTAATACCCAAACTCTTTTGGTTTAGGATAAGTGAGCAGGATATATCTTCAATACTTTTTCTTATATCCAATTTGTAATGTTCAAATAATCTAATGCTTAGAACATTTAATGTTCAGAATATTAAAATTCTTATTCCTACATTAATTACTTCCAGTTTATTGAGTGGTTGTTTTGGTTTTGGTTATCCCAGACTATTAAATTACTCATTCGATCCGGGAGGTCGTTCTCTCAACAGTACAGCCTCAGAATTAAACCCACAAATTTCTGGGAGATATATTGTTTTTAGTAGCGATCGCCGGGGTAGCCAAGATATTTATATGTTCGATACATTAGGTCGCAACTTAGTCGAATTACCTGGCTTAAATTCCTTTGATGCGATCGCTTCTGACCCATCTGTTTCTAGTGATGGTCGTTATATCGTGTTTGCAGCTTCTAGAAATGGGCGTTCGGCTGTTTTTTTGTACGATCGCGAAACCAACCAAACACGCAATTTAGCAGCGGAAGTACAAGCAGAAATCCGCAACCCTACAATTAGTGGAGATGGTAACATCATTGCTTTCGAGAGCAGTATAAATGGGCAATGGGATATCGTAGTCTACGATCGTCGTTTTGGTAACCGATTAAATATCCCGTAAAAAGGAGATTGGGTATTGGGTATTAGGGTATTGGGGATTTGCTCTGGGTTTAGTGCAAGCATACCGGATCTGCAGATGGCACAACTATAGGTATTATTCTGTGGGACTTTAGCTACAAGAAATTACCAATTACCAATTACCAATTACCAATTACCCATTACCCATTACCAAAAACTAATTTTTACTTTCTGAATTTTGTACCGCTTCAATCAGAGAACGTACCTCCTGAGTACCTTCAGAAGGCTCAAAAGATAATGGAAATTTACCACGAGAAATCATTCGCAAACCCAGAGGTGCAATACCAAGTAAACCTTTGAGGTCTTTTAAATAATTCCCCACAACTTGCAGACCAAATTGTCTTTCATCAATCCAACCACCTGCTTTAACTAAATCTACCAAAACCTTACGGTGGCGAATAGAACGACTGTCGCTAGCTGACTTACGCTTGAGAATTTCTTGTTTGATCTCGCTAATTCGATCTAATGGCGCAACATCCATTGGACATACACTGTTGCAATAATAGCAACGAGTACAACCCCATACCCCAGCAGTAGATTCATTATACTTATCTAAACGACTTTCAGTATCAGCATCCCGGGAGTCTGCAATCATGCGCTGAGCTTTTGCAAGAGCATGAGGACCAACAAAACTGGGGTTGACTTCCACTGCATTGCATTCTGAATAACAAGCACCGCACATAATACAGTTACCAGTATTATCTAGTTGCGACCGCTCTTGAGGTGTTTGTAAAAATTCTCTTTGTGGTACTTTTCGGGCTGCAGTACTTACATAAGGATTAACTTTGTCTAAGTTATCCCAAAAATTATTCATGTCAACTATTAGGTCTTTGATGACAGGAAGATTCCCCAAAGGTGCAACAGTTATTTCAGGAATTGTATCAGCTTTATCAGAAGCGGAATTTTCCCTTTTAAACACAGCAATTTCATCTCTCAAGTTTTGCTTACAGGCTAGAGTTGAACGCCCATTAATCCGCATTGCACAACTACCACAAATAGTATTGCGACAATTTTTCCGAAATGCTAAAGTTCCATCTTGTTCCCATTTAATCCGATTGAGACAATCTAAAATGGTATTACCTGGTTCCGCTTCTAAACGGTAATTTTGCACTACTGGACTAGAATTTTGTTGTTGCCGAATTATCTTAAAAATAACTAACATTTTACGAACCATTATTTTTGAATATTCACACATACCCAGAAAATAATTCCTTTTAAGCAAGCTAGTTGCTGCCAAAAAAGGAAGCATAATCCAGTTTATTCTCAAGAATAAGGGAATAAATTTAATAGATAGATAATTAAAGAATCATTGATGATCGTTTAGGTATAGCCATAAAAATTCTAATTGTAGATTTTGCACTTGCCTTATTTGACAAAATTATGTCAACCTCTACACATAATATACTCCCCAATAAAAGAGGTACGGAATTTATCCTTGAGATAAATTATTATCCAATTTTTTAAATACTTAATTTTTCTCAGCTTTTTAGGCTGAAGTGTAGCGCTTCAGTAAAACAAGATAATTTAGCAAATTTATATTTAGTTTTTTTAAACAGACCCAGGAAAAGTTGAGTAAAACAAGGAATCTTGATTTTTGTCATTCATCTCAATTTGCTTACATTTATCCCTAAATCTTTACCTAATTAGAATATCTGCTTCATTAAATCCTCAATTCTCTATTAACTTTATGTTGATGTCAATACCATTCATCCAATACCTGGAAATATCTCAAGTATTTTAAAGCAATACAAGAAGTTTATATAGAATTGTTAAAGTAGCACGAATGAATATCTTAAGATAGCAATAAAGCGGTGTAATAGTCTTATAGCTTTTTAAATCTCTACAATTATCAAGTTTGATTCTAGAATGTTACTCAATCTGTGAAGATTTAGCCTCTTTCATCAGATTAATTTTTTTAAAACCCCTTTGGTAATAATCATGCTAAATCCAGAAAATTAAATTGAAGTACATTCCTCACTTTAATTAAAAATTAAACAATATTTTTGCTATTATTAGTTCATGCTAGTATTAAAAATAAAATTGAGAAGAAACAGTCATCAGCATAAAACGCTGTATTAGAGTAAATACAACCCTATTGTTTCTTTGTAAATAGAGATGTAAAAAATCTCATCTCGACTAGCAAAATAAAAATAATGTGTGTCCTCAAAAGCCGAGGAAAATTCCACGGTGTTTTAAGGTAAGGAGTTAGAGTAGGTCAGCCCTACAACTCATAATTTATAGGGACAAACATTATATCTGAGATACCTGGAATTACTTCAGGTAAAGGCTTATTTAAATAGAGCTGACACAATTTGGAAAGGGGCTTCAAGTTATACAACTTGATTTGTGCCAGAAAAGAAATCACTTCTTTTCTAAAGATCGTATTGCTTGAAATTACCGTAAAATTACCAAAATTAATGTCTGTAGAAGCCAATAATTAAATTTTGGTATATACAGTCATGAGAATGGTTATAAAATTTTGGTCAAGCAGGATTTAATCCCTTGTCCAGTTGAGAAATAGTAGCTATGAAGCAGATGTCTTAAAGTCGAAAATTCCGACACGTAATGACATCACTTATCAGTTTGGAGAGAGTAAGGATATTTTCATCGTAATGAGTGAAACTGCAACCGCACCATTAACAGGAAAAGCACTGCTAGCTAAGGTCAAAGAACTTTCTAATTTACCACGCCGAGAAAGAGCAAAGCAGTGTGGTTATTACACTGTTACTAAAAGTAACCAGGTCCGTGTAAATCTCACTGATTTTTATGACGCATTATTATCGGCGAGAGGAATTCCTCTAAGTCCTGAATCGCCGAAAGATGGTCGTGGTCGAGAACCAACTTATAGAGTTAGTGTTCATCAAAATGGTCAAATTGTTATTGGTGCAACATATACCAAAGCAATGGGATTACAACCCGGAGATGAATTTGAAATCAAGTTAGGATACAAGCATATTCACTTAATTCAAATAGATAGTGATAAAAAAGAAACCCAGCTTGATGAAGATGCTGAAATAGATGAAGAAGATGAAGAATACGAAGAAGAAGAAGAGGAAGAAGAGGAGGAATAATAAATAAAATTAACTTTTTCTCTGGTTAGGGGATAAGTAAAATCTAAATTATGCATGGATAATATAGAACTTTCCCCTTACAGATAGAAATTGATGATTGAAAATATTTTATTGTTCCTATAAAAAAATCAATGAGATATCTTGCCTAACAAAGTAATAGTATGGGAACTTTATTTAGAAGATATTGAAAATTAGACAATAGTCAATAGTTGTTTCAGTAATAACAATAATAAAATTACTGTAAGTCAAAATTGATCTATCGTTCTGAAAAGTAAATCTTTTACCTTGCTAGATTTATTTGTTTGCAAGATACTTACTGTGTTTTTTCTTCCGGAATTTCTATCAAAACTAGAGCTGTCTGCCAATAAATTAGTACTACTCATTGAACATGTGCCAGTACTAGTTGTGGTGATGGCTTTTTTTGCTGTTTGGATAATTAGTTGGTTACCAATTGGGTTATTATCAGCAATTGCAATAAATTGGCGACCAAATCAACCCCTAAAACCAGAACAAAAATTACCTTTATTAATTCCTCTTTACCTTTTAGCCCCTTGTATTGTGTGCTTGATTAGCAGTTTTACTAATACATCTATATCTGATTATGGTTTGTTAAATAAATTTTCTACTTTTATTTATTTAGGGCTAGGTTTTGTTTTAGGAGTTGTAGGTATATTGATAATGTTTGCTTGCCAATTATCATGGTGTTGGTGCGCTTTAAATTATTCAAAAATTCGACAATTAAAAATTCAACAACTACTCATCACACTACTATCAATTTTGCTAGTAGCTTTATTTATCGGTGGTGTGGAAGAATTAGTGTTTCGAGGTTTTTTACTCACAGAATTACAAATTGATTATCGACTATGGGTCGCTGTGACAGTATCTAGTTTAATTTTTGCCCTTCTTCATTTAGTTTGGGAACGAGAAGAAACACTACCGCAACTACCCGGTCTATGGATAATGGGAATGATATTGGTACTGGCTAGATTTGTGGATGGTGGAAATTTAGGACTGGCTTGGGGTCTCCACTCAGGGTGGGTATGGATGATAGCAACCATAGACACATTAGGAGTGATTGATTATACGGGTAATGTTTCTGAGTATGTGACGGGTAAATATAATAAACCTTTGGCAGGTGCAACGGGTATTGCTTGCTTGCTGCTAAGTGGAGGAATTTTGTATTTATTTAATTTTTTTTAATACCAAGATTAATTTTTCTCTAATACCAAATCTGATTTTTAAAACTGCTTTATATTTTTTGGGATTTCCCCCAAACTTCCCACACCTCCCATACTTCCCTCTCTCATTCTAAAAGGGGTAATTAACCCAGACTAAGTATAAGAGGATATTTACAAATAAGCTTATTTAATGAATTTCTCAATGTTCTGTAGTGAGAATCTTCGGAAACTTTGCAGTTACAATTGTCACGGGGTTTAGTGGTGCAAAGCGAGTCAATTCTCTTACAGGTACGGAGCGTGATAACTGAACCTGTAACAACTTGAACTCCCAATTATGAGATTTAAACCAAGACAAAGCGGTGTTGAGATGCTCCAAAGTTGCTAAAGCTAAAACTACTACACCATCAGGATTTAAATTTTGAGCGCAGACGTTAAGAATTTCACCTAAACTACCCCCACTACCACCGACAAAAACTCGATCACATTTGGGTAAGTCTAACAAAATATTTGGTGCTTTACCGGCAACCGCAGTAATATTCTCAACTTGGAAGCGATCGCAATTTTTGTGAATTAAGCTAATACCAGCAGCAGTTTTTTCGATTGCATAAACCTGGGAACTTGGAAACAGACGAGCAACTTCAATGGACACAGAACCTGTACCTGCACCAATATCCCAGACAACTTGTCTTGGATGTAATGCAAGTTCTCCTAAAATTAAAACCCTCACTTCTCGCTTTGTAATCAAACCAGGGCGATCGCTAAAACATGCAAAGCAATCATCTGGTATTCCTAATTTGGGCAAATTATTTAAATTTAATTCTTTGTTCTTATTGTGACGCAGTAATACCACAACATTAAGCAGCGAAAATTTCTCTTCCTGCAGAAATCTCAAATCTAACTTCTGGGAATTTGGGATTTCTAAAATGCGTTCGCGATCGCCACCAAGATTTTCGCAAACCCAAATTTTATATTGGCTGGGTAAACTTAAAGATTCGAGTAAACTTGCGATCGCACGAGGATTATTAGTTGCATCTGTCAAAACAGCAATTTTTTCTACACCTTGCTGTAATACAGAAATCAATTCATCAACAGAACGACCGTGAATGCTAACAATTTTCGCATCTTGCCAAGGAATTTTGAGGCGATTAAATGCTAACTGAATTGAGCTTAAATGAGGATGAAAAGTTAATTCTTCCGGGGGAAGTTCTGCTAAAAGTAGTCTTCCCAAACCAAAAAATAAAGGATCGCCGGATACTAAAATTACAATTGGATTTGTACCCTGCTTTAGGTGCTGTCTAATTTTTGTAATAGTTTGACTTAAATCTCCTAGTAGTAGTCGCTCAGTTGGAATATCAGTTTGACTTTGAGAAAAATAGTCCAGATGACGGGAACTACCCACAAGTAATTTTGCTTGTTTAATCAGTTGTCTAACTTTTTCACTAACTCCGACTGAACCATCTAAACCAACACCTACTACATGTATTTTTGTCATTAGTCAGGAGTTATGGATCTTAAATTACGATCAATATGGAGAATGATACGTTACGGACATTAGCCTGAGCCCGTAACGTCATAACACACACTAAATCTACACGCTTTCGGAATCTCATGTGAATATAAACTTAGATTCACAAATCTCAGCTTAAAACTGCGTGCAAACAAGCTTCTAATTATCCACCAAAAGGTACTAAACGCCTTAAAGCACGACCGGAAACTTCACCATATCGTAATTCTCCACAGAGAATTTTACCCATGATTTGAGCGCCAGAAGGACGCTTAACTCCGACTTTATAACCAATTCCAGGAAAGCGATAAAATGCACCGGCTAATTTCTTCGCCCAGGACATTTCAGAACCCCATTCATCATTAATGATTTGGGAGTATTTTTCTAAAGCATCAGCTTCACCACCCACGGCTTTGTCAATAGCTTCTGCAGCTTTCATCCCACTAAAAATCGAAGGACGAATACCCTCAGCAGTAAACGGATCGACAACACAAGCTGCTTCTCCTGCCAAAATAGCATTTTGAGTATGTAGCTTTTGGTTCCCATCCCACACACACAGTGGGTGACCGTACTGCTTCGCACTTTTAACATCTACATTAAAAGATGAAGCATATTGGTCCAATATCTTCTTAAAATCTTGTTTTCCACCACCAATGAAAGTTCCTACCCCAATAGAGTAACCATCTGCTTTAGGAAAATTCCAAATATAGCCATTTTTCACTAAACCAAACTCAAAATGGAGCGTAGAAGAATCTTTGATATCAGCACTTACTTCCGCTTCTAAAGCCGCAGCCAAGCGTCGTTTGCGTTCTTTAAAACCAAGCCACTTCGCCATGGAACCTTTTGCACCATCTGCTGCAATTAAGTAATGAGCACTCAAAGGACCATGTCCGGTGTCTACTTCCCAATGATCGCCCTTGAACTCTATTCCTTTTACTTCAGTATTATCTTTAAGCTCGGCTCCTTGTTTTTTCGCTTGCTCAATTAAAAAGTTGTCAAATACATCTCGTCGTACCATCCAGACTGGCTCAGAAATTTCCAGCTTAGACTCAACTGGATCTTCCATTTTCCACGTACAACGTAAGGTATCTGCTTTTACTGAAATTGCTGGGCTAAAGTCAAAATCAAACCACTTCGCAATTGCAGGTGAAACGCCACCACCACAGGGCTTATATCTAGGTAAAGATTCTTTTTCTAAAACCAGCACTGAGCGTCCGCGTTTGGCAAGATGATATGCAGCACTTCCACCAGCAGGTCCAGCTCCGACAATAATACAGTCGTACATACTACTAATTCTTAGCTCCTGAACTAATTTACTTATCGGTGTTTATTTTGAATGTAAGTGTGGTCACTTCGAGAGAAACTTTAAGCAATGGCACCGAAATTTATTGCTGAAACAAACTAGATTTACAAAGTAGAAAGTATTGTATTTAATTTGACTTAACCTTTATTCCTGGCAATCAGAAAATTTCAGTATGTTTTTCGCGTGCTACTCAGATTAGTTTTTTTATTTGACCTCGAGTTAATTGACCTTGATTTAATTGACCTTGATTTAATTGAACTTAGACTTAATCGACCTTGAGCTAATTATTTATCTAAATCTTAAATAGTATTTGAATTATGCTTTTATCTTTACTTAGTTTTGTCTCTACTTAAGTTACAAGCAAATATTAAAAATGATTACAAATTTTTTGCCAAGTAAAATGTGAATTTTATAAAATTTTAATAAAAATATCAATAATATTAGAAATAACCCTATCATTTTCAGCCTTACTGAAATCATCCATAGGCAGGGACAATAATATTTAGCTACGACAATATTGGACATAGTAAAGAAAAGTAAAAGGTAGAGATAAGCGATCGTATCCCTATAAACCTTTTACCTTCAGACAACTTATACCGTTGTAATATCTTTTTCTTTGTCCGCTAATAATTGATCGATTTTAGCGGTATATTTATTTGTCAACTTTTGTACTTTGTCTTGCAAATCCCTTGATTCATCTTCAGAGAGTTCGCTATTTTTCTCATCCTTACGAATAGTGTCAAGGGCATCACGGCGGATATTCCGAACAGCGACACGTCCCTCTTCAGCGTATTTGGCAGCTATTTTGACCAACTCTTTACGACGATCGCTCGTCAAAGGGGGTATATTCAGCCGGATGGTAGAACCATCGTTATTCGGTGTCAAACCCACATCTGACATGGAGATCGATCTTTCAATTAAGCTCAAACTACCAGGATCGTAGGGTTGAATTAAAATTGTTGTTGCATCAGGCGTACTAATATTTGCCAAGGATTTTAGAGAAGTGGGGGTACCGTAGTATTCCACCATCACCTTATCTAACAAGCTGGCATTGGCACGACCAGTGCGAATAGTGTTAAATGCGCGTTGAGTCGCATCAACACTTTTTTGCATTGTACTCTCAGCTTCAGCTAACTTCACAAGAACCTCCCACAAGCGTGCCAATCGATTCTCCCATGACTGCTCGGTAGATGTTACCCTTTACCGAAATATCAAATATGAGAATCGGGATATTATTTTCCTTACATAAGGCTATCGCGGTACTATCCATTACTCGCAAATCATTAGTTAAAACATGTCCATAGTTAAGAGACTGATAACGTTTTGCTTCAGGGTATATGTGGGGGTCAGCATCATATACCCCATCAACTTTAGTCGCTTTAAATATTACCTCAGCATCGATTTCTGCTGCCCTTAAGGCTGCTGTTGTATCGGTGGTAAAGAAGGGGTTCCCAGAACCAGCACCAAAAATAACCACCCGTCCTTTTTCCAGATGACGGATGGCTCGACGACGAATATAAGGCTCGGCGACTTCCTGCATTGCGATCGCAGTTTGGACTCGTGTTTGTAGTCCGATTCGTTCGAGTGAATCTTGTAGTGTCAGGGAATTCATTACTGTAGCAATCATCCCGATGTAGTCAGCAGTTGCTCTGTCCATACCCCCTGCTGCGGCCTTGACACCACGAAATATATTCCCACCTCCCACAACAATAGCCATTTGAACACCAGTGGCTACCACTTCTGCTACTTCTGAGCCTATTCGCTTTACGATTTCTGGATCTATTCCATAGCCCATATTTCCCATTAAGGCTTCACCGCTCAGCTTCAGTAAAACCCGTCGGTAATGTGTTCCCATGAAGTTACGCTTGATCTAAAAAATATTGTTGCAATGACCTCCAATTTAAGATAGCAGCATGGTGAATATATGTCTCTAGTTACGCCATACTAAAGGAGTACCGAAAGGTTCTGTCTCTGTAGTAATTATTACTTTGTTGTTTAACAAGGATATAATTGCCTCTTTGAGATAATTCACATGTGCAACTGTCTGATTTTGGGGGTGACTATCAATTTGTCCCTTATAGCGTACTACACCATCTCTATCAATTAGGAATGCCATTGGTGTTTTAGTTGCCCCAAAGCTGCGCGTTACATCTTGTGTTGAATCCCATAGATAAGGAAAATTCAATTTATGCTCTTGGGCAAAAGCTTTCATATTTTCAAAACTTTCTTGGGGCTCATTTTGAGCATCAGCACCATTCATTCCAATAGAAGTAAAACCTCTTTGTGAAAATTCTGCTTGAATATTTTTCAGTTTTTCTAAATATAGATTTACATAAGGACATTGATTACACATTGAGATGACACAAATCACCTGGAATTGATTTAAGTAACGATGGAGGTGATGTACTCGCTCATCAATACCTGGGAGTTCAAAATCTGGTGCGTAGTTGCCAACGGGAGTGTTCATTTTTTCTAATTTAGTCATCTTCCCTGATTTGAAGGAACTAGGAATAAATCAATATTTTTTATAATATTTTTTAATTTAGGCTTTCCTTATTAGATTTCAGGTTACACCCAAGTTAATCTCTGATATCTCTCAATTTTATGTTTCAATTAAATAGCCGTAAATTGTAAAACTACTGAATGTCCTATCGAAGGGTATCCATTGATGTTAGTTCACAATAGTTTGCGACTATGGGAAACTTGTAAGAAAAAAGTTAGATGTTGTTTATTTATTTTTTTATTTTTATAAATAATATTTTTATTTAGGTATCATATAATTTAGTAAATTTTTAACATAAATAATCTATTTTTACTTAGGTTTAATATTGATTATTTAATTATTCTTATTTATCTTGTAGTATTTATAATAAATATGTATGAAAATATTAGAAGCTAACATTTTGAAGATTATTCAAGATGCTAATGGCAAAATAATATTATCTAGTTTGATAGGAAAAATGACTTTTACTATACAAAAGTACTTATATTTTGTTTGGGAATAAATATTGTATTTAAGAAAAAATGCTAAATTACCATGAAAACTATTGGAACTCTTATTTTAATCATTGTTCAAAGATAAACTAAATTATAAAATACAAAAAAATAAAATTAGAATATATTGTATTCCAAAAAATATTCTGATTTAAATATAAATAAAAAGATTCATACTATCTATCTCTCTTCATGGAATTAGCCTGCGATCGTCATGTATAACCCGTACTTAAAAAATATTTATTTACTTAAGTATTAATACTTAGTATTTTTGTGTATAAAAAATGTTATTTTCTTTATATTTAAGTGAATAAATACTTGTGTCAATTTTTTGTTGTGTTATGTGTAAAAGCCAAAATCTATGTACTAACAAAGTTCAAGATCTAAAAATTCAAGATTTAAGGCTCACAATCTAAAATCTAGAATTACTCTTTCCTAATAAGACAATGAATAACCAACAAAATCTTTTTTCTTTCAACACTCCCATACTCCCCACTCTCCCCTCACTCCCCTCACTTCCCCTCTAGCTCAATTAGGTAAACTTCTACCGGAATATAAATAAATATTTCCTCACCATAGAAAGCAATTTGAGTAAATTCAAAGCCAAACCTGATACAGATAAACATAAAATTAATATTGAGCTTTCGGATTACCACTGAATTTAAATCAATGACCACTTTTGCTTCTGAGTTGGGATTAAATCCTGTAAAAACCTGGATTTGGCAGGGTTTCCCCATATGTTATCAACAGCAGGGAGAATCAGGACCAGCCGTTGTGTTAGTACATGGCTTTGGCGCATCTTGGGGTCACTGGCGAAAAAATATTCCCGTACTAGCACAAAAATGCCGTGTTTACGCTTTAGATTTAATCGGTTTTGGTGGTTCGGCTAAACCGTCCCCAGCTACGGAAATTAACTATACCTTTGATACTTGGGGTCAGCAGATCAAAGATTTTTGCCAGCAAGTAGTCGGTGAAGCAGCCTATCTCGTGGGGAATTCTATTGGCTGTATTGCGATTATGCAAGCTGCTGCGATCAAGCCTGATATATCGTTAGGAGTTGCTCTACTTAATTGCTCCTTACGATTACTTCACGAGCGAAAACGAGAAAACTTACCATTGAGTCGTCGTTTGGGAACTCCGATATTACAGAAAATTTTGACTTTTCGAACAGTTGGTAAATTCTTTTTTAATCAAATAGCTAAACGTAGAACAGTGAAGAAAGTTCTTCAACAAGCTTATGTTGATGATAATGCGGTTACGGAAGAATTAATTGACATTATTATGGAACCTGCTAGCGATCCGGGAGCAGCAGATGTTTTCCTTGCGTTTACCGCATACTCAAGTGGACCTCTAGCAGAAGACCTTTTACCAAAACTTTCGAGTCCTGTAATTATTTTATGGGGAACTGACGACCCTTGGGAACCAATAGATTTAGGAAGGGAATTAGCTAATTATCCACAAGTCAAAAAATTTATTCCTTTGGAAGGTGTAGGACATTGTCCTCAAGATGAAGCTCCTTCGTTAGTGAATCCGATTTTACAAGATTGGATCGCATAACTGAAAATACACGGTAAATTGCGACAATCTCCCATGTTGAATTTAATTGTGAATTTAATTTTAGATTTTCTATTTGATTTTAGATTAAATTTTAAATTTAAACTGAATTTAATTGTGATTTAAATTTAAATTTTGATAAATGAAATCATTTGAAAGTTTTAATTGATTTGATAAATAGTTTTAATTTTTCGTTGACTAATTTATATCTTGTCTAAATAAAACAGCAGGACAGCAAAATATTTCTGATTTTTTTTGGTTCGCAAACTATTATTTGTATATGCGGCATCTACCCCAGATAATACGTGTAGTCCATTTTTTTTGGCTACACAATAATAAATAGGTCGCCAAAACAAGAAATAATTAATGATTGTTGCTTTAGCATTACTTTTCATCCAATAAATCTTTATTTTTTAACCAATCTTGACCCAACTGGATACTAATATCGGAACTTAGGGTACCAGTACTTTCAACCCTTACCTCTCCAAAGCCTAAAGTGTTTCGAATTAACTCAGCGCTGTCTCCGTCACCTTTTTGGGCAACAATATGAGTTTCTTGTAAAGGAATACTCCATGGGCTAGATATATGAATATTGTTATAACCTGCCTTTTGTAAACCTCGAATTAAAGGTCGAAGTTCAGCACGACTGCTATCAGTACTATCTTGAATCGCTATTCTTAAAGAAGATGGATCCCTTACCTGTAACGGAGCATCTGATTCCAACCCAAAATTACGCACCATTAGATTAGAAATACGATCTTTGTTTGGTATCCAATAACTAGCATTAAATTCACTTTTTTGGCTAAAACGACCAGGTAGCATCAACATTTCCATATTAGAGCGATTGGTTCGGACGCCAAAACTAGCAAGTGCTAATAGTTCTTCCAGAGTTAAATTGGTGTCCAAATGGGACTGAACAACATTAAGGATATGAGGTAATCTTGCTAAAGTAGCGGGATTAAGAGATTGATCTATCAATGCTCGCATCACCATTTGTTGGCGTTGAATGCGACCAATATCTCCCTTATTATCATGACGAAAACGTAGTAGTTGGAGTGCTTTGTCGCCGTCAAGATGTTGTTCCCCTTTTTTCAAATTGATGTAAAGATGTTGAGAATCATCTTGATATTTCATATCTTTAGGAACGTAAACTGTTACACCCCCTAGAGCGTCAATTAATTTACCAACACCCAAAACATTAATTCGGATATAACGGTCAATTGCTACGTTGTCTAAAAGATTACTTACTGTGGTTGCTGTTAATGCTGGACCGCCGACGAGGTTTGCAGAGTTAATTTTTCTTTTGCCATACCCTTCGACTGTAGCGCGAGTATCCCTGGGAATGGAAAGCATGACAATTTTTTTCTGCTGTGGCTCGAATCTGATTAGCAGCATTACATCAGCAAGACCATCAAATGCATTAACCTGAGGCAAGTATCCTAGTTCTTTGGTGTCAACAGAGACTTGACGGCTATCTGGTGGTAATACACTCATCCCCATGACCAAAATGTTGACAGGGCGAGTTAATTCTGAAAAACGCAGCCCACCACCGGCAATCCGATCACTTTCAAATACCGCAGCTTCATCCGGACTGAGATTGGCTTGCATGAGGGGTGTGCTTGTCAATGAAACAGCGAGCAGTGCCCCTGCAGTGGCTGACACCATGGCAACTCCACTCATTCCTACCCAAAACCACAACCAACGTCCTGATTTTGCTTTTTGGGTATTTCTTGTACCCGTTTTGGAAGTGCTAGCCGAATGCTTATCCTGCGCTGAGCTTTTGTGAATAGTCACTTATTTCCTCACACTTACTGATAGATATGGTCAAATTAGAAACCAATTTAATGAATTAACCCATAATAACTAACTACTAATTATCAGTGGGAAATTTCCCACTTCCGTGTCAATCAAAACACTTATAGCAGTATTTCTCTTATTTTTTCTATGAATCCGGAGACGTTGTGATGTTTTATTAAAGTATGACAATTCTTACTCACATTTGACTAAATTTACACTCTTGTACTATCACTTTCATTGCACTTAAGTCAGTATTTGAATCAATGACTATAATCAAACACCTATAATAAATTTTAAATGTTAAGACCTTAAGTGAAGGTTAGGACAAATACTTACCTAATATTTGATCGGCAAGCTGGCTAAATCCTGGCAAACCTTTATATTTGTTTTTAGATATTCGGAGCATTAACCAAATACTAACCAAAAAATAACTAGAAGTAAAAAAGCTATTGAGGATAAGCAAGCGTACTGCAAATAAGTTTGAGTTGAAGGATGCAGTTCCACTTGCTAGGAAAATATACCCTACAACCCATATAAGGGCTAAAGTAACTGATAGTCGACTGATACTAAGCTTTTCCCTACTACCTTGTCTGCGATAAAGAGTCCATAAAGATGGGAAAAAACCTATGACGGGAATTAAATATAAAAGTAAATATTGGGAAGGATATGATGTATCGTTGGTGTTATAAGTTCTGTTTGCGCTTTCTGTATGGTTCATTTCTAAGTATGTAATTATAAATTAGGGGAATTATTAATCTAAAATGAGTAATGAAAAATTTAGCTGACGTTCTTCACTTGTAAAAAAGAGTTGTAAAAAAGAAATTGTAGAAAAGAAATTTATTTCGTTGTATCCCGCAATCAGCAGATGCAGACAGGTAAGCTCCTCCAATGGTGGCAGACACTTACGCCGATAGTACGAATAGCCGCAGCTACTTTATTAACGCCACTATTAGTACTTAATGGCTGGGCACTTTTAGCTATTTTCAACTATTTTCATTCCTTAATTGTTATTTTAGTCGGAGCATCAGTTTTAGCGTTTCTGCTTAACTATCCCGTTAGCTGGTTGGAACGTCAAGGTGTTAGGCGAGAACCGGTAGCAATCTTAGTATTTTTGATTGCCTTATCAATTTTATTAGCATTAGGCGTGACCCTTTTCCCCTTGGCTTTAACCCAAGCACAGCAACTTGTTGCTCGCTTACCAGATTTGATAGATTCTGGGCGTTCGCAATTAATGATGCTAAATGAAAAAGCAGATACTTTAGGATTACCTCTAAATTTAGATGCTTTAGTAGTACAAATTAATGATCGTGTCAAAGGAGAACTGCAGGCGATCGCCGGACAAGTTTTGAACTTGGCAGTGATTACGGTCACAAGTCTGCTAGATTTTGTTTTGACAATGGTCTTAACTTTTTATCTTTTACAACATGGAGGTGAGCTTTGGTCTAGTTTAATATATTGGTTACCTACCAAATTTCGCGAGCATTTTTCCGAAACTATCCGCTTGAGTTTTCAAAATTTCTTTATTACTCAACTGATACTATCGGTTTGTATGGCATCGGCACTAATATCTACTTTTTTATGGTTGAAAGTACCATTCGGTTTATTATTTGGTTTAACAATTGGCTTGATGGCGCTGGTTCCCTTTGGAGGTACTGTAGGTATTGCTGTGACAACTTCCCTTGTCACGTTACAGGACTTTTGGATGGGAATGAGGGTTTTACTCGCAGCAGTTATTATTCAGCAAATTCTGGAAAACTTAATTGGACCCCGGATATTAGGTAGTTTTACAGGGTTAAATCCAGTTTGGGTAGTAATTTCAGTTTTGTGTGGAGCTAGAATTGCTGGGCTTTTGGGTGTTGTTGTGGCTGTTCCAATCGCTGTGGTAATCAAGTCTATCTTAACTTTTTTACGCCCAATGCCTACTGATAACGTTGACTCAGCTGATGAGATTGTAGAGGAACAACCAAATCAAGTATCAGTACCATTAAGATAGTCGCAGCCCTGATATCAATCGTTTATGTTACCTAAAAGAAGCACTATTTCGAAGCAAAATTTTATTGACTATTGACATTTACACAGAACAGTTCTCACAGGTGTATGTGTCTGTTCAGCCTTACTTACTAAAATTAACAAAAACAGTTCAGGCACAACTCAAAGTTTGAAATTAACTATCATTAGGAGATAATAGCAATTTTTACTTTCAATATTTATTTAGACATTAGGTTCGACTATTGAACCCACGAATAATAAGCTTCCTGTTTTGTTATCCCGAATTGCATAAAAGAAGGGGCGACTAACAATCATTTGAAATGGTTTTTCAATAGGAGCAGAAAGTGGTACGACTCCAACAGAAGTAGTAGCTGCAGCTTCTGTACCTTCTTCATTTACTTCTACAAAAGTTTTATGCTTCACTTCAGAAATGGCAAGATTATTTCCCATCTCAGAAAAATTTGCTTTCTCTGTAAAAGCTTCCCTCATTCCCAAAGCACTTAATGTTTTGTTGAGAGTAATATCGTACTCTGTCTTAAAACGTGGTAGACGAATTGAACCTTGCCGTTTCTTAAACTGGGTCATCCATTTACCCCAATTCGAAGCGTTTAAACTTTGATAAAATTCTTGCAAACTAGAATTTTCCTTGGGTAAAAATACATAAAAGCTGATTCGTTCGTCTTCACCGTAGGGTAAACTTACAGATTGAAATTTTTCAGTTTCGTAGTATTTGTATTCATCGCTTTGTGACATCATGGGGTGTAGTTTTTGTTTACCTGATGCCAATGTAAAAGGTAATTCTTGGGTTTTTGTGCGATCAAATTCTTTATTCCAGCTACCTTTAAAATAAATAGCATTGATAAGGAATAATACATCATCGTTGTTTATTCTTTCAAGAATTTTATCTATTTTACCTTGGGTATTTTCTTTTACCCATCTATTTACTGTTTTTACTGAGTTGGGATCTTTAAAATTTAGATTGGTAATTTCAGCTTGATAAAAATTCTGATTTCTTTGAAGAAACTCGGGGCTAAGTTTAAAACCTTGATTTAACCAGAGAGAATTAGCAATATCGAGCTTTACCTTCTCGTCTGGATTGACCAATAATTTTTTCAATTCCGCATAGCCATTATTAATCTGTTGTAGGTTTAGACCCTTTAGCTCTAAGGCGTGAGCCATTACTTTTTGGGTCGAACCACTAGCACCGTTGTAGGTCATTGCTAAAACCATAGCGATGCTGGAAGGAGAAATAAAAATATTTTCTTCCTTTTGTTCTTTAAGAATTTCTGCAAATAATTTAAAGCCAAACTTGGTGTTAGCTGCAACAATTTTTTGTTCTGGCTTTGTCATTGGGGTTAAAGGTGGAGCTTCTGTATTAGGCAAAGGAGATTCAGCAACAGCACTCGTGCTACCATTTATCTGCGAGTAACCTAGTACACTCATTAAAACAACGCTAGTTGCTGCTAGTACGTAACGTCTACCAAGACTCACGCCGTAACGCCTTTGAAGAAAATTTGTGCGAGAACTATTCATTAACTTGTCCAATATCACCACTATTATCGTCACAATCCTGATTTCGACTATGACATTTTCCACGACTTGGCAAGTTAGCGGTTACAGTTTTGGCAACAACATATAATATATTGTCAAATTATGAAAAACAATAAATAAATGTATATGAGATTGTCACAAATAATTATTCAGAATAAAACAAGTGTTGTCTAATATAGAATTTTGACAACGATCAAGTTATTTAATATTAGTTATAAATTGATTTCAGTAGTAAAATTAGTAGTTATACTATCTTATTTTCCTAATTTTTAAAGTAGCTATACTCTTGAAAGGAAATTAATTAGAATTCCGAGTGCCTTAAAAAAATAAAATACTTTTTGCATCAAATATGATGGAAATTATTGTTGTCGTAAAATACCAAAATTATAGGGTGAATGAGTAATAAAAAAAATGATTTTTTCTCGAACGATATTACTTTTAAACAAGTTTTAGGTCTAGTAGACGAACTAGTCGTTTCTAAAACTGGTAAACATTTATCAAATATTGAGATATTAGTACTTTTTGGGACTTGGCAGGGAAAAAAATATTCACAAATTGCGGCGGAAAATAATTATACCCTTGAATATTTGAAAAATGACATTGGGCCAAAACTTTGGCAACTTTTATCTCAAGTTTTATCAGAAAAAGTTACTAAAGCTAATGTTAAAGCTGTTATTCAGCAGCGAATCTATCAACAAGAACAAAAAGAACTAAAAATGAAAGGGCTAGCCGGTGAAGATGGTTGGCTCAATACAGAAGAAGTTCGTGATGATAGAGAAACTACAAGGGAACAAAAATTTCTGTTAGATTCACAGCCTGATTTAATTATACATAGAACTAAAACTCAGTCCGAACAGTCACAGTTCAAACTAAAACATAATTTGCCTAATCGCGACCGTGCAGAATTAGTTGGACGGGAATGGGAATTAAACAAACTTCTGGATTTACTTTCGTGGAAAAATCCCAATGCTCGTATTTCAATTGAAGGACTAGGTGGGATTGGAAAAACAGCCTTAATTTTGGATGTAGTATATCGTTTTTTGCAAGGTTCAAAAATTTTGCAAGTCTCACAAAAAAATCTAGTTTGGCAAGATCCTGGAGAAAGTTTGCCTGATTTTGAAGCGATTATCTTTACCAGTGGAAAAACTCAGTATTTTACAGAATGTGGAATTGTGCCCCGTTGGCGTGGAGAAAAAAACTTTGCTGATATCTTAAAAACAATTGCTCGTATTGTTGGCTGTGAAGGGATATTTACTGACAACTTTGAAGAAAATTATCAACAAATATGGAAGCATTTAAGTAACAAACGGACTTTACTAATCATTGATAACTTTGAGAATCTAGAAGAACAGCAAAAAATTCTCAGTTTTCTTTATGAATTGCCATCCACAGTTAAAATCGCACTCATAAGTCGAGAAAAAACACCTTTCACAGCAGTCCATCTAACAGGTTTGACTCAAACTGAGACTTTAATATTGATTCAAGAACAAGCTAATCAAAACGGTGTTACCTTAGGTTTAGATAAGTCTTTAGAAATTTATAAAATTACTAGTGGTATACCTGCTGCGATTAATTACGCCATTCGTCTGCTCTGTGCGGGTTATAGTATTCAATCAATTACTTCCCAGTTAAGAAGCTATCGGGGAGATTATTGCCGCTTTTACTTTGAGGGTTCAATGCAGCATATTGAAGGACAAACAGCCTATCAACTGTTAATGGCGTTGGCAGTATTTGTTAAACCTCCAACTAAACAAGCAGTATGTGTTGTGGCTGCTATAAACGAACATATTGCAGCAAACGATTTAGCCCGCTTACAACAATTATCTTTGATTATTCATCAACAAGGGAGATATGTTATCCAGCCGTTGACCCGTGAATATGTACTCTCGAAAATGGCAACAAATCCCCAACTAGCAGCTTTGGTTCGCAATCGTTGGGTTAATTGGTATTTGGACTTTACTCACAAACATGGTGGTAAAGATTGGCGTGAGTGGCAAAATTATCAAGATTTAGCTGCTGAATGGGATAACATCACCGAAGTAATTCAATGGTGTATTAAGAAAGAACGTTATGATGATGTCTGCGAAATGTGGCGTAACGTAAAATGTTACACTTACTCGCAAGGATATCGTCGTCGTAATCGACTCAAGTATTGGGATGCAGCTTTAGGATGGTTGGAGTGGCTCACTATTAACGCCCAAAAGTTTGAAGATTCAGCAACTTTTATTGAAGTGATAGCCGAACGGGGATGGAAGTTGACTTTAATGGCACAACCTTCATGCCTCGCTGCGGCAAATAAATTGTTCACCCAAGCTTGGGGATTGCGCCAATATCAAACAGTTGATTGGCAAGTCAATTTAGCGAATCATATTGCTGTATGGCATATTCAGCAAAAGCAATTACAAAAAGCAGAACAATGGCTCGAACGTGCTGAAAGTTTACTGGATAGTGAGGAAGTTCCATCATCTATTGCAGTTCGATTATCGATAAATATTTCCTACTATAAAGGCGAAATTTACTATAAAACAGGTAATTACAAACTTAGTCAGGAGTTATTTCAACAAATTGTGGATAAAGCCCAAACTATTGGCTGGCAAAGAGCAATTTGTCTTGCCAAAGATTTTTTAGCAGATATTGCTATTCAAGAAGGCGACTTACATAAAGCACAGTTGCTTTTGACAGAAGCTTTGCAAGTCGCTAAGAACAATCAAGATGAATGTACTCAAGCATATACAAAACGCTCTCTAGCAAACCTAGAGCAAAAACGAGGTAATTTAAAAGTCGCCTGCGATTGGGCAAAACAGGCAGTCAGAGCGTTTGACAAGTTAGGAATGCTCGTGGAGCTACAAGAAACACAAGCTTTAATTCAATTATTTTCCTAAATTACGTAAACATGTGAATTAAATTAAATGTGCACTTGTAACATCAAGGATTTCAAGTTTTTTCTAAATCACTTTTGTGATTATTTTCATGAAGTTAAATCGTGTCAACTTTTAATTTACATTGGCCGTAAATTAATTTTATGAGCTCTTATAGTTCCAATATTATTTTTCTACTTCTATTAGAGGAAAAAGATTGGATTGAGAATTTCGGGTTGCCTTATGTGATCGCAAAACTCACCTTTCCATTCTAAAAATCGATCTAATGCATTTACTTTCAAAATAATTAAAAATACATGAACTAGTTAAAAATGGATCCGTCTATCTCTTATAACAAACTAATTACGTAATACTTACCACAATCAGTTAAGTTTACTTTTGTATACAAGTTTATTAAACTGAAATTCAGAGCGGGTAACGCGATTCGAACGCGCGACATTCACCTTGGCAAGGTGACGCTCTACCACTGAGCTATACCCGCATAATCAACCTTTGATAATTATTGCAAAGTCAATTTAATTTGTCAAGCGTTGATTGAGAATATTATTTTAGGAGGTCAGGAGTTAGGAGTATAGGAGTCAGGAGTCAGGACTTAGAAGTTCAAACTCCCATATTTACCTTGTAAATCCCCATTAAGTTATTCTCCTGCCTCCTGTTATGGATAAACTAGATAGAAAATATCTAGTTGCCAGCTTAGCCCTTGGGTGGAGTATCTGTGGAAAACTCCCCTAATGCAGCAGTATTGCTAAGAGAAGGCGCTAAAGATTGAGTACTGCTAGGATATGCTTGAGTTCCAGAAGAACGCAACTGTCGCATTAAGCTACCCATTTCCAAAGCGTTCATTGCATAATCCCAGCCGTGGTTGCTCTTAATTCCAGCACGTTCCAAAGCTTGTTGCATGGTATCGGCGGTTAAAACACCGAAAATGACCGGAACTCCCGTTTGAAACGCTGCTGCTGCAATACCTTTTGCCACTTCTGAAGATACGTAATCAAAATGGGGAGTTTGTCCGCGGATTACTGCTCCCAAACAAATAACTGCGTCGTAACGACCTGAGGTTGCTAATTGTCGAGCAACTAGTGGGACTTCAAAACTACCTGGAACCCAAACATAATCTACTTGAGAGCCGTTGGGGTTTACGTCAATACCATGACGTTTCAAGCAATCTTGACATCCTGCTAGCAGTTTGTTGGTCACCAGGTCATTGAAGCGACCAATTACCACTGCAAAATGCAATGGTTCTGCTTGAGTAAAAGTTCCCTCAAAAACTGCCATTGTGCGTTAATTAATTCACTATACTTCTTGCAAATATACATGTGTTTCTCGAAAACGATGGGAACAGAGATTGGAAAACAAGAAAAAATAAAAATTAAGAAACAGTGAATTAGGATCTTTCTCAGTTGGACCCCATTTCATTAACTCAAGATTTATTTTGTCTTGGGTTTCTCAGTCCCTCTATTCCCATGCTATTTGTATATTTGAATTAGAAGCAGTCGCCTAAATTACGAAAAAGTTTAATATTCCAACTAACGCTACTAAAAGAACCCAAACTCCAGAACCAATCCAGAGTAATTTTTTTGATTCAACCCAATTTTGAGGAGTTGCATAAGCAACAGGAACCCCAATTACCATCACGAATGAGAGAGCTACTAAAGCTAATAAAGAAATTTGAAACAGGATAGTCATTTTCCCTTTTCCCAAAAATGCTTGTTTATTATCAAAGATAAAATATCGTGCAGCACAAATGATACCTATTTATTGATTCTCGCACTCCCAGTGGGCTTTTTCAAGGTTGGGGATTGGGGATAGCACTGCGTGCCCGCCGCAAGCGGCATATGGGGATTAGGGATTGGGGATAGCACTGCGTGCCGCCGCAAGCGGCATATGGGGATTAGGGATTGGGGATTAGGGATTGGGGTGAGCCCGCGCCTAACGGCGTTAGCGTTAGCGTGGCGTTAGGCATATGGGGATTGGGAAATGTTCTACGATCGCGCTACTCTAATCAGAATAGAGGTTCATTGCCCGTTATGGATTTAATTCTCTGTCATACAACAGCCGATTTTGATGCTTTGGGAGCAGCAGTCGGGCTCAGACTTTTATTACCTGGTAGCAAGATAGTGTTACCTGGAGGTAGTCATCCAGGTGTGCGGGAATTTTTGGCTTTGCATCGCGATGAATATCCCCTAATTGAAAGACGTTCGGTAAATCCCCATGATATACGTACTCTGGCTGTGGTGGATACTCAACAACGCGATCGCTTAGGAAAGGTTGCAGAGTGGTTTGATTTACCCAATATTAAAGAAGTAATTGTTTACGACCATCACTTAGAGCAAAAGTTAGATCTTCCTGCGACCAAATCTTATATTTCACGGGTGGGTGCGGTAACAACGTTGATTGTTGAACAATTACAGCAGCAGCAAATTTCCCTGACGCCTTCAGAAGCAACGGTGATGGCTTTGGGTATTCACGCTGATACTGGTTCACTAACTTACGACTTGGCGACATCGCGGGATGCTTTGGCTTTAGCTTGGCTGATGGAGCAAGGTGCAAGTTTGTCTATTGTTGCTGAGTATGCAGAACCTGGCTTGTCTACAGAATTACAACAACTGTTAACCCTTGCATTGGATAATTTGCAAACTCAAGAAATTCGAGGGTATAAAATTGCTTGGGTAACTTTGAATACTGATAATTTTGTACCGGGATTGTCTACTTTGGCATCAGAGTTATTGGAATTGACAGAAATTGATGCTTTAATTCTGGTAAATAATATAAAGCAAGATGGTAATAACCGTTTGAGCATCATTGGGCGATCGCGAATTAAGAATAGTAACCTCAATGATATTTTCAAGGGATTAGGTGGAGGAGGTCACGCTCAAGCTGCTTCATTAAGCTTGCGGAATGCAGATGCTAAAACAATACTAAATGAAGTTTTGGAAGAGTTAAGGGCGATTATTCCCCATCCCCCAACTGCTAGGGATTTAATGTCTTCACCGGTACGCACGATTCTCCCACAAACTACTATTGAGGAAGCTCATCGCACTTTATTGCGTTACGGACATTCGGGTTTATCAGTAGTTGACGGGAAAAAACATTTGGTGGGAATTATTTCTCGACGCGATCTAGATATTGCCCTGCATCACCGTTTCCCCCATGCACCCGTTAAGGGCTACATGACAAAAAATCTTAAGACTATTACGCCAGATACTACGCTGCCACAAATTGAGTCCTTGATGGTAACTTACGATATTGGGCGCTTACCGGTATTGGAAAACGAACGCCTAGTTGGTATTGTCACTCGTACGGATGTTTTGCGGGAATTACATCAGGAAAGAGAAGCTTCAGAAGGAAGAAACGGAGAAGGAGATAGCGGACTCGTAGAAGATCGAGTTAATTTACCGACTTTAGGAGAACTACGTTCTCGCCTTGCACCTCCCCTGTGGGAATTTCTCACCAAAGCATCATTGCAAGCAAAGCAACGGGGATGGCATCTTTACTTGGTTGGGGGAGCAGTACGCGATCTGTTGTTAGCAAATCCCAATGAACCTTTGCTAATTCAAGATATTGACATGGTAGTGGATGGTTTTCACAGTGCTGCTGATGTTGGTGCTGGGGTAGAACTAGCAAAAGCACTTCAAGAAATTTATCCTAATACCCGTTTGGAAGTTCATGGTTCTTTTCAAACTGCTGCTTTGCTCTGGCGCAAAGATCCAGTATTGGGTTCTATGTGGGTAGATATCGCAACTGCAAGAACAGAATTTTACCCTTATCCTGCAGCAAATCCAGAAGTAGAAGCTAGTTCTATTCGGCAAGATTTATATCGACGGGATTTCACGATCAATGCTCTGGCGTTGCGACTTACACCACCTCGCCCAGGGAAATTGATGGATTTCTTTGGTGGTTTATTAGATTTACACGCCAAGCAAATTCGGGTTTTACACGTTAATAGCTTTATTGAAGATCCGACTCGTATTTATCGCGCTGTTCGCTTCGCTGTTCGTCTCGGTTTTACAATTGAGTGCCAAACTGAAGAATATATCCGTTATGCGATCGAAAGCGGTGTTTACGATCGCACAACGAAGGAAAATCATAAAGCACCAGCTCTACAAACTCGTTTAAAAGCAGAATTAAAACATATCCTCCAAGCTTCTTACTGGAAAGTTGCTTTACAGTTATTAGGGGACTTGGGAGCATTACAGTGTATCCATCCTACACTGAAGTTAGACGACGAACTTTTGCGCCAGTTGCGGTTAATGGAACGTTGTTTGCAACGCTTTGACCCCGAGCAGCAAAGGTTTGTTCATTGGCAAATGCGCATAGAAGCAATAATTGCTTTTCTCAAACCAGAATATCGTTACTTAGTGGCTAAAAATCTTCAGTTACAAGATGAAAGTATTAGACGTTTGCAAAATTTAGCTTCAACCCAAGAAATAGTCTTGGAGTCTTTACCAGAGTGCGATCGCTCCAGCCAAATTGTTAAGCTATTAAGGCATTACGATTTACCTATGCTGATTTTAATTGCTCTACGCAGTCCGCGTAAAATTAGACAGCAAATTTGGCATTATGCGACTGTTTTAGCAAATGTTCAACCAATTTTTAATGGGAACGATTTGAAAAAATTCGGTTACAAACCAGGACCAAAATATAAGCAGATTTTAGATGATTTGTTGTCTGCTACTTTGGATGGAGAAATTACCAATAAGATTGAGGCAAAAGAGTTTTTAACTAAAAGTTATCCTTTATGAGTAATGAGTAATAAGTAATGAGTAATAAGTAATGAGTAATAAGTAATAAGTAATGAGTAATAAGTAATGAGTAATGAGTAATAAGTAATGAGTAATAAGTAACAAGTAATGTTAGCGTAAGTAGGGCGCAACAGCACACAGCAGCGATAAAAAATTAATAATGTAATTACCATTAGTCCCGAAGAAACGGGAGCGTATACCAATTACCAATTACCAATTACCAATTACCAATTACCAATTACCAATTACCAATTACCAATTACTCACATCAAGTTGAACCCGGATTACAATTCCCGAATCCGAATATTACGGAATTGCACAACCTCAGTATGACATTGCAACCCAATGTAACCTTCGGAACGCTTTTTATTACCGTCGCTGGGAGCGTCAAAACCTAGAAGTTCGGCAAAAGTTCCGGAACTAACTAATAGATCGTTTAATTTGACCTCGATTTCATTACCTTGAACTCTAATTTCATAACTATTCCAACAGTTTGTTTTTCCTGAATTACGAGATTGAAAAACTTTTGCAGCCCAACGCTGAGCGGGGAAAATTTCGTAGACAGATCCTGTCTTGTGCAGGGGACTTCCGTAGATGTCGTTGGTAAAGTCGTATCCCTGTTCGTCAATTTGAACTTCAATGCTGGAATCATAAAAATCATTAGCATTTAATGTCTCCGGATCTGGCATCCGTAAGAAAATTCCCGAATTAGCTTCTATATCGAAAGCCCGCCAATCTAACTTGAGGATAAAATCCTGAAACTTTTGGCGTGTAAACCAGACTACACCCAAGGAAACATTATTATTACCAAGTCCTGCACCAAGTACGGGATAAGGTTGATTGGAAACATCAAAGAAGTTTTGACTTCCCAAACTTGTAATTTTCCAGCCGTCATTAAGGAAGTTTCCACTATACAAGGTTTGAAATCCTGGTTCATCTCCAACAAAATCAACAGACTGATAACGTTCGATAATTGAACCGGCAATTTTGCGGGATAGGGCTATGCCAGTTGGAACTGGATTGGCTGAACCTACGGTGGGGAAAATTGACTGATCCACGCAATAACAGTTGCTCACGTGGTGAAAACGACCATTGGCATCCGTAACAGACTTGGTATAATCTGTACCTATCCACAAAGTACCTGACTCATGATAAGTGGTACCAATACCGTCTGCACCTCCTCCACAGTATTCAATGGGTGCGTTTGGATCTTGAATCCCCGCACTTCCTGAGGGCTGATTTGTTAAAGCTTCAATAAAAGCAAACGCTGCTTGAGATTGGTTATTACGAACGGCTACATCGTCACTATTTTCTACTAAATTTACATAGGCTTTGGGAACTCGAAGTTGTTCTGTACCGTATACATCGTCCCCTGTTCCTCCAAAGGGATTGACACCTATCCAACTGACATTGGGATTACTACCAACGGGACTGGTGCGATCGCCAAAGGTTTCGCCCACGGTACGAATTCTGACTACAATGCGGTCGTTACCAATTCCTCGCTGTGCTTCCCGAATTGATTCCACATCTTCGATGTTCGGCACCATTTGGTAAAGAAATCTTTCTGGATCTTTACTGGCACCGGGAAAGACAGGAACATCCATATTAGGAGCAGCGTAAAATTGAAAGTGAAATTGTCCCACGCCTTGGTTTGTCTGTGTGGAACCAGTAATATGAAGGGCTGCCGTTTTGATGACGGTAGGATCTGGTTGGGGGAGATTAAGAGCATCCCGTCTGATGCGCCAAGTAAAATTATCGCGGACGTGAAACATTAAATTGCGCCCCATTAATTCTCCTGTTGGAGCTAATTGCTGTGGGCGAGGGAAAGAATTTAAAGCTAACCTGGTGGAATTAATGGTGTTTCCTGCAATGACTACCATTGCGCTTGGTTTGAGATCCAAACGTACTACGCGAGCTTTACTCTTATCCTGGGGGTTAGCCGGATCGATTAATGCCACTACAACTTGAGTTACGCGCCCATTAACAGTTTCCAGTTTTAAAACTTCTGCATAGGGAACCAAGAACAACTTGCGCTGTGCATCACTTCCACCACTAATTTCAGCATCTTCACGGATCGAGTCCAATAGTAAAGGAAGGCTGCTAAATTTATCAAGACTGAATAACCCAGATCCTGGAGTCTCTCCTTGAACTGCAATGGGTGGTGCTAATACAGCTTTGAGAGAATTAACTTTGTTGTCACTGACAACTTCTTCACTCTTAGTTTTTAAATTTTCATATAAAGGACCCCGAATAAAATCTTGAACTGGGTAAGCACCTATTTCGCGTTCAATATATTCATATCCATCCTGTTGATTATTTTGAAACAGATATTCTTTGACATCATCAGGCCAAAGCAAATCCCCATCTGTATCGACTT
The DNA here is from genome assembly GCF_001456025.1 of Mastigocoleus testarum BC008. Lineage (GTDB taxonomy): Bacteria > Cyanobacteriota > Cyanobacteriia > Cyanobacteriales > Nostocaceae > Mastigocoleus > Mastigocoleus testarum. The sequence goes on from NZ_LMTZ01000129.1 coordinate 144,489, forward strand.
TGTCTAAATCTTCTTCTACGAGGCGCGGAGACCAGCCTCCCCAAAATAAAGACTTTCCACCAATACAGCGATGATGTTGTACAAAAGTGTTTTCGTTAGTTTGTCCTGGTTCAACTAAGTTTTCTAAGACTAAAGAGCCAATATTACCAATACGAGTTAAGTTTTGTACGTGCTCGGTAATTAAAAAAGGACCTGACTCCAAAACCAAAACTCGAGGAGCTTGATTTTGTTGATCCATCCGCCTGCCAAATTCAAATAGCTTTGCTGCTGTGTAGGCTCCATACATCCCCGAGCCAATAACAATTGCATCAAATTGTCCGCCTCCTTGAGCCCCAAGAATCTCTTCCCAAGTATTGCAAACAAAACGCGATACACCATCTAAAGAAAACGTTGTTCTTTGAACGTCAGGAACTGTCTGAATTGGTTCCCCGGAATCCTGTAATCGGTTCAAAACCATTGCAATACCTCACATATTAAACTTGTTATCGTAATCAAGTCGAAGCACAAATTCTTATTACGTTTAATTGATTAAGACTTATGCATTGATAAATTATTGTGTGAATGAAGAATTACCATTGCCCTATTCACAAAACATAAGTTCAGCACAAGCAATGTTTCCATCGCAAGAATTATGGAGTGCGTACGCTCACATTTCCGACAATAATTACGTTATGTCTGTCTTCTGCTAACTTTTTTGTTCGCAAGGTAGACCAAGCTCTGCCCGTAGAGCATCAAGCTATATATTTTTATTGATGCGAGCGAAATCAACTTATACAGTTTCACTTTCCAAAATTTTTGTTTCTCAGCGTTAGAAAAATTTTATTAATGCAGAAATTCAAATCAAAAATATTGAGTTCAACATTGCAAAATACGTAATTGCACTAGCAGTTTATTGGTATATAGTATTTAATTTATAATTCACAATATTTTTTATGAGTATCAAAATAAACTTTGAATAAATCTTTATGACTAGATGAGGAAACAACTTTTAGTCGAGAGAAAATAATTTCTTAGAATTATAAGTCTATTCTTGTTTTACTGTTTTGCTGAAAATCGACAAAGTTTAAAAAATTAGGCTTAGATTCCCTATGCAACTTGATTTCTAAAGTTAAAAACAATAAGATACGCACTTTGCTCTCACAATTATTGTATGGCGATACTTTAATATTTGACTTAGGTAAAGTGACTCAGTATACTCAGACACAACCTCGAATGTAATTTTACATAAACTATGTTGTAGATATTCTTGTAATTTTTAATTCAAGTATTTGTATTTTAAATATGTACTATTGTATACTGTGCCTTTCCCGCACAACATACTAAATATTATTCATTAATGTATTCAAATACAACTTCTTACCTCCAATTCAAAATCCAAAATCTATGAATCGTTTGGCTCTAGGGATGTTCGCGCAAGCCCTAGTAATATCATTTTCGTTAGTCACCTCTGTCTCATTCACATCCGCAGTTGCTTCCGAAAGCAGTAAAGAGTCAAATGAAATTCGGCAAGATGACTCTACGGTGCAAACAGAAATAGCGCTACCCAAAACTGAGACAGAACAACAAGAAAACCAAAAAATACGAAAAATTCGCAGTGCTCTAGCTAAAATCTCAAATAGGTCTAAAAAACAACAGTCAGAAATAATTTTAAGGACTATAAACATTCCCCAAAAAACTATATCGACAATCACTGTAGCCAATTCTCAGTTAGAGAAAGAAGCTGCAAAATCAGTAGAGTTAAATCCAGTATTTTCTATTGATATAAATAATCAGACTCAAACTGGATCAGAACCAACTTCAAATCGGCAAAACAGCACAACTTTAGCTCAAAACGTCGCAGACCCCAATATAGATCCAGATAACTCTGTTGAAGAATCCTTAGAAGAGATTGAAAATATAGAAAGACAATTACGCGATCTAGAAAAAGTCAAAATTAGATCGTACTATTCTTCTCCTAGTCTAAGTATTTATGTTCCTGTAGGGTATGGTAGCGATAATAATACAGGTTTTGTAGCTGCAAGTTATCAAGATAGAACCCGCCTTGGAAACAAAAATGATGCAGCTATTGGTTTTGGTGCAGGCTTTGGTAACTCTAGAAAGTCAGTAGGTGTTGTACTTTCATACACCCTTGCAAGTTTCGGTACTAATAGAGACTTTGGTACTGGTGGCTTTAATGTTAAGGTACATCGCCAATTTAAGGGAGGTTGGGCTGCTGCAGTTGGGATGAATGGCTTTTTAAATATTGGTGACGATAATGATTTTGAACATTCTCTCTATGGTGTAGCGACCAAAATATTCCGGATAAGGGATGATATCAATAAACCTTTCAGTCGTATTGCTGTAACTGCTGGTATCGGTAATGGAGAATTCCGAACAGAGGAAGCATTAGATAACGACGAGGATAATTTCAATGTTTTTGGTAATGTCGCAGTCCGGGTACATCCTCAAGCTAGCCTGATTACTGAGTGGACTGGTCGAGACTTGGGAGTAGGCGCTTCTATCGCACCCTTTAAACATTTTCCTTTCGTTATTACTCCTGCAATACGCGATATTACAGGTTCTGATCGCGACGCCAGATTTATTTTAAGTGCTGGCTTTGGATTTAAATTTTAGATCGAAATTGCAGAACTCCAAAGGTAGAGACATTCATGTTTATAAACAGATTAACTGGCGTTATTTTTGGCGCATTATTAGCGTTTAATGGGTTAGTTGCAAATCCCAAACCTACTAGTGCATCTGAAGATAGTGGGGGTAATGTAAGTCAATCTCCAATACCTCAAACGGCTAATACAGGTACTAGTTCCTTTATAAGTCCACAATCTGTAAACGATATACGAAGATTTATTAACAGCACAAGAAATAATCGCAATATTCAACGTCAACGCTTTAATAATCGTCGGCGCTTCAGTAACGATCCTTCAACTCCCCCAAGATGTAATTTACGTCGCTTTGCACTTGGTCCTGCTCCAAGCAATGAAAATGCATCTAGTCGCTCTTGTTCTGCTACTGCAGAAATACCTGTTAGCCCAGATTCTTCAGAGTTAAATGAACTCAATACCTTGCTGGAAAACTCCAGAGCTTTTTTAGAACGGGTAAATCAGGATATAGAAGGAACAAGATCTAGAGTTAACAATCGTCTCTGGTAGATTTTTACTTCGTTAACCAAAAATATTTAGTGTAGTGGGGAGTTGTTATGCGCCTAATATCTAAAATAAATCGCACTGATATACATATTTCGTTCGGAATCCTGGTCGCAGCTATTTTGAGTGCTTTGTCAGCATCACCGGTACAGGCTCAAGTTCCAAATCCATTAGAAGTTCCAAGACCAAACCAAGTTGAAACTCCAACCCCAAGTCAAAGCCAAGAAATTGCTAAAGAACTGTTTGGTAATGATGGGGTAATGTTTGCAGTTGACACTGTTGTAGAGTTTGGGTTTGTTCGATCTTATGGCGCTTATAAATCTACTTTTGGCGTTAGAAATGAAGAGACTGGAGAAGAAACCGATCTAATCATCGAGGCTAAACCCTCTGATAATCCACAAGACGTTAATTCTCCTTCTGACTTTAAAACAGAAAACCCTAATGATTTTTTGGGTACTCCAGGAAATACAGTACAAAAAGATACTGCAGAATTTAAATTTGAAGCTGGTAAAAGATACAGTTTTTATCTCAGGTCTGAATACCAAGGAAGAGTTGTAGGTACTTTGTATTCTACAGATGCTAACAATAGCAATGGCAAGCGACAAGTAAAATTTGACGGTGATATTTTTGCCTTGGCAAATGGTGGTAGTTTAATACGTTGGGATGATACAGGTTCTGCATTAGTGAGAAGCGACCAACAAGATACTGATTTTGATGATTTTATTATTCGGATTGGCGGTCATGAAAAGTGTGGATGCTAAATTAGCATTTATGCATTTATGCATTTGTAAGCTTGATAGTACTTAGTTAATTTAATTAGTGTCTTTGACATTTGAAAATATAAAACTTTGCTATTTTGTTTTTGTTTTTCATTCTATTGTTTCGAAACTTATTCTCTTGAAACTTGTTCTCTTGAAACTTATTCTCTCTAAATTTTATTCTGCTAAACTGTAGCTATTAAATTAAGTATTACTCCATCTCAGACTATATATTTTAAACTGAGAGTAATCTTACAATTGTCAGAGCAGAAAATAAAGATATTAAAAAATATCTAATTCGCCCATTATTCAGACTAATAGGGCGCTATTTATTTCCATTGAGATTTGATAATTTGAAAAAAATCCATTTCGAATATTTCTAAAAAAACCTTTTAATCCCCGATCCTGATTCTTCTGTTTCCTAATAAAACTCTATATTTCTTAATTTTTTTTTAATTTTTTGGGATGGGATCGATAAATTTGAATTCCTTGTCTTGGCGTACGATAAACCTTACTTGACCAGGAAAAACATTTTCTCAAAAATAACAGTAATGAAATAGAAGCATCGAAGTGTGATAGCGAGTTATAATTTTTTGCAGACGAACGTAACAAAAATTTATGACTAACCCCCTTGTAGAAGCTTTCTTCGTTGGTAGAGCTGTCGCCGAGGTATTGACCGAACGGATGGAAAATACTTTCACTGATACTTTAAGCGAACTAGGTAAATTTGAAGCTGAAGCCAAAGAGCATTTGCGCGCCTTTACAGAAGAAGTGATGGAAAAGGCAAATCGTGCTGCAGAAGCTGCTGGTACTGGTGAAGCAGCAACAGGTATGGGACAAACTTCAAGTTCTGAACCAGATGATTTGCAAGCTGTAATTGATGAATTACGAGCAGAAATTGCCCTGTTGCGCACAGAAATTCAAAGATATCGTAGTAATTCTGTCTAAAGCTAGTAGCAAAATTACTAAATAAAAAAAGAATAAAAATAAAATATTTTTGTCCCTAGGTAATAACTGAAGACAAAATAGCGGAAATAAGAGATTTTTGCTCATTAATTCCATTTAACAAGTTGGAAATCAATGTGTTTTTTGTTGCGGGTGAATCGGTGAGCAACCAACGGTACGTAAAACAAATGGATAAAAGTTATACGGGTAAGGCATATCGTTGGAATAGGGAAAACTACTCCAGTAGACGACGGTATTTGGATATTTGGTCATTTGTCTTGACTTTGATGTTCAGGTTGTGGCTGTACAACAGATCGTGGAGTTATTCTGGAGGACCCACCGAAGTCAAAAAAGCAGCAAGACGCAAGGCGCAAGCAATTTGGATTCGTAATACTCTGTTGGATCTGGGACCAACTTTTATTAAAATTGGCCAGTTATTTTCGACGCGTGCTGATATTTTCCCAAGCGAATATGTGGAAGAATTGTCCAAGCTACAGGATAAGGTACCAGCCTTTGCTTACGAGCAGGTAGAAAAAATAATCCAGCAAGAATTAGGTAAAAAAATTCCCCAACTGTTTGAAAGTTTTGAGCCCATACCTCTTGCTGCTGCGAGCTTAGGACAGGTTCACAAAGCGACACTACACTCGGGAGAGTCTGTAGTAGTTAAAGTACAGCGTCCTGGACTCAAAAAGTTATTTGAAATTGACTTACAAATTCTTAAAGGTATTGCTCGATATTTTCAAAGTCATCCTAAATGGGGGCGCGGACGAGATTGGATCGGTATTTATGAAGAATGTTGTCGCATTCTCTGGGAAGAAATAGATTACTTGAGCGAAGGACGTAATGCTGATACCTTCCGCAGAAACTTTCGTACTTATGAATGGGTTAAAGTACCTCGCGTTTATTGGCGCTATGCTTCGCCACGGGTACTAACTCTTGAATATTTACCGGGAATTAAAATTAGTCAGTATGAAGCTTTGGAAGCTGCTGGCTTAGATAGAAAGATTCTCGCTCGTCAGGGAGCACAAGCTTATTTGCATCAGTTGCTCAATAATGGGTTCTTCCATGCAGATCCACACCCAGGGAATATTGCCGTTAGCCCCAATGGTGCGTTAATATTCTACGACTTCGGTATGATGGGGCGGATTAAATCCAACATTCGCGAAGGTCTGATGGAGACTTTGTTTGGAGTAGCTTCTAAAGATGGCGATCGGGTTGTCAAATCTTTAATTGATTTGGGTGCTCTTGCTCCTGCAGAAGATATGGGACCAATCAGACGTTCCATTCAGTACATGCTTGATCACTTTATGGATAAGCCGTTTGAAAATCAATCGGTAACCGCTATCAGTGACGACCTGTATGAGATCGCTTACGGTCAACCTTTTAGATTTCCTGCTACTTTCACTTTTGTGATGCGAGCTTTCTCAACCCTGGAAGGAGTTGGTAAAGGGCTCGATCCTGAATTTAGTTTCATGGAAGTTGCCAAACCTTATGCAATGCAGCTTATGACAAATATGAATGGTTCTCAGACGAATACTTTATTAGACGAGATCGGTCGCCAAGCAGCACAAGTTAGTTCTACCGCACTGGGTTTACCCCGCCAACTTGAGGATACTTTAGACCGATTGGAGCGTGGAGATGTCCGGGTTCGTGTCCGTTCTATCGAAACTGAGCGTTTGTTACGACGTCAAACTAGTATCCAATTGGGTATGACCTATGCTGTAATAATCAGTGGTTTTACTCTATCTGCTTCAATTTTATTAGTTAAAGATTACATATGGTTAGCTCTACTTGCTGGATTAGTTGCAACCGCAGTATCATGGCTGCTAATTCGATTACTTCTGCGACTCGATCGTTACGACCGTATGTATTAATTTTCGTTTGTTAAAAATTTATGAAACTTAGCTTTACCGGTGCTAGCGACCCGGGACTTATTCGTTCTAATAACCAGGATTTTTACTATATAGACCCAAAGGGACGATTTTTTATCGTTGCTGATGGTATGGGTGGTCATGCTGGTGGAGAAGAAGCCAGTCGGATCGCAGCTGAAGAAATCAAATCTTTTCTCCTTGCTAATTGGGATTCGGAAAAATCTTCTCAATATTTATTGGAAGAAGCTTTAGGAAAAGCAAATCAAGCAATTCTACAAGATCAGGAGAAAAATCCAGAACGGGCTGATATGGGAACTACTATTGTGGTTGTCACTTTCCGTAATGGTGAGACTCCTTGGCGCGCTCATGTTGGTGATTCTCGACTTTATCGCTTCCGAGAGCAGATTTTGGAACAGATGACCCAAGATCATACCTGGGTTGCGCGAGCAATTCAATTTGGTGATATTACCCCCGACGAAGCCCGGATGCATCCGTTCCGTCATGTTTTATCCCAATGTCTGGGACGTGAAGATCTTCAGGAATTTGATGTCAAACCACTAGAAGTGCAATCTGGCGATCGCTTGCTTTTATGTAGCGATGGTTTAACAGAGGAACTGATGGATGAAAAAATTGCTAGTTTCCTGACGGAAACTCCTACACTCGATAAGGCTGCAGTGAATTTAATTCAAGCGGCAAAAGATCAAGGTGGTCACGACAACATTACTGTAATTCTTGTTTCCTTAGAAGATAAATCAGTTGTTCAAGCCCAAACAATCGAATCACATTGATATTGATGTATGTTGTAAGTTAAGGAGTTATGAGCCGCTAAAACTGAACGAGCATAAAAATATCGCGCTCTAAGAGGCGTTGTACATCAAGCAGCCTGACGCCTTTTGCTGCGCTGTCAGGCTTTATAGAAGTCAAGGTTCTGAAATATCCTTAACACCCTAAGTAATATGGGGAAAATATTGCTTTATCAAAATTAGTAAAGTGAATATAGTGCCTTTTATCTGCTAAAAAGTATTAGAAATTAAAAATTAATTAACGCAAATAATATTTAATACTTATTTACATACCCCGATATAAAAAATTTATCTAAATTCCTGTTTTAAAGGTTTTTCCGTGTTTATTGTAGATAAAACTAATTATTGCTAAGACTTTGTGGACATGTATATCGTCTTGTTTGCAAGCCTATTGTGTTTTTTTTATTTCTTTTGTAGTAGATATACTTAGCATTTTGTTCGCCCTGAGCATTTTTATCATTTACAACTTGATACATATACATTAAACCTCTGTAGGTTAGTACAGAGGTTATTTTTCTCAATTTTGTTGTTTTTAATCTTGCAGCTTATAAACTATGAAGCATATAATTCACGACTGACTAATGAATTAGAGGTTTTCTCAGAATTAAGCTTGGGTTGTAAATTACTTTGGAAAATGAAAACTATAACTAAAGAAGTAAAAGTCGTAATTTTTCACCTTTAGTTAGAAATTTTTATCTCCAAAGGTCGAATAAGTTCTACCCGTTTCACTAAGAATTATTCACTTTGAACGAAAACTATCTTGGTGAACTTGAATAAAGTATTTAGTAAGCCTTAGATTTCGGTTAATGCTTACTAGTATTCCCCCTTACTTAAGTACGGTTATCCTGTCAAACATTTGTTATCTTTGTTAACAAGACCCAAGTACAATGTAAGAAAACACTGTAAGACAAAAGACTATTTCTGTTTACCGACTTAAAGTTTGAGGTGAATCGCTGCCAATTAACTTTAACTAATTGATGGAGAAATTTACAATGAACCAACCAAATGAATTAACCTTAGAACAGCAATTCAATATACACTCTTTTGCGACTCAAGTAGAACACATGAGTCACGAACAAGCGAAAGACTTCTTAGTCAAACTTTACGAACAAATGGTCGTACGGGAGGCTACTTATAAAGAATTAATTAAGCACCAATGGGGTTTAGATTCTAATTCTTCTTGGATGTAAAGTTCCACTTGTTTGACAGAGTGGACGACCTCCCTCTCTTGCTCTGTTCTGGCTAGGGAAAGGAGCTGGGGTTGTCGGGGCGTCAACTTTAAGCATTGACTACCATATACCAATTTTAAGTTCGTTAATTTGACAAATTGCGATCGCTATCGAACCGTTGTAACTGTTAAACCAATTTGACTTTTAAACTGATAAAGTTTTCTAATCTTAACTTTTGTTAGCTTAAACTTCTGTGAATTCTAATCGTTGTGAATAAAAACTGTTTTGACTTCAAGCTGCTTTGACTTCAAACAACTATAAATTTTGAAATGTTTGTGAATCCCCAACAGTTATAACGGTCAAAATAAAGTTTAACTGAATGTACAGATAACAAGTATATTGACTAATTACTGGCAATTATTTATTTATACAATAAAAAATTAAAAGCCCAGAATTAAGAGTAAATTGCCAATTATGACTTTTCCTTACTTGAATACTAGGTTTATCGCTAAGTTTCTCAAAATCAAATAGCTTTAGTATTGCGAGTATACTCAGAAAATTACTCAATTAAATTTTATAGTCAAAACAAGCTCTACAGTAAATATTAACCGTAAAATTATTTCATTTTACTTTACAGTCAGGATTAAGCATACTCCCGTTTTCTAAACGGAAGATTTAGCAGAAGTCCAAAATAGAACTCTACAAGGATTACTTAAGAACCCTCTACTTACTCCACTAAGATTTAAGTTTAGTGTTGTAGCTACTTGTGGTGAAATTTATTTTTACTGTGTTACTTTATTTTTGTTATCCTTGATAATTTATATCCCGATATGGGGGCAGAAAATATATTTTTTTACAATACTTAATGTCTTTTGCACGTTAATCAATTTTTTGGACAAAAATACCTAATCCCTATATAACTTTCTTTTCTTTGCTTATTTCATCTGTGTATATCTAAGCCTGACTTTATATCGCTTCGTGTCAGTTTTTCCAGGATTTGAGGTTTCATTTTTTCATATTCATTGTGCAGTAATCTTTTGCTCAGTTGTGGATTTCCTTTTGAAGATAGAGAGTAACTGAGCTTTACCCATTCTTGTAACCGAAGAGTTTGAGCCGAAGCAATACTCGAATTAAGGATAAGATGTGCGGGTTGAGGAGCTTCTTTAGCAAACAATAGTATTTGATAGTAACCATTCTCCCCCAAAAGACGAGTAGTTTCTCGACCAAATTTAGTTTTAAGGTCGAGATAGCAATTTAACCATTTAGCACCGTGCTTTTGGTTATAAATGGCAGAAATCCATAGCAGCATCGGATGAGGTTCGGTTATGAAGATAAACTGATTGTAGCGACTACAAACGAAAAATTTGCGAATTTCTAAGATAGGTAACATTGCCCACAGCGCAGGTAATAGTTTGCTACTTACTCTAATTGCTTGGGGAAAAACAATATTAGCAATAGGTTTATTTGTAGGCCAAAAACAGCTACGAGCAATTTCATCTTTAGTTACGGATGGAGGAATATCTGAATCTGTTGAATGAGTTGGTTGTGTGAGTTCTGCCTTTAAGGTTGTTTTTTCTGGTGTATCATCCTCTGGAAGAAATTTTTGTTCTGAAGCAAAGTTTTGTAAGGAATGATTGGTTTTTTCTAATGTTTCCAGTTTTCCTAAGGTTTCAATAATTTCAGTAATATTTTGGGGGCGATCGCATGGAGATTTACCTAAACAATCCATTATTAAGGTTTCTAATGATGAAGGTAATGGGATTGTAGAGTTGATTTCTGTAAAGGAATGTGGTTTCTGTTCGCGATGAGCTTTATACCATGCTCCAAAAGAATGAGTTTTTGTTTGAATTGGCGTTCTACCGGTGAGCATTTCAAACATCATCACCCCCAAACTATAAATATCAGAACGGTTATCTAGTTCTTTTCCCTCCATTTGTTCTGGTGAAGAATAAGCTAAAGTTCCCAAATAATAGTTTGTATTTTCGGTGTTGGATTGAAGTAACTTGGCAATTCCAAAATCTAGTATTTTGACTAATTCTCCAAAACTCGGATCTTGAAGAATAAAAATATTACTAGGCTTAATGTCGCGGTGAATAATTGGGCAGACTACATCATCAATGGTGATACCATCATGGGCAGATCCCAAACCCAAACAGATTTGATGCGCTATATTCAAAAATCTTTTTAAACTGAGGGTTTCGTTGCGAATAACTTGGCTGAGGCTTTTACCCTTGAGATACTCCATCACATAAAATGGAACATCATTCTCATCCACCCCGTAGTCCATCACCCTGACAACATGGATACTTCTTTGTCCCAGTAATGCACAAGTTTTAGCTTCGCGCTCAAAGCGTTCTTTCATGCGCATTTGTTGGTTCTGCATTGAAAGTGCTAAGAATTTGACAGCAACCGGTACGCCTCCCAATAACATATCCTTAGCCCGATAAACTCGACCCATTGCTCCGGTACCGATTAACTTTTGAATTTGGTAACGTTTAGCAAGTAAGCGACCAATGTTGGGGTCTGACATAGAAAATTCGACTCCAATTTTTTAAAAAATATGACCTAAAAAAATATGACCCACAAAAATATGACCCAAAAAAATATGACATTCAAACCCATCTCAAAGACAGGTTTCTAGATTTTGACTAAGGATAGTTAGTTAACTTATTTCTCGGGAAATTTTTCGATAAACGTGACAAGTACTCGAGTTTTATTTATAACTTTCCAAATATCTTAAAATCATGTGTATATTTATTTTTCCCATTTTGAAGATATTTGATTAACTTGGGAAGTAGAAAAAATATAAAAATGTTTGTAGAGGTAAGGGGTCAGGGGTCAGGAGTCAGGAGTCAGAGGTCAGAAGTCAGAAGTCAGAAGTCAGAAGTCAGGAGTCAGGAGTCAGAAGTCAGGAGTCAGAAGTCAGGAGTCAGAAGTCAGGAGTCAGAAGTCAGGAGTCAGAAGTCAGAAGTCAGAAGTCAGAAGTCAGAAGTCAGGAGTCAGAAGTCAGAAGTCAGAAGTCAGGAGTCAGAAGTCAGGAGTCAGAAGTCAGAAGTCAGAAGTCAGAATAATTGACAATTGATGCTTTGTATAGATTTTGAAGTGAGAGAAACTTATTTCTTACGACTTCTCAAGTTCATTTAGTTAAGCGCTTCCTACCCCAATTGCTATGAATCATTCCTCAACTTAAAGCAGTGAGGTTTTCTAAGCTTGCTTCCATGGTACTGCTTAAAAAATGACCAGACATAATACCACTGGTAAGGGAATAACTAGCATTATCCAGACGGTGTAGAGTTTCAAATCCACTACGACGTTGTTTATCTCCCAATACCCAGTATCTTTGAACGATGCTACTCAAGCCGATCCAGCCTTCACCTTCTATTTGTCCTAATAAATTATGGTGTAGTAAAAAACTATATTGACGTTCGCCATCGTCCATTCGTCCTTTGTATTGCATAGCAATTTCGGCGCGATCGCTACCTGGAAATACTAATTTAGTCGCCATGGTGAACCAGTTGTCTCGATTCCAAGCAACTAGGGTCATACCCTTTACAGAAATTGGCATTTCGTTACGTTCCAACCAACTTCCTTGAATTTTCCAGCGTCCTGGCTGTAGTAAAAAACTATGATCCACCCTTGATAATCCTCAATGCACCTAGATTCTGCTATTATTCCCAAAATCTTAAAACGGATCCGGTACGCTCACGCTGGGCGCTAACAGCACTCTATTTTTGGACTTTATTTAATCCATATTCCTAAACGTCAAGGGCACGTAACCACAAACTAGCAAAAGCAATATCTGATACAGGGTGGGGAACTTTCGTAAACTTTCTTGATTACAAATGTGAAAAAGAAGGGAAAGTTTTGTTGGAGATAAACCGATGGTTCCCTAGTTCTAAAACCTGTTCTAATTGTCATTATCAAATCAAAGAGTTACCACTTGATGTAAGGACTTGGATTTGTCCTAGTTGTGGTACTCATCATGATAGAGATGGTAATGCAGCCAAGAATATTAGATCGGAAGGTATCAGAATGCTGTCCTCCTCCGGGACGGGGGAGGAAGAAGCCGCCAGTGGAGAGGAAGTAAGACCAAAGCTTGGGCGTCCGTCTAAGTTGCGGCATTCCTCAGAGAATCTGGAAGCCCCGACCTCACCTACGGTGGTGCTACGCGGATCAACAAAGTAGGTCGGGGTAGTTCACGCACTAGTAGCTAATTCTTGAATACGTGGTTGATGGATTTCACCGAGCAGAACTTCGTGGCTTGCACCTGTAGCAGAAGGTAGGTTACCAGGAGCACCTGACTCTCGCCAATAAGCTAATACTGCAAATGCGATCGCTTCTTTAAAGTCAGCACTAACCCCAACCTCGTCTGTGGTAAGAACGGGTATTGGTGCTAGTAATTCCTGTAAACGTTGCTTTAAGTAAAGATTCCGACTACCACCACCACATAAAAGTACTCTTTGGGGCATTTGTGGTAGAAAATTACGATAGTTATGAACTATAGAAACTGCCGTAAATTCTGTTAAAGTTGCTAAAATATCTGCCGGACTAAGTTGGTACTCGGAAGCATCTTGCAAACAGTGTTGCAGATAATCTCTACCAAATAATTCTTTTCCAGTAGACTTAGGTGGCGCTAAATGAAAATATTCATGTTGTAACCATTTTTCAACTAAAGTTTGACAGGGAGTTCCACTTGCTCCCCACGCACCATTTTCATCGTAAGTTTTAGCCCCATTTGTTAAATGCTCTACTGCGAAATCTAAAAGACTATTACCTGGTCCCGTATCCCAACCACAAACTTTATCCAAATAATTGCCTTGAAATGCAGGAATATAAGCAAGGTTAGCAATACCGCCAATATTTTGAATACAACTACTAATTTGGGGATCGCCGAACAAAGCTAGATCTACACGGGGAACTAGGGGTGCACCATGACCACCGACGGCTATATCGGCGACTCGAAAGTTACTGATAGTTTTGGTGTTAGTTAAATTAGCAATTACAGCACCACGACCTATTTGCAAGCTGTAACCTATGGGAGATTTAGAACTAATTTTTTCCTGTTCTATTCTTTCGGGTGGTTGATGATAGATAGTTTGACCGTGGGAACCTATTAAAGTCGCTTTTTCATGACCAACTTGAATTCTATTCGCAGCTTCAGCAAAAGCACATGCGATCGCATCATCTAATTCTGCTAATTCTGCCATGGAAATGCTAGCACCAACACAAACTTCTAAAATACGTTCTCTAAGTTTTTTTGGGTAAGGGTATGTGGCTCCTGCGACTAAATCAATTTTGATTTCTAAATCTTGACCATGAATATCTACTAGAACAGCGTCAATACCATCTACTGACGTACCGCTTATCAAACCAACTACACGAGTCATAAAGATTAAAATTTGAGATAAATAATTTTAGGACAATATTTTAGAATGATTTGGCATTTCAAAATAATTTGCAGTTATTTCTAATTACGATTTATATCTTTTAGATCCAATTCATAATTTAGCTGGAGAATATTTACCCCTGGCTCACCAAAAATACCCAAAAATCTTCCATCTGTATATTCCTTAATGGACCTCTCTATTTCGCGTTTTTCCTGTTCTTGTAAATTCCTTGCAGATGCAACTCGATCTATTTGTGCTTCTGCAGCTTCTACGGAAATGTGAGGGTCTAAACCAGAACCGGAAGTGTATATTAATTCCGCGAGGGGTGGAATATTTTCTTCTCTGAGTAATTCGGCTTCTTCTAGTACTCGTTGCTGTAAACTTGGATCGCTGGGAGCTAAGTTACTGGCTCCGGACACTCCTGTTGGTCTACCTCTTCTACCGATACTGTAGCGGACTGCACTTGGTCTTCCCTGAAAATATTTTTCTGAAACAAATTTTTGTCCGATTAAAGTTGAACCATAATTTTTCTCGTGAATATTTTGTTTGATGTTACCATTTGCCTGTTCTGGGAAGAAGACTTGACCTACCACAAGTATGAATAAAGGATAGATAAATGCTGTAAGTAACCAGAGAAATATGGTGACACGAATTGCTTTAAAGATATCTTTGAGCATGGGGATTGGGGATTGGGGATTGCACTGCGTGCCGCCGCCGCAAGCGGCATAGAGCCTACGGCGTCGGCGGAGCCTCTGGTGACTGGGAATTGGAGATTGGGGATTGGAGATTGGGGATTGGAGATTGGTAGTTCAGTTATTACTACTTAATTATTAAAAAAAATTTTTAGCATTTATTTGTTAAGTATTTAGTTTAAAGATTCAATATTCAAAGTAACCCTGCTGAAGTTATTCCCATATCAATTATTTTTATCAGAATCAATGGTATGACTATTCCACTAATTCCATAAACTAAAATATTGCGCTGTACCATCTTATTCGGTGATAAATTTGTCGTTCTAACACCTATTAATCCAAAAGGAATTAAAATTGGAATAATTAAAGCTTTATAAATTAAAATTGAAAGTATTGCCGCTCTCAGGTTACTTAAGCCGAGTATATTAAGGCTTTCTAATTTAGCATTAGGAATTAATAAAGGGATAATAGCAAAGTATTCGGCAATTTTATTGGCAATTGTAAAGATAGTTATTGCCCCACGGGTCATTATCAATTGCTGACTAATTTGAATAATATCTATTAATTTGGTGGGATCGGAATCTAAATCTACGATACTTGCTGCTTCTCTTGCAGCTTGAGTCCCCGTATTCATTGCAATACCTATGTTTGCTTGCGCTAGCGCTGAAGCATCATTTGCTCCATTCCCAGTCATTGCTACCCGGTTACCCTCTGCTTGTTCGAGACGAATAACTGTGTTTTTAACTTCTGGAGTTGCATCAGCAATGCAGTTTTCTATTCCTGCTTCCCTTGCAATTACTGCAGCGGTAATATTGTTATCACCTGTAAGCATTAGGGTACGCACGCCCATTTTGCGCAGTCGAGCGAAGCGATCGCGAATTCCGGGTTTGATGATATCTCGTAAATAAATTACACCGAAGATTTCTTCATCTACTGCAACTGCTAGAGGTGTACCTCCTTGCTTTGCTACATGCTCAAAGGCTGTACCTACATCCGGAGTTACTTGTCCACCTTCATTAGAAACAAATTCTTCGATTGCTGAGACCGCTCCTTTACGCAGTTGACGACCGCTAGGAAGGTTGGTACCGCTCATCCGAGTAATTGGAGAAAATGGTATGGCTTGAGCTGCTCCACGCTCAAAATCTACCCTTGCACCTAATCTTTCTGCTAATCGGACGATAGATTTACCTTCAGGAGTATCATCGAAAATGCTTGCTGCTAAAGAAATATGGGCTAATTCTTCTAAGGAGTGATTATTAACTGGGATAAAAGATTCAGCGAGGCGATTACCCAGAGTAATTGTCCCTGTCTTATCAAGTACCAAGACATCGATATCCGAGCAAGCCTCGATAATTCTTCCAGAAGTTGCAATTACGTTAAGTCGTGCGGCTTTATCCATCCCAGAAATCCCAATAGTGCTGATTAGTCCAGCGATAGTTGTGGGAATTAATGCAATTAATAAAGCAATAAATACTGGGGTATCAATGGGGTTTTGCAGGTAGTAAGCAATTGTGGTTAGGGTGATGACTACCAGAGTAAACAATAAGCTTAAAAATACCAGTAATAAAGTTATTGTAATTTCATTAACTGCTTTTTTGCGTTTTTTACCTTCGACGTTAGCAATAATCCGATCAATAAAACCACGACCGGGAGGTGCAGTTACTCTTACGATCAGTTCGTCGGAAATAACCCGCGTACCACCAGTAACAGAGCTTCCGACATCAGATCCGGATTCTTTGAGAACTGGTGCAGATTCTCCTGTGACGATGGATTCATCAACACTAGCGACACCCATTGTCACTTCTCCATCTGCAGGAATAATATCTCCTGCGATCGCATAAATTGTATCGCCCCGTTGCAGTTCTTCAGAATCGACTTCAACAATTGAACCATCTGGAAATAATTTTTTAGCAGTAGTTTTTGTCTTACTGGAACGCAAAATACTTGCTAAAGCCTTTCCCCTACTTTCTGCTAATGCTTCTGCAAAATTACTAAACCAAAGGATGCAAAATAATGCTAGTGCAATGGAAATGTTAAATAAACGGGGGTTATCGTTGGATAATTCGCCAAATATATTAGGCTTAATTGCGAGTATTGCAGTAATTATTGTTCCAACGGCAACTACAAATAAGATGGGGTTTTTACTCAGATGGTGAGGATTAAATTTCAAAAAAGCATATTTGATTGCTCGTAGATACAGTAGTTTGCTAATTTTTATTTCCCTGTGTGATCGCGTGCGGCGATCGCGGGATCGAGAACGCGAACGTTTGGGTGTAGGAGGGTTTGCCGATTGCATTATCTGATGGTGGTTAACTATTTATTTTGATTTGGTGTAACAAAAATATCAACTGAATAACTGGTAATTGGTAGTTGGTGATTTATCAAATTTTCATAACAAATTACTGATGAATATTACAAGACATAGATATAAATTTAATACTTATAAATCCGATTTAAAAGTAATAAATCAAAAACTTACAGTTCAGAAACTTATAAATCAAAAATTTATAAATCGAAAATTTATAGTTAAAAAAACTTAGAAGTCAAAAACTTACAATTGAGAGACGTCATAAATCAAAAACGGAAAAATACAAAATCACACATTGCAAGTTACAAATTACAACTCACAATCACTAATTACATCTTTAATATTACAAATCAAGATATAAATTCATTTTAGTCCTGCAGCAATTTTAAAATTTTCTGCAATTGGACCTAAAGCAAGAAATGGGAAAAAACTTAAAAATCCTAAAATGAAAATTAATGTGATACTAATGCTTGTCAATACAGAATTATTCAGTTTTAATTTATTGGATTTCTCTGGAATTATGGGTTTACGCAGCATAATGTCAGCTAGCAAAAGAATCGCGATCGTAGGCACATAACGACTAATTAGGATGCTCGCAGCGGTACTTAAATTCCACCATAGAGTATTATCTTGTAAACTTTCTAAACCTGAACCATTATTAGTAGCAGCTGATGTAAATTCATAAATTACTTGGGATATATTATGAAATGTAATATTGTCTACACCCCATAATGTTTGAGGGAAAGCTAAAGTAATTGCCGTGGGTAATAAAATTATGAAGGGATGGATGAGAAGAATTAAGCTACAAAGTAAGACTTCTTTTCTGCCAATTTCTTTGCCCAAAAATTGGGTATTTTTCCCAACTAACAATCCTGCTACAAATACAGTTAAAATTTCAAAAATTACTAAATAAACAATTCCAGTTCCTTGTTTGCCCCAAATAACTTGTACAAACATACTTGAAAGGTTAACAAAAATACTTATTGGCATTAAAGAATCATGCATTCCATTAACCGCACCAGACATTGTCGCAGCAGTTGTAACTGTCCATAGTGCAGTTTGTGCCCAACCAAATCTCAGTTCTTTACCTTCCAAATTAGGTTGTTCTAATCTTAATTGTGCATTAATAATTGGATTGCCTCGTAATTCTCCTACTGCTGTAATTCCTACCAAAATGATAAAGATTGCAAGCACCATCCAAAATAACAACCAAGATTGTTTGCGGTTGTTGCTAAATATACCATATGTATGAATTAATGCTGCGGGAATTGCTAGCATGGCAATAATTTCAATTAAGTTGGAGCCACCGTTAGGATTTTCAAAGGGGTGGGCAGAATTAACACCAAAAAAACCACCTCCGCTGTTTCCCAAAACTTTAATAATTTCAAAAGATGCTACGGGACCTCTGGCAATATATTGTCTAATACCTTCTAAAGTTCTAACTTCGACCGGACCTGCAAGAGTTTGTGGTACTCCTGAAATTAATAAGGTGATCGCTCCCACAATAGATATTGGTAAAAAAATACGCGTAATTGCCCGGATAATATCAACATAAAAGTTTCCTAGAGGTCTACCTGTTATACCGCGAATAAAAGCGATCCCCACTGCTAAGCTCGTTGCACAGGAGGTAAACATGAGAAATCCGACACCTGCGATTTGACTAAAATAGCTTAAGGTTTTTTCTCCAGCGTAATGTTGTTGACCGGTGTTAGTCAGAAAAGAAATAGTAGTGTGTAACGTTAAGTCCCAATTCGGAGCGCCAAATTGGTTGGGGTTTAAAGGTAGATCGCCTTGATAAGCAATGAGAAAATAAACTGCAGTACCCATGAGCAAATTAGTAATAATTGCTGCCCTTGCATACTGCAAACCTTTCATATTTTCTTCTTCTTTTACACCAACTAATTTATAAATTATTTTTTTCTCTAAAGGATTGATAATATTATGAAGTAGGGTTTTTTCTCCAAGGAATACGCGAGCTATGTACTTTCCTAATCTTGGAGAAATTATAATCAGTATTAATAACGTGAAGCCAATCTGAAAAAAACCTTGTCCCATTATTCCCAAGTCCAGATACGATATTTATTGACTCAAAAATCAGGCATCAAAATAAGATAATTTTGATACGTTTTTTGTCAATAAGTGATGAAGAGAATATGTTTAGTTTGTGTTGTACTATGAAGCATTCGCTAAAAATAACATTGATGATATTTTTAGTAATGAAGCATATCACCTATGTACGTTGATTTCGAACCCAGAACAACCAAATTTATATCAAATCTTATTTGGTGAAGGGTAGTTTTTTATTCTCAGAGATATTTTATATACAGTAAACCCGTTCCACAAGATGTTTGTCTTACAAAATTGGGGATTGGGGAATAGGGATTGGGTACAGTGGTGACAGAATTATGGACTGTTGCGGCTGAAGTCAGGAGTTAGGAGTCAGGAGTTAGGAGTCAGGAGTCAGGAGTCAGAAGTTAGGAGTTAGAAGTCAGGAGTCAGAAGTCAGAAGTCAGAAGTTAGGAGTTAGGAGTCAGAAGTTAGGAGTTAGGAGTCAGAAGTTAGGAGTTAGGAGTTAGGAGTCAGAAGTTAGGAGTTAGGAGTTAGGAGTCAGAAGTCAGGAGTCAGAAGTTAGGAGTCAGGAGTCAGGAGTTAGGAGTCAGGAGTCAGAAGTCAGAATTGTGCGCGGTAGCGCACCGCTTTGCTAACAGAAGCCAGGAATCCTGAATTAGGAGTTTGGAATTCATCTGTTTAACTTAAACCTAAATCCAGTGGTAACTCCAAGGGAATTTGACCCAATGAACCTCTGCGAAAATCAGTTAAAATTTTTCTAGCAGCACGCTCCGCATCTCCTTGATATCGATTTTTAGCTAAAGCGTGCAAAAATTCGTCTCCAGTAAAACCACTTGGATCGATTTCATAACGAGACATCAATAGTTGTGCTGGTAAGATATTTGCTACGATCTCATCCTCCGTAGTTTCAGTTATTACTGTAGCCATGAGGTAATTTACTATATCTATAAATCCTGCTGCTACTAACTGGTTATCGTAGGATGCTTCACCAATATCATCACAGATAGCTAACTTTAGTGCTGCTTCTTGGTCTTCTAACTTAATGGGAATTACCCCAGGAGCATCAAGTAATTCTAATTCTTTCGAAATTCGTACCCACCTAAGTTGTCTGGTAACTCCAGGACGGGCTGCACTTTCCACAACTCGTCGCTTTACCAATCGATTAATTAAAGCTGATTTACCGACATTAGGAAAACCAATAACTACCGCCCGTACCGGACGTGGTAACATTCCCCGTTGACGTCTTTTCTGATTAATTTGAGTTCCTGCTGCTTGAGCTGCTTTGGATATTGCTGTTACCCCTTTCCCTTGTTGAGCATTGGTGAATAGTGCTCTTTCTCCCTGTTGCTTAAACCAGTCTGTCCAAATTTGTTTTACAGCGGGAGAAATCATATCTACCCGATTCATCACCAAAACTTTTGTTTTGTTACCGACCCAGTCATTCACCATTGGGTGGTGTGTGGCTAGAGGAATGCGAGCATCTCTAACTTCCAATACCACATCTACTAGTTTTAGTTGTTCTTTCAGTGCTTTTTCTGCTTTCGCAATATGTCCGGGATACCACTGAATCAAATTTAATTTATAGTGTTGGGTAATAGCCATTTTACTTGTATTTAATGGGATGTTTGATGGGAATGGAAGATTGAGAAATATTCAATAAATTTCGGAAAAATGCAATTTTGCCAAGATACTGAGAATGTAAAAGAATTAATAATGGATAAATATAAGCTGTTAACAAATAAATCTAAGAACCACTGAACTCATACAGATTTTTTAACAAAGCTTATACTCTATAAAGCTTAGACAAAGTTGTACATCTTGAAATTTCTCGGTCAGGATTCCAATTCTTTAGAGTGACCATGCCGAATTGCACCTTGGGCTGGTGCTGGAATTGAACCCTTTTCGGTACTGGGATTTTCAATTGATTGATGTAAAATGATGCGGTTACCATCAGGGTCGTAAGCGTAAATTTCTCTACCGTGGGAAGCTGTAATAATTTCTCCTGGTGGGGGATAACCTAATGCTGTAAATCGAGAAATAGCATGTTCTAGGTCACCGACTTCTAAACATAAACTTATTTTACCTTTTGCTCCATTATTAAATTCCGATAGGTGTATATCTTTTGGTCTGAAAATACCCAAATTTACACCAGGAATTTGGAAATTGGCATAGACTTTAGGGATGTAAGTTTTTGGTTGTTGTCCCAATATTTGAGTGTAAAAGTCAATAATTCTCTCAAGCTTGATTGTGGCTATAGTAACAAGTGCCTCGTTAAGTTGAATAGTCATTTGTTCGGAGTCAAGAAATCAGAAATCTATACTCTCATTATTTACTGGGTTATGTTTTTAAATTTAAGATAAAGCTTTGATCGCAATCTTTTAAATTGCAAACCCATGTTTGGTGAAGGCTAGGGATAAATCTTGTTAAATAAATTTCGGTGACAGAAAAAATACATCTAGCTTTTATCTCATTTTTTATTCAATAAAATAAACATCAGTGAAAATTATTTTTACTTTTTGAATCGTGGTATGAATTTAAACCATGAAGCTGGTATTCTTAGCCCGTTGTAAACATCAATGACAAAACTATTTTTTATAAACAAGAAGATAAATTTAAAAACTTCTCTCAATGTTACATTCTTTTATCGTTGATTGCGCAAATAGAGTTTATGAGAAATAATTTTGAATTTGTCGTCCAAGACTCAAATAAGCATTTATACCATTAAATAAAGAAAAAATAGTTATCTTCTAACTAAAGGATATGCATACGTTAGGCTAAGCATGTTCAACCTAACAAAACAGAAGTTTTGAGGAGAATGTTATGACTAGCACCTTACCTTCACCCGGGTCTCTTGAATCGCTACTAGATAAAGAAGCAAAAGATTTACTGACCTACAAGGCGAAAGTTTCTAAAGATCTGCTACATCTACCAGGCTCCGACTTCGTGGATCGGATTTGGGTAAATAGCGATCGCAATCCACAGGTTTTACGCGGTCTGCAACAACTTTATTCTACTGGCCGTTTGGCAAATACTGGCTATCTCTCTATTTTGCCTGTTGACCAAGGTATCGAGCACTCAGGTAGCGCCTCATTTGCTCCTAACCCAATTTATTTTGACCCCGAAAATATTATTAAGCTTGCAATTGAAGGGGGCTGTAATGCTGTTGCAACCACGTTAGGTGTATTGGGTATTGTCTCCCGTAAATATGCTCATAAAATCCCTTTCATCGTCAAAATCAACCACAATGAACTTCTAAGTGTTCCTAACCAATTCGACCAAATAATGTTTGCTGATGTGGAACAGGCTTGGAATTTGGGTGCAACAGCAGTAGGTGCAACAATTTATTTTGGCTCAGAAAACTCTACCCGTCAGATTCAAGAAGTTAGCCGAGCTTTTAAACGCGCTCACGAATTAGGTATGGTAACTATTTTGTGGTGTTATCTACGTAATAATGCTTTCAAGCAAGACAAAGATTATCATCTTGCTGCGGATTTAACTTCTCAAGCCAATCATTTGGGCGTGACTATTGAGGCTGATATTATTAAACAAAAATTACCTCAAAATAATAATGGTTATGCTGCAGTAGCGAAAGCGATCGGTAAAAGCTATGGTAAAACCCATGACAAAGTTTACTCAGAACTAACAACAGATCATCCCATTGATTTAACTCGCTACCAAGTTCTGAATTGTTATTGCGGACGTGCGGGTTTAATTAGTTCTGGTGGTGCATCTGGTAAGAATGATTTTGCAGATGCTGTTCGCACTGCAATCATTAACAAACGTGCTGGTGGGACTGGATTAATTTCCGGACGTAAAACTTTCCAACGTCCTTTCGAAGAAGGGGTTAAACTTTTCCATCTAATTCAAGATGTCTATTTATCTTCAGAAATAACAATTGCTTAATAGATATAGCAACAGATGTGGTTTTGCAGAAGTAGGGAAGAGGGAATTAGGAATTGGGAATTGAAGAATGTTTTTCCCAGCCAATTGTAGTGAACGCTATATCTTCCAACTTCATTATCTTCGTTATTCGGTTTAAATTTAGTGTTGGAGACGTACTGTAGTGCGTCTCTACATTACGTCTGATGAATTTTAGTTGTACTTTCTCTTGAACGCAAAAGCTCAAATATAGGAATTCACTATTTCTTATTCCCCTTTTCTTGTTGCCTTTATAAGTATTTTTTGTAACCTGAGAACTTTTAATACTTTCCGCCCTTAAATAGTATCATTTAGCTGAAACCTCATTACGAGTTCGAGCATATCATTGCGACAGGGGAGTCAATGAAGCTTCAACAAATACCTGGGAAAATCTTAGAAAAGATACTATCTCGTGCATTTCAATTAGCTGCTTGGGACAGAACATCACTTACAAAAATCCACAGGAGAAATGATTTACAACACATCGGAACAGAATATGGAGGGTGGGTTGTTCCAATTAATTTGCTTGATGCGCAGTCAATTTGTTATTGCGTTGGCTGTGGCGAAGATATATCATTTGACCTCGGGCTAATTGATAAATTTAATTGTCATGTCTTTGCATTTGATCCCACTCCAAGGGCTATTAAATATGTAAAAAATATGACTCTAAAAAACTCTCAGTACCATTTTTTTGAAGTTGGATTATGGGAAAAAGAGGATAAATTGAAGTTTTATGCGCCAAAAAACCCATCTCATGTTTCTCACTCACTCTTAAATCTTCAAAAAACAGATAATTATATTGAGCTAAAGGTTAAAAGATTGAGTCAGATGATGCAAGAAAATGGTCATGAGAAGATAGATCTTCTTAAATTAGATATTGAAGGGGCTGAATATAAAGTAATTGACTCAATCATTGAGGATCGCATCGACATTCGAATCATTTGTGTCGAATTTGATGAGTGCTTTAATCCAATTGACAATCGCTACAAAACTAGGGTCAGGTCATCCGTAAATAATTTATTGGTAAATGGCTACACAATGGTTTATTCCCAAGGTAAGGGAAATTATACCTTTGTCAGGACAAGCAGATGGCAAAAATAATCCTAAATTCTTGCCTACAGATATGATGCAAATTATACTAAAAATTTTTATTTCCTTGTTGCAAAACTGGTAAGCTGACAAATCTAGTGGTGTGAGAAAATCACAATGGGAATTCAAGCTCTGTTTGCTCAAAATCTATTTACAGCTGGTGGTGTTGTGATGATACCCCTGTTGGGATTCTCAATTTTAGCGGTGATGCTAATTATTGAACGTATTAGTTTTTGGGTGAGAATTAATCGGCGTCAAAGACTGGTGGTACGAGAATTCTTAAGCCTTTACCGTCAAAATAATGTTGTAGGTGCAATTGATAAACTCAGAAAAAATACTGATTTACCTATTTCCCGAATTTTTCTTGCTGCTTTAGAATTAGAACAACCCAACCCAGAAGAATTTCGTTTAGCACTCGAAAGCGAAGCGCAAGCGGAAATTCCTTTACTTAAACGCTTTCAAAATATTTTTGAGACTATAATTAGTCTTGCACCATTACTAGGTCTTTTAGGTACTGTATTAGGATTAATAGCTTCTTTTGCATCGCTCAATCTTGGTGATGTTGGGGGAACGAAAACCTCGGGAGTTACTGGTGGTATTAGTGAAGCCTTAGTATCTACTGCGTTTGGTTTATTTGTAGCAATATTTACTCTGTTATTTGCGAATACCTTTAGAGGTCTTTACCAACGTCAAATAGCGTCGATCCAAGAATATGGTGGACAATTAGAACTTCTCTATCGTCGACGCTACGAAGGTGGATAATAAAGATTATGTTTCTGCTTTGTGATTCTTTGAAGGTTGATTAACAGAAAAATAGGTAAATATTCTTCTAAACTCTTTTTTGATTCTAAACTCTTTTTTGACTCTAAACTATTTTTTGAAGACTACTTGAAAAGAATTTAAATATCCCCTGATGCTTTTTTTCAGGTATTTTTCCTGTTTTCTGGTTGTAATTACCATTGCTTGGTATAAGCGCCCGTGGGCAAAAAACATCCGGTTTCTGGTAACTCTTCCCGCACTATTGATATATTCGATTTCCTTTCCGGGGTGATTGTTATAACTGCGTATATTACGTTGGCTAACCAATTTACTTTGAGTCGTTTTCAAAGCCATTTGCTGAGCATTATCAAGTAATTCTTGGGGGTTAGCCATTTTGCCGTAGTTGTGCGGGAAATCGTTGTAAGCAACTACATATGCAACTTGCTGTTTGGGTGGTTTTGCTAAGAAAATTTGTAAATTAATTTCTCCCATGAAGGTTTTTTGAGTTTGATTCATTTTTTCCGGTTTTCCTGGCATTAATACTTGAAAAGTACCATCTGGACCGGTAAATACTTGCCATTTTGATCTAGCAGTTCTTGACAAAACTACTTGTGGTAAATGCATTTCCAGTCCAGCGAATCCAGTAAATATCAAAGTTGTAGCGATTAATGGTAGAAAAGTTTTTTTTGTCATAGTTTTTGCTTTTAAGATTGTTGATATTACTTATACGCTGTTAGGAAAGTTATAACCTATGACACCTATAACCTAAATTCGGAAATTGCTGATATCTGTTATTTATAAAGCAGTTTTTTCTTAAGTATTTTTACGGCTATATAGTTCGAGCTTGATTTGAGCGTAGAATTACTGAAAACTCTTGCTTCTAAATTTTTATCTCCCAGATATCGCACTATGTAATAAAGTTAGGAAATTGATAAATAATGACTTGCGCATAGCGCCATATGATTGTTATATGAAACGAATTTTATTCAAACTCCTAGGTATTAGTGGTGTTTCCTTCGGAGTAATCCTAGGATCCATAGTCATATTTTACTTTTGGGCAAGTTCTAGCAGCTATCCTCAAGAAAAATATGCAGAAGTTGTTAAATATAAAAACTCAGATTTTATTGATAATAATGACAATAATAATGTTTTTACAGTTGTTACTTACAATATTGGTTACTTATCGGGATTAACAAATAATACAGCAATTACTACTAGCAAAGAGCTGTTTGAAAATAATCTCAAAACTGTGATTGCAGCTTTAAAACCTTTGAAGCCAGACTTAGTTGCTTTTCAGGAAATAGATATAGATTCCAAACGTTCCTTTAACATCAATCAAGCAAATAAAATTGCTGAAGCTTTAAATTTTGCTCAAGGTGCAATCGCTATTAACTGGGATAAAAATTACGTTCCTTTTCCCTATTTTCCATTTTCGGCACACTTCAAGCGTATTTTATCAGGACAAGCTATTCTTAGCCGCTATCAAATTGAGTCTCACGAACGCATTGTTTTAGACAGAGTAACTGATAAACCTTTTTTTTATAAGGCTTTTTATATTGATAGATTGGCACAAATTACCAAAATTAATATTCAAGGTCGTTCTGTGATATTAATGAACGTTCACTTAGAAGCCTTTGAGACATCTACTCGTCAGAGACAAACTGAATTTATTCAAGAATTATTATCTCAATATGTTAATAAATATCCAGTATTACTAATTGGCGATTTTAACAGTACTCTCATTAACGGTAATAATCCCCAACCTACTATTAATTTACTACTAAAAAATCCAGACCTTAAATCAGCAGTTCCCCAGGAAAATTTAACTGATAAAAAAGCAATGACTTTCCCTTCAGATAAGCCCATAGCCAAATTAGATTATATATTTTACACTCCCAAAACTATAGAGGTTGTGGAATGGGGAATTATTTCTGAAGCGAAACAAGCATCCGACCATTTACCTTTGATGATGAAGTTTCGTTTTCGTTAACGGGTGTCAGTGATCAGTTTATGGCTTGCGCCACGCCCTTACGGGCTACAGTTAATGCGCAATACTTTATGCTAGGTCGCGCACGCAATACCTAGAGCCTGCGGCGACGGCGGAGGGAGCCTCTAGCTGCGCTACCTACGGATCCGGTACGCTAGAGCCTATGACTACGTCACCTTACGGATCCGGCGTCGGCAAAGCCTCTGACTAACGTCACGCAGGGCGCGCTTACGCGTTTGGACGCACTACGTGTTCGGCTAAGCCGCGTCAACAAACACCGTAGGTGCGTCTTTCGCCGCTAACCGCTAGGCGCTAACAGTTATCAGTTACCAATTACCAATTACCAGTTACCAATTACCAATTACCTGTTTCAATAATATGAGGAAATTATAATAAATTAATATCAATTCAATATCAATTGTTACGTAATTATCCCTCAAGATATTGTTTCCTTAATTAATCTATATCTGTGAACTCTGGTTCAAATAGTTGTGTTAATAGATTTAGCGAATTCAAATAACTGGTTAAATGCATTCGTTAACACACCTAAGTGTGAGCATTCTTTGACATTATCTGTCAATCAGTATAAGTGCTTACAAATTTTCTCAACCAGTCTGTCACAATCCGGAACAATAGGACACAAAATATATCGAGGTGTAATTTATGTCTGATATACCTAATGGCGGTCAAATGACATGGAGACCCCCTGGAGCCACCGAGCCAGCTTTACATTTACGACTTAGTCCTTCTGAACCTTGGCGCTCGTTTAAGGAATTTCCTGAGTACGCACTTAATGACCCACCAGGTTTTTCTGAAGGATATGCAACTTTTCTGAATTTACTTAAAAGAAACTGGCAGTCTCTGTAATCAAGAAGTATAGCAGGCAGGCTTCTCGACTCACATAGACTGCAAGTCCATTTACAGACTATAACTAAATGCCGATATTTTCATCACCACTTAAACATTTTGTAATGTTCGAATATGTGAGTATATCGGCCTTTATTTTGCTTATTTATCTACTTCATCTCAGAATGTGAACTACTACTGTTAATTAACCTCCTTCCCAAATCAAAAGCTGTCTTGAAGCTGCAACAAAACAGTTGAGATGTTTGGGTGGATATAGAAAATGATCGTAGGCTAGCGACATTTGTCTACTTGCTTCTTCATAAGGAACTTTACCAATTCCTGTACCCAGACCGGGACAAGCAACAGTGTTGATTTCATGTTGAGAATATTGGTTATGGCGACGCACCGCTAAAAGCATGCTCCACATCGCCACATAAGGAATATCTGTACCCACAATAGACATGGGGACTCGCATAGTTGGTGTATGTGCAAGAAATGGATGCTTAGGATTACCTGTTTCAACAATCATTGATGTTCCTACAGGTTGTTCTCCTAAATATTCTTGAAGAATACGCTCTTGTACTTTTTCCATCAACTGAATGCCAAAAAACTTGGTAATGGCTGCATCCATACCACCATCCATCATTCCGAAAGAATTAGCAGGACTAACCAAACAATCGAAAATAGGTAACCACTCAAAGTAGTTATTAACGATTTCTACATCAGCAAAGTAATTAAAATGTTTTTGAAAGGCTTTTGCTAGTAATACATTAGGTGCGACTAAAATCAGTTTCAAGCTTTATTCCTCCGCTTGAATACTTATTATACCAGCGTTAAATTTGAGCAATATCTAATTTTTGTTGCAATTGAGTTTTTAGTTCTTTCTCTTGCTCGATCGCGATACCGGGATAATCTTGATTTAATACTACTTGTTTTTCTCCAGAGTTTACTGGTTGCCATAGTACCCAACGACTCCCCATAGGTAAAGAAGATAAAGTGAGGGGGTTTTGGGTTAGCCAAATTAACGGGAGTTTTGGTAATTCTTGGTTGCAAGTATCTTCTAAAGGATTAGTTGCTGCTAAGGTTTCTAAAACCAGGCGTTCGACCCTAACTAAACTTGTTTCAGACGTCCACAGTTGCACTTGTATTGTATTTTTCTGGGCATAAAAATACATAGATGCTGCTGCAATTACTGCTTGTTCAAAATTCTCAGTTTCCCATTTACTCGCACTATCTAAAGCTATAATAATCTCTTGCCCAGAGGTCACTAATTCCAATTCCCGTACTCTTAGATCCCCCATACGGGCGCTGCTGCGCCAGTGAATTAAACGCATAGGATCCCCAATACGGTAAGGACGTAAAGAACGAGTTATTCCTTCACTTGCAGTATGGAAGGGTCTACCGTGAGGATAGTTAAATCTGCAATCTTCACCGATTTCATCAACTAAAGGACAATGACTTAAAGGTAAAACTGTGGGGTAAACAATAGCCCTAGCACTGCACTTATGCTGGCGACGCGACCAAAACAATCCAAAAGGTGCGCCTGTTGCGAACTCTATATTTTCCCAGCGATAGATACCTCTTCGCTGAGTTGGGTAGTAATATTGCCAACGGTAAGTATCTTGGGGTGAAATAATTTCAATTGCTTGGGCGATGGATTCCCCCAATATATAAGGCAAAATATCTTTTACTTGTATTAATCTTATTGGCTTTTTAGTAGAGTTAGTAATCTCCAATTCTACTGTTAGATCGTCTCCTGCTGTTACTGCTTGGATCGGTAACCGAGCAACAGAAATTCCTGACAAAAAACGTGGTGGTAAAACTGCTGCGATCGCTAACAGGGAAAAACTTACTGCGCTAATTACGTAGAGCCAGCCGGCCATAGTATTAATTGCTGCGGCAAAAAAACAAATTGCGATCGCTCCTAATACCATTCCACTATAGGCGGGAGCGCAAGCACGGGTTTCTAGCCAATTAATTATAGGTTTAAATATATTCATAGCACCCAGGGTAACCTATAATTTTGTGATGAGTAATGAGTAATGAGTAATAACTCCCAGCTTGCCTATTTAAAACTGAGCTAAAGTTATGCAGTTCAATTTTCTAGTAATGGTTAATGGGGATTAGTTATTAATAATAAGGGAATAGTTTATTGGTTATTTGGTGATAAGTAAGTAGTTAGCAATAAGCATTTACACTGACGCGGAGCGTATCGCACTAGTAAATCATCTTTTTCCTAACTTTTGAGTTTTTTTGGTAGGATTTCCTTTAAAAATCTGGAACAGCAACTAGCCAGTTTGTATAAAAAATCGGTACTGCCGTTTATTTTGCTCAGATGTCTAAAGACTTCTCGCGTCATAATCTCCAAGGTTGCTCCTTTAAAGGTAAAAACTTAGAAGGTGCAAATTTTAGCTATGCAGATATTCGAGGGGCTAATTTTACAAACGCTATCCTTAGAGGTTCTGATTTCAGAGGCGCTGAAGCTGGGCAAGAAAGGTCTTGGATGCTTTTTCTGACAGTTTTTTTATCATTTATAGCCATACTCCCAGCATTTACTGCTGGAATAACTACTATATTTAATCAAAGCTTACTTAATCCCAACCCTTTAGTTCATCTCTCTACTGTTGTAATTTTAATACTTCCATTTATAGTTACTACCACAAAGGGATTTCCAGCGTCCTTGGTATCCATTGCTTTTTCTCTAGGAATTTCTACTTTATTAGTAATATTTTCAACTTTTTCAACTTTATTTAATGATGGTACAACATTAGCTTTTATTTTCATTGCAATAGGAACGATAACTGGAAGTACCTCTATTGCTGCTTCTATAACTGGAGTAACTATACTAGCTGGAATTAAAGTGGCAATAATGGCTGGTATTACGAGTGTGATTGCATCTTTAGCTGGAACTGTCGTTGGTATGTTTTTCCTTGAAAAATTTGGAAGTGTCAGCAACTTCGAATTAGCGGCAGAATTAGCAGTTGCAATTATGGTTTTAATTGGTTCTGTTCAAGGTATATATATAGGTTGGCGAATACTAGTAGGAGATCCAAAATTTTCATTAATTTATCCAATTGCAATTAATTTTACTGCTATTGGTGGAACAAGTTTTCGTAATGCCGATCTAACAGATGCTAATTTTACTTCTGCCCGACTCAAAAGTACAGATTTTCGTAAAGCTAAACTAACTCGCACCTATTTCCATAAAACTAAATTACTAGATCGCGTTCGTCCTGGCACTTCTTATTTACAATATCCCCAAGTACGCCAATTAATTTTAACTGGACAAGGGCAGGATAAAATTTTTGACCGTTTGAATTTACGGGGAATTAATTTAAAGAAAGCTTTTTTAACAGACGCAAGTTTTATTAGCACAGACTTGAGCGAAGCTTGTTTACAAGATGGGGATTTATCCAGAGCGAAATTAGTCCAAACTCAATTAGATGCAACCGACTTTACAGGCGCTACTCTTACTGGGGCATACATAGAAGATTGGGGCATTACCAATGAAACCAACTTTCGTGGTGTAAGGTGCGAATACGTGTATATGCGCCTTCCTACAAAAGAAAATCCTAACCCCTTACGCAAACCAGATAACAACGCAGAAACATTTGCAGATGGGGAATTTGGTGATTTTATCCAACCAATTTTTGATACCCTTGACCTTTACCACAACCAAGGCGTTGACCCGCGTGCGATCGCTATTTCATTCAAACAGTTAGCTGAAAAAAATCCAGATGCTGAGTTGCGAATTGCCGGAATAGAAATACGAGGTGAAAGTGAAGATAAAGTTTTACTCCGTGCTAAAACCACACCCCTAGCTGATAAATCCCAATTAAGTGCAGAATATTTTGAAATTTATAATCAAGTTAAAGCTTTGACACAACAAGAAGTCCAAGCTTTAATGGCAGAGAAAGATCGCAGAATTCGTAGTTTAGAAAATTTTGTAAACACGGCTTTAAAAAGCCCTAGTTTTTATTCAAACACTCAAATAGAAGAGGTAAGTAATATGACTAATAACCCTGGTGGATTTTCAGTTGGTGGTTCTGTTGGTGGCAATATCAACAATGTTCAAGGTGATAATAACCGTGCTGTTCAAGGGGATAATAATCAGGCTGTTCTTGGTGATGGAAATCAAGTAACACAACAAAACCAAGTAAGTGCTGAAGTTGAAGCATCACTCACAAAAGCTGATATCGTAGCATTATTCACACAGTTGGAAAATTTAGTTAAAGCTGCTAAAGTTGATCAAGACACAAAAGAAACAGCGATTGAAGACATTAGTGCAGCGAAGAAAGCAACTGATAAAGAGGAACCGAAAAAGAACATAGCACTAGCTAATTTAGAAAGTGTGGCACAAACACTTGAAAAAACTAGCAAAACGGTAGATGCTGGTCAGAAACTCTGGAATAAAGCTAAACCTATAATTACCAAAATAGCTGGTTGGTTAGGTGCTGCTGCTAGTTCTTACTTGTTAAAGTTGTAAATCTGATTTATGAATCAGTTACCACCTGATAATTCTGATTCACAACAGCCTTCTGATGATTCATCTCAAAAGCAACAGGCTGATACTTCCAGATGGGATAATGTAGTTCAAGGTAATCAAAATCGAGTTGTTCAGGGTGATGGCAATCAAGTAATTGAAGGGGATAACAACCAGATTAGCCACACCCATATTTACCAAAGTCAGCAGGAAGCTTCCCCAAGACCACAACTCACCCGACAAGAATACCAAAATCGTCAAGCATTACTCACTAAAGTCAAGAAATTCTGGGTCAAGGGAGTTTTGGAAAAATCCCTTCGTAACCAGGTGCTGATTGAGTTTGGTTTAGACGATAGACCAGATGCGATCGCTAGTTCTTGGGAGGTTATTCTAGAAACTGAGGACTCTTCACCTCAACCCCTTCCGGAAGGTACTAAGGTTATTGATATCTTTGACGAAATTGGTGCAGGACGAACGCTACTAATTTTAGGGAAACCAGGGTCAGGAAAAACCACAACGTTACTCGAACTCAGTCGCGATTTAATTACCCGTGCTGAACAAGACATTAATCTGTTAATTCCTGTAGTTTTTAACCTCTCCTCTTGGGATAAGCAACAGAAGATAGCCGATAAGCAACAGACGATAGCCAATTGGTTAGTGGAAGAACTGAATAGTAAGTATGATGTACCTAAAAAAATTGGAAAAGCCTGGGTAAAGCAGCAGCAACTACTACCATTGCTTGATGGTTTGGATGAAGTAAAGGCGGAACATCGAGACGACTGTATCAAGGCGTTGAACCAATTCAAGCAGAATTATGGTGTTGAACTGGTGGTGTGCTGTCGGATTGAAGACTATGAATCTCTTTCTAACCGTCTGGAATTTCAACGTGCAGTTTATTTGAAGTCGCTGACCCCAGAACAAATCTATCATTACTTGGATAGTGTCAGGACTAATTTGACGGGGTTGAAAGCATTAATTCAATGGGATAGGGTATTACAAGAGTTGGTACAATCACCCTTGATGCTCAATATTATGACTCTGGTTTATCAGGGAGTAGCGGTTGAGGATTTGCCTAAAACTGAGGTGCTAGAAGAACGGCGCAAGCAGCTATTTGATAATTATATAAAACTGATGCTTAAGCGCCCTAATCGCTCGAAGGTTCAAGACAAATACTCACAAACCCAAACAAAGCGCTGGCTGATTTGGCTGGCACAGAAGATGGTTCAGAGGTCGCAAACAGTATTTTTAATTGAGCAAATGCAGCCAACTTGGTTAAAAAGTAGAGCAAAAAATTTTTACAGGCTAAGTCTTGGAACCATATTTGGAATTTTATTTGGGTTGATAAATCTATTGGCATTTACTTGGATGGCTGGACTGATACATGGATTAATATGGGGAGGAATATACTTAATTATTGGAATATTCGCTGGATTATTTTTAAAAGAAATCACGACAGTTGGAATTATTCAAGTTAACTGGAAAATAATCTTAATTCCCCCTTTAAAATTTGGAGTAAGTTTTGGGCTATTTATGGTGTTTTTTGATGTGCTATATAATTTAATGCATCAAGGGCGATTGCCAGATTTAGTACATATGCTGACATTTTTTTTGAAGGGTTCGCTATTTTTTGGGATTATGTTGTTATTGCAGAGAGTACTTCCTCAAATAGGAAGAAATATAGAATACTTTGTAATTGAAAAAACAACAAATCCCAATCAAGGTATTTGGAAATCACTTCAGAATGCATTGATGATATCTGTCAGTCTCTGGACACTTACTGGATTCGCAGTGGCACTAATAGCAAGACCTGAGGAGATAGCAATGAGATGGTTTAGTTTTAGCAACTATGGATTTGGTGCTGGGCTAGTTCTTGGAGGTGCGACTTGCATTCAACACTTTATCCTCCGCTTTATCCTTTACATCAATAATAACATCCCTTGGAATTATGGCCGCTTCCTCGACTACGCCACAGAACGCATCTTCCTGCAAAAAGTAGGTGGCGGCTATATCTTTATTCATCGAATGTTAATGGAACACTTTGCCCAAATGCAGCTTGAGAGCAGAAACCTTCAAAGCTGATTCCATTTCTGATATCGCATAATTTCTAAAGTTACTTTACTAATCCCCAATCGCCAGTCGCCAATCCCCAAATATAAAATATTGAATTTACATAAATTAATAGTAATTTTTGTGTAAAGAAGTTAAGATCGTACCACGGGCTTAACCAGGGCATTTTCAATGGTTTGCCAGACTACAAAGATAAAGAGAGATAAACAGGTTTTACAAGCGTTGTTTTTTAAAAATTGGCTGTAATGGCATCTACCACTGATAAATAGTTAGTAATTATCGGTTTGGCGAATAGAAAATATGATAAAGGGTAAAGGTTTGGGATTCCGAACCTCTACCCTTAATTTTTCCTAGGTATGTTTACGAGTTAAGTATTTTTACCGTCTCGCCAACTTCTTGGACATCTTACGCAAACGAATTGACTCGGGAGTTATTTCCACTAATTCGTCTGGCCCAATGTATTCCAATGCTCTTTCCAAGCTCATTTCTACGGGTGTTTGCAATTGGACCAATTCATCTCCAGTTGCAGAACGGTGGTTTGTTAACTGCTTGGTTTTGCAGACATTCAAGTCTAGGTCTTGAGGACGGTTATTTTCCCCAACTATCATTCCTTTGTAAACTTTAGTACCTGGGGTAATAAAGAAGGAACCGCGATCCTCAGCATTTTTCAGAGCGTAGAAAGTTGCAACACCTTCTTCAAAAGCAATTAAAACGCCATTACGACGGGTAGTAATTTCACCAATAATCGGACGATAATCCAGAAAACTATGGTTCATGATACCGTCACCGCGAGTGATACGCATGAATTCACCCCGGAAACCAATTAAGCCACGGGCGGGAATTACGAATTCTAGTTGGGAGCGTCCGTTACCACCCATTTGCATGTCTTGCATTTCGCCTTTACGCTGTCCGAGTCGTTCAATACAACCACCTACAGCTTCTTCAGGAACATCAAGAACTAAAAGCTCGTAAGGTTCGCAAGGTTGTCCATTAACTTCACGGTAAATTACCTGTGGCTGGGACACTTGGAACTCATAACCTTCCCGGCGCATGGTTTCAATTAAAATACCCAAGTGAAGCTCGCCACGACCGGAAACTTTAAATTTATCGGGGGAGTCGCTTTCTTCAACGCGCAAAGCAACATTAGTTTCCAATTCCCGCATTAGGCGATCGCGAATTTGGCGAGAGGTAACAAAGCTACCTTCTTTACCAGCAAAGGGCGAGTCATTAACCGAAAAGGTCATTTGTAATGTCGGTTCGTCGACTTTAATTAGTGGTAAAGCTTGGGGTTCGTTAGGACAAGTGATAGTTTCACCAATGTTTGCATCTGCAAAACCAGCAACAGCAACCAGATTTCCTGCGGATGCTTCTTCCATCTCAACGCGCTTGAGACCTTCAAAGCCCATTAGTTTACTAATTTTGGCTTTGACAATTTTGCCATCTTCTTTAACTAAAGCGGCTTGTTGTCCGGCCTTAATAACACCGTTATGAATTCTACCAATTACGATTCTACCCAGATATTCTGAGTAATCTAGGGTTGTAACCTGTAATTGTAATGGTTTTTCTGCATCGCCGACTGGGGGTGGAACGTGGCGCAACACAGCTTCAAATAAGGGTTGCATATCCTTGGGTTCATCATCCAAGTCATTTTTGGCGTAACCGGAAAGACCAGAAGCGAATAGGTAGGGGAAATCACACTGATCGTCATCAGCACCTAATTCTAAGAATAAATCTAATACCTTATCGACTGCACCATGGGGGTCTGCTTGGGGACGGTCAATTTTGTTAACTACAACAATTGGGCGCAATCCTTTTTCCAATGCTTTCTTTAACACAAAACGTGTTTGTGGCATTGGACCTTCGTTAGCATCAACAATAAGGATACAGCCATCTACCATACCGAGTACCCGTTCGACTTCGCCACCGAAATCGGCGTGTCCGGGAGTATCAACAATATTGATTAATGTTTCTTGATAGCGAACAGCTGTATTTTTAGAAAGAATAGTAATACCCCGTTCTCTTTCGAGGTCGTTGGAGTCCATGACGCAATCAGGAACGTCTTCCCCTTGACGGAAAATGCCGGACTGTTTCAGTAGAGAATCAACGAGGGTTGTTTTGCCGTGGTCAACGTGGGCAATAATGGCGACGTTACGAATTGAGAGCGTCATAGGAACATTCCAGAAATGCGGGTAATATAACTTAATATTGTGATCCAGCTCTTAATAACAGAATTCGGAAAATTTTGCTAATTCTGTAAACAAGCCTTAATAATTCTATCTCAATGTTAACGATCCACGTAAATTTTTGAAAGCAAAACTTTGGGGTTTAAAGTGGCGAAAAGTAGGTTAAATCACTACAAATAGAAGATTGAAGGCTAATATATGTATCACTTACAATTTTTTTGGTAAAAATTATTTAATTAATCATCCTAAAGTAGCTACATTGACTTTCACTGTTATGCGATTTTAATGGGAACTACTGAAATTATTTCTCTTATTACTACTCGATGAAGTTCTCATACCGATTCAATAAATTATTGCAACAGATCCTTCGATAGAGACCTTGCATGCAAGGTCTCTACAAAATATATCTGTCTCATTATTTTTCCAAATTGGTATAATGTTCAAAACATGTAATATTAGTTACTAGTGGTATGGATTGTTCAGTATCCAGAACCATGTTTTTGTTGTGTTAGGGACTTCCAAAAAATAATTTATACCATTATTTGTTGACTGTAGGGGCGCACCGACGTGCGCCCTGACAAGTCGTATGTTTTTTTACTGAAAGTCCCTTAGAGACAGCCTAACCCAACTTACATCAATTTAACTGCTTATTCTTTTGTAGTGTAATGACTTTCGAAAGCTTCTGAATCAACATGAGAGTCATTGTGGCTATAACTGGATACAGGTATGTTATCTGCAACTTTCTGTAAGTGTGTTTCTGGTTTGGCTCCATCTTGATGATGTATTAACTGCCCAACTTGAGATATTAATTCTCCTAATTTACCTTCTTCCAGTAGGTTATTTATCATGGAAATACCACTGGTTGAGAGAAGTAACTTATTAATATCGTCTACGCCTTTGCCATTATTATTCGCTCCTGGAAAAGAATAAATTCTGATATTTCCTAAAACTCCTGGTTGTGGTGCCAATGAGTGGACGATTTCTGGTAGTTTATCTGAAAGTTCCGGCCAGATGGTAGTGATAACTTGAGCACTTAAACTGGCATTACTAATGGTGTTTTCAGCAGTAATTTTTGCTTGTATACCTTCAGCTTCAGCTAAAGCTCGAATGCGTTCGGCATCTGCAAGAATACGAATTGATTCGGCTTCAAGTTCTGCAGCTTGTTGAGCAATTTCAGCTTGTCTGCGACGACGAAAAGCATCAATTTCAATGACGTTGCGATCGCCGATATTTTTTTCTTGGGCTTGTTCTTCGGCAGCTATTATAGATAGACTCTTACTGCGTTCGGCTTTTTCGATTTCACCGGCGGTCTTAACTGATTCTTCTGCTTTGGCTTGTTCAGCTTGTGCGACAAAAGTTTCTCGTTTTTTGTTCGCAATTGATATCGCGACTTCTTCTTGTGCGAGTCTTGCAACTTTTTCTGACTCCGCAATTTGCACTTGTGCTTGTAACTTGTTAGATTCTACGGTTTGTTGGCGGGTAACTTCTGCTAGCTCTGCTTCTTGTTTTTGATGGATTTGTGTAACCTTTAGTTTTTTGTTACGGTCTTCTAGGGCAATATCAGCTTCAATTTGGCTTTGTTGTACGGATAACTTCTTACGAATTTCCTCTTCTTCTACCGATTTATCCTGCAAAATTTTGCTGCGAAGGGTGGCTGCAGCTTCTTTATCTTTAGCTTCTTGAATTTCCCGTTGTCTTTGTGCTGTCAGGGCTTCAACTTGCAACTTTTGCTCTAATTCCGCTGTTTCTTTTTCTTGAGCAATTTGTAGAGATCGCTTTTGAGCATCTAGTTCTTTTTGCTCAATAGCTACTTGGGTAGTCAATTCCACTTCGCGCTTTTGTTGAATTGAGCGTTGAATAGTTTCTGTACGCAGACGCACTCCTTGAGCATCAAAGAAATTATTGGTGTCGTAGGTGTCGCTTTCTTCGATTTCGGAAATTGCAATGTTGTTAAGAGTTAAACCTACTTTCTTTAAGTCTTGCTGAGTCAAGTTCAAAACTTCTTCAGCAAATCCTAACTTGTCGGAATCTATTTCTGCTAAAGTTTTCTTCTTCGCAGCAGCCCTAATGGCATCATCAGCACGGGTTTCTAGGGCTTCTGTGATGTCTTCGGCTGAGATTTTACCTTGTCTGGAAAGTCGTGCGGCAGCAATTAGCACATCTTCTTCACTGGCATTTATGCAGACATAAAAAGTTACCCGCATATTTGCCCGTAAATAGTCTTGAG
Source organism: Mastigocoleus testarum BC008 (assembly GCF_001456025.1). Classification (GTDB taxonomy): domain Bacteria; phylum Cyanobacteriota; class Cyanobacteriia; order Cyanobacteriales; family Nostocaceae; genus Mastigocoleus; species Mastigocoleus testarum. The sequence goes on from NZ_LMTZ01000129.1 coordinate 183,191, forward strand.
TACGAACTGCTAGTTTACCGGTACGCTCGACATTAATGGAAATTTCTCGTAACGGTACCCGTGTGAGTTCGTGAAAACCTGGTACCACAATGCAACCACCATTGAGAACTACGGTTTTCTTTTTCACAAAAATACCGCCAGTTCTCACAAAAGCCTCGTTATTCGGAGTAATCACATAAATCCGCGTATAAGACCAAATACTCAGTAATATGAGTACGATGATACCCGCGATTAACCCAGGGAAAACAAAGGCTTCATCGATTTGATTGAGGATTGGTTGGGTAGAAATTTGAGCAATATAGGGTGATGTTTCTACTGGTTTCTCAGCAATTAAAGTAAGTGATGTAGATGTATCATCACTAATATTGTACTGTTCTCCCACCAAGGTATTTGTAGGTGGTAGGGGTAATAATTCAATGAAAGTTAACCAAAACAGCATTTTCTTTAATATTTATTTCATTCTTATTTTTTTCTTAGTTAGATTCAACCAACGATCTACATCTGGAGTGTCTTTAGCGATGACAGAATAAATGTCTTGCTTTCGATTTATGACAATTACTCGTTCGCCATGGTGGGGAATAACTTTTGCCCATTTTGGGATAGTGGCATTAATAGTCACTAAATTGCCACTTTTATCAATTACATCTATTTGACCGATTCTATCGTTGTCTTCGGTAGGTATAGTCGCAGAACAGACAGTACCATTACGACCAATCAAGCGATCGCTACTTGTATCTTCGCCAAATTCTGCAAAAATTCTCCCCATTGGTCGTGCAATCAGTCCCCCGATCAATAAAGCGATGAATAGCGACAACAACAAGACTATTCCGTTCCAAATACCACTGGGAATTTGATTGAGGATGCTCTCTAGCCAAACATTTAACATCCAGCCAGATAAGCCCCATAAACTCAAATCAGTTGCTAGTAATAAAATCAAGGGGGCTTTACCAACACCAGCCCATCCCAGCAAAAATCCTAAATTAAAATTACCTTCTCCGCCTAAGTCTAGGTCAGTGTCAATATCAGCATCAACATCAACATCGATGTCTTCGTCTCCACCACCGGAAAAAATCACAAATAGAAATAGCAAAACTCCCATGCCCAAAAATAGCCAGTAGGGCATGTTAGCTGAATTAAACAGCATGATGCTTAGTGGTAAATAATATTTGGCTGGTAAATTTCCTACTTATAACTTTGGTTTACCTAACTTCAGTGTAGCTATTTTTATTTGAAGGAGATCGAAAAAATAACAGTTATTTACAGTCAATAACGAGGATATATAGATGTAGAATTTTAAGATTAATTAGAAAATGAAATATACCAAAATAAATCTCAGCATAGTTCCCCTATCCGGTATATGAGCAAATATTTTGGTATGGATCGAACTTACCCACTTGTTACCAATTTATGATGGTTTGAGATCATTTTTTTAGGTTGTGATTACCTGATCGCACTGCTGTGTAAATTTTGTTATATATGCTTCCCAAGCCAATTCAATATTAACTGGTTTGTACGTTCTGGCTGCTCAAGCATAAACCAGTGCCCTGCACCTTCAATACATTTATACTGCCATTGTGCAGATATATATTGGCCGGAATTTTTCATTTGTGATTCCCACATGAAGTCATCTTTATTACTCCATATTCCCAGTGTGGGAACTTTAATGGTCAGCAAGTCTGGAATTTGTCCTGTAAGTACGGCTAATAAATACTCAGGAACCTGATTAGCTTGCTCTAATCTTTGCATATTCTCAAACACACCTGATTTAAGTCCATTTTCCACAATTAAATCCCGATTTGGATGACTGCGAAGAACTTCCCGAAAGAAATAACCATTATTTGCTCGGTAAAGTTGAGGTGCAATATCTTGGGTATTTAAGAAGTAAATCCATTGCATTTGTAGGTTTTCAGTAGATACTTTTAAAAATTCTCCTAAATGACCTACAGACATAGCTGTGTAGCTTTTCAAATTCAAGTTTAAATTTTTAGAGTGGGAAGCAAGCTCCCATCCCAAGACAGCACCATAATCATGTGCAATACAATGAATTTTTTCTAATCCAAGTTTTTCTACAAGAGTGACAAAATCATTTAGTAGATTAGCTAGTTTATAACGTTCTATCTTTTCAGGTGCTTCGCTCAAACCATAACCAAGCAAATCTGGACAAATGACTCGATATCCAGCCTCTGCTAAAGCAGGAATTTGTTTTTCCCACATTAAACTATTATCTGGCCATCCGTGAATTAAAAGAACGCATTCTTCCCCCACTCGAGAATCTCGCACGTGGTATTGAGCGCCATTTAGTTCAACATAAGTCGCACTTAAAGTATTAATATCAAACATTTTCTCAATTCCTTCCAATTATTGAAGCATCTTGAGAATAGCTGGACACTTTTGAAGGTTTCGTTCCTATTCTTGCTATTTTGAACGTATTCTTGCTAAATATTCTGTTTACTAAAGATTCCGAAATGTTTTGGGCGAAATTCCAACAATCCTCCGAAAATGGTGACTGAAATGACTTTGATTTGCAAAACCACATGCAAGAGCAATATCAACTATTCTGAGATTGGATTGCTTGAGAAACTGCTTTGCGCGTTCAATTCGACGACGAATTACATATTGATGGGGTGTAATATGCATCGCTTCCTTAAATAAACGGCAAAAATGAAAAGTACTAATACCAGCAATTTGAGCTAAATCTTCTAGCCGAATATCTGTTTCCAAGTAAGTTTCAATAAATTCCAATACTTCTTTCTGACTTCTTCTAGATAAACCTTTCCAATTTGGAATCTTTTTTTGAATAATCGAAAAGTTGCTGAGAATATGAACTGCAAGCGATGTACCGAATGACTCGCCATATAAGCTTCCTGCGGGACATCCTGCTGATAAATCTGACTTGAGTGCAGTAACAATTACTTGAATTGTTGGGTCGAATATTTGCCATTTGGGTACAAAATCAACGCAATCTTTCTCCCAGATTTCCTGAGATATTCCCTTAAAAAAAGTTGGCTCAAATACTATTACCGTAAAACTTGTTGGTATTTCCCAAGTGGTCCAATGCTTAGTGTAAGCTGGACAAAAACAAGTTTCACCACCTTGAAGTCCATAGGAAAGATGGGTTTTACCCATACGTCGTTCGTGAAGCGAGCAAGAATTAATATCCATAATTTCCAACGCATGTTGTTGGAAGCTAGATTCGGGAGATTCACAACCTGGATGCTGGTGATAGTGAGCAAGCATTAAATTACTCCAATTTGCACCCTGACTCGTTAACTTAGGTGGTGCAGGTAAAATTTGAGTTAGAGCTTCAGCTTTGGTCAGGTCTAAACTTTGCTGCGTCATTTTTTTTACTCGTAGATTAGTCCGAGCACTCTATAAAGCAATTACTATGCTTGGCTTGGACTTAAACTAAATTTATTTTTGATTGTTGAGCTAGTACTCGATTGCAACAGGTATGCACTGAACTTTACCATGCTTATTGTATTAACGCTGATAATAAAAACCAAGTAGTTCCAGCCAGGGTTTCACAGACAAACAAACTTCTCAAAGTTAGTGTAATCGACTACTAGAATTACCCGAATATAGTTGAATTACAAGTTAATTTTCACCATATATCTTGTTGTTCGTGGACGAACGCGTTATTTGAATTGTAATTTATTATTTGTCATTATATAGTGTTTACATTGATTGATGTAAATAAATGGATTTCGATGATATTCGAGATTGGCAAGGTACAGCAGAAAGTCTTTCAGAAGAATTGCAACGCAAGATCGAACAGTTAAGCCTATCTGTTGAAACACCCACTGTCAGAGTTATTCGCTCGTGGCGATCGCGAAAACTTTTATCACAACCAAAGGGGCAAAAATTCGGTTTTCGTCAGATATTAGAAGGATTAGCAACTTTGTTGTTATTACAGAAAGGCTGGACATTAGTAGCGATCGCACAAGTATTATCTTCTTGGAACGACACAGAACTCGAACAGCAAATAATAGCTGGAAAAGATGGCGGAAATATCATTGAGTCTAACGATAACCAAGAATCATCTTCGTTTTTAAAACAAAAAAGCAAAAATAATCATAATTTGGCTGAAGATGCTGTTATTCTGCTCGCTCAAGGAATATTACGCCAATACGAATGTATGGTGAAGGGTGGAGAAATAGTCAGACAAGATGATAAATTACCACCTGAATTACATTCGGCGATGTGTAAGCTGGGTCGTTTGTATTTAGAAGAAGGGAAGTGCGATCGCGCTGCTTGCGTTCATGATGTATTGGAACGTTCTCGTTATCCCCTTGATGATAATGATGGTAATAATAAGTGGGATTTAAGCATTTTTCGCGATTCAGAATTTCGCCTTGGTAATGTCAATTTAATCGATTTTAATCTACGGGTACCAACAGCAGATTGTGCAGAGACTGCTAATATGTCTGGTGGTTTTGGAGAGGATAATGTCATTGAACATCGTTTGTATTCAAAACTAAAAAGCGCAACCGAAGGTCTGGGACGAAATAAGAAGGATCGTGCTTACACTGCATTGCGGGAACTAATAGGAAGGCGATCGCTGATTAGACAAAGAGAACTTTTCAATTATTTGGAGGACAAAAATCTCACACCTCTACAAAAAACAGTAGAAGAGTTTTTCGATCGGGTTCCGGAAGTATGGTTAATTGATGGTCATGCTTTGCAGTGCGCTCATTGCGGGACTTTAATGCGACCTCATCCAAATCGAGAGAGATATCGCGATGGTTATTATTGTCCGATTCGTCAGTGTAGTGGTAGATATCCACCACAAGTAAAGGAGCGACTTAGCCCAGAAAATGGGCAATTATTAGTAGCTAAACCACAAATATTAGTTTATTGGACTGCTCCTGCAATTGATGAATTAGCTATTTTTGATGAGGCGAAAAAATATGGTTTGGACACTCAGTTATATCCAGAATCAGACCAATGTGATATTGCAATTAGCGATCGCGCTATTGGTATTGATGCTAAATCTTATCGCAGTCCTGTATTACTAGCATTAAAACTCAATCGCAGCATTGGCGGACTTATTTCTTATCACCAAAGAATAGTAGCCATTACCGATGAGCTTATCGAAGATTATCCAGACTATATCTCTACTGTTAATTCATTACTAGATAAAAAAAGCAATATCGCTAACTTACAAATAATGTCAGTATCTTCGGTCATCAAAAACATACAGGAGGGGAAGTATGCGAGCTAAACCTAAAGCTGATTTTTGGACGGGAAACGATCGCATTTGTTGGTTGTGCTTTCTCATGGAAGAATTTATTGGAGCTAAGTCTCTAAAATGCGCTCCTGTAATTATGTCCGGAATGGCGAGTGTTTTTAATTCACCGACCTTGGAACGCGCACGACAAGCAATTTTTAATTTGCGTCAGATGTCTTTAGATTATGTAACTGAAAGTTCTGTGAAATATGCAGTAGCACTTTACAACGACCATCACTATCAGAAAAATACTCAGGGAACCTATGAGATTGATGACCAAACATTGCAGTTTAGGAGAATTGACTTTTTAGAAGACTCTAAAATTACTAAAGCACGAGAAATCCTAGCTGCACCAATGGATTACAAGTTTCATGGTAGAACAGTAGCTAATTCTCAAAAACAAATGGCGATCGCACTAGGAGACCGAGTGACATCAACCCGTTTACCGATTTCTCCTATTACTGTACCGTTAGCTAGTCGCAGAACTCACGACATCAATCGACAACCACGAGGTAATATTTCAATTCCCCTTGAGGAACTACACCAAATCGCCGAAGACATGGATCGAAGGGATAGAGAATATCCTGAAAGACGAACTGGTAATTGGGCTAAACGCTTGAGAAACTTCGAAATATTATTACCCCAAGCAGATAAAGGATTACGAGTAGAAAACGCAACCATTGAATTATCGGGAATCAAACATTTAATTGGTTTACCTGGTGCTGGTAAAACCACACTCTTGATGTTGAGTGCAGTTTGGTTTGGAAGAAACGGCTATAAAGTAATGCTGGTTTTTCCTTCCATTGAAGTTTCTAGACAATATATGACAGATTTAGAGTTTCATGGTATTAAAGTAGGAATGCTAGCCGGTCAAAGTCCGACTACGCGACGCAAACACGCCGATCGCATTGCTGAAACTATTGCAGCTTCCGGGGAACAGGGTGGTTTTGCTTATACTCTTGAAGGTGCAGATTCTTTTGCTTTTAATTGCTTACTTCCTGCTTTTTCCACCACAGAAACTTCCTTGTGGGGTTATGGTAATGCACCCTGTAGCAAGATTTTACAAAGTTCGTCTCAGGGAGAAATGAGAGAATATCTTTGTCCTTTATGGACGATGTGCGGAAGAAATAAAGCTCCACGAGACTTAATCGATGCTGATATTTGGGTCGGACATATTATCTCAATGGATACTAACGTACCCTATCAAGCGATCGATGAGGAAATTCGTTACTTTGAATTGATAGCTCGAACTTTCGATCTAGTTATCTTTGATGAAGCAGACATGGTTCAATCAAATTTAGATACTTATGGAGTAGCTAAATTAAACCTTTCTGGTGCAGATGATTCTCTTCATCGGACTATTTTAGAACAAGTTCATAACCCTTTAGCTAGAAATAAAACATATTTACTAGCCGACCGCACCGTCGAACTTTACAGTCGCAACATGGCTGAATTTGGTAATCATAATACTTCTTTGGTTAGTTTGTTACTGAATATGCGCAATCTTCAAGATCGTCGTCGTAGACTTAGCCTTCGATACGAAGGTCAATTATTAACTGTTTCGCGAATCATCACTGAACTGCTAGATGGTTTTGAGAAAGATCGTGCTTCCCAAAGAGATCTCCTTAGTGACGCACAGGTAAGACAAGGTTTTACTAAAACTCATGCTCTAACTGATTTTTGGTCAACTGCTGCTTACAACGCATTTTACGATCGCACTGGTACAGAAACAATCAAAAAACAATTTAAAGAGGATTTGTGTTCTCGTACCCTTGGTATTACTAGTGAAAATAGTGACAAACTTACACAGCAGTGGGAGGTTCTGATAAAACTTTTACGGCGTTACCTTGGAGAAAATTTAGTCAAAAAGCGAGACGATATTGTTGAAGAGATAACCGAATTATTTATCGGTATTTGTTTTCCAGATCGAGACGCACCCTATCTGACCAGTGACGTAATCCCCCTATTAGTAGCTATTACCTTCGTTATTTTGGGTTATCAACGAACTGTCCCTGAAACTAGAACTATGGTTGCACTGGGACTAATTAAAGAACCTATATTAAATCCTCCTCTTTCAGACCAATTACGTCGCTTTACTCCGGAGAATATTATCGGGTCCCTATCTGGAGTCAAATACAGCTTTTCCAACGCTCGTACTAATCACAGTAATTCTAGTAACGTCACCCTATCTTACATTACTTTTGTCGGCGCGCCTCGGATGCTGATGCACCGATTTGACCGTTTGCTAGAAGCTGATTCTCGAGAAGATGCACCAGCAGTTTTAATGACTTCTGCGACTTCTTATTTAGAACCTAGTCCCGCTTATCACATTGATGTTTATCCAAACTATCTATTAAAACCTAAACCGAGGGAAAAGCGAGATGATTCAGAATCGAAATACTACTTTCAATACTTTAAGGAGGACAAAACTAATAAACCATTGCGCTATAGCGGTGCTGGAGACCTAAGAGACCACAATCTCAAAGCAATGGTCAAAGAATTAGTCAAAAATGGTGACAATTGTGAAGTTAGGAAATCTATTAGAAATTTCGATGTCAAAAATGGTATCGAGCGCAAAGCTGCTTTTGTAGTTAACAGTTATAGACAAGTAAGAGAAATCAAAGAATTTCTTGACCGCTATCATCCAGAAATTGGTAGACGGACTAAAGCTATTGTGAGCTACCTCAAAGAAGGTGAAAAACCTTCCGATTATGTCACCACCTCTCAATGCGAAGCTTTAGGAGATGATAAAAACTGCGACCTGATTATCTTTCCCATGCTCGCTATTGGTCGTGGAGTTAATATTGTTTTCACTAAAGGTCCGCGGAAGAGAGATGCTGCGATTGGTTCAATTTATTTCCTAACTCGCCCTCATCCTACCACCGATGACACTGGACTTTTATCCAGTTTAGCGGGTCATGCGACCCAAGAATTCGATAGTCGTATATTTTCTCAGGAAGAAGGGTTAACAGAGATTTACCAAACCTGGAAGAGTGCGAGATCGAGCATCTACCGCGATGTAAGAAGATTATTACAAGAACCACTAATGGCTAGTCGACTAGGTGAAGAATTATTTACACCTTTTACCGCCAATCAGATGGTAGCAATTTTACAAACTATTGGACGGGGAATGCGAAATAGTTGTCCTGTTGCAGTTTACTTTGTTGATGCAGCTTGGGCTCCCCAGTCAGCGAAAGATAAAACCGACTCTCCTCGTGATAGTATGCTAGTTCAAATGCGGGTGATTCTAGAAGAATGTATGAATCACCCCGATGCTGTAATTCGAGAAATCTACAAAGAACTTTATGGTGCTTTTCTTGAACCTCTAAAGCAAATTAAGAATGTAATTTACTCCAAAAATTCATGTAAATTGGGAGGCTCAGTTTACGAAGACGACGATTTTGAAGACTATGACTCTTTATACGATATGTGAAGACTATTAAAAGAATAACCTCTACAAAAATTATTGATTGAGAACATTATTTTACGAATTTCATCATGACAACAAAAACTCCATACACAACAGAAATAAACGAAAATCAAGTGAATCAAATTCTCTACGCTCAAATACAACGTAAACCTTTAGGAACGATTCCTTTAGTTTTCACTATTCCTCAGAGTTTAGCACCTGTTGAAATTAAAGGTTCTACAATTTGCTGGACTAAAGAAGCATTGGCTGAGTTTTCTCTAATGAATAGTGAGATTAAAAATATTAAAAATTTACCTTATTCTTCTCTAAGAAGTTTTTTAGAATTTAAGTTATCTAATGTACGCACTATAGAACCTAGTATGGGTCTCAGTAGATATGCAATAAATCAGCGAAAACAACAGAATTTTGCTTATATTGATTCAGGCGAACTACAGCAAACTACCAAAGTTTTAAAACCAATACTGCACGATTGGTTAGAAATTTATCTTGCTTATTTTGCTCAAAAGGAAGGTATTTCAGAAGATATAATAGAAAGACTCAGAGAACTACAAGAACAAAATAAACTTTTATCTATTAAGTTATTCAAATCTCAAATATATCCTTGGTCACAATACGAAGAGAGTGGTACAGCAAGACCATATAGATATTCATTTCCTGCATTAGCCGACCATTTAGCTAGATTAATTGCGGGACATGAAATTTTTCAAGGATTGGGAGGAATTAAGCGAATTATTTCCAGCAAAGTAGGAAGTAGTGTTGAATTAATCACAGATATAATTTCGCTAGATGATAAAGGTTCATTTAGTTTGGTTGTTGAAATCGAACTTATTACTTTTCCTTCAGTATCTCAACCATTGATAAAAATAGATATTCATAAAAGACGTTGGCTAAGTAGCATCAAAGAAAAAGCCTTTGACCACAATTCTATCAATGGTTATATTTTCTCTAAACATCACGACTATACGCAGAGCGTGATGCCGGAAGCATATCGTGTTTTCAATTTTAAACTCAATCGTCGTAAGAATCGCAATACTGGTAAATGGGAATGGCAGCCTGATGATGCTTTTTCCGTTCTACAGCGCGAATTAAATTTACCATTAAATATCTCTAATGCAGAACAAATTATTCAAGGCAAAGCTTCAACAGATGATTATCAAGTTCTTTTAACTTATCGTAATGGTCTGCAAGAGAAAAAATATGATATTGATGTAGGTGTTCCTGAAAAAGATAAACTCGAAGCATTTCAAGCAATCGCTAAAATTTTAGACTCTAAAGGTATAAAACCTTTTGATGGTTATTCTGAAGTTAAATTCGGTAAAGGAAAAAGTCATCCTAAAGATATCACCGCTTCTCGAACAATTAATACTCCAACTTCTTTTAGTGCTATTTTGGAATCCTTGGAGAATGAAGATGTTTCTGATTTCACAGCAAAATATTGTGACCAGATGGGAGAAGAAGAAATTAATAATCTGTTAAAAACGCATTTTGAATTTGAATTAAGCGAACAAGGAATTAAAAAAAATTTACGATTTAATAGTCAGAGTAAAAACCAACGAGACCAAATAGAAGAATTAAAGGATTTAATTCAAGCAAACCAGCAAGCAATACAGCGGCTATATCCTAAGAAAAAACCACTGTTAATCATTTTTCATGAGAATGAAACTCGAAAAACTACCAGATTTTTAGAAGCAGTAATCAATATGCTGTGGGGAGATACATTAGAGATACAATTACTGCGACTTCCAGAAAATACTCATGGACCAGAAGAAGCCTTACCTGGAAGTAATTTAAAAAAACAAGAAAGGTTTGAAGAACGATTAGAAGCTTGGAAATCTACAGCGAAACAAGTTGCTGAAATCAAGCGTCCAAAATTCTGTTTAGTAATGGCAAGAAATTTTTACCCTCATCCAAATGAGAGCAGTAAAAAAGCCCATGACGATTTAGTAAATAAGCCTGCTACTCGTCAAGCATTAGCATCAATAGGTCATAGCTGCGTACAGTTTATTCTTCCACCACAAATTTGGGTAAAATCAGGAGATATCAAAATATCTGAATTTATTATTCGCGCCCAAGCATCAATCAAAGAATTAATATGGGCACATTCTGGTCGTATAGATTGCGTTAAAGAAAAAGTCGATAAATGGTTTAGCGATCTTGATATCAAAGATAGACCACAAGAAATTATCGTTATCACAGTTGTTCGTAAAAATGCTGGTCGTATGCGTGGTGGAATTGGTAAAACTTTTCTACCAATAGCAATTAAGACTAATGTTGAAAATGGGCTCAGTCAGATGTGTTATTGCTACGAAGACCCTAAAACTAAAAACTTTTTGACCACATCTTGGGAAACATTTACTGAAGCACTTTTCAATATAGCAAAGATTTCTCCTGTATATATTGGTAAAAATAGTGAAGAGCGAAAACAACGCTTTCAAAACTTTGTAGATGATATTATTTCTAATTCAGTAATTTCTTATCCGGGAAATAGCAGTAAAAATCTTGTTGTCATGATTGACTCTTCAAATTGCGTACAACTTTGGGATTGGTTGAAAGATAGCAAAATTAATCTTTCAAATATAGATATGAATTGTAAAAATTATATGCAAGATAACTGGAGAGGAGCGCGGATTGTTCGTATCAGGCAAGATTTAGCACCAGGAATTATTGCAAATAAAGTTAAATGTTTAGCTAAAACATTTCGTGAAGATAATAGAAACAAAGAAGAATTAAAAAGAAACGAAAATAAGCGAAGAGAAATACCAGTTCCATCTAGCCCAACTGGTTTATATAAGCTTGATGTAGAAAATAAAACTGGTTGCATTCCTTATCTTTCCATCGGTAAAAAAACAACAACTCAAAAACAAAGAGGTGTTAGCTGCTATCGTGAAATAGAGCTAGATGAAGTTTTAAAAGATGAAGAAGTAGATGAGGACGCCAAAAAAACTTACGTAAAAGTTAAAAATGAAGCAGGGCTAGAAATTAAATTTATCGATAAACAAAAACCCTACATCGGTCAATGGGCTACACCAAACCCTTTAGAAATTGTAGTTACATTACGTCAGGAACAAGACAAACCAGATAATATCGCTGGCTTTGTCGAATCCCTACGCTATGGATACGGTCATTTCAATGAATGGACAAAATTACCAGCACCATTATTTTTTGAGCGAGTAGTAAGGGATTATATTAGTGCTTTCAAATTAGAAGAAGAAGAGGACGAAAATTAAATTGTTAACTTGCAATATTTGGGTTTGATGGATTATGAGTTTCTCGACCCATGTATATACAATAAATCATACCATGTCCGGTAAAACACTTGTAATAAGGTTAGTAGTAGCGCTTTAGCGCGATAGACAAATATTGGCGCTAAAGCGCTACTACAAACATATTTTTTCATAANCAGACCCTCAAAATCAGTTGAATTTCTCCCCGCGTGCAAAACGTTCAATCAATTCACTGCGACTCAAATTATTTTTTTGTGCGATCGCACCCAAATTTTCCCAAGCTATATCGGTGATTCGTAGCGATCGCACATTTTTTGGTTATTAATAGTCCTGTTTAAATTTATTGGAACTGGAGCGCTTGCACTACAAAGATTTTTGTTAAGCAACAGTGTCAAGATTTTATATGGAATCTCTAAATAGTTAAATCTGACTTGTTTCAGGAAATGGTTGGGTTTGACTGATTACGTCAACATTTGGATCGAGTGCATCTCCTGTATTGTAAACGTAGTCAAAAGCACCACTGTCTCCTAGTAAATGGGCGCGCAAAAATAAACCACTCCAACGGGCAATTGTTTCTACAGCAATTTCCTGCTCTAATGTAGGTCTATTCGGTTCGCGAATAAGATTGTCCTCATTGGTGATACCGTAATGGTTTGCTCCGTCAACTGTAATTAAGGCTTTGGGCGGATTAATTATTTCATCGTAGGTTTCTTCAGTTGAAGAAGGTTGTATTACACTATCACGGTTACCAAAAATCAATCCAGTTGGAATGTCCTCATTATTCACTGGAAGAAATTCATTTGTTATTGGATCTCTAAAGCTAGTGCCATAAAATATACCAGCCATTAATTCTGGTGGCTGAACATAGTCTTCCGAACAAACTCCTGGTAAACAAATATCGTCTTGAATTGCGCCTAATCCGACAGAACCACCAAAGGAATGACCTAGTAATCCTAATTTATCTGTATCAACAATATCTGCTACAGGAGAAGAGGGATTATTATCTTCTATGACCATTTGATTGAGAACATCGTTGACCTGCTGCTGTTGGGCGAAGAGTCCGGTGAATTCTTCGCCTGTTGCTGGATTTACTACACTTCTTTCGTCATTGGGGACAACAACAACAAATCCGTAACTTGCAACTTGAGCCGCATAATCTGAGTAATCAGATTTATCTACTAATGCACCCTGTAACATTAATGCTACCGGGAATTCTACGTTTTTTTTGGCAATATGAGGTACAACAGGGTAGTAAATATCAGCTGGATCGCCATTTACTGCGATAGTTGTGCTGTAATTACCGATTGTCTTATATAAGGGATCGGGACTGAATTTAGTAGTGCATTCAGGGATAAACCAAGGTTTATCAGGTTTATGGGGAAAGACAAATTTATTCAGATCTTCTAAATTTAGAAGATCTAAATTTAGATCTTCCAATTTCAGGTCTTTTAAGTTCAGGTCTTCTGAACTTAGATTGTCTAGTGAAAATTTTGGGAAAATTTCATTTAGTTCCAAATTCAGGCGATCATTAAAAAAATGATTTATTCCAGATAGTAAATCGTTGAAATATACATCAACCCCGTCTTCATCAACCAACTGAATTTTGTTTTTATGATTTTTGAGTTCGAGATCTGCAATCAATTCATCGTCGATATTTTCCCCATATACATGGTTGTAATACTTACATGAAATTGATTTGATACTATCTGGAAGTAATGAATTGAACGAAAATTTACTGTTATATTTGTTGTCACTTAAGGTGTCAAATTTGCCTTTACCAAGTGAAAAATCCTGTAAATCAGCATTACCCAAGGTAAATTTACTAACTAAATCACTATCTTGAGTATTTAGGAAGAAATTATCATTCTCTGAGTACGAAGTATTTTCCATAAATCATAAAGCCCAAAGTATAGGTTATCTAATATGATTTTTCTTCAAATTACTTCCACATTCAAGAGAGCGAATAAATTCTATATATTAGAATTCTAGATAGTTGTAATTTCCTAAGTTATTTCTCTAAAAGATTTTCTAACGCTGCACCGACAACCCGATGATCGGGGTCTTTTCTGAGTTTTTCTAAGGCTGCTTTTGCTTGAGGATTGTCAAATCTTTTTAATGCATAAGCAGCTCGGAGACGTATATTTTGTAATTCATGGTTTGCTAATTCTAGTAACTTTGTTAAAGCTTCAGCACTTTTACTAGTATTTGCTAGTACACCCAATACATCTACTCCCGACTCTTGTACTGTTAAGTCTTCATCCTTAAGAGCTACCAGGGAAACATCAAATAAGTCTTCCGGACATTCCATTTCCACTAGTACAGCTATGATACTGCGACGAACTATCCAATGATCGTCTTGATAAAAAGTTGCTACCAGGTGGGGGATTGATACTTTCCCAAATAAAGATAGGGAATTTGCAGCTTCAGCCCGTACATTTGGAGTATCATCCAGTTTCATCATTTCCATTAAAGCCGCAAAAGATTCTGAAGTTTGTTGTTTTGCTAAACTCATAGCAACGCGCGATCGCACCAAAAATTCTGAATCGTAGAGTTTAGTTTTGAGTAAGGGTACAGCAATTTCCGATTGATAACTGTTAAGAGCATCAATAGCCTTGAGACGATAAGAAAAATCGGAGTTGTTGAGATTTGCTTTAATTTCCTGGAGTTCCATGTATATACCCGGGCAGATTTTTTTAACTCATATTTTTTACTTTATTTTACAAAATTAAATAAATAACAAGATCCTAAGGCAAGATTTATTTGGGGATTGGGGATTGGGTAATCAACGGTTAGCGTCTAAATTTGCTAAAAATTTATAGAAATATGGATTGGATAGGTAAAAAATGACCCAATTAACAGGAAAAGTAAAAGAATTAATTATTAAGGCGAGAATTGTCAGCTTTGCTGAGTGGGAAAAAACCCATCCAAAAACAGCAATTGAGATTTTTCAAGCAGCAGATGATGCAGGTCGATATCTGACAGATGAAGATTTACAGCAGATAGAAACCCTTGCACCGAACAATTCAAAATTTATCCCTTTAGTTAAAGTTTTGCGCGGTTGCGTCACTGAAATTGTTGATGAAGCCAGGGAGCAAGTTTTAACTACCTACCCCGATATTACCCAACCGGGAGGAGGTTTATATCCTCAACAACGAGCAGCTGCTTGCTGGCGAGATTTTTGGCATTTTTTGCGCTGTATTTCCTACGGAATTGCTGGGGAACACTCAGAATATACCAGTCCTACTGGGCTTCACTATATGAAGTTACTATATGAAGAATTACAAGTACCTTTGGATGCAATGGTTGTCGGTTTAGAAGGTATTAAGACTGCCAGTCTAAAACGATGCGATGCAGATTCAGCAGAAGCTTTGAGTCCTTATTTCGACCATCTGATTACTAAAATGGCTAGCTTTCGGGATAGTTAACAGTTAACAGTTACCAGTTATCAGTAACTCATTACTCATTACCCATTACCCATTACCAATTACCCATTACCCATTACCCATTACCAATTACCAATTACCAATCAATTCCCTTTTCCGAAAAATAACCGGTGTAGCATTGCCCAATTTGCTGAAAGCCAAGAGAATTGTAAAGTGCAAGTGCTACGGTATTATCATCGTCTAACCATAAATGCACTGCAGGGCGTTCTTGCAATAATTCACTGATAAAAAACGCTAACAATTTATAGCCAAAGCCCTGTCGGCGATATTTTGCAAAAGTTAAAGGTGCAAATATACCTGCATACTTGGCTGTATCCCTTCCCCTTTTGACTACAGAAACAATTTCTCCGTTGTTCTCTAAAACTGCAATTTGTTTTGCAGCAATTAAAAGATCCCAATTACGATTTAAACTACCACTACCCCGTTCTGCAATATATGCAGCTTCATAAGCTTGCAACCATTCCTTATCTTCTGGTTTAGCCCATCTCCCTTTTCCACCACCTGGAACTTGGTTACAAATCATTACTATCTGGTCATACTCTCTACGTAGTCGATAGTTTTCTAACAAGAATGGATGTATCCAGTTTTTTACGTGGTTAGAAGTAAAAACTCTTCTGGGAACTCCTTTTGACTGAAGAATTTTAAAAAGCATTTGTGCAGTAATGCGATCGCTAGCTTCTAGAGATGCATTAGTTTGATTTGGCTCTACCATCAAAACACCAGAAATTTCTGAATTCAACATTGCAATTGCGAGCTTTCCTCCTATTTGCTCAAAAGCAATATTGTTATGAAAAATAAAATCTAGCCCCCGTTCCAGTTCTAGGTTTTCATGAGAATTATCTGCTAACCATTGTGTTGCTGCTTGCAGAAGTCTGGGAGGAGGGGACTCGATAATTTTGAGCGCTGATCGTGTAGTGATGGGGTCTTGCATAGCAAGATTATATAGGACTTACGTAGGCTTCGCGAAAAAATATATTATGTAGTGGAGACGTAGCATTGCTACGTCATTATCAAAAATATATTTCGATAAACTAACGAGAAAGTAATTGATTACCAACCCAAAACAGAATAAAACTCTTTTACATTAATATCATCCTCTGTTGCTGGAGAAGTTTCAGTTTTAACCTCTGATTGCTTAGTGTCTGATGTGTTAGTATCGGAATCAACCCTAGATTCTGTGCAAAAAGTTGCAGTACTTAAACCACCAAATCTTTGCACTGCACTAGTTCGCATTCTCAGATCGGGACTAGCAAACCAAAATCTTTCAACTGAACTCATTGTTTCGTATTCAGTTATTAATACCAAACCATCTTCATCATCCATTTCAAAGCGACCAACTACAGGAACTATCTCTGCATAACCTCGCTCCCGCAGTAGTCTACCTTTTCTTGGATTATCTGGATCTGGAACAATTGCAAATACTGTTTTACCTTCGTGATTTTCATCACCTTCTCGATCCCAAGCCATGGTTCCTAACCAGCGTACTCGAGAACCACCTACAGACAAAGTAGGGTCAATAGAGTGCATTTCACACAAAGCAATAATTTCTGGATCGTCAGCAGCCAAAGTTTCTACAACAATGTCTGATTCTCCTTTCTCTGCTCGTTTAAAGGCTAAGTGGTGTGTTGTTCGCTTTGAAGACCACCTACCAGCACTAAGCTGAAAAAATTCTACCGCATCCATCAAACCCAATACTCCCAAATCATAATTATTAAATTATTAATCCTGCAAGTTAACTTGCCGAATATTTTTGTTATGACATCGTCTTCCAGATTACAGCCATTAATGCTTGAGGTTCAACCAAACCGGAGCAACAAGTTTCTAGTAATTCAATTACCTAAATAAAATATTCTACAAATTTATTGTAAACATGGTAAAAATCTGGCAAATACCCTCTCAAACTTTTCCAAGCTCAACATCATTCTCAAAACCTTGTTCAAAAGAGACTGGACTCTCACTTGAGGATACTGTAAACTTTCTTTAACACTATTCTCTATAGCTTGACAAATGTCACTAATTAGCAGTCTTTGCTAATATAAGACAAAGGTACAAAAATACTACGTATGGAAAGTAGTGTTTTGCCTGTGTAGTTAATTAAATAAATTTCAAGGAGGCTTAAATGGACTTCCCTATCGAACTAACATTAGAGCAAAAATTCCGCTTACAAACACTAAAAGAACAGGTTCAAAGTTTGACACAAGAGGAGGCACAAACCTATCTATTAGAGGTTTTGCGACAAATGATGGTTAAGGATAATTTGGTAAAACATCTTCTAAAAGATGCTGCTTAAATAGACATATTTTCATTGGAGCTAATAGTTTCAGTGGAGCTAGACTGGCAGATACTTAAATTCTTGCCAACATCTTGACCGAATTAAATGACCGTGTGGGAACGCGTTCGCATAATTTGTTTTGTTACAATTTTTTGTTGCATCATTGCAAATGTAAAGAACGCTGGAAATTGGGGGATGACAGTTTATGAGTCATCCAACTAACAATTTTATTTTTTTCTGCGATAGTTTGTATTTATATACATTTATCGTCTTTACAAGGGTTTTCCAGCTTTCTTAAACCTTATTTTTCGAAGCTTATCGGCTAAGAAATAGAAAATATGGCGCTATGTGCAAGTCAAAAGTTAAATCCGATCTGCAGTCACGCTGCATAACAAAAGCTTACGAATTATAGCTTTTAGCACGTCTACGACGTTAGCATAGTGTGTCCGTAGTTATAAATATCCTATTATGTAGTGCTATATATTGTGTTCGCTTTGCCGCTAAACATTTTAAGATTCAAACAAGATTAAGTGCCAAGTTTTGCTTGATTTTATGATTTATTATATTATTTAAGACTTATTTAAAACTGAGTTTGTACATTAATATTGATGGCGGTGCGTTACAGCAAATTTTGAATTATTCGAACAATTCAATCTTTATTTTGCCATAACACGCCTTACTTGAGAATTTGTCTGTAGCCGAAAATTGATATATCAATTAACCTATTTGTTTAACTACTAGACCTTTTTACTTGAGAAATCGCTAACTCCATCGCTCGCTGTACTGTAGTTTCCGATTCCTGAGTTAATGCGTTTTGCAAAGGTTCTAAAACGCTATCTTTAGGAGGAGCTGTTTCGCTAGTTCCTATCTTCATCAATGCTAAAGCAGCTGATTTACGACTTTCTCCGCTAGAGTAACCCAATAACTCAACTAATTTGGGAATGGCTGGTTGATAAGCTAAATTACCTAAAACTGCAGCAGCTTCACAACGTACAGTTTCGTCGCTGTCATTAAGAGCATTAACTAAAGTTTCAAATGCTTGTTCTTCGGGACTGTCTTGGGCTACTTTAGCGATCGCACCCACTACCGCAGCCCGAACAACTGGGGATTCTGAGGAGATTTCCTTATATAAAAATTCTTTTGCTTCTACCCCAATAAATGCTAAAGCCCAAGCTGCATGACCTTTGGTGCTTTCAGGATGTTCTGGGGAAGCTAAAATTTTCAGTAAGGCTGGTACCGCAGCTTCTCCTGTTCTCGCTAAGGCTCCCACAGATGAACCTTTGACCACCGTGTCTTCATCGGTCAACAAGGCATTAATTAAGTGGGGAACTGCTTCGGGGTCAGCAATTAAAGTCAGGGTTTTTGCAGCCGCACGACGTACTACTACATTGGGATGATGAGCTAAAGCCTCTAATAACTGGGGAACAGCAGGTTTACCCACTTGTCCTAATGAATCAGCGAAGCCCAGTCTGGTCATACCTCGGGAATCCCCTAAACATTCAATCATTTGTTGTATGACTTGCCGATCGCTTTTATCAAAGGTATTGAGGCTTAGTTGTTCCCTGACGGTCTGGAGTAAAGTGTCGGTTTCAACAACTGTGAGTGGGGTTTCAAAGTTGAGCATCGAGATAAATTAATTCTTGTTAAATGCACTAAAGCACTGAGTAGGAACTCTTGAAAAGGAAGTATTTTCTCTGGAAAGATATTCCTATTTACTGCTGGTGAGACTAGTGTGTAGTTCTCGCCATTCTTGAAGTTTGGCATCTATTTCTGCCAATTGAGGTTCTAGTTGAGTCATTGTATGGGACTTTGACATTTTTGCTTTTTGCGCTGCTGCTAAGGTTTCATTAACTAAACGTTCCCGATATGTTTCTAGTTCTTTAATTACTTCTGCTAGCTCTTCGGCATTTATTTGTCCTGCTTCAGCCATCTTTTTATTTCTCCAACTGTATTAGTTTTCTCATTTTCTGCTATTTTCTTGAAGTCCTGCTGAGCTAATTTAGCTTTCTGACAGTTAAACTTTATGGTGCTTTACCTCTTTGAAAATTTATTACCATGTCCAAACGAGATAAAGCACTGGTAGCCGATTCCCTTACATAGGTGTCAGTTGACTCGTCGTTAATTAATTCAGTAAGAACTTCTGTAGAGCGCTTATCTGGAATTGAACCCAGAGCATTCACAATTGCCACAGCCAGCCCTAAGTTTTCTGTACTTTTGAGAGTTTCAAATAAAATATCTAGAGATGGGGGACCAACTACCCCTAAAGCCATAACAGAAGCAATGTGAACTACCGGATTAGGATCTTCCATCGCCATCTTTAATCCCTGCATTCCATTTTCTGGGAAAGGAACGTCGGGATGAATAGAAGCAACTTGGGCGAGAGCCTTCGCGCAACTAGCTTTTATTGTAACGTTATCATTATTGAGCAATGAATCTACTAGGGGAGGTATAGAATCTGCACCAATGAACCCTAGTGCTTTTACTGCTGCTCTGCGATAAGTGACATCTTCTGCTCCTAAAATTCCCATGAGGCGAGTTATGGTTTGCTCGTCATAAGTTTCAGCAATGTCAACCATCGCCCTTTCTCTGAGGTTGGGATTGGGATGCTTTAGTTGTTCAAATAGTTGTTCGCTGGGCATAAAAAGTAAATTATATAGACTTTGGGTTGTTGGTTATTAAATTACTGTTTCTTATTTATCACTTATTACTTGTTACTCATTACTGTGCGCTAACATTACTTATTACTCATTACTTATTACTTGTTACTCATTACTTACAGCAAAGCTGTCTGTGAAGCTTTAGCAGCAATTAACGGATCGCTATCGTTGGCAATTATAGAATGAGAACTATAATCTCCTAGTTTTTCTAAAGCTATTAAAGTTGCATATTTCAAATCCCAAATATTTGTTTCTAAACTGGCTTTAAGTTCGGGAATTGCTCGTTTATCGCCGATTTCTCCCAAAGCGATCGCAGCAGCAGCGCGAGATTTTTGAAATTGGGGCAAAGGATTTTTTAGTGCGGACATTAATAGATCGTAAGCAGGAGCATGTTTCAGCCAACCAAATAATTTCATCACATGGTAATGCGCTCCATAGTCGTTATGTGCTTCTTCCTCGTAAGTATCAAATAAAGCCTGAGGAGTTTCGTCCTGATATGTTTCTAACAGAGTTTTAATTGCAAGATAGCAACGACCAAAGTCTGTTTGATAAAGTTCTTGGATCGCAAAAGCTAGACTTGGGGTTTGGTCATATTCATGGACAAAATCAAGGTCATTGGGGTGATCCCGTAACACTTGCTCTAAATAAGGTTGAATTTGCCCAAAAGTTAGATTTCCTTTTTTTATCCCTGAGTATCCGATTAAACGAATCGCCCGCAATCGAAACACCAGAGAAACAGGACAGCGAGCAATTTGTGGAATTGCTGGATCGTAATCGCAATCTATTAAATCTTGAATACAACCCCTTCGTGCATTTACACTAGAATGTTGTAAAAATTCTACCACCTTTCCCATCTCTGTGTCGTCTCCACTCAGGCGGCAGATGGCTGCAATTGCAGCACTAGCAATTGGTGGATCTTCATGTTCTGTGAAGGGATGCAGGCGAGAAAGAGCTTTTTGATAATTTAACTTAGTGAGAATATGTATGATTGTGCGATAAAGTTGCCCCGGTCTTTCTAAAACTTGAGCAACTTCTTCTAAAATATCTTCTTCTTGAGTGCCAAATTCCCCGATCGCCCAAACAGCATTTTCTACTGTATAGCAATCTTCGTCCTTCAAACATTTACGAATTATCGGCAAAGCTTGTTTTGCTTGTAACCTTCCTAAGGTTTCCACTGCTTTGCGTCGTACTATGCGGTTGTCCAGGGAGGAATCAGTATTTTCAACCGCTCGTATTAATGCATTAATACTATCATCTGTAGGAAAGTTGACTAAGTGAGCGGCTGCAGTGTAACGAGAGTTTCCTGCATCTGCTTCGTCTTTAGGAGCATCTAAAAGAGCGATGGCTTCTTGTTCTGTCAGGTTAAAGAGATTGAAAAAGCGTTTATCCATGCACTCAATCTTATATCAATCCATTTATCTTCAAATATTTTAATCTTCAAACTTGAATCTTCAAACTTTAACCTTCAAACTTTAATTTTTCGATATAAAGACCAACTGGGGACTCCTAGAGAAATACCCAACCAAAACCGGCAAAGCACTTTACTAAGAATCCCCAGATCTGAAGGTTTTAAGTCTTAATCAGCAATATCAAGAACTTTGAAGCTACCCTATCTACTAAGATAAGGAGTTAATTACATAGTCTAGAAGAGCATTGTACTCTGTTAATGCTTGGCTAGACATATCACGAGGAGCGCAACCACGGTTACGAGCGAATGATAATGCTTCTACGTAAGGAGCGGTAGGCAGGCTCAAGGAACGATATACTTCACGCTGACCAGCAATTCCCCACTCATCAACGGGACCAGTACCACCAACAACTAAGCAGTATTGGATTAAACGTAGGTAGTGTTTGATGTCACGTTGACACTTAGCTTTGAAGGTATCGGTGGAATTAGCTTCACCAGAGTTGTTCAAGTAAGGATACTTCTTGATACAAGCGTCATAAGCTTCTTTAGCAACGTTGTCAAGGTTGCTTCCGAGCTTTTCAGCAGCTTCTAGACGAGCAGTTGCACGTTGGATGCTACCTTGAACGGATTCTAGATCAGAACTGCTGGGAAAACGACCTGCAGCATCTGCCGCAGTAATAACTGTGCTAAGAACGGATTTCATGTTTTTACTATCTCCAGGTTAACTTTGATCGAGTGTTTATTTCTGTACTATTGCCTAAAAGCTTCGTTACTAAGAGTCTTAGAATTTTGTTAGTAATTAGCTTAGAGCAGCAATAACGCGATCGAAGTAGCCAGATGCTTCAGCAACTAAGCTAGCGCAGCGATCCTCTGTCACAGGAGCTCCCATTTTACGCAGTTTTGAACCAGCAAATTCTTCGCTAGGAGTATCTTTGATGTGAGCAGCAGCTTGAGCCTTCATGATTTGGACAGCACGAACTGTAGAAGTGGTAGGTACTCCCAAAGCAGAGTAGGTTTCTTTCAAACCGTTCAAGCAACGATCGTCTAGAACAGAAGCATCACCAGCTAATAGAGCATAGGTAACGTAGCGGAGGATGATTTCTGCATCACGTAAACAAGCAGCCATACGGCGGTTAGGGTAGCAATTACCACCTGCTTGAATCAAACCTTGGTTTTCGCAGATCATTCCAGCGACAGCATCAGAAACCATACAGCTAGCGTTGCTAGCAATTGCGTTTACAGCATCAAGGCGTCTGTTACCGGAAGCGATGAAAGCTTTTAGAGCATCGATATCACCAACAGGTGAGGTGCTAGCATCTGACGTAACTACGGCTCTAGAAAATGCGTCGAGCATTGAACTCTCCTGAAATTTTACTTATACGAAAATAACTTTCTTATGTGGTTCGTTACTCTCTGAGTGACCAACCAAGTTTTAAGATAATCGTTAAGGGTTACTTGAATCTCATTTCTGAGATAGAAAGTAATAATCTGTAACTTTTATCTAGACTCTGTTAAATTTACGATCTGGCTTGACAACCTAGGCTATCGCCTGTATTACAGCGAGTGAAGGCATTCCATTGTCCTAATTCTTCGCCCGGACGACTGCAGAGCATGGCTCGCGTTTCTTCACTAATACCTTGAGCTTTTGTAAAATCAGCGCCGGAAATATTTTGCACTTGCTCGAAATTCGCATCTGTCAAATCAGCAGCGCGGAAATCTACTCCCTGTAATTCAGTTCCAATGAAACGAGCTTTACGTAAATAAGCTCCGGTGAATAAAGCTCCTTGTAAGTTAGCTCCACTTAGAGCAGCATCTTCTAAGTTAGCTCCCCGCAGATCTGTACCGCTGAGGTAAGCTCCCCGGAGATTAGCGCCTCTCAAATCTGCATTTTTCAGGTTAGCAGTATTAAGAAATACTCCATTCAAGTTTGCTTTTGGTCCAATTGCGCCAGAATTTCTGTAGTCAAATCCCTCTACCCATTGAGTTTGGGAGTCGTAGCGGGCGAGTTGCAGTTTTGCACCTTCCAATTGGGCTTCAGTTAGACAGCACCCTTCCAAATTAGATCTGAATAAGTAACTTTCTGCTAAATTCGCTCCTGTTAGGTTAGCACCACTGAGGTTAGCCCCGCGCAAATCAGCATTTTTAAGGTTTGCACCGCTCAGATTCGTCTGACTTAAATTTGCACCGATCAGGTTGGTGCTACTAAAATCAATTCCTGACAAATCCATTTCACTGAAGTTAATTCCCTGCAGGTTAGTTTTGGCAAAACTTTTTTTTTCTTGGAGTGCTTGTAATATTTCGTTAGAGATCATAAATAATTCAAAAGTTAAAAGTCATTAGTGGATTGCACACGTCTGACGACGTAAGCACAGCCAGAGGCTTTGCCGTCGCCGGATCCGTAAGGTGACGTAGTCATAGGCTCTGCCGCAAGGCTTAACCGTAGGTAGCGCAGCTGTAGCGTGTCCTTAGGACATAAGTCAAAATATGACTTGCGGACAAGATGAGATAAATACCTCATTTGCGAGAAAACTACTTTTAGAGTATTGTCTGTTTACTGTTCCCCGTTCCCTGTTCCCTGTATTCCTTAAAAATCTAAGAAACATTATCATGCTATATGGTGGGTATTGCTTGCCATAAAAGAAATAATTGGGTTTTGAGGGAGAAATTAAGAATGTCAGTGACACCACCAATGACAATGATGGATTTTTTTCGTAAAAGTGAGGGGACTTGGTTCTCTCAAAGAGCAGTGCATAACTTTGCTGCAGTTGCGGATGAATCCGGGGAATCAAATCTGATTGTTCAAGTTTTAGATCGACAGGAACCCAGTGTTTTAGAAATCGCCTCAAAAGAAGGGATTGACCCAGCTTCAGTTGCTGGAGGTGCAAAGTTTTCATGGCAAGGAAATCTTAAAGATGGGGAACCCAATCCTAATTATGCGGCAATACTTGTAGATGTTCCTAACCCTGATAATCCCCGTTGTGGTAAATTTTTCCGCAATCAAGGTTACGTTGAAGGTATTCCAGTAGTAGGAATTTATAGTTTTGCGGAAGATGGAGTATTGACCATTGATACAGAATATGAAAAAAATCAGGGTCAAGAACGTTGTTGGTTCGTGACGGATGATTTTCGCGTGCGGGTAAGCACGGTTAAGTTGATGAATGGAGTCAATTTCATGACTTATTCTTCTGAACGTCGTTGTATTTTACCTTCTCAACTCGATGAAATGGTAGAAAAGAACCGACAGAGGGCTTTAACTGCATAATTGGTAATGAATGGGTAATTGGTAATTGGTAATGGGTAATTGGTAATGGGTAATTGGTAATGGGTAATTGGTAATTGCTAAGAGTTAAGTAGGGTGTCTTAGCTTTAAGTTATTTTCATCTAGTAAAGTTGTAGCCTCGATGTAAGGTCCATCAACTAG
Source organism: Mastigocoleus testarum BC008 (assembly GCF_001456025.1). GTDB lineage: Bacteria > Cyanobacteriota > Cyanobacteriia > Cyanobacteriales > Nostocaceae > Mastigocoleus > Mastigocoleus testarum. The sequence goes on from NZ_LMTZ01000129.1 coordinate 208,273, forward strand.
ATATAGATGTGTTTACTGTTGGTAATTCATCAGCAAAACTTTGACGCTTTTCAAATTTTAGGGGTCCATGTTCTGACCCCCAAACCTGTTCGTGGGTATTAATATCCATACCTCGATCTAAACTCATCCAAGTTGTTTCCGTCACTTCAACTTCACTAATTAAATAAGTTGATTTTCCGTACTTTTCAATTAAACATTTATTTCCTTCTACACCCCCTCGAAATAAATTCCCTTCCCATCTAAAAACCATCGAGCAATTATGACGGCGCTCTATTTTATCGGGAGATATGGTTTTTAAAATATCTAAATTATGTCCTGCACCGGCGTAAAGATAAGCATCTTGTAAACTATAGTTTTCAATATAAATTTCTTCTCCCCGACCCACTACCCGATGAATTCCTTGACGGTAAGGAGTCCATAGATCGTAGTCATATGTTTGTTCGGAATAAAACCCAATTCCTTCAAAAAATTCAAACGGTAAAGGACGGAAAAAAATCCGAATATGAGCAAAATTTTTCGTATCGGCAAAAGATTGTTTGTAATTACTAAAATCTCCAGCCATCCAACTGGCTAATTTCATCATTAAGGAATCACTCATGATTTTTTCTCGTTTAAGGAACGGATTTCTGAAGAAAAAGAAGCGGTAACAACTCCGGAACCCGCACTAGTTTTAATTAAAGAAACTCGAAAGCGAACATTATCCCCACAAAACCAAATTTTCTCCTCAGCCATTGCTCGGTCGTAAGGGGTTAATAAACTAAAAACTCCTTCTTCATTGATTTGATAATTACCTACGGAAGGAATTGTTTCCGCATATCCTCTATCCCGCAATAATTTACCTTTTTGGGGTTCATTAGGATCGGGAATGGGAACAAGAATAGTTGTCCCCTGGGAAATTTCTTCTTCTTCCCAGTCAGATTCTCCTTCCCAAGTCATGCGAAAAGGATCGGTTGCTAATTCAGGAGCGATTTCGTAAGACTTGCACAAAGCAATAACGTCTGCATCGTCAGATGCTAAAGGAACAATATCAATTGTGGAAATCACTTGTTCGAAGTGAGCAAAAGCTAAATGATGAGCACTACGCTGCGATCGCCATCTACCGAGAGAAAGTTGTACAAATTTTGTAATATCCATTCTGAAATTCTATATCTAGTAATGAAGGCAGACAAATATCACTACTGTACTACCTTTAGCTGGTATGGTTTAACCTACAGAGTTTGAAAACCGTACTTTACCCCCATTACCAATTACCCATTACCAATTACCCAATCCCCATCAGCAACCCAAATTATCTGGAAAACCAAGCATTATATTCAAATTTTGTACCGCAGCTCCTGAAGCTCCTTTACCTAAATTATCCAAACGAGCGACTAATAAAGCTTCTTGAGTATTATCATTCGCAAAGACAAAAATTTGTACTAAGTTAGTGTTAACTGCTCCTTGAGCGTCCAAAAATTTACCATTACGCAAATAACTTTCATCATTTAAAGGAGCAACCACAATATTTTCTTCATCTTGATAATATTCTTTGAGGGTGGTGTGGATTGCTTCACCAGTAATAGATTTTTCTAAAGCGCGTAATTGTAAGGGAATTTGTACTAACATTCCTTGCTCAAAGTCTCCCACCGCAGGTACAAACAGGGGAGGAATATCTAAACCGGAATATACATGCATTTCCTTAACGTGCTTGTGACCGAATTTCACGCCATATATTCCATAAGCATAACCGGTTGCTGATAAGGGGGAAGCATTGTGAAATTTTTCATATTCTTCGATCAGTTTTCTTCCTCCTCCCGAATAACCGCTAACAGCATTGATGGTGACCGGGAAATTTTTGGGGATAATACTTGCTGTAACTAGTGGACGCACGCAAGCTAAAAAACCTGTTGGATAACATCCGGGGTTACTAACCCTTTTGGAGGAACGAATTTTTTCTCTGTGGTTTTTCTCAAGTTCGGGAAAACCATATACCCAACCACTTGCGACTCGATGAGCAGTACTCGCATCCAATATCTTCACATCGGGATTACTTACAAAACTTACTGCTTCGCGAGCCGCATCATCGGGTAAACAGAGAATAGCAACATCTGCTAAGTTAATATAATTTGACCTTGCTTGAGCATCTTTGCGTTTTTCTTGGGGTATGCTAATAATCTCGATATCATCACGCTGGTTTAACCTGGAATGAATTTGCAAGCCGGTAGTTCCTTCTGCACCATCAATGAAAACTTTAGGTTTAGCCATAACTAGTTACCTCAATTACCCCAAAAATATTTTAAAAGTGTAAACGCCCTAACATTATTAAAACTTACTGGGTTTGAATTTATCAAAACTACCGAATACCCCATCCCTCTATAGGGGATGTAAGGTAGGTCAAACATTGCTGTAAAAACAGCATTGTGCGTAGTTAAATCTAACCATTTAGTGGCGTTTGAGGCTTTGCAAGTAATAAATATCAAGAATCCCCATCCCTCTATAGGGTGGGGAGCGTCAATCAGTAACATGTATTTAATAACAGAATTTAAATCGCAAGTAGAGCAGGCTCTAATAAAAGATAGAACTTAAAGACATGAGGGGTATTGTAAGTTGCTCAGTTCATTCCAAGTCTTCTCGCCGATGATACCATCCACTACTAAACCTTTATCTTTTTGTAAGCCCTTCACTGCAGTTTCGGTTACAGGACCAAAGTCACCATCAATAGTAGAACGATATCTGTCATCATCATATAGCCTTTGCTGAACTTTCCTTACGAGTTCACTTTTGTCACCTTTGCGAAGAACTTCCATATCGGCTGGAGCCTTTCGAAAAAGTGCGCACCAAGTATTATTGTCAACTTCTCCATTTCGCGGGAGAAACATTATGCACTGGAATACCCCAACTACATATTTGGTCCCTGCACCAAATATACCGTCAACTGAAATCTCTTGACCGTTTTTACGTAATAATTCTTGTAGTTCTCTTACAGATTCTCCTCTGGAACCTTCACGTAATTCTGGTTTGTTGATATCAGAACATGATGTTAAAGCCATATTTATTTTTCCTAATGATGATTTTGTTGAATTTACTTTGTATAAATAAATTCTTACTAGATTATTCTCTTATCAAATAAATGTAATATTGATAACTCATAATATTATTTTAATAAATCGTTATTTATTCGTAATCTGAACTTTTTATTATGTATTCTTACTTAAAATACCAAATTCCAAAATCTTTATTTGTTCTAATTTATCCTATAGAACTTTTATCAAATGTGAGGTGAAATTCATATTAATTGTTACCCCAGTATCGATAAATAAATGCATGCGTGCGCTATACATACAGATAATTATCTATTACATCATGTTTATTGCTGCTAAGGTAATAACCTCTACTTTTTACCCCAAAGCAGAGGTTATTCAATTAGTAACAGAATTTATTTGTTGAATGAATGCTTACAGGCATAAATCTGCATATAATTTGCTGAGTTCAGACCAAGTATCATTGCCAACGACACCATCTATGTCTAAACCTGCACTTATTTGTAAGTCTTTAACTGCAGACTCAGTAGCAGGACCGAAATCACCATCAATAGCAGAACGATAATATCCACCGTTGGATAGTCTTTGCTGAATTAGCTCGACTAGTTCGCCCCGATCGCCTCGACGAAGAAGAGGCATATCAACTGGTCCACTAAAATAGGCTGCCCGCCAAGTTCTATCGTCAACGATTCCATCTTGTGGGAGAAACATTTTGGATTGGAATATTTTGACTGCATTTGTTGTTGCAGGACCAAATATACCGTCGATTACTTCTTCTCCAGGAAATACGCAAGCATGATTACTATCGACATAGTAAAACACACCGTGAGGTAATAATAATCTTTGTAATTCTCTTACGGCTTCCCCTGTAGAACCTTCACGTAAAACTGGTTTGTTGAGAGCCGTAGATGATATGTTAGTCATTTCTATTTGTCCTAATTTTAATTTGTTTGAAGAGGCTTTTTCGTTATTTCTATTTAAATCTGGCTAATAACCAGTACCGCTTCGCGGAAGTAAAAAGTCAAAAAGCTTATATGTTAGGATTTTCAGAGATTTTTAATGGTTACTCTAATTACGCCTAACTGTACTAGAACCCATTCTAGTTAACGAAAAAATTAACATGAAGAAGGACTGGGTTCTATTTTACTAAGTTCATGCCAAGTGCGATTTCCAACTATTCCATCTATAGATAGACCTGCTTTGATTTGCAGATCCTTCACTGCAGATTCGGTCACAGGACCAAAATCACTATCAATATTCGAACGATAGTATCCACCATCTGATAGTCTTTGCTGGATTTTTCTGACTAGTTCGCCTGTGTCGCCTTTACGGATAACTGGCATATCGACTGGTGCACGTTGATAAAGTGTACGCCAAGTCTTGTCACCAACAATCCCATCTTGTAGGAGAAACATTTTGCACTGGAATAATTTAACTGCGGTTGTTGTTTGGGGACCAAATATACCGTCAACTACAACATTTATATTGCTACGTAACAATAATTCTTGTAGTTCTTTGACAGCTTCTCCTTTAGAACCTTCACGTAAAACAGGTTTGTTGAGAGCAGTAGATGATGTGTTAGTCATTTTTGTTTCTTTGTCTCAATGCTAATTGTGTTTGAGGATGTATAAATAAATTTATACACTGATTATTCTCCTATGAGAGCAATGTAGTTGTGATAACTTTTAATGAATATTTCAGATATAGTTATTGGTTTGTAAACTAAACTTTATTCTCTGTAAAATCACTGTGTAGTATATAAGTAAGTATTTTGTAAGTCCTTGTGATATAAGGCTTTTACTCAAATATAAGTTCAGCTTAATTATTACTTGTAACCAGTGTAGAGAAATTAAAGTATTCTCTATAAATGTAACGAGTGGCGTAATTTATGTAACGCATTGAAATTTGTGGGAAATTCTATCTTTTTCTAGCAAACTAAAGCAAAGTAAGTTTGTTTAAGAACAAGATTTTAATGATAAGTAAAACTCATTCTACTTAATAAAAAGTAGAAGTTAATAGAGAGTAGGAATTTAACATGAGGTGATGAATATTTTGCTCAGTTCAAACCATGTGCGATCGCTTCGCGCCGACGCTTTAGCGTCAATCGCCAACAATACCATCAATAGTTAGACCTATATATGTTTGTAAATCCTTAACTGCTGCTTCGGTTGCAGTTCCAAAATCGCCATCAATAATAGAGTGATAATATCCGGCATCAGATAGTCTGTACTGTATTTTTTCAACCAGTATACCTTTGCTACCTTTGTGAAGAACGGGCATATCAACTGGTGCACCTAAATAGAGTGTGCGCCAAGTCTGATCGCTTCGCGCCGACGCTTTAGCGTCAATCGCCGACAATTCCATCTTCTGACAAAAATACTTTAGACTGGAATAGTTTCACTGCATTGGTTGTATGGCAGCCAAATATACCGTCAATAACTTCTTCCCCAGGGTATACGCAAGCATAGTCGTAATTTATACATGAAAATACACCGTGAGGTAATAATAATTCTTGTAGCTCTTTAACGTTTTCTCCTGTAGAACCTTCACGTAAAACAGGTTTGTTGAGAGTTGTAGAGGATGTGGTAGTAGAAAAGGTCATTTTTGTCTGTCCTAGTTGTGATTTTGGTTGAATTTGGTTGCTATGAAGGTATTCAGATTCATATTCCGTGATTCCGCAATTTATACAAAAGTTTTTTAGGAATCTGTAGATAGGTAGAAAATATAACAATAAGGGTGTGGGTTGAGTTAAAGAGTAAGAATTTACTGAATAAAAAATAGTAATGCAAAGCAAGTGTTGTGTGCTTATCTTTACTAAGTAATACCAATTTGGAAAAATAATGAGACAGATAGATTTCCGTAGAGACGTTGCATGCAACGTCTCTACCGGAGAATCTGTTGCAATGATTTATCGAATTGGTATAAGTATGGAAGTTTATAACTATATTCTGCCAATATCTGTACTGTTTTAGAATTAGTATTTTGGATTACTATGTTACCTTTTAAAGCATTATGTCCGATTTTAATAGCTTTAGTTGTTACGACCCTTGCACCCAAAGTGAAAGCAGAAACTTTTGATCGTGAAGTTTCTAAATTTGTTTCTGGACCGGGTACATTAATTTACCTTGGTAGTGGTGTAACTTTACCTCTACTTTTAGATCCTAAAGAAGGAAAACAACGCGCTCTAAGAACATTAGATTCTCTTGGTAGTAGCACTATTGCATGTATCGCTCTTAAAAAGGTAACACGAGTTCAAAGACCAGACTCAGATAGTAATGATAGTTTTCCTAGTTGTCATGCAACAGCGGCTTTTGCTGTAGCTACTGTACAAAGTCACTATAATCCAGACTCAGCATTTCTGTGGTACTCTGGGGCTACTCTAATTAGCTACTCGCGCTTGAATCTCAATCGTCACAGAATTTCAGAGGTATTAGCTGGTGCTGCATTGGGATATTTGACAGCAAAACTGGAGTTGAGCCAAAAACGCGGACTTATTCTATTCCCTTTTATTCATAGTAATGAAGACGAGCAACCAATTGTTGGACTTCAGGTAATGGGTTCTTTCTGAAGAAAATGTTTGCTGAGTTTTGTACGAATATAGATCTTTCGAGATGAAATTCTATCCCCAATAACGATCAAGTGCGAATTTTATAGATTTTTTTATTTTTAAATGTATTTATAATACTTAATTTCTTTCAAAATCTGTGCAAAATATACGTGTAAATATATAAGTTATCTGCGGGTAAATATGATTATCTGATTCCATAATATTTATATCTTATTATTTCGTGATTGTATTTTGATATTAAAAGTTGTGCAATAAATTTTTATCTTTCAATATCTATATATTATTAAATACTTTTATCAATATTATTTGTTTTAGATAATCATAAATCATTCGAATTATATTAAAGATATATGAGACTTTTAAAGATATCTGCTTGCGTTTTATTAGCCTTATCTACATCAGATATTGCCTCGGCTAGCCAAGATGGTGTGAATATAAATCAAGATGAAATAAGACAAAAAAATTTAATTGATAGACTTAGGGAAGCTAAAAAAAAATCTCAGAACCAAAAGCAAATTACTGTCGAAAATCCTAATAATGTAAATCCTAATAATGTAAATATATCAGTTGGGATTGACACCATCGCAAAAGATATTCTGAACAATAGTCAAAATAATAGAGAAGAAGTTACTCAAAACAACTTAAGCATATCTAATAGTCGCCCAATATTAACAACAGCAGAGCATCTACGAAAAGGAGAAATTTCTATTTCTGTACGTCATCGTCATTTCTTCAGTTCGGGGACTGCTAGAAGTGATGGTCTTACAGATCAACCAACTCTTGGGATTAGCTGGGGTGTGACCGATGATTTAGAACTGACTTTGGATTTTCAGACAGTTGATAACGCTGGACCGCAATATCAAGGGTCATACAGCGCTCAACGAATTAATGACCAAGGAAGTACAAACTTTTTTCAGGAATGGACTCTACAAGCAAAACAGAGAATTTGGCAAAGTAAAGATGGTACGCAGGCTTTGAGTGGCGCGATCGCAGCCTCTAGAGGAAATGACAGACGTCCATATAATTTTGCTGATGCTAATGGTATTGTGGCAGCAGGACTAAATGCACAAACGGTTTTTTCTCTGGAGCTACCCTACACTATTAAACCCGATAAGCGTTGGCAGTTTACAGTATCTCCTAAAGTTGCTTTTTTACCAGAAGATAATGCTCTCTATCTTAATCGATTACCACAACCAAACTCTGGTTCTTTTGGTGCAAATTTTGGTTTAGCAGGAGCCATTAGTTATCAATTAAGTCCAAGATTATCTTTATGGGGTGATGCATTTATACCATTTACAGGTAATAACACTATCAATAGGGATACGGGATTACCAACTCGAGATATTGCCTACAATGCAGGTTTGAAATATATAATCAATCCCAGATTAGCTGCAGACTTATTCATTTCTAATACTTTGGCTAATACTGGACCTCTTTCTATAGTCACAGATAGAGAGTTTGACGCATTAGGATTAGGACTTACCTATATACCTGGAGTTACAGTCGCAAATCGTCGCTATCCTAGTCATTTCGGTGTCAGACAAGGTATACCCCAAAGTACCCATGCTGGATTCAGTGCTTTTGATGGTGGTACTGTTCCTAGGAAACAGTTATTAACCTTGCTCCAATTAAATGAAGGGAGAACATCGTCTGCAATTCGCTATGGAATAGAAGATGATTTAGAAATAGGTATTTTCTTAGATGATATTTCCGGGATAGTAGATGAATCTGTCCTTGGAGTTAGTGGCAAAATCCGCTTTTTAAATCAAGCTGATGACAAACCATTTACCTTGAGTCTTGCTGGAAGCTTCGCCCGTTCTAATAGTGTGCTGGTAAACCTGATTAACAACGATCGCAATAGATTTGAGTCCTTAGGTTTAGAAAAGACTGGATTTAGTGTTAGTAACGAAAGTGTAGAACTTGGGGAGGTATTCGTTGTTACTTTGTCTGCACCATTGCATTATAAATTTCCTCAAGGAGGTTCAGCTTGGTTTACTCCTACCTTGGGGTATGTTCAACGTACTGGGTTAGAAATTGCTGGATTTAATGTTGGAACTTCGATTCCTTTGTCTCCAGAGTTAGATGCGATCGCTGAAGTTGGATTTAATCTCGGGGGAGAAGGTAACGCATTTATTGATAACACTCGTAAGTCAATTATTCCATGGAGTTTGGGTGTACGTTGGGAACCAAAGTCACTACTCGGTAAAGCTTTCTCTGGTTTGCAGCTAGAAGCATATCTCAGCAATAGAGTTGGTTCGAGTCCTTTTGAGACTCTCAGGGTTAGAGCAGATAATGAAACTAGGTTGGGAATTGGAATGTTATTACCAATTCAGTTTTAATTATTCAGGACTCACGCAAAATAAACGTAATTACGTCACTACCTATCACTAACGCCACGCAATAACTATAGCTACCCTACCTATAGCTACCCTACCTACGGTTCTGGAACTGCTACCTACGGATCCGCTTACGTTACGTCCTATTATTTAACTATGTTGTTAGCATTCAAATAGCTTTATTTGTATGGTCAAGAATTCAACGGCTAACGTCATCCTATTCTGACAAAATGAATCGAGAAAGCTTTGCGAATTACTAATACATGTTAATATTTAGGGTACAAATATATTTTGATGATTAGACTGTTGGAAGTCAAGCCGAAAATATTAGTACTGATTCTTTCCTCATTGTTAATTGCTTGCAATCAAACTAACCAAAACTCGACTTCAAGAGCAAATACACAACAAACCGCAAGCTTAACTGTATCGGCTGCTGCTAGTTTGACAGATGCACTTCCATCAATAAAGAAAATGTATGAGCAGCAAAATCCACAGGTTTCCATTACCTACAATTTTGCTAGTTCTGGTAATTTACAACGGCAAATAGAACAGGGAGCACCTGCTGATGTTTTTATTTCCGCTTCGGTCAACAAAATGGATATTTTGCAAAAACAAGGACTTTTGAGTCAGGGAAGTCGTAAGGATTTGCTGCAAAATAAAGTTGTTTTGATCGTGTCGAAAGATAATAGCACCATATCTGATTTTAAAGACTTAACTGCTACTGAAGTTAACAAAATTTCGATTGGCGAACCGAATAGCGTACCTGCGGGTAAGTATGCAAAGGAAGTTCTCACTAATGCAGGGATTTTCGAGGACGTAAAATCAAAAACTGTTTTTGCGAAAACTGTTCGTCAAGTCTTGACTTATGTAGAAACCGGTAATGTTGATGCGGGAATTGTTTACGCTACAGATGCAAAAAGCTCAAATAGAGTCAAAGTTGCTGCGATCGCACCAGTAAAATCTCATTCTCCGGTTGTTTATCCAGTCGCAGTCATAAAAGATAGCAATAATTCCACTGCAGCGAAGGAATTTGTGGAATTTTTATCGAGTAAACCAGCAAGCGAAGTATTTGCAAAAAACGGATTTACTCCAGTTATAAATAACTCTCCAATTAATAACTCCCAGAATAATTAGTAAATCCCAAAATAATCAATCTAAAACCTATCAATCTGAAACTTATAAATCTAAAACTTATAAATCTGAAACTTATAAATCTAAAACTTATAAATTTCCAAAAAATCAGTAATCAAGACGGCAACTGGTATGGAATTTGACTTTTCGCCTCTATGGATATCCTTAAAAACTGTTTTAACTGCAACGCCAATAGCATTTTTTTTGGGAATTACAGTTGCTCGTAAAATGCTTAATTATCAAGGTAAAGCTAAAGGATTAATTGATGGTGTTTTGACTTTACCTATGGTTCTACCGCCGACAGTCGTTGGCTTTTTTTTACTGGTGATTTTTGGGAGAAATAGTTGGTTTGGGCAATTATTATATGCGGTGGGAGTAAATGTCATTTTTTCTTGGACGGGAACAGTAATTGCTGCAACGGTTGTTGCTTTTCCTTTGATGTACAAAACAGCATTGGGAGCTTTTAAACAAATAGATCAAAACTTGATTTATGCAGCTCGCACCCTGGGAGTTCCGGAAGGGACTATCTTCTGGCGAATTATTTTCCCATTAGCTTGGGAAGGTATTTTAGGTGGAACTATTTTAGCTTTTGCTCGCGCTTTGGGAGAATTCGGAGCAACATTAATGCTCGCAGGAAATATTCCCCAACAAACACAGACAATTCCCCTAGCGATATTTTTTGCTGCAGAAGGGGGGGAAATGGATCGAGCATTAATCTGGGTATTAGTTTTGGTGGGGGTTTCCCTTTTTGTAGTTAATACAATGAACTACTTGTCTGAAGAAAAACGAGTAGTTAGGAAAAAAAGATTTGGAAATTTTAATTTAAGGTTATTGAACTTCAGATTTTTAAACCTCAGATTCATAAACCTTAGATTCATAAACCTTAGACTTATAAATTTTAGATTTATAAACTTTAGATTTATAACTAGAAAATTATCTCAAATTACTCAGCAATGTTTTAGTTCGCGTAGTTCTTTTTCTCAAATACAAGTTCCAAAACAATCTCCCTCCCCAACCTCCTTAGAAATAGATATTCTCAACCAACGTCCCGGCTTTACATTATCAGTGACATTTACTACCGATGACAGTCCTCTGGGAATTTTAGGAGGTTCCGGTTCGGGGAAAAGCATGACTTTGCGTTGTCTTGCTGGCTTGGAAACCCCAAAAAATGGAAGAATTGTTTTAAATGGAAGAGTGCTATTTGACTCAAAACGGGGAATCAATATATCAACCCGTCACCGTCGCATCGGCTTTTTGTTTCAAAATTACGCCCTGTTTCCCAATATGACCGTGAGGGATAACATCGCCTTTGGTTTAAAGTATGGACACTATAATGGTTGTTCTTTTAATAAAGCCGAACTAAACCAACGCATAGCAGAAAAAATTGCTTTAGTTGAACTTCAAGGTTTAGAGAACCGCTATCCTTATCAACTTTCTGGGGGACAGCAGCAGCGAGTTGCTTTAGCTAGGGCTTTAGCTATTGAACCAGAAGCTCTACTTTTAGATGAACCCTTTTCAGCCCTTGATACATACCTGCGCAGTCGAATTGAAAAGCAGTTGAGCGAAACCCTTACAACTTACCGAGGGATGACCTTATTTGTTACCCATAACTTGGAAGAAGCTTACCGAGTCTGTCAAAATATTTTAGTATTTTCCGAAGGCCGAATCATTGCTGATGGTTCCAAAACAGATATTTTCGAGCATCCACAGACCTTACAAGTTGCTCAATTAACTCAATGTAAGAATTTTTCCCGTGCTCGTGCTGTTTCACCTACACAAGTAAAGGCTTTGGATTGGGGTTGTACTTTGCAAGCGATTGAACCGATTCCTAGTGAAGTGACACATGTAGGAATTCGCGCCCACCATCTAATTTTTACAGACCGAGAAAACCAAGACAATAGTTTTCAAGCTTGGCTAGTTCAGATTAGTGAAACACCCCACAGGACGACAGTCTATTTAAAACTTAATTCTCCTCCTAGAAATTCTAAAGATTACCACCTACAAGCAGAAGTGTATAAAGAAAAATGGGCTGCAATTAAAGACATTCCTTGTCCGTGGCGGATTTATTTAGATCCGCTCCGCCTTTTGTTATTAACTTCTTGAATGCTTTTCACAATAATCAGTAAAAAAGTTGTATTTTATACGATGTGTTTTTATTCGCAGTAATGTTATCTGCAGGGGTGCAATGCCTTGCGCCCTCATCGAGTATTATGTTTGTTTATCGCGCTGTGTTTTTGGATGAATACAGATAGGCTAAAAAATTTAAGCCAATTAGCAATCCTGTGTTTAAAGCTAGGAAGCACTGGAGTTGGTGGTTTCCTTGTGGTGCTAGCGATGATGGAATATGAGGTAGTAACGCGGAAAAAATGGCTGACAAAACAGAAGTTTCTCGATATTATTGGCGCTAGTAACCTCGTCCCAGGTCCAAGTTCAGTCGAAGTTACAATTCATGTTGGTTACTTATATGGTGGATGGTTGGGATTTGTCATTTCAGGTATTTGTCTAATTTTTCCTGCAGCCCTGATTAAGACTGCTTTTGCTTGGGCTTATACTCAGTTTGGCGCTCTTCCCGAAATAGCCTCTTTTTTGGATGGAGTTAAACCAGTCGTTTTGGCTGTAATGTTATTAGCTGTGACGAAATTGGGCAAAACGGCGATCAATAACTGGCGTTTGTTAATCATTGGGATATTTGTCTGTACTGCAAATTTCTTCGGGGTGAGTGAGATAATTTTGCTCCTTGTCGGTGGAGCAATCGGTATGCTCTTAATAGGATTTCATCAAGAGTTATCACCGGAAGAATCAGGGGTAGAACAATCAGCAAATACCAAATTTCAAATTCCCAAAGCTGTATTTTTTTTACTAATAACTATCGCTATATTATTTTTTATTGATGCTAATTATTCTCCAAGTCTTTCCTTAGGAAAACTGAGTATATTTTTTCTTAAGGTTGCTAGTTTATTATACGGTAGCGGTTATGTCCTAATCGCATTTTTGCAAGGGGAATTGGTTGATGATTTTGGTTGGTTGACTCAGCAACAATTATTAGATGCGATCGCGATCGCCCAAATAACTCCTGGTCCTTTACTTTCAAGTGCAACTTTTATCGGTTATTTACTTTTGGGGATACCTGGCGCAATAGTTGCAACAGTATCTATTTTTTTGCCATCATTCCTTTTCAGTGCTGCTCTAATTTCGGTGGTTTCCCAACTTCGAAGCTTTCGTTGGACTTCTGCGTTTTTAGATGCTGTTAATACTAGTTCAATTGCTTTGATGGCAGCAGTAATAGTTAAGTTATCACAATCAGTATTGATTTACTGGCAAAGTTGGGTAATTTTACTAATTACCTTTATGATAAGTTTTCGATGGAAGGTAAATGTTATTTATCTGATTTTAGGAGGAGCGATCGTTGCTTGGATTCTGTTTAAATTTTAATTATTTTTTGTCAATTAAAATTCCTACTCTTCTAGCATCTTCATGCTCAAATCATAGTAAGAGCCCGTTATTTAGTGCTGTGAGAAACTTGCTATTTTTGTAAAATACTTAATATCCAATGCTGCATCTTCATAACTGAGATTGGCACTAACCTGTAAACAGCAAACTTCCAGATATCGGCTCAGTTGACTGCTAGAAGGTACTTCCAATTAATTACCCCACTTATTTTTTTTGTTTTATTGGCAAATTCTCCCAGAATGCTCTTCAATCGTCGCTTCTTCTCGAATATATTAATGGGTTACATTGTGTAAAATAGCACCGGACCCTACTTTATAGCTATTTTTTATGGCACAATGCCAGTTAACTTTTATATTCGTTGTAAATAGTGAGGTATATATTGGCTTCTCTGAACTCATCTAGGCTCATCAAAAATAAACAACGGAATATTCTTATAATTACGAGCTTAGCAGTTTTTACATTAATTGTTATCAGTGAACTGCTAAAAGGTAATATGACAAACAATGAAATTGGAAAGTTACTATTGGCGAGGCAATATGTCGATCCGGGCTGGATTCCTGAGGACTTTTATATTAATCAGCCCCAAAAATATCAAATTATATTTCAATCTATTTTTGGCAAGCTTTCCATGGCAACAGGATTTTTAGCAACCTCAATTATTGGTAGAATGACATACTACCTTCTCTTTGCTTTGGGGGTAACTCTTTTAAGTGCTGAAATAGGTCTTAACTTTTATTCGCTATTACTTGCTACTATTTTATTCTTAAATAAACAAGGAATGATTGCTGGTGAGTGGATTATAGGAGAACTTGGTCCTAAAGGATTTTCTTATGCCTTTATTTCCATTGCATTGTGGCTAGTAATAAAGAAATACTATATCCCAATGGCAATAATACTTGGGTTAGCTACATCATTCCATGTACTAGTTGGTGGTTATGCTACGATCTCGATAGCTTTATTTTTAGTACTCCAAATATTGTCACGACAGATTGAATGCCCTAGTCTTAGAAAAATTGGGGCTATATTTATTGTATATATTGTCTTTGGTTGCTTTTCCATTATCCCGATTTTCCAGCATTTCACTTCTTCATCAGTAGATTCAATTGACTCTCGTTTTACGGCATCCTATATATATGTTTTCCTACGTAATCCTCATCATCTTTATCCACTAGCCTGGTCAATAAAGATGTGGTTATGGTTGGTTTTTTATATTTCACTTGCTACATTAATATGCTTTTTAATTCATAAAAATAAATTTCCGTTCAATTCCAGTGACTTGTCGAGCCAACAAAAGTCTGCTTGTTCGCAGCTATCAAGATTTGCACTTGTGATGCTTATTCCTTTTGTTTTAGGACTTGTAATTTTTCCGATTGATCGAGATGGAAAATTTCTTCAATATTACCCATTTCGATTTGGCGATGCCATGTTGCCTATGATAACTTGTTTGCTATTTTGTCGTGCTTTAGAATGCTCGTTCCCACACATAAGAGTCAGGAAAATTTTTCTTTCATTCTGTGCTGTTATTGTTGCAATGACTTATGTTCATGGGGGATTTATTTTCATCGGTCAGGCTTTTGCATTGCAGGGATTTCCATGGAATCATCCTGATGGAATTAGGTCAAATGGCAAAGCAATGTTTGCTTGGATTAAAGATAATACACCTAAGAATTCTGTAATTATCTCACCGCCAGCAAAATTTAATGAATTTACATGGTTGTCAGAGCGTGCAACGATTGCAAAGTTTAAGCATGTGCCCTCGGATGATGCCACAATTCAGGTTTGGTATGAACGTCTAAATGATTTATCAGGTAATCCAAATAAATGGGAAAAAGTAGGCTTTGCCGTTAGGGAACAGCTTAATGATGGATATGCAAACTTGACGACGAGACAAGTAGAGTCTCTGATGCTCAAATACAAAGCAAAATATTTCATGACAGCTAGCGATCATCAGTTAGACTTACCTATTGCTTATCAGGATCAGGAATACATCATTTACTCGTCGGATTAAAAAGCGGGTCTGTAGTAGTCTTTTTCATTAATTATGACGGATTGGTTTGTCGTCAAAACCCCTGTAGATACGTTGCACGCAACGTCTCTACAATCCCTCATAATTAATATGGTGGAGTACTAGAAGTTATAATTTTTACAAAGTTTTGATTATTTTGTTTGCTTAATTTTCGCAGTAATTAAAATTGCCCGTGTCCCGACATTTTCTTGTGAATCTAATCGATCACATAGTGTATCAAAATTTATTTAAATATCTGGAATAAGCTATTATCAGTTCGTATTTATTTATATCGTAATCATGATTACTATCTTTGTAGAGGTGTGAAATTTCGCGTCTTTGCAGGTGTGACCTAACAATAATCCCGAGCTAAGCCCTTGAGCCAATAAATACAATGCAGATTCTGGTAAGCTTAAAGTTTGGTGATGGCGACTTTCAGTCAGGATTTAGTGAAAATAAAAACATATTAAATCTAGTAAATACTGAAGGGGTATCTACAGAACTAGAAATCCAACTTCCCCCAGCACCAGAAATTCCAGTCCTATATCAAAAATGGCAAAATCAATATCTCAGTTTGGTTAACCCCTTGAGAATGGGGTTTAAACGCAAACAAACTACTAATTTTTCTTGGTCTGAGTGCTATCAAGACTGTAAACAATCTGCTAGAAGTTTACAGACTCAATTGAATACTTGGCTTGGGAATATTAAGTCACAAATTGAACCTGTAGTCATATCAGATTCAGTTACATCAGATTCTAATTCCGAAGTTATATTTGTTATTAATACCGAACAGATTAAGTCTCAATCGACTAAGGATATTTTACATCGGTTACCTTGGCGGGAATGGGATTATTTCCCTGGAAATTCTAGTTTAGAAGTCGCATTATATTTACATGAATCTCAATTGAAATTTAAACAAATTGAGAAAGTTAAACCGATTGATAATCAAGTATTTCGAAGAGTTAAAATTACTAGTATTTTTGGTGACAATCAAAATATAGATATCGAAACAGATCGAGAATTAATAGAAAAGTTGAAACAACGGGGAGCAGAATTAACTGTTCTTTCTCAACCAGAACGTCGAGATTTTATCAAATTATGGGATGAACCCTGTGACGTCTTGTTTTACAGTGGTCACAGTCAGACAGATCGTGAGAATCATGTCGGTTCCTTGAAAATTAATCCTGAGGACTGTTTAAATCCAGAGGAAATTAGAAATACTTTCCGTGAAGCTATTGCAAAGGGTTTAAGATTAGCAATTTTTAATTCTTGCGATGGTTTGGGTTTAGCTGAACAGTTCGCAAATTTAGGTTTACCTTATATTATTGTTTGGCGAGAAGCCGTACCAGATAAAATTGCTCAAGATTTTCTCAAGTATTTTTTAGGTTCTTTCTCTCAAGGAAAATCTTTGTTTGCTTCTGTGCGAGATGCAAGGGTTAAACTTCAAGAACTTACCAATAAGGAAGATTCTCAACAGCAAATACCAGGAGTTAACTGGTTACCAATTATTTGTCAAAATACTTTAGAAGTTGCTCCCAATTGGGAAGATTTAGGGGGACTAACAGGTAAACTTCCTAACTCTCCTTATAAGGGATTATCCGCATTTAAAGAAAAAGATGCAGAGATATTTTTTGGTAGAGATAGGTTTATTGCAGATTTAGTTGACTCTGCAAACACTGAAGCATTAGTTCCTGTGGTGGGTGCTTCTGGAAGTGGAAAGTCTTCTTTGGTATTTGCTGGTTTAGTTCCCAGATTGCGAGAAGCTGGTAACGTACAAGTAGTATCTTTCCGTCCGGGGAAAAATCCTTTTGATGCTTTAGCAACCGCTTTGAGTTCCCATCTTCAAGATGTGATTAGTTCGCAAGAGGGAAAAGAAATAGAAGAAAGTAACCACAGATTAAAGGAATTAGAACTAGAAGTAGACTTAAAAGCTAACGAACAAGCTTTGTGTCAATTTATTGAAAATATTATTTCAAATACGTGTAAGAATAACCCCTTATGGAAATGTAGAGACGTAGCATGCTACGTCTCCAGCAAAGATTCTCAGGTAATCCATAATTCCGAGCCAAATAAATCTGGCAAACAAATATCTCAACAGAACTTTTCTCAACCAAATATTATATTAATTGCCGATCAATTTGAAGAACTTTATACTTTAGCAACGGAAGAACAACGTCAACCTTTCTTAGATGCATTGCTTTATGCTGTAAAATTTGCCCCCAACTTTACCCTAGTTTTTACACTTCGGGCTGACTTTATGGGAAAAGTTCTGGATTATCAACCTATGGGAGAAGCTTTGCAAAAATATCGACCGATCTTACTCACTTCAATGAACCGGGAGGAATTAACCGCAGCAATCGAAAAACCTGCGGAAAAAATGAAGGTGGAATTAGAAGAAGGTCTAACTGCAAAACTAATTGATGACCTGGGTAAACAACCGGGACGTTTACCCCTATTAGAATTTACCCTGACGCAACTATGGCAAAAACCAAATAAATGGTATCTTACCCACCAAGCTTATGGAGAAATTGGCGGTTTAGAAAAAGCTTTAGCTAAATATGCAGATTCAGTTTTGGATCTGTTGTCCGAAGCAGACAAAGCAAAAGCGGAACGAATATTTACTCAGTTAGTGCGTCCTGGGGAAGGTACAGAAGATACGAAACGTGTTGCAACTCGGGAAGAAATCAATCCGTATAATTGGAATTTAGTCAAACATTTAGCCGATGAACGTTTAGTAGTAACAGCTTGGAATGAAAGCGATCGCGTTGAAACAGTAGAAATTATTCATGAAGCTTTAATTCGAGAATGGAGTCAACTACAACAATGGATTGATAAAGACCGTAACTTCCGAACTTGGCAAGAATCTTTACGGGAAACGATGCGTCAATGGGAAAAAGCAAATAGAGATGATGGCGGATTATTACGAGGTTTATCCCTATTAGAAGCAGAAGAAAAGTTAGCTTCACGCTCCAACGATCTAAGCCAAGGAGCAAAAGATTTTATTCAGGCAAGTATAGCATTACGCGATCGCGAAAAACAGGAACGCGATCGCAGACGAAAAATCACAATTACTGGACTGAGCAGTTTTTCTCTAGTAGCCTTGATTTTAGCAGGCTTAGCTGGTTTGGGTTGGTGGAGTGCTGCTATTGGTGAAATCAATTCCTTAACCCAAGCTGCTGATGGTCTTTTAAGATTAAATAAACAAAAAGCAACTCAAACTAGTGTTAAAGCTGCAGTAAAAATGCAAAGTTTACCTTGGGTAGATAGCAATACTCGCAGACAAGTAGAGTTGACACTATTGCATATTGTTCCTAATGTTGCAGCACCCAATACCTTGGGAGGACATGCAGCAGCAGTTAACGATGTTAGTTACAGCCCTAATGGCAAAATTATAGCTTCTGCAAGTACTGACAACACCATCATATTGTGGGATGCAAGTACTGGAAAACAACTCAAAATTCTTACAGGACATACAAACTCAGTTCGGGGGGTTAGCTTCAGTCCAGATGGGAAAATCCTTGCTTCAGCGAGTTGGGACAAAACAGCAAAACTTTGGGATATCAATACCGGTAAACAAATAAAAACATTACAGGGACACGCAAATGAACTTCATGATGTTAGTTTTAGTCCAGATGGAAATATGCTCGCTTCTGCAAGTTGGGACAAAACCATAAAACTTTGGGATATCAATACCGGTAAAAAAATCCGTACCCTTGCTGGACACCAAGACTTAGTTCATGATGTCAGTTTTAGTCCAGACGGCAAAGTTCTTGTGTCTGCTAGTGTTGATGGTCTGATAAAATTATGGGATATCAGTACCGGTAAACAAATCAAAACCCTTGCTGGACATAAAGATGAAGTTTACGGTGTGAGCTTTAGCCCAAATGGTAAGATATTAGCTTCTGCAAGTTGGGATCGAAGCATCAAACTTTGGAATATTAACACTGGTAAACCAATACAAACCTTCATTGGTCATAAAGACGGGGTTAGGGGGGTTAAGTTTAGTCCAGATGGTCAAATTTTAGCTTCGGCAAGTGCTGACAAAAGTGTTATGTTGTGGGACGTTAAAACCGGTAGAAAAATAAATACTTTTACAGGGCATATAGAATTTGTTAATAGAATTACTTTTAGCCCAGATAGCAAAATCCTTGCTTCAGCAAGTGATGATAAAACCGTAAGACTATGGGATATTATTAACGGCAAAGAAATTCAAACTTTGTCTGGACATACAGAAGATGTTAAGGGAATCAGTTTTAGTCCAGATGGTAAGATTCTCGCCTCTGCTAGTAGCGATTTAAGAATTAAACTTTGGGATAGCAGCACCAAGCAAACAATTAATACCCTTACTGGTCATAAAGATTGGGTGATTGATGTTAGTTTTAGCCCCGACGGTGAAACCTTAGCTTCCTCCGGTAGCGATCGCACCGTAAAGTTATGGCAAACGAATACGGGTAAACTAATTAGAACCCTTAGGGGACATCAAGACAGCGTTGATGGTGTCAGCTTTAGTAAGAATGGCAAACTCCTTGCTTCTGCAAGCGATGACAACACAGTAAAATTGTGGAACCCCAATACAGGTAAATTAATAAAAACTCTTACTGGACATACAGCATCGGTTAGAAAAGTCAGCTTTAGTCCAGATAGTAAAATCCTTGCTTCTGGAAGTTGGGATAACACAATCAAACTATGGGATACCAGTACAGCTAAACTAATAAAAACCCTGGTCGGACATCAAAATTCAATTAGGGGGGTCAGCTTTAGTCCCAATGGTCAGATGCTCGCTTCAGCAAGTGGTGACAAAACAGTAAAACTTTGGAATGTCAACACCGGTAAAGAAATTGTAACCCTCAGGGGACATCAAAGATGGGTTAGGGGTGTCAGCTTTAGCCCTGACAATAAAATGCTCGCCTCTGCCAGCCCTGACGGTACAGTCAAGATATGGGATATCAGCAGTGGTAAAGAAATCAAAAGCATTACGGGACACAATAGCTGGGTTTATGATGTTAAATTCAGCCCTGTAGGTAAAATGCTTGCTTCTGCAAGTGGTGACAGATCTGTGAAACTATGGAAGTGGGATTTTGATTATTTACTCCGGGAAGGATGCAACTTCATCCGTGAAGACTTTAGAATAAACCCCCCGGACAATAAAGAAGATAAGCATATGTGCAATGGGATTAATATTACGTCTGGCTAAAAAGTTATCACATCTGTGGGAGCGAAGTAATAAGTAATAAGTAATAAGTAATAAGTAATAAGTAATAAGTAATAAGTAATGTTAGTGTTCACCGCAGGTGCATCTTGGACGCGTTTACAGCGAACAGGGGGGCGCGTAGAAGCGCGTAGGCGGCGTAACGGTGTAACGGTTTGGACGCGTATAAAGACGAATGTACGCGTCTGACGACGTTAGCGCAGCAAGAGGGATCCGTAAGGTGACGTAGTCATAGACTCTGCCGTAAGGCTTAACCGCAAGGTAGCGCAGCTAGAGGCTATAACTACGTTACCTTTGGATCTGCCGTCGCCATAAAAGCTCTAGGTATTGTGTACAGTAAAAGGGTTATTAGGTAATAATCGCGGTCTTTTCAATAGGGTTATATAGTAACTAATTAAGCGGACTTGATATCAATCAGTGATTCTCAAGTAATATTAGTGTTTAAGAAAATAATAGGGAAAACAATTATAAACACAAAAAACTTTTTCAACAGCTAACAAACAACTGTTTAATGTTGTAAATATTACATCGTGTCAGTAGAATATTAAATTATCCAACAAGACACACTGAATATAAAAATAAATTTCAATGCAAGAATTATCCGCCACTGACAGGAGGAATTAAGACAACCTCATCTCCATCCTGCAGTAATGTATCAGGCTCAACAAAATTAAAATTAACACCAAACCTCGTTACTTCACGCCATTTACTCAGTTCGGGATGTCCGGATATTAAGCGATCGCGCACATCCCCCACTGGCGTATCTTTGGGAATCTCTAGCACCATTTCTGGTACTCCGTATGCTTCTTGGTAAGCAGCAAATAACTTAACGGTAACTTGGATTGCAGACATTGGGAACAAAATAAATTATTTCAAGATTGTTTACTTATCTTTACAATTTAAAAAAATGATGCAAATTACCAAATCTAATATCAAATAGAGTGTCGCATTGATATGAACAGTCTAATTGGTATATATCTGCTCAATAAATTGAAATCCTTGCTTTGCAACAATTGCAAGTCCTACTATTTTGTATTTGCTTGGAATATTACATATAATTTTAATCAATAAAGAGTAAAAACATTATTGAGAACAGTGTGCACACACACTATATTTTTAGAATTTTTGATTTTTCTTTAATTGTGAGTAAATACTATCTCAAATATTAAGAAAAATCAATAAAATCTTAATTTAGCACAAAAAATTATTTTCTAGGAAAATCTATTGTGCGAACTGTATTATTTGTAGCCCACGTACTTAAAAGTGTAAATATCAATAATGTATTAAGTGTATGTACTTAATTAGTGATTCTACTAACAGTCAAAAATCTTATGATAGTGTTAGGCTAATATATGTCTTATGAGTTGTTGCCTAAATCCTAATTGTTCCCATCCTAATGACCCGATGAACGCTGACAGAAAATTTTGTCGTAATTGCGGGTCTAGTCTGCTTTTGAATCAGCGCTATCGTATAACTAAACGTTTAGGAAAAGGAGGATTTAGTCGAACCTTTGAGGTCGAATATGAAAATTCTCATTATGTATTGAAGGTTTTAAACTTATCTCCATTTACTGAAAAAGTAAGACAGAAGGTTGTTGACCTATTTAAAAGAGAAGCGAATGTATTGCAATTTCTAAATCATCCAGGAATACCAAAAATACACGAAAATGGATATTTTGAATTAAAGTTTTCTAATTATCCAGAACCACTGTATTGCTTGGTGATGGAAAAAGTTGATGGTTTAAATTTACAAGAATGGTTAGATCGTCAAGGAGAAAAGCCACTTCCATTTGAGGAAATCTACAAGTCATTCAAGCAACTAGTAGAAATTTTAGACCTGGTTCATGAGCGGGGATATTTCCATCGGGATATTAAGCCAGCAAATATTATGCTAAGACCTGATGGTCAGTTAGTGCTAATTGATTTTGGTGCGGTAAGGGACTTAGCACAAACTTATTTACAACATGACGACATTAGAAATGGTACCCAAATAGGTTCTCCAGGATATGCTCCCCAAGAACAAATTCATTATGGAGAAACCGTTGCACAATCGGATATTTTTGCTTTAGGACGGACTTTTGTACATTTATTAACTAGACTTCATCCTTTAGATATTCCCATCGATAAAAATGGTAAATTAACTTGGCGAAATAAAGTTTTATTACCACCTAAAAATGAAGAGGGTGCAATTGATAAACTTCGTTGGTATAATTTCCAGAATTTATTAGACGCAACCATCGAAATCGATTGGCGTCGTCGACCTAAAGATACTAAAGTTCTTTTAAGACACCTGAATAAAAAATTAATTTTACATCTTATCCCTTATAAAGTAATAGCCATATTTTTATTATTAGGAATTGGAATATCTACTGGTAATTGGTATTTAAATGGAGTAAATGGTTGTTCAAAGATTTCTTATAGAAACTTTCCCATTGGTGATGAAATAAGTTGTGGGGAAGAAATCTTAATCAGTAATTTTTGGAATAAAGAAAAAAAACAAGGTGTCGTAGCATTTGCAAAGGGTGATTATGTCAATGGTTCTCGTTTACTACAACTTTCATTGAATAAACAACGCGATCCAGAAACTTTAATTTATTTGAATAATGCTCGGGTTAAAGCACAAAAAATTAAAGCATACACCATTGCTGTGGTTGCACCTATTAGTAATAACCAAGATAGTATTAATTCAAGTTTAGAAATTCTGCGAGGAGTAGCTCAAGCTCAAAATGAGTTCAATCAGAAATATAACAAACAAAAAATTGGTCTTAAAGTTCTAATTGCTAGCGATAATAATCGTCCTCGAATAGCTAGAAAAATTGCTAATTATCTAGTGCAAAAACGTGACATTTTAGCTGTTATTGGTCATTTTACTAGTGACACAACAGTAAAAGCTATTGATATTTATCAACAGAATAAACTACTACTAATTTCGGCAACAGCAACCTCAGAAGATTTATCAAAAAAGTGTTTAAATATTGAACTGAAAAATTGCTTCTTCCGTCGAATAGTTAGCAGCGATAGCATAACTGCTAAAACTTTAGCTAGTTATCTAATAAATCAAGCTGATAAGCAAAAAGCAGCTGTCTTTTACAATAAAAATAGTAACTATAGTAAATCTTTACGAAACGTATTTAATATTGAATTTAATAATGGAGGAGGAGAAGTAGTTGAAGAGTTTAATTTATCCGATCCCCATTGGCATGCGGATTACGTAATTGCTCGAGCTAAGCGGAACAATGCTGATGCAATTGTATTATTTCCTAATAGTGATGGTTTGGTTTCTAATAAAGCCCTTCAAGTTATTACAGCAGCAGAAAAGAAAATTTTGATTGTTGGTGGAGATGGTCTTTACCATTCCAACACTCTGAGAGTGGTCAGACAGAATGCATTGGGCTTAGTCGTAGCAATTCCTTGGCATCATAGTATCAATCCCAATGATGGGTTTTCTGTCAGTTCAGAAAAGATGTGGCGAGGAAAAGTTAGCTGGCGTACAGCAACATCATACGATGCAACTAATACTTTAATTGCTGCATTAAAAAAACTACCAATTTCAGCAATAAGTGAAGATGTAGCCAGGGTTACCGCAAACCCAGATTTTAATAGTATTGGAACCACCGGCAAAATAACTTTTAATGCAAATGGCGAACGTTCCGCACAGCCGATAGGGGGCGATACCAAACAGCAAGATATCCATTTAGTTAAAGTTATCCGTAATACTGCTGGGTACTTAGAGTTTATGCCTTTGTTGGGGACTGGGGATTAGGGGATTGGCGTTAGCGGAAGCGTGGCGTTAGCCATAAGCACTGCGTGCCGCACGCCGCAAGCGGCATATGGTGATTGGCGACTGGCGACTGGGGATTAGAGACTGGGTATTGAGCAAAGATTCATACTCATTACTTATTACTTATTACTTATTACTTATTACTCATTACTCATTACTCCTCACTTCCCCTGTACTACGAATTAATTCAGCAATAAGTGCAGCGATCGCAGAAACTACAATTAATATTACGCTTAATGCATTAACATCGGGCTTTACGCCCATTCTGATTCGACTAAAGATTTCCATTGGTAAAGTATTGGAACCACCCCCAGCAGTAAAACTGGCAATAATAAAATCGTCCAAACTTAACACAAAAGCCAGCAAACAACCTGCAATAATACCTGGCATCAATTGGGGTAATAACACTTTCATGAATGCTTGTACTGGGGTCGCACCCAAATCCAATGCAGCTTCTTCCAAATGGGGATCGATATTATTGAGTCTGGAAGAAACGACAAGAGCAACGTAAGCGAGACAAAAGACCAAATGAGCAGCGATTATTGTCCATAAACTAGGAGTAATTGCAAAAGCTGCGAGAAAAACTAAAGTCGCTACAGCGATCGCAATATCGGGAATAATCAAAGGTAGGTAAGAAATACCCCGATAAAGGGATCTACCAGGAAAACGATAACGCGCTAAACCCACAGCCATTAAAGTACCAAAAATAGCTGCAATACCAACCGCAGTACAAGCAACAATTAAACTATTTTTCAGCGCCAATAAAATACTTTCATCCTGAAATAAGTAACGGTACCATTTCAAGGTAAAGCCTTCCCACTTAGCACTGTAAGCAGACTGGTTAAAACTGTAGAAAGCTAATACCCCAATGGGGAGGTACATAAAAATAAATATTATCAGCGAGAAAACCGCCTGCCATGAGACATGTAAATAATTACGTTTTTTCAGCACTTTCGAGCTTCACTCCTATCTAAATACTCAGTCATTACTATTTAAGCTTGGAATTAGTTTAAATAAGCTGAAAATGTCGTATAAAGCACTACTGAGTAAATTACTCAGTAGATACTCAGTGGCTAAGTTAATTCTTATCCATTGTACCCAACACTCAAGATTTTTGGTTCTCTATATTTCATTTCCTAACTGTCAGGATGTTACGAAAAATTGAATTCACCTACCTGTATTTTGCTGTTATCTCTATATAGTAAAAATAATTCAATTATTTATTCAATTATTTTTTCAATTATTTTCTACATATAACAAAGGGAAGCCCTAAGACTTCCCTTGAAACTAAGCTATGACTTGACTTTTAAGCTACTAGCTTAATTTGTGCTACAGAATCGTTTAATGCCTCTTTAGGCATGGAACATAAGTCCATGTCCCCATCTGGAGTTCTATCAAAGCCACACAAAACAAAATCACCATAAATGTGAGTATTCCAAGGTAATGTCGCTATCCAAGGTAATTGTGAAACAGCACCACAATCATCAATCACTGCTGTAACTACTGGATTAATGAATCGACGATAAACACACTCAATATATGGACGCTCATTCTGTTTGCCAACCAATTGCTTTAAGTCATCTAATTGCAACCATTTATCACGTTTTAAGTACTCAATACTATTTTGAGTAATATGAGCAATATATAAATCAGAATGGTAAGTCATCTTCATTAATTACTTCGGTTGTTAGATTTTTTGCTTCACTGTTTAGCAATGATTCTAGTAGTTGCTTTAACGCGATTATCATTTTGCAACTATCTTCATTAAAGCCATCAAATTTATGCATTGAGCATAACTCTAAATATCTGCAAAGTAATTCAGCCTGTTCATAAGATAGAATCCAATTTACTTCTATCTTTCTACCCATCCCTCTGTTGTTAGTTTCCATCCTAGTTCCCACATCAACGAATTAATATCTTTAGTTTTAGGACTAATATCTAATTGTCCAGTTTGCTGTAGAAAGTTCAATCTTTCCCTCAATTTTTGAGGCTGGATTATTGCTTTGATTGTTTGACTACCTGCTTTAATCGCTGCTTTATTTGCTTTAAGAATTATTCCTGCTTCTTCTTCAATGAATAATTTTAAGTGACCCAAAGTAGCACTAGATTCGCTTAGGAAATGTTTATCAATGTATTCCCAGTACTGAGCAAAAAAGTCAATTGACTCTTGAACTTCCTTGAATGCACCAACGGTTAAACCAGTGCAAAGCAAGTCAATCATGATTGTCCATCTTTCACCCTTGATATTTTTAGGAACCTTGAAGGGTTTTTTGCCTTTGCGGGTAAGTAAGTTTCTCCAGAAAACATAATTCTGAACATTTTCTTTAGTGTTCCAAAAAATGTGAAATTTTTCATCGATACCATCCCAACTAATGGATTGCAAGTCAATTTTGTCTAGGTTTAAATCAAGTCCGTCATATTCCTTTAATTCGTCATGGGAAAACTTATCGAAAGGTTTATGAGGAATTAATAGCAATCTTCTATGGAGTTCAGAAAATTCTTGATTGATATGCAGTGGCTCAACTGAACTAATTATTTTGGGACAGAACACATGATAGTTTTTATTTTCCCCATGACTATTAGCAATGCTAATTCTGTCTGTATTGCGGTTGTACCCAAATAGTAGTAACTGATAAATGCGTGGGTCACGTCTTAATGTTTCAGCATGAATGTTATCCCAAGCAAGTAATGCGCCATCTTTTTCCATGTCTTTTGTAGCTCCATCCATCCACCTCATGGCGTCCAAGGCATTGCGAATACTTGCAAAAGTATCTGTAGGTGAGAATGTTTGACTAAAACCATGAAGGTAGTTAGCGAGCATTGAAAGAGTTGATTTACCGCTACCTTTATCACCCCAAGCGAACAATATAGGCGTAATCATCGACCATTTACTAGGGAGTAGCATATATATAGATGCAACAGGAATAAGTATTTTCTTCTGTGGCAACCACACAGATTGCTCTAGAATACTAGCTACATTCGCATAAATTGATTTGTCTTTCTCCCAATAATCAGTCCAGCTTTGAAGGTAAGTTGCATAAAATTCTTTTGGATCCAGGTAATGAGAAGTAGCAGTACTTTCTGTCATTAATCACTCCCCATAATTTTGCAAACAACCGACCAAACTACACTAGATTTTTCTGCAATAGCAGCTTCACTTAAAACATCAGCTAAGTCACTTACATTCTCAATCTTTTTATCTGGGAATGCTTCAGATAAACATTGCTTTGCAAATTTAGTTCTATCATTTAATTTCTCTAGTTCACTTTGTCCCTTACTTCCGTAGCTCTTACTTCCATAGCTTTTGGGTAAAGTTATTTCAGGTGGGTTGATTTTTTCTGGAGATTCACAAGGTGTAACCATCCAAAAACCAGTATTTAAGGAATTGAGTACAACTTCAGGAATGTCTGTTCCATCAGCTTGCTTACCAAGTAAGATTAAATCTATTTGGTTGGTGTCAAACACATCGATTTGACCTTGATATACCTTGCTTTCATCAAGTGTTGCAAGATTTTTGCATAATAGTTTTTCTACTCTAGATTGCTCTATTACTTTTTTCTCTTTAGTCTTCCAATCAGTTTTTTCGTAATTCTTTTTAGCTACCTTGAAGTAAATTTCTTGTGGCTCAAATTTCCAATCTTTACTGCTGCCTACTTTTATTACGCCTGTAGCACTTTTAGCATACCCAAATACATAGTAAAAATCATCATCTTGCTTAGTGCATAATTCTTGAAAATTAACCCCAAATTTAATTGAGGGGAAGTCGGACAATGAAATATAGCTAAATTTCTCAGAAGCTTTTGTATCACTTAAATATGCAGGCATCGTTTTTGATTGGATGAATAACAACACATAAGAGTGAGGATGTACTCACTCTTATTAAAAAAAAATTAAACAATGTGAATTTCGACGTTTTTACCTTTCTGTACTTTGAGGCTGTTAATTGTGCTTAACAAGGTAGTCAAAGGTAACTCGCATGCATCTTTCATTTTCAAGTCTGGAGCCATTGCAACAATAAAAAATGGGAATGGCATCTTATCTTTGCGATGCATGCAAAAAGTTTTTTTGTCAATTTCCTCAGGCGTCATTTTGTCATGAACAATATAAACACCTGATGCATTTACTTTGATGAACTCAGGTTCCTTTCTTGCTTTATCAGAATAACGTTCTGACAAGACTTGCGATACAGCTCCATCAGATTTAATAATTTTAAACTTCCCTGATGATGTTACTTCACAGTAATACCATTCATCCATGAAGGCGTATTTGCTGAACTCTTTCCCTGTCTTACGTTGCTCTAGCTTGTCTTGTAAAGATACGCGGCCTGACATAATTTTACTCCTAATCAAAATAAGCAAAGTGGGTTAAATTCGATTGCTCTAAAATGAGAGCTAGCCTCAAACTCAAGTAGCACTTGGTTAGCTTCAATGAAGCTAAAGCCTCTAATAGCTTTTTCCTGTACAGTCTTACCAACAATTCCTGTAGTAAGAAAAATGTTTGAACCGTAGGAATACCAAGGGGTATCCATTTCTAGCTTTGCAGCTAAAGAGCCGCCCTTAAGAACTGCAAGTCTACCAATGTCTTTAACTTGGTAGTAAATCGGCTCACCTCCCACCATTTCCTGAACTATCCTTTCAGGAATGCTTGCAGTAGGGAAACTATAGGGCAATACCTCAATGATTTTCTTTTCAATATTGAACCTCAAAAAATGTCGAGCAATTAAGCCTGACGGAGCGCTTTCGCAGTACTTAAGCATTGCTTCAGCCATTTCTTTATGACTGTTACAAATCTGAATCTCCACTATATTAATCATTTAGTCTATTGCAACTATGCTGTCTAGATGAGTTCTTAAGTTATTGAGTGGCACTACTGAAAGATTAGTATGTGGTATCTTCCAATCACCTTTGTCTGAAGTAAACAATAGCCGGTTAAATATTTGAGGGTGCTTATCTTGCACTCCTCTGAGGGTACGCCAGAATATTTCTTTTTCTGCATCTTTGAGCAACCATTGACCTTTGACTTCTATATATATAGGTATTGGAAACTCGAGACAGAAATCAATTTTCCAGGATATCTTAGGAAACGCTTTATTCTTAGGATAAATCTGGATTTCTTTCTGACGTCTTATTTCAACTTTGGGAAACCACACTTCAAGAAACTGAAAAGTTTTAAACTCTAGCACTGAATCCCAATGTTGTAGGCGACCACTAGCAAGCAAGTATGCTGGAATGTCTTTTTTGTTGGGGTAAGTTCTACTTGTAGCTGGGTCAATCCAGAAAGATTTTTTATTCTCTTTCCGCATATTCCTCATCCCAACATTCGCTGATTAGCTTTAAGAGTTCATCTTTAGTAATTGGGGTAAGCCCTTGTATTACAGCTTTACGTATTTTTAGTTTTACGTACGCTCTGTCATATGTCACTTCTACGGGTACCCTTTGCTTAAGACTTCCTATCATTGGGGTAGTACATTTTTTGATATACCCTTTTGGAGTAAGCATTGAAGGATGCAGAGAGGTAACGTATTTGTTGCCGATTGTTTCTGTCCAGTGTATTCGTTCTGGCATCCCTTCTCTATGTGTTGAAAATAATTCAAAAAATAATTCAAAAAATAATTGAATTATTTTTTATATATAGCCTCAGCCCTAGAGACCTTAGTTAAATCATCTTTTAGTTTTTGTAGCAACACAGCAGCCTCATAATGCTTACCTTGCACAAGTCTATTGTGTGCATTAAGTAAAACTTCAAATGAAACTATCATTCTTTCGCCTCTAGCAAAACCATGTTTTGTAATCCTTAAATTATCTGCATCTTCTGCTAACGCAAAACTTAAGGTACCTAACTTTTTGTAGGTTTCAACCAGTTCTTTATAAATGTCATTCATCAGAGCAATAAAAAGTAGGAGTTCCGAACGATTTCTATAGTGATGTAAAAAAAAATACAGTCAATTGTTATTAGTTTTTCTTAATCACTTTCTCGGAGATAAAATTTATTAGTAAGCAGTCAGCTGCATTTTTACGTATATATACGAATGACGACCTTTTTATTGAGTGTTAACACCCCTATTCCTTAAAGACTCGCTAATTATTTGAGTAAAATCAGCAGGTTCTTGGTTGACCCATAAAGGAATCTTTTGTGACTTTGTTCGTTTAAATGCACCGGTAACAGTTCCGACTTTTCTAGACCCGTATTCGTTTAACTCGCGATTGGATTCATCAACTATTTTTTGACTAGATAATACGCTGCAATAAGCGGGGTAAATTCTAGTGACTTCCTTGTAGAGAATTTTATCTTTCTGCCTAATACCTTCTTTCTTTTCTTCTAATACGCTAAGCGTTAATATTTTTGCAGTTGACAATGTTAATAATGATTTAAGCCTTTGTTCGGCTTCGTTCTCTGAGCCACCATAAACAGCCATTTGACGACCATTGTCTAAATTAGCTGTTGCACGAAAGCGACCCCAGTTGTAACCATTTGCGCCACCTGCAGCATTTTTAATAGTTGTCCAATTAAGTTTGTTTCTAGCTACGTCTGGAATATTGTAAGTAACTCGCTTTCCTGCTGGTGAAGTGTAAAACGGTGGTTCTTTTGTACTAAAAAAAGTAATCGTTAATCGAATAGTGTGAGGAGACGCCCTTACATAATCAACGATTGGTTGGGCCACAATATCGCCAACATCACGATGTTCTATTAATTTACGTAGCGCTATAACTTCAGCAATTAATGGTCTTAAAGTAAGGTTATTTCCTGTAACCCTAATTTTTTCGCTCATAAAAATAACAATAATTACTTAATTTAAATTGGAACTGCTAACGCTTCCAGCTTAACCGAGTAATTATCGTCTTGAATAGCAAACCTATGACTGCCGTAACTATATTTTTTAACTTCTGTAGTTACATTGAAAAGAGTGCTTGCATTGTCTCTTGAATACACAGGAAATGAAGCAATTACAACAACGTCCAAAGGGTAAATAAATTGAGCGCGTACTGTGTAGAACTTATCCTCTGCCCTAACCTTTATCTTGCTAATCAATCTACTATTTACTTTGTTGGCATTATTAATGTTAAAAGTATGTCTTATTATTATTGCTTTGTTTCCACTGTCAATAACTAAATGGTTAGTGCTTTCAGTCCATTTTGAAAACAAAGGATTAATTGTTCCTAAATCTGTCCAATTACCAAATGCATCATTCATCTACTTCATTTTCTAATTCGTCCATTCTTTCATCGTATTCACCGCCTAACAAATATTCCCGCAATTCAGCACCCGAAACAGGAATCATTAAACCATTACTTCCAGGTCTGGCAATGAAAGCTGTATTATGCCTAGGCTTAAACAAGTGCATCGCATTAACTAAAGTCTCTTGGAAACCAGGTTCGCCTGGAAGTAATAGTTCATTCATGTCAGGTAATGGGTAGCGATTTACAGCAAAATTAAGCCTTTGGCACGGGTCCAGCCCTTTGCAATTGCATTATCTTCTTGCGCTGGATCAATAAAAATACTGAATGAGCCAGATGTTTCACCCTGGGTAAAATCTTTTTTAAATCTTGATGGCTTAGGTTGTGAAGCACCAAAGATTAAATCTTTGTCACCTGCCGAAGCTTGTTTTACTCCTAACTCTGCTAAATCAGTTGCAGGTACAAAGCTAGGAAGCAATGGAGATATCCAAGCATATTTAATGCCTTGAATCGTTACGTAGAGAGTTTGCGATAAAGCAGAGTTGCCCCCAAATCTACGCCTTCCCGGGATAACTTTGTATCCAGATGCCTTTAAGCTTGCAATTTTATCGTCTGAACACCAGCTAGACTCGTAGCCGCTTGTTTCTTTTTTGGATGCTCTCGCCGGCTTGGGGGAGTTAACTCCAAAAGCAGTCTTGTCGGGTACACTGTTAAAATCAATAGCAGTTTGCCCAAAATTACTTCTTTTATCTGTTTTTAAACCAGTATTAAAACCATAATTAAAGTTACCTGTACCTGAACTGGTAACGACATAAACGGGGTCACGCGAACGATAATTTCTAGCCATAATTAAAAGTAGTGATTTCTTGTTATGATTATAACTTCATTAATTAATTTTTTGTTTTCTTTTAATCGTAACTGAAACCCTAGGGATAAGCATAAATTTAAGGCAATTTAATGATATTTGAAATATAAAAATTACAATGGAGTTAAGCACTAAAAAGTATTAATTAAAAACGCGTAATGGCTACTTTACTTTCTTCTGGTGGAACGCTTAAAGAGAATACTGTTGAAGGTCAAATAATGGAGTGTTTGACCCGTCTATTTCTGTTGGAACAAGAGGAAAATATAAGTAATACTTCTATTGGCTTTAATGCTAATAGCAGAATCTTTTCTGCTACATGTAATTTGCCTGTCGAAGAAGTAATCAGCGGTACAGGTGAAATATTTGTAACTGCTCAAGACTACCTGCCAGATTACTTAGGCTTTTCTAGCGGTAATGGTGACATTCAAGCGCCATCGATTATGCAACACTTGCATCAATTGATTATTTATGCACAAAGAATGGAGAAAGACGTAGAGAGCAATCCTAACAATGAGAATCGGATTACTTCCACTACAAATACTGATACCAGTACTTTCTCGGCTAACTTTAACTTTCAATTTGAATTAGGGCTTACTGATGATGGTATGCCTTATGAAAAGGCCATTGAGTATTTAGTAGATGTACCATCTGGCTCTGGTGATGGTAATGGAGATGGCAATCCATAGATTTAATCTAATTTACAGTTTCTTGTCTTTGTAAAAATAAGGAGCTAAGGTGATACCTGGCTCCGTTTTTGTATATGTCAAAAATAATTCAATTATTTTTTGAATTATTTTTTGAATTTTTTTTACTATATAGACAAGATGACTAGCAACACCTACAATCGCTCTCGAAATTTTGCTTTCAAAATAAATTCAAGTTCATCATCTAATATTATCCCTGTGCTTGGAAATAACTTAGATGGATTATCGGGAATCAATTCGGGAATACTATCAGCTAATCTGTTTTTAAAAAACTTAAAAATATTTTCTAGCATCAAATCATTACCAGAAATACAGTTACCAAATATAGAGTTTGATGACAGTGAAACAGAAAAACTCTACAAAACACTTGATGTTGAATGGAAATCACCACGTAAACAAATACAACTTTTAAGTAATGACGGCATTAATGGTTGGATTGTAATTGCCGAAATAAGTTTACTTAATCCTAGCGGCTATCCTTATAGGATATACAATGCCATGGATTATTTGACTGATAATTTAACTTATGAATTCGGCGAGAACGGAAGACTAGGTATTAAACTAATCGATGTTGGATATGGGTTATTAGAGGGAGATGATGAACTAACTATTCATGGAAGTTATGTGCAAGAAATAGTGTACGAAAATGAATGGGCTGGAAGCGGTAATGTAATCACAAATAATATAGAGACAAGTGTTAATGTTACTACGAATAGCTTTATTATTTTAAGTAGTAATAACTTTAGAAAATATGTACTAATTAGTAATCAAGGTTTTAATGATTGTTATATAAAATTTGGTGAAGATGTTGATGTTAATTCAGCAATTAAAATTGTGCCTGGCGGACATTATGAATACAGTACAAGCAATGTAAACTGGAGAGGTAATATATCTGCAATTTGTAAAAACGGAACTTCTAAACTAAACATTTTAGAGAGTATTTAATTATGGGATTATTTAGCCCTGCTAGCGTAAATGTAGAAATACCTGATTCTAATCAATCTTCAAGGACTTATGTAAATACTGGATACAACGTAACGACTACACCATCAGTCATACTTGGAAGCGATACGGAAAGAGTAGGCTTCATTATCTACAACACAGAGACAGAAAGAAGCGTGGTTCTAGTCCATGATGCCGGGAATGGCACTTACAGAACTATTACTGAAATACCTCCACTGGGAACCTATTTTGATGACTTTGCTTACACTGGGGTTTTAAAAGCAAGAGGCCCGTCTGGCTTAGCGACGATTAATGTGACAGAATTTAAAAAGTAAAGCATCCTCCAAGTATGTTAAGCTTCCGAGTTATTGATAGCTTGGAAGTCTTTCTTATGCGTAATCCATACAAAGAGTTACCTATATTTGAAAATGATATAAATGATTTTTCTATGCCTTATAAATTACACGGAAAAATAGATAGAGAAACAATGCTTGCAAAATATCAAGCATTAACTAATGCACCAAAAAACATATTATTTGTAAGGCTTAAAAGATGGTACGGAGACGACGAGTAAAAAAACCAAAAAGGCGTTTTAGGTTTCCAGAGTTAGACTATATGCCTCCAGAGGAAGAGCCTTCAGAGGTCCAAGATGGATTGACGCCTATTTCAGGTACTCCATTCTATATGACACCTACCACACCAGCTGACCCGATGGATTGCAACCGTTATCCTGATAGTCCTTTCTGTGGTAACCCTATTACTAATTCACCACTAGAATTAAGCACTGAAATAGTCCAGGACGAATGCAATATAGGAATTCAAGTTAATGGCGCTCTTGCGTTTGTTAAATTAGCTCCAGTTCAAATTGTTTACCGTAACCCTGTTTGCAGAATCCAGAAAAAAACTTTTGAACCAATTGAATACACTGAGGAGCCAGAACAACCAGAACCACCGCCCGACGGCGAACACGCTATATATATATGGTGCCCTATAGATATCATTCACTACAAACTTGAAGTAGAGGTTGAATGGGATAAACCACCCATATGGTTCCAGTACATGTCTCAACAAATCTCGATCGACATGATTGAGAAGAGGTACGAAACTCATAATGATTACACATATTTTATTGGTTGGGACATTCATTACACCATTGATTATTACTTGTACTACTTTGAGCCTGAATCATTTAAAGTAGATGATTACGGAATAAAGTTTTTGAACTTTAATGAGCAAGGCGTTCATAAGTACCCAGAAGATGGATATGATTTTTTGAATATTAAGGAGTCGGAATGGTACGACCTGCCGGGTGATAGCGCAAGGATTAGTGATAATCCTGACTCCCATTATGAAGACATGCTACGTAAGCCTAGTTATGTAGAGATAAATCCTGACTATACACCACGCTCGGATACTCAGTACTTAAGCAATTGGAATGGTGATGGAGGTTTCCCTAATTATGATGAATATGAAACACCGAAAGGATTAGTGAAAGTAAAGCCTGGTGAAGTAGGTTACAACGTTTTTGGAGTTCAGTACAGAGAATACAAGTATACTGTTGACCATCCGACTTTACATCGTGTTGAGAAATGGAAATCATATGTTTGTTATGAAGATGTCTGCATATTTGAAAATCCACTAAAGGAGCCACCGTATCCATATATGAGAAAGTGTTGTCCTGATAATTCTTACCTTTTGAAAAAAATCTATAAGGA
This sequence comes from Mastigocoleus testarum BC008, assembly GCF_001456025.1. Lineage (GTDB taxonomy): Bacteria > Cyanobacteriota > Cyanobacteriia > Cyanobacteriales > Nostocaceae > Mastigocoleus > Mastigocoleus testarum. Next base: position 244,173 of record NZ_LMTZ01000129.1, read on the forward strand.
AGTCAAAAAAGCTAACAAGCGTATTGGTAGCGATGAATTCCCTGCAACGGTTCCAGAATCTTTGTTAAAACAAGATGGCAAGGAATCAGGTACTAAGCAAATAGAAAATTTAGGTAGTTTAATTGCTTGGTTCGCAGAAAGGATGGATGAATTAATTGGTGAATTTGAAATACCAATAGAAATAGAAGATGCTGATTTGCTTAAAGATGGCGACCAAAAATTATCAATTAAATTACCTAATATTGCTGAGGCAATAGCTGAGATATTTTCATTGGTACTTAATAACTCAGTTAACCAAGACGTCATTCTTGCAATGGCAACTAAAGCATTAGTTGAGTCTGGGAGTTCTAAGCAGGTAGCAACAAAAAACAACTATTTACTTGAGTCGATTGTTGATTACCTAGCATTTAAGACAAAAGATAAAGTAATTGAGATGCCAATGACATTTACGCCAGGCGCTCAAGACTTTAGTTTGATGCTTCAAGAAAAGTATGTGGAAGTACTTGTTACTGAATACGATGATAAAACTAACTTACAAAAAACGCTAACAGAATTGTTATTTGCAGGCGCTGTTATCCGTGGTGCATTTTATCGCCGTATTGAAAATCCATCAATTGCCAAGCAAGAAATTCAGGACAATATATTTAGGGCATTGCAAATTAAGAAAAACCTTGAAGATGTGGAAAGGGATGGTACTAAAGAGATAGAAGAATACATCAAAAAACTAACAGATAACGGAAATGGCGATTAAAATATTAGCTAGCAAATTAGTAAGTAGAACTATACGTAAAAAAGCCGCTGATAATGGAATTAGAAAATTTAGCTTTACAGGAAATGATGACACTAAAGATAAGGACGGCAATGTATTAACTCGGTTCTTCAGTTCTTTTCTTAAATTCACTAGCAATGTTTTAGGCGAGGCATTCAGAATAATAGCTAGTGGATTGAAATTTAGTTTTACTGCTTTATGGAGTGGGGTAGTTAATGCATTCCAATTTTTATGGAACTTTGATTGGAATATAAGTGACGAGCAAATTAACAATAATGTTATTGCCCAGTACCAAAGCATGGTTAACAATTTAGGTTCTGTTACTGGGCAAAGTATGGGGTGGTTAGTTTGTGGTGTACTCCCATCATCTTTAATATTTGTATTTAATGAACCCTTGGGAGCCCATTTATTAAGTAGGGTAGGCTTAGAAGCTTTTGAGGAATTAAGTGGCTCAATAGCTGGACTTGCTACCTCTACCTTCCAAAGCTATATGACTGCTGCATTCTTATCAATATATAGAGATGCTAGGGCGTTAATTCGCGGAACAGAGTTAGATTACGTTAACAACCAATTAGACAAGGGTCTTAAGTTAGTTGACCTAAGAACACAATTAGAAATTAGACGACGACCTTTTATATTTGCTGAAAAGTTTAAGAAAGGAGTTGATTCTATTGAAAATAAATTTGTCAAAGGTTTTATTGAGAATTTTGTAGAAGAATTTAGCGAAACTTGCATAGAAGCTGGTTATGTTGTAGCCGGTGGATTAGATGCTTTTTATGCCCAACAACACCAAGCTAAAGATGTTTTGTTAGGCAAAGAGCAGACAATTGAACTTGAATTCAAGGATGATGGAAAAATAGAAGCCAAGCATATCGTATGACTCATCTAGAGACTGGAGTCTTAGTACTTCAAATAGTAGAAATGTTCGCTGTTTTTTATGTTAATCAGTGCGTTCAAACAGAACGAAAAAAAACAGTATTTTTAAAACGAAGAGTTAATAGATTAAAAGAATGCGAGATGCTAATTAGAAGAGATACTTCAATGAAATTTACAGAATTAATTAAAACGATGTTAACGATTACTGAAGCAATAAAAAATATTGCAGAAGCATTAGATAAAATACCTGACGATAATGTAGAAGCAAAAGCATCAATTCTTTCGATGAATGACATACAGGATAGGCTTGTTAAAATAGAGCAAGATAACCTCGATACGAATCCATAAATCCCCCCTTAATCAAGAGCAAGTAGGAACTCCAGGAAGGTCTAACAGCCTTCCTTTTCTATATAGTAAAAATAATTCAATTATTTATTCAATTATTTTTTCAATTATTTTCAACATATAGCGAGACACAGCAAACACACATAACAACGGACAATGAGATGAAAGCTAGCATAACTGTCTACGATTTGCCTTGCATGCATTACATAACAAGGTTTGTAGTCGTTTTTATGACAACTAAGCTAGCTTAAGTCTCATTAATTATGCTTATCTATGGTTTTAAAGTTATTGGGTAAGGTCATGTATCTAATCAGGCATTTACTTGCATTTAAGTTACAAGTAAAAATGTTTAAACAAGCTTTATTTAGATAGGCAGCTAGGTTTTTCAAACGTAGAACTTAAGAACTTAGGTGCTTTATATTTTAAATTAAATATATATAAATATAAAAATAATAAAAAAATAATATAAATAATAAATAATAGTATTTATTAAGTCTAATAATTAGTAGTAATAAATAATATAATTAATTTTAAGTAATACCTGATTTTCCTAATCCACAGCCAGTAAAAGAGGGGGAGTTAACCCCCATTATTTCTTATTCAATTAATGAATCAATTACTTGATTAACTTATCTAATTTATCCATTAATTGCTTTATTTGTTCTTTTAATTCTTTATTCTCATTCTTTAATTGCTCTATTTCAGATAATGTAGTTTGATTGCTTGCTGGCAGCTCAGGATTAATTCCCTTAGCTATTCGCCCAGTATCACGGTAGTGCTTTCTTGAAACTTCTTCACCATGTTCACACCAACTATTAACAATATCTCTATCACGCCCTAAATCATATATTTGGTGAGATACAAAAGTATGACGCGTGTTGTAGGGAGGCAAGTACTTGCTGATTTTTCCTTGTTCTAGCAGTATGCGAACAAAGCCAGAGTGTGCATAAGTAATACCCTTGGATTTATAAAATTTGTTATTCCAGTATCTCCCGGCTATGTCGTCATTAATTTTACGTCCAGTAGAACTTAAAAATACACATTCATTACCATTTCCTTGTTTTAATTCTTTAAGCAGGTTCCATAGCCTACCGTTTTTAGGCATGGGAAATAGTCGCTCAGTTTCATTTTTAGTAGGTTTAAATTTTTTTATACGCCCGTTATAAGTCCTTCTAAAAACTATGCATTCGTTATCCCACTTAACATCACCCCACCATAGCCCGCAAGCTTCACCTATTCGGCATCCAGTTAGAAACCTAAAAGCAGTGAAGTGATACCAATGCTTAAACTTACCATCATGGTTTTTTAGAAAACTCATTATTGTTTCAGCTTCATCCCAAGTGAAAGCTAAATCTTTGTTGTCTAAATTCGTGTCTTCACTACTATAGTCACTCTGTTTAATTTCTTTAATTCGTTTTTACCCATCTTCCGCACTCTAACTGTCACAATCGGTAATTACTTAAATAAATCAATAATAAAAGAGTAAAAAAGTAC
>NZ_LMTZ01000130.1 GCF_001456025.1 Mastigocoleus testarum BC008
AGACCTTGCCATTGGAATTGTCCAGACTAATCACTTCTCGATCTATCTTACCTTACGTCCTAACTAAGCTGGCGATTGCTATATCACTAGCAATTATGGAGACAACACTGGGTAAACAACATCCCGACGTTGCACAAATCCTCAACAATCTGGCAGAACTGTACTGGTTAAAAGGTGATATTACCCATGCAACTAATTTTTTCACTCGTGCTTCAGAAATTCAAGAACAAAATCTAAAACTTATCTTTACTCGAATTTCAGAACAACGAAAGCAATACTATATCAGAACTTTTTCAGGCACAACTAGTCGTATTATTTCTCTATCCCTTGGGGAAGCCCGCAACAATCCGAAAGTAATACGACTAGCATTAACTAACGTACTGCGTCGCAAAGGACGAGTACTCGACACAGTTACCAACAGCACCCAAATATTACGCAGTCAACTAAAAAACAATCCCCAAGCAAAACAACTATTTGATGAGTGGCTGGAGGTACAGCAGCAGCTATCAGCACTGGTGTACAAAGAGTTAGGAAAACAAACGCCTGCACAATATAAAGCTAGATATCAAAAATTAGAAGCCAGAAGAGAAGAGTTAGAAGAAGCTATAAATGTTAAAAGTGCGGAATTCCGCAACGAATTTGAACCAGTAGAGTTAGCAGCAGTCCAAGCTAAAATACCCAAAAATGCAGGATTAGTGGAGATTGTGCAGTATGAGCCATTTAATCCCAAAGCTAAAAAGCAGGATAAATATTTTGGTAAGCCCCGATATGCGGCGGCTATATTGCGAAACCAGGGACAGCCGAAATGGGTTGATTTGGGTGAAGCTACGGCGATTAACAAGTCAGTTTTCGAGTTACGTAAAGCTTTATTAAGCAAGAGTAAACTATCAAAAAACGATTCTGCTTCACCAGAAAAACGTGGCGGTGTTATACCTGGACCTGCTGACGGGAAGTATCTTAATGAGCTTGCTCGCAATTTGGACGAGCAAGTCATGAAGCTTATACGTCCCCACTTGGGAAATGCGCGTCATTTACTACTATCCCCCGACGGACAATTAAACCTGATTCCTTTTGAAGCACTACGAGATGAAAAAGGTAAGTACTTGATAGAGAGATATGCATTTTCATATCTTACTAGCGGACGGGATTTGTTGCGGTTTGATTCGTCTGCTAGTAATAATTCTACCCCTGTAGTGTTTGCAGATATCGACTACGATCAAAAAGAAACTACAGTTGCAACAAGTACTCGCGGTGATTCCCGAAATCGTCGTTCAACTGACTTAGCAAGCTTAAAATATGGAGCGCTTGAAGCCACATCCAAAGAAGCACAACAAATTAAATCAATTTTTACCAACACCAAAATTATCTCCAAAAAACAAGCTACGGAAACTGCTCTCAAACAACTTCAGTCTCCCAGTATCCTGCATTTAGCTACCCATGGTTTCTTTCTTCCTGATGTTGAAGTAGATTTACCCACGTTTGATGCGGGGTTAATTACAAATAAAATTGCCAAACCAACACAAAAAATCCAACTGGAAAATCCCCTGTTACGTTCGGGATTGGCTTTAGCGGGTTTCAACAATCGTAACCAAGCTTCAGCTAGTAGCAATGATGGTGTACTCACCGCTCTTGAAGTTGTGGGATTGGATTTGAAAGGAACCGAATTAGTAGTGCTATCTGCTTGTGAAACCGGCTTGGGTGATGTGAAAGTAGGTGAGGGGTTGTATGGGTTGCGTCGCGCTTTAGTAATGGCTGGTTCTCAAAGTCAGGTTTTGAGCTTGTGGTTGGTGGACGATGCTGGAACCAAAGACTTGATGGTGAAGTATTATCAAGGTTTGAAAGCCGGTAAAGGTAGACATGAGGCGTTACGGGAAGCACAACTTGAGTTATTATCAACAGCAGGTTACGAGCATCCTTACTATTGGGCTAGTTTTGTACCATCAGGTAATTGGAGAGCGCTTGATATGAAGAAAAATACATATCACGAGTAGCAAAAAACCGATGATTAATGTATATCTGAAAATTCAGAAAGTAGATCGAACCTGTTTATTTGAGCTTTCTTGGGGCAAAGGTCAACAACTTAATGCTCAAATTACTTATCCTGAATCAATCGCATCATCATATCAAGAATGGCAGCGATTTTACCGCAAATTTTATAGCAATAAACTCCGGGGAAAAGTTATAAATCAGGGGGTTGTAGCTCCTCCATCAACTGATTGGCAAGCAAAATTAGTACAAGCAGAAGCTAAACTATTATATGAATTTCATCAATGGTTACGTAGTAGTAATTTATATGATATCCGTTCTAAGATTAGTACATTAAGTAAAGAATTAGAAGAACAAAAAAGTAAAGATATCAACTCAGTTTGTGGCTTAATTACAAATATTTTTATTAGTTGTAACGACCTAGAATTAGCACATTTACCCTGGGAAGCATGGGAAATTGGTACAGAATTTGCTGCCGATAAAATCCGTGTTATTCGTCAACCAATTAATATTATTCAAGCTACATCGGAGCGAATTGTTAGACGTAAAGCTAGAGTATTAACAATTTTAGGTGATGATACCAACTTGAATTTTCAGGAAGAGAAAAAAGCTTTAAAATCTCTAAATAAAATTGTTGATGTTGAGTTTGTTGGTTGGAAAGTCGGAACAGATATTGATGAACTAAAACAGGAAATAATCTCAGCCCTAAACTCAGATAAAGGTTGGGATATTTTATTTTTTGCCGGACATAGTAACGAAACTTATCTCACTGGCGGAGAAATTGCCATAGCACCTAATACTTCTTTATATTTGAGCGAATTAGAAAAACATTTAACAACAGCTAAAGAGAAGGGGTTACAAGTTGCAATATTTAATTCCTGTAGTGGTTTGAGTATTGCAAATAAATTAATCGATTTAGGTATTAGTCAAGTTGCAATTATGCGAGAACCGATTCATAATCAGGTTGCAACTGACTTTTTAGTTAAATTTTCCCAAGCCTTAGCTGAATATAAAGATGTGCATGAGTGCTTGTTAGCAGCAAGTCAGTATTTAAAAGTAGAAAAAAACCTGACTTATCCAAGTTCTTATCTGGTTCCCTCTTTATTTCGTCATCCCGCAGCACCTTTATTTCGTATCGAGCCTTTTCAATTTAAGCAACGTCTGAAAAGTTTAATTCCAACCCCTTTAGAAGCTGTAACAATTTCTGCTTTAGTATTAATTAGTTTACAGCTTCCCGTACAGGGTTGGTTGTTAGAAAGACGGGTATTAGCACAAGCCATATATCGCAATTTAACAGGTCAAATTAATTCGGTAACAACTCCTCCTGTTTTATTGGTGCAAATAGATAATGAATCAATTAAAAAAGCCAGAATTTTTAATCCTCGACCGATGGACCGCAAGTATTTGGCGAGTTTAATAGATAAATTAGTAGAATTAAAAGCGCCAGTTATTGGTATTGACTATTTATTAGATAGACCAAATCGAAATAGCGATCGCATTTTGGCAAATTCTATTAAAGCTGGGTTGAATTCTAGATCTCAAACCACTAAATCTCAACTCACTAGATCTCAACCCACATGGTTTGTGTTTCCTAAAACTCGCGATCCTAATGGTACATGGCTGAGCGTACATGAAGAAATTGCGAGTTACAACTGGAGCTTACCAGGAGAAATCGAGGTTTTACCTGGTTATATGCAACTACTACCCAGTTCAGATGATAACCCTAAACCCAGACCTTTAGGATTTGTTTTAGCTCTTTCCCATCAATTACAGAAATCTCCCAATTCACCACAACCGCGATTAGAAAGCAAACAAGATTTTTGGGAACAGATAAGCGTTCGCAGTAAAACTGCACGTACCGTTCATATTAAAACTAATGGCAATAATCGCAAATATTCAAATTTGAAGATATCAAATTTGATATCTGCAAAAATTCGTTTACAACCATTAACAGCCAATAGTTATCATCTGGGTCAAATGTGGTTGCATCCAATTATAGATTTTTCTATACCTCCAAACCAGATATATCAAACTATTTCCGCTTGGGAACTATTAGAGAATTCAAGTTTTACTAAATTCCAAAAACAACTTTCCCAGCAGATTGTAATTATTGCACCAGGTGCATATGGCGAAGCTGGAATCGCACAAAACAATGAGGATAATTTTGATTTACCTGCTGCTTTAGGTTACTGGCGAAATCAAATCGATCAAAACAATACCCGTGGAGTCCTTACAGGTGGTGAAATTCACGGATATATGACCCATCACTACCTAAAAAATAGAATAGTTGTACCTATTCCTGATTTATGGACAATCGGTTTAGCAATAATACTGGGTAAATTTACATCTGATTATTTGATAAAAAATCTGGAACAACGCCAACAAAACTTGATTCTAATAAGTATAGCTTCCACAATCTATGCATTAATTAGTTTACAGCTTTATATTTCACCAGCCGCGATTATTTTGCCTTGGTTATTACCAACAATAACTTTTTGGTTTTACGTTCTACATGCTTTTTATCAGAAAAAGGCTGATTTATGAATAAAATTACATCGATACGACGTAGTTCAATTTTATCTGTTACAGTTTTAATCTATTTATTTTCGTTAAATCCTCAAACTGTCCACGCACAAAACACTTCACTTATACAAAGCTTGTGGAATCAGATATTCAAACCTAAGTCCAAGTCTAAACCCAAGCCAAAATCCAAACCCAAACCTAAAGACCCAGAACCACCGATAAAACCACGTAGAACTGGTTCTCGTCCAGGAAAACCCCTGTGCTTAATTTCCCCGGATGCACCATCCCAAACCAGAATTGTCTGGAATACTAAACCATTCTTTCTCTGGAAAGGTGACATTAAGAAAATAGCAATAGGAATCCCAGGTAATAAGGAATATCTAGAGACTCAAATTGTAACCGGGACTCAAAGTATAACTAATGAAAGTGCGGACAACACAAATTCAAGTGGTAAAAGTGCAAACTATACAAGTGCAAACTATAAAAGTGTAAATTATACAGGTCAAGCCTTGGAACCTGGTAAAACTTATAGGTTGTCAGTATTTTTAAGCGAACATGAAAGTGCTTATCCAACCATGTTCGTTCCCTTTAAAGTGATGGAAGCACCCCAGCGAAATCAAATTGCAGTAGAATTGAGGGTTTTGGAAAGATTGCAAAAAAACAAGGGTGCAGATGCAGAAAAAATAGCCCTAAGTAAAGCTAAGTACTTTGCACAAAAAGGATTATGGTCTGATGCACTACAGCAAGTTTATTCAGTTCCAAATCCATCACCCAAATTGTCACAAATGATTAAACAACTACCAAATCACTTATGTCAACCTAAACAATCTTCTGTAAACATTGGACGTTCCAGAAGTCGTTAGAATTTTGTCTATCTTGAGAACTTGATGTAGAGACGTAGCATTGCTACGTCTTTTTTACTAATTCAATACTATTTTTGCATACCCCCAAAATACCCAGATATATAAAAAATTGGGTAAGCAAGAGAGATAATTAAATAATTTTACAGAACTGCATACCCTCTGAAATACCGAGAAATATAAATCATTAGAACGCACACAAAAGTGTATCTACTATACATTTCGATTACTCATTAACTTTATCAATAACTTAACTGGAGAGACACAAATGAAAGTTTTAAAAGTAATACCTGCAATCGTTTTACTCGGCTTTATGGTAGTTAGTCAAAAAGCAAATTCTCAGACTTTACCTAAAATCGAATTGAAATTGAAACCACAAATTGAGAAATTGCAAGTTGACCCAATACAAACTCCTGACTCGAGAGAGGATAAACAGACAGCACAAATCTATTTAAAAAAAGGACTTGAACTATTTAAAGCAGAAAAATTTAATGAAGCAATTCAGGCTTTCGGTGAAGTCATAAAAATTCAACCCAACAATCAATATGCTTACTTATTTAGTGGATTAAGCTATTTTCAATTAAAACAATACCAATAAGCAAAAGCTAATTTAGATAAATCAATAGAACTGGATTCTTCCATATCTTATGCATACTTGTTCAGAGGATTTACTAACTATCAATTAGGTAAAAAAGAAAATGCAATTACAGATTTACAAATAGCAACTAGTCTCTTTGAGAATGATGGAGATAAAGAAATGGCTCAAAAATCTCGCAATGCAATTGAGCGTATACGTAATACTTAATTTTTGAAGTTGAATCTAGTTGAACTACCCTGCAAATTACTTTTAATATTTGTGGGGTCGAAGCATAACTAATTTCCAAAAAATTAAGCATTATTTTTATGATTTCTTAAATGGGAGAAAAATTCAAAAAATGAGCTTATCGCAACTAATAACTAAAATAGTATTAACTTTGGTTGGTATTACCATATATCCTTCATTACCTTTAACCAGTGCAATTGCTATAGTCAAATCACCAATAATCAAATCCCCTACATATTTAAATATAGGTTCAAATTTGCAAAATAATTATATTTTATCTGAGATTTCACACTCACAGAATATACAAGCATCTCAAAATTTAATTAAAACTCTAATTCTCCAAAATAAACCTGAAGCAGCCTTAGAAATTTCCGAAAATAGTCGCCAACGTGCATTTAGAGATTTATTCACAAAAAAATTACCCACAATCAATGTTGATCCAATTTCAATCGAGCAAATTAAAGAAGTTGCAAAAGCTCAAAATGTGACATTGGTTGAATATTCACTTTTGACTGAAGAAGTAAATGTTGATGGAAAAAGAAAAACACAAGAATCAGAATTATTAATTTGGGTCATCAAACCTACAGGTGAAATTACCATGCGTCGCGTTGATTTAAAAGCTTGGCGACAGAGAGAAAAAACTTCACTTGGAGATTTAATTACTAGACATCGCAATCAAATCAATCTGAGAAGAGAGTACAATAAAGGTATTCGAGTCGCAGCGGAAAAATCAAAAGAAAAATATCATATAAAAAATTGGGAAAAACTTCATCAAGTATTAATTCAACCTATTGCTGATTTATTACCCAAACAACAGGGAAAAGGAGTTATTTTTATACCTCAAAGTGATTTATTCCTGGTTTCTTTTGCTGCATTACGAGATAAAAAAGGTAAATATTTAATTGAAAAATATACAATTTCTACCGCTCCCTCAATTCAAGTATTAGATTTACTTCATCAGCGAAAAAATGCACGTAATGGAGAAAAATCATTTGTCCCTACAACCATGACAAATGATGAATTATTGATAGTCGGAAACCCCACAGCACCCAAAAAACCACTCACAAAAGGAGATTCTTGTAAAGTACTAAACTTACCAGGAGCAGAAAAAGAAGCAAAAAACATTGCAAGGATATTCAACACTCAAGCATTAATAGGTGACGCTGCTACAGAAACTGCAATTGTAAATAAAATGTCACAAGCGAGAATTATTCACTTAGCAACAATGACTTATCCTAATGACTGTAAAACGAATAACCCTCCCGATGTAATTGCTCTTGATTCTTCCAATCAAGATGATGGTTGGTTGAGAACATCAGAAATCCAGAATTTAGACCTCAAAGCCGATTTAGTTGTTTTGTCAGGTTGCGAAACAGCTTTGGGACACATTACAGGTGATGGTGTAATCGGCTTGTCTCGTTCTTTCTTCGCTGCTGGTGCAGATAGTGTTATTGGTTCCCTGTGGGATATTCCCGATATACCAACAGCGATATTGATGACGGTTTTTCATGCTAACTTAAGTAAAAACACTGGTAAAGCAGGTGCATTACGTCAAGCGATATTGGAAACGATGAAAAAGCATCCTAATCCGAGGGATTGGGCTGGTTTTACGTTGGTTGGTTTGTTGTGATGTGGGGAGTTATAGGAATGGGTTATTACAAAATTGGGCGGAGTGTTTTAGTTAGTTCGTTGGTGGTTTTGTCTGCTTCTTTTGTTCCTAAGTTGCCGATGGTTTTGATGACATCGGGGGTTTTAGCGCAGACGATGGATGCACGGACAGCGGAAGCGGATAGGTTGTTTCAACAAGGTAATCAGCACTTTAAAGCCAATCAACTTGAAGCAGCATTACAATGTTTTCAAAAAGCACTAATTATTTTTCGGGATATCAAAAACCGCAAAGGTGAAGCTATGGTGTTAGCTAATTTGGGTTCGGTTTACTCTGTGTGGCAAGATTATCCAAAAGCGATTGATTACTACAAAAAATCTTTAACAATTGCACTGGAAATTAAAAACTCAGAATTAGAAGCAATAGTACAGCCAATGCTTGCAAAGGCGCAACTTAGAAGTAATCCCCAGAAACGAAAAGCTGATAGACTACACAACCAAGGCAAGCGACAGTACCGAAAAGGTCAATTGAAAGCTGCTTTATTATCTTGGAAGCAAGCATTGCAAATATACCGAAAAATTAAGGATCGTGCAGGTGAAGGTAGTGCACTGAATAATCTGGGACTTGCTTACAATTCTATAGGGGAGTATAAAATATCAATTGAGTTTTTCCAAGAAAGTTTAGTAATCGTAAAAGAACTTGGTAATCGCGCAGGTGTTGGTAGTACGCTGACGAATCTGGGAATTGCTTACGATAAACTAGGGAAGCATAAAAAAGCTATTGAGTATTACCAACAAAGCTTGGGAATTTTCAAAGATATTGGTTCTCATAAAGGTGAAAGTCGGGTCCTGACGAATCTGGGAATTGCTTACGGTTCTCTAGGAGACAATAAAAGAGCAATTGAGTTTTTCCAAAAAAGTTTAGTAATCGTAAAAGAACTTAGCGATCGCGCTGGTGAAGCTGCTACATTAGATAACCTCGGAGGTGCTTACAATTCCCTAGGAGACTATAGAAAAGCTATTGGCTTCGAGCAACAAAGTTTAGTAATCGCTAGAGAAATAGGCGATCGCGTTCGTGAGAGTAGTGCGCTGAGTGGTCTAGGAACTGCTTACTATTTCCTGAGAGACTATCGGAAAGCTATTGGTTTTTATCATGAAAGCTTAGCAATTGATAAAGAAATAGGTGATCGCGCAGGTCTTGGTAGTGGTTTTGGTCATTTAGGAAATGTTTACAACTCTCTAGGAGAATATCAAAACGCCATTGACTTCTATCAACAAAGTTTAGTAATCGCTAGAGAAATCGGCAACCACCCCGGTGAAGGTGCTTTGCTGACTAATATGGGACTTGTTTACAATTCCCTAGAAGACTATAAAAAAGCTATTGAATTACACAAACAAAGTTTAGTACTTTTCAAAAAAATCGGCGATCGCGATGCTGAAGGTAGTACCCTGAATAATCTGGGACTTGCTTTGTTCAAATCTAAGAATTTTGTAGAAGCCGAAAAAGTCTTAAAATATGGAGTTGAGGTTCGGAAGTCTCAGCGGAGTAGACTAGGAAACCAGAATAACTTAAAAATTTCCATTTTTGAGAAACAAGCAAACATTTATAGTACCTTACAACAAGTACTAATCGCCCAAAATAAAACCAATGCAGCCTTAGAAGTTGCCGAAAGTGGACGCGCTAGAGCTTTTGTGGATTTAATGACTAGTCGTCTCTCCCCTAATAGTGATATTTATTCCGCTACGGAACCAACTATTAACCAAATAAAACAAATTGCTAACGCACAAAATTCTACTTTAGTCCAATATTCAATTATTGGTGAAGAATTCAAAGTTGCGGGTAAAGGACAAACCAAAGAATCCAAACTCTACATTTGGGTAATCAAACCCACAGGTGAAGTCACCTTCCGTAAAGCTGACTTAAAACCATTGTGGCAAAAAGAAAACACAACATTAGGTAAATTAGTTTCCACCACCCGTAAATCCTTGGGTGTTAGTGATGATGAGCGCAATATTTTTGATGTCAAAGTCAAAAATCCCGTGAATGAAAAAATACAAAAGGAAAGCTTACAAAAACTCCATCAACTATTAGTTAAACCCATCGCTGACCTCTTACCAACTGACCCCAATCAACGCGTTACTTTCGTTCCTCAAGGTGATTTATTCCTGGTTCCCTTCCCTGCATTAATGGACTCTAAAGGTAAATACCTGATTGAAAAACACACCATTCTCACCGCACCCGCGATTCAAGTATTAGAATTAACTCGCCAACAACAAAAGCGCATCAAAACTTTACCAAAATCATCTCGAAAAAATGCTCTGATAGTAGGCAATCCTACTATGCCGTCATTTAATACCAAGTATGGAGAGCCAGGAAAACAGTTACCATCTCTACCAGGAGCCAAACGAGAAGCGGAAGCTATTGCACCCCTATTTTATACCATAGCCTTGACTGGTGACGAAGCCACGGAAACCGCTATTAAAGCCAAACTTCCCCAAGCAGGATTAATTCATTTAGCTACCCACGGTTTATTTGATGGTTTCCAAGGATTACAAAGTTCCATTGCTCTTGCACCCTCTTCTCAAGATAATGGTCTTTTGACTGCATCCGAAATCCTAGATATCAAACTTAATGCTGATTTAGTGGTATTGAGTGCTTGTAATACAGGTAGGGGTCGAATTACTGGTGATGGGGTAATTGGTTTATCTCGTTCGTTAATTAGTTCCGGAGTTCCCAGCGTTTTAGTTTCATTGTGGTCGGTACCAGATTCACCTACAGCATCATTAATGACGGATTTTTATCAAAACCTCAGCAAAAATCCTGATAAAGCTACTGCACTGCGACAAGCGATGTTGACGAGAATGAAACAGCATCCAAATCCTCGTGATTGGGCTGCTTTTACTTTGATTGGGGAAGCGGAGTGATTTTTTAATTAGCATTTATATTTGTCGTTAGGAAGAGAGGGGGTAGAAAATATTTTTTACTATATACCGTCAGGTGTTGGGTTGCGCTTCCTTAAACTAACCTATGAACTACTTAAGCCCTTATTAAGAACCAAATTCAACGTCATCTAATTCTGATTCCTCGATTTCCGAAATACCTACTAACGTAACAGGTGGAAGGTTGGGAAATTCAACAACAAGCTTTAAATTACCTCCCATCGCTGCAATATACTTCTGCAAAGTTGAAAGCATCAAATCAGTACGCTGTTCCAAACGAGAAATATTCCCTTGATCAACTTCTAACAGTTCAGCCATTTGTTTTTGAGTTAGCTTTCTAGCTTGTCGCAACTGCTGTCGAGTCATTTCTTCTGCAATCAGCCTTTGTGACTCTTCCTCAATTTTTTTTCGTCGTTCTGGTGACAATTCTTCTAATTTTTCTTTTAAAGTTTTACCCATAGCTTATTCTCACTTTTCGTCTTGTTGATTTTTCAGTTGGGTTAAATGTGTTTCAAATCTTTTATCAGCCGTTTTGATTAGTTGCTTATAAAAACGACTTTCACTACCACCGGATTTATCTCCTGCCACTAACAATATTGCATCGCGTCTGGATTCAAATGCAAATGCAACACGCCAAACACCATTAGCTATCAAGCAAAGTCTCACAGCACCCTTGTATATTGATTACTCCGCTTCTCCAACCAGGGTAAAAGCAGCCCAAGCTTTGGGATAATTAGGGTGTTTCTTCATTACCTTTAACATTGCTTGTCGTAAACCTTGGGCTTTATCAAGTTTCCTTTCATAGACATTGGTATAAAATTCTGTCATCAATTCAGCAGTGGCAGCATCGGGAACTTGCCATAATGAAATCAGGACACTGGGAACTCCAGCAGAAATTAAGGAACGAGATAACCCAATTACTCCATCACCAGTAATCCTTCCTCTTCCAGTATCACAAGCACTAAGAACGACTAATTCCGCCTTTAATTTCATTTTATAATCAAAAACTTCACCCGCAGTTAACATTCCATCGCTACCACCTCCAGGTGCAAGCGCAATCCCACTTTCTCTAGGTTGTACTTCGTTAAAGGTTCCGTGAGTAGCTAAATGAATTAACTTAGCTGATGGTAATTTTTGAGTAATTTTATATTCAGTAGCTTGGGAACCAATTAACGGTTTAACATTCAAAAGTTTGGCGATCGCCTTTGCTTCTTTTTCTGCACCACTCAGGGGTTCAAATCCTGGTGGCATTGGGCTAGGATTACCTACAATTAGATATTCTCCGCTTTTATTAGCTAATTTTTGTCGTTGTTCGTTGGTTAATGCTAGTACTTGAATTGAAGGTGCGGTGAGAATAGTATGTTTTTCAATCAGGTATTTTCCATCAGCATCCATTAAAGCTGGGAAAGGTGCAAGAAATAAGTCTTGGTGGGGAATGAAAATAACGCGGGAATCGTCATATTTAGGTAAGAGTTGAGCGATGGGTTTAATTAGTAGTTGGTGGAGTTTTTGTAATTTTTCGGTTTGTTCTTGGGGATTGGCTAAAGGTTGTTTGACAATTGCTGAAAATTTACTTCTTACTCCCATAGATGCACGAGTGGTACTTACTAACTCGTTGAGAGGAATTTTTAAGGATTTCAGGTCAACTTTTTTGAATGCAACTTCACCCGTGGGTTTGATTACCCAAATGTAGAGTATTGATTCGTTAACTACAGAATATTCAACTAGTGTTGATTGTTGCTGTTTGGCTATTTTCTTAATATCTGAAATGTTGGGAGATTTAATATCTATTTGACTGTCGGGGTTGAGGTTTCGTGTTAGTAAAAAGACTAATGCTCTGGCTCTACCGCGTTCAGATATTTCTAGTGCTTGGTCAATTTTATTTTGAGATACTAAAGCGTATTGTAACAATTTATAAGTATCATTCTGTTCTTCAAAAATTGTTACCTGCTGCTCATATGGTAACTTTTCTCTTAATGATTCCCAAAGTTTTATAGCGGTGAATAATTTTGTTTGTGCATCTAAATATTTACCTTGAAAAACATAATTTGCTCCAATACCGTTGAGAGTTCTACCTATCATCACTTTATCGCCTATTTGTTCGCTAATAGCGAAAGCTTGTCGATAATTATTTAATGCCTTTTGGTACTCTCCCTTCAGGTTGTAAACTTCTCCAATATTATGGAGACTTGTAGCTTTACCAGCTTTATCGCCGATTTTATGAGCAATTGTAAATGCTTGTTGATAATTATTTAATGCCTTTTGGTACTGCTCTAAAAACGTGTAAATGACTCCAATATTACTGAGAATTATACCTTCACCAAATTTATTGCCAATTTGTTGAGTGATATTTAAAGCTTGTTGATAATTATCTAATGCCTTTTGGTATTCTCCTTTACTCCGGTTAACTTGTCCAATATTGGTAAGAGTTGTACCTTTACCTGCTTTATCATCAATTTTTTGAGCAATAGTTAAAGCTTGTTGATAATTATCTAATGCCTTTTGATATTCTCCCAGTCTCCCATAAATTTTTCCAATATTGTTGAGAGTTCTACCTTCACCAAATTTATCATCAATTTTTTGAGCAATAGTTAAAGCTTGTTGTAAATACTCTAATGCGTTTTGGTATTCTCCCTGAGTGTCGTAAATTAGTCCAAAACCATTGAGAACTCGAGCTTCATTTGCTTTATCGCCAATTTTTTGAGCAATGGTTAAAGCTTGTTGATAATAATTTAATCCTTTTTGGTACTCTCCCAGACTTCGGTAAACTCCCCCAATGTTGTTGATAGTTACACCTTCAACAGCTTTATAACCAATTTTTTGAGCAATGGTTAAAGCTTGTTGATAATAATTTAATCCTTTTTGGTACTCTCCCCAATTGTCGTAAAGTGTTCCAATATTATTGAGAGTTGTAGTTTCACTTGCTTTATCGCCAATTTTTTGAGCAATAGTTAAAGCTTTTTGAAAATTATCTAATCCTTTTTGGTACTCTCCTTGCTTGTTGTAAACTGTTCCAATATTATTGAGAGTTGTACCTTCACTTTCTTTATCATCAATTTGTTGAGCAATAGTTAAAGCTTTTTGATAATAATTTAATCCTTTTTTGTACTCTCCCCGATTGTTGTAAACTCCCCCAATACTATTGAGAGTTTTAGCTTCACCTACTTTGTCATCAATTTTTCGGCGAATAGTTAAAGCTTGTTGATAATTATCTAAAGCCTTTTTATATTCTCCCTGCTTGTGGTAAACTATTCCAATATTGTTGAGAGTTGTGCCTTTAACAGCTTTATCATCAATTTGTTGAGCAATAGTTAAAGCTTGTTGATAATAATATAATGCTTTTTGATACTCTCCCAGAATCCATAAATTTTCCCCAATGTGGTTGATAGTTACAGCTTCAATAACTTCATAGCCATTATTTTGAGCAATAGTTAAAGCTTTTTGATAATGATTTAATGCTTTTTGATACTCTCCCTGACTTTTGTAAACTCCCCCAATATTATTGAGAGTTGTAGCTTCACCATATTTATTACCAATTGTCTGAACAATGGTTAAAGCTTGTTGAAAATAATCTAATGCCTTTTGATTGTCTCTCAGATTCCAGTAAATTTCTCCAATATTATTGAGATTAGTACTTTTAAGAGCTACATAATCATTATTTTGAGTAATAGTTAAAGCTTTTTGATGATAATCTAATGCCTTTTGATAGTTTCCTATATTTCCGTAGACTGACCCAATATTATTAATAGTTGTAGCTTCTCCATGTTTATCACCAATTGCTTGAACAATAGTTAAAGCTTGTTGAAAATAATCTAATGCCTTTTGATTGTTTCTCTGATTCCGATAAACTTCCCCAATGTTATTTCTAATTTTACCTTCAAAAGGTGTTAGATTATTTTTTTGAACAATGGTTAAAGCTTGTTGAAAATAATCTAATGCCTTTTGATGCTGTCCTATATTGACGTGGACTAACCCAATGTTATTTATAGTTGTAGCTTCAAGAGCTTCATGACTAATTTTTTGAGCAATAGTTAAAGCTTTTTGATAATTATCTAATGCCTTTTCATGTTCTCCCAAATTCCAGTAGGCTAAGCCAATACCATTAATGATCATAGCTTCAAAAGCTTTATCATCAATTTCTCTGGTAATGATTAATCCTTTCTCAAATAAATCCAAAGCTTGTTGATATTTACCTTGATTCGATAACTTCATTCCCTGTAGAATCAACCTAATTAATTCTTTTCGCTGTTCTTCCCTCCCCTGTGCTTGTGCTGTTAATGTAACCCTTTCCTCTACTTCCCCCACCCGCGAAAACGCCACATTCGGAGTAAATATCAACGAAAGCATTATTGTCATCACTGCAATGCGATCGCGAAACATTGATAAATTGTCTTTCTTGTTTTTATCGTATTTGAGCTTATCCCGCATTTATCACTCCTTAACCATCTGTATAATTATTCTTATTTCTCAGTCATGATGAAACTATGCAATTTTGACTTATGTCCTATGGACATGCCACGCTAATGACTTCCGCGAAGCGATTGACAACTAACCCACCTCAAAAGATAAGGAAAGAGTCACCATTTGCTTAACTTCCATAGATTTTGATTTATCTTTGCTAGGAATAAGACCACCAGCACGTTCACTACTCAAATCACTCAACAAATCGTCAATTGCTCCCACTTCTCCTTTTAAATCTATGGGTTGGCTTCTCAAACCTCTTTCTTTTGCTAGTGCTGACAATGTTTTTACAGCATTTTTCAAAGGTAAACGACTTGCAATTAATAAAGCTTCTCCAGAACCTTTTTTTAATGCTTTTAATTCCAGTTCTTTGGGATTACCAATTACCATTGTTTGACCTGCTACTAAGCGCATTGATTGTTCGTTAGCTGGCCATTGGTAGGGAAATATTAATATAATATCTCCTGTGGAATCAATGAGTAACATTGTAATATATAGACCATGATTGGTGCGGTTAGTTACCTGAAATTCAAAAAGTTTATTTAGTGGTAAATTACCTGTTTTACTTTGCCTTAGCTGTCGCTGATTATTTGCACCTCTCACCGTCGTAACTCTAGCAATTGGTTGTGATTTTTGTTCTACTAAATTCATCCCCATTTCCACATCTAACAGAGAAGAATTAGCATTTAAGGTTTTCTTGAGAATATGTATTGCTACTAATGATTTGAGTTTTGCTTCCCAGTTATCAATTACCTTTGTAACCGTTTCTCCTGGTTGGCTAAATAAAGATTTATCTAATGGTTGGAATCCTTGGGTAAATAATCCGATACTACCTACTTTGGGAATATCTTTTAATCCTTCTTGCTGAAATTGTCGGTGATGTTCCGCTGTCATTTTACCTAAAATATAATGCACTTCATCGGTATAAGGAATATTTCCCGAACCTGAATTAACAGCTTTGATGCGTTTGATTTTTGTTAAGGCTTTGGTGATATCTGCTACTTCTCCAGCCAAGGAAGAATCAATTCCAATATGTAATTTTAAATCTGTGGGAATAGCGCGGCTAAATTCTTGTAATAACATTCCTACTTGGGGAGCTACTTTTAATTGTTCTTTCTCTACAATTGCTTTCCCAACCAATCCCTCACGGGATACCCCTTTAACTTTTCCTGCTGGTTTTCCTTGACTATCTAAAATATTCAAAACAGCACCTTTTTCAAAGCTGTCTAAACTTCCTCCTTCCCATCCTCCCAACCATAAAGTAACTTGATTCCCATTACTCTCTGTAATCACAGCATCAGTAGGTAGTGCTTTTTGATTGATAAAGTAAAATCCCTGGCTTTGATTACCATCTCCCAAAGGATATTGATTATATGATTTCAGAGTCGGAGAAATTTTAGCGATCGCACTTTCAACATTACCGGAATTATGCCAGAGATATTGAGTCATCAGGTAAGTAAAAGCACCCGCAGAAAAACCGGAGAAGGGAGCATCTGCTGCTAGTTCATCCTTTTGAGCAGAAGCGATAACTACCCCTTTTGCAACTCCTTGACAGCGTTTTTGAGCTAGTTCCTGTTCCGACAAACCCAAATCCTTCATTAAACGTTTTTGAAATTCGATTTCCTCCGTACTGGGACTAAAACCATCACCGGACACAGAACGGATGCGAAAATTCCCCCTAGTTCCACCACCAGAGAAACAACTATCCAACACAGCGGTAACATTTTCTGTCTTCAACGCAGACATAAGTAAAAACAAAGTACGTCCCATGATATCGGTCACTCTTCCTTCTCCATCATCACCGGGAACTAAAGTACTATTTAGTTCATTATTTCGGCAATTACGAACTGTTTCGCTAGTCTCAGAGAAACGAGAACCATGTCCGGAAAAATGGAAAACCACTACATCCCCTGGTTTAGCTTGTTTAATTAAATGTTCTTCAAATGTAGTTAAAATATTTTTGCGAGTAGGTTGTTTATCGGTAGATTCATCGCTAGTGAGTTTAATAATATCGTTGGGATTAAAACCAAAACGGTGAATTAACAGTTGTTCCTGCAAATCTACATCAGTGGTACACCCTTCGAGATTAGTAAATCTTTCGCTATTGGGATAATTATTCACCCCCACCAGCAGCGCTAACTTACACGGAGTATCCTTTGCTAATACTTGAGCATAGCGGTTGCTTTTACTGATGATATCAAATTGGCTCAGAGCTAGGGTGGCGAAAGTGGAGCCAGCGAATTGTAAGAAATGACGACGTTTGATAGTAGACATGGTTGGGGAATTTAAACTGTCAGCCATTGGTTACTCCTTCAGCGTATTGGTAATTATTTTTATCTCTGGCTAAACGGAGGTTATGCAGTTGTTGTGCTTCAATTATGATTCCTAAATTCAGTAATTATGCTGATTTTTTTGTAAAGATATAGTGAATTGTAACGATTTGGTAGATTAAATGCCAGAAATTAAGTTTATTCTGGTACAAAACATTTTAAAGCATTGATTTTAGGTCTTAAATCCTGGGTAAAGAACACCCATTTCTGCATAGGTTCATCAGCCATGAGAGATATGTAAAAACAGTAAGTTGAGATTATTCAGTATCATGAATTACAAAAAGCTTTTGCTCGTCGCTGTCACAACTATCGTCACCATAAGTTTACAATCTGCTGTGGTTTTATCAGCGATATTACCAGTGCATAAAGTATTAGCGCAGACAACAGAAGCACGGGAAGCAGAAGCAGATAGATTATTTAATCAAGGTATACAACAGGTTGGAGCAAATCAACTGGAAGCAGCATTACAATCTTTTCAAAAAGCATTAATTATTTACCGGGAAATCAAAAACCCTAAAGGTGAAGGCTGGGCATTAGCTAGTTTAGGATTGATTTACTTTGAATTGCAAGATTATCCCAAAGCAATTGATAACTACCAACAATCTTTAGCCATTGCACGAGAAATTAAAAACTCAAAATTAGAAGCAATAGTACAGCCAATGCTTGCAAAGGCGCAACTTAGAAGTAATTCCAAGAAAGCAAAAGCTGATAGGTTATTTGAGCAAGGTATTGAGCAGTATCAAAGTAATCAATTTAGAGCAGCATTGCAATCTTGGGAAGAAGCGTTAAAAATCTACCGCGAAATAGAAAACCGTGAAGGTGAAGGTAAAGTACTAGGAAATCTCGGCATTGCTTACGATATTTCGGGAGAATATCTCAAAGCCATTGAGTACCATCAACAAAGCCTAAAAATCGCACAAGAACTTAACAATCGTTTAGTTGAAGGTCAATCATCGGGAAATCTCGGTCTTGCATACCATGCTTTGGGAAACTACCCAAAAGCCATTGAATACCATGAACAAAGCTTAAAAATCGCACAAGAACTTAACAACCGTAATGGTGAGGGTGCAGCATTAGAAAATCTTGGACTTGCCTACCGTAACTTAGGAAACTATCCCAAAGCCATTGACTACCATCAACAAAGATTGGCGATTGCACGGGATATAAAAGACCGTAGAGGTGAAGGTCAATCGTTGGGAAATCTTGGTATTATCTATCATTCCTTGGGAGAATACCCAAAAGCCATTAAGTACCATAAACAAAGCTCAGAAATCGCAAAAGATATTGAAAACCCTTTAGGTGAAAGTGCAGCACTAGGAAATATTGGCAGTGCCTACGATGAGTTAGGAAACTACCCCAAAGCCATTTACTATCATGAACAAAGGTTAGCGATCGCACAAAAAATTAAATACCCTTTAGGTGAGAGTCAATCACTGGGAAATCTCGGTAGTAGCTATAATTCATTGGGAGATTATTCTAAAGCCATCAATTACTATCAACAAAGCTTAAAAATCGCACGGAAAATTAAAGACCCTTTAAGTGAGGCTCAATTATTGGGAAATCTCGGAGTTGCGTACCGTAACTTGGGAGACTACTCCAAAGCTATCGACAACCAACAACAAAGCTTAAAAATTGCACGGAAAATTAAAAACCGTAATGGTAAGGGTTTTGCACTAAGTAATCTAGGATTTACTTACTACAAACAAAGAAAACTAACTTTAGCTGAAAGTAACCTATTTGAAGGCATAAAAGTTTACGAATCTCTCCGGGGTCGAGAATTAAAGGATAGTGAGAAAGTCTCGATTTTTGAAACCCAAAGTAATACCTATAAATTTTTACAACAAGTCCTAGTCGCTCAAAACAAAAGTACGGCAGCTTTAGAAATATCCGAACGGGGACGGGGACGGGCTTTTGTAGAATTACTAGCTTCCCGCTTATCTACCAACCCTCAAGAACAATCCCCCAAACCACCAAATATTACTGAAATTAAACAAATTGCCAAACAGCAAAATTCCACTTTAGTCCAATATTCAATTATCTACGATGAATTCAAAATCGCAGGTAAACCCAAAACTAAAGAATCTCAACTCTACATCTGGGTAATCAAACCCACGGGTGAAGTCACCTTCCGCAAAGCTGATTTAAAACCATTGTGGCAAAAAGAAAATACAACATTAAGTGAATTAGTTTCCACCACCCGTACATCCTTGGGTGTTAGCGATGATGAACGCAGCATTTTTGATGTCAAAGTCAAAAATCCTGTGAATGAAAAAATACAACGAGAAAGCTTACAAAAACTCCATCAACTGTTAGTTAAACCCATTGCTGACCTCTTACCAACTGACCCCAATCAACGGGTTACTTTCGTACCCCAAGGTGATTTATTCTTGGTTCCCTTCCCTGCATTAATGGACTCTAAAGATAAATACCTGATTGAAAAACACACTATTCTCACTGCACCCGCAATTCAAGTATTAGAACTAACCCGCTCGCAACGACAACGAATAAAAAGTCAGCAACGGATACCAGGTAAATCTCGCCAAAATGCTCTGATAGTAGGCAATCCTACCATGCCTAAATTTAATACCGAATATGGTGAACCAGGAAAACAGTTATCATCTCTACCAGGAGCCAAACGAGAAGCAGAAGCTATTGCACCCCTATTCAATACCAAAGTCTTAACTGGTGACGAAGCCACAGAAACCACTATCAAAACAAAACTTCCTGAAGCTGGGGTGATTCATTTCGCTACCCACGGCTTATTTGATGGTTTCCAAGGATTACAAAGTTCCATCGCACTTGCACCTTCCTCTCAAGATAACGGTCTTTTGACTGCTTCCGAAATGCTCGACATCAAACTTAATGCAGATTTGGTAGTGCTGAGCGCTTGTAATACGGGTAGAGGTCGAATTACTGGTGATGGGGTAATTGGTTTATCCCGTTCGTTATTTCTGGCTGGTACTCCCAGCGTAGTGGTTTCATTGTGGTCAGTTCCCGACGCACCCACCGCAGAATTAATGACGGAATTTTACCAAAATTTGTATCAAAAGAATCTGGATAAAGCACAGGCTTTACGTCAAGCGATGTTGAAGATGAAGGAACAATATCCCAAAGCTCCCAGGAAATGGGCTGCTTTTACTTTGATTGGGGAAGCGGAGTGATTTTTTAATTAGCATTTGCTACTTTGTAATTTATTGATAGTGATGCGTTAGGTTGAATTATATACTGAATATTTTATGAGTCTATCGTGAATTTTGGCGATTGTTATCTGCTGCATATATGGCGTTACGGTACGTCTATATAGATTCAAACCAATCACCAATCATATGAGAAATTTTAGAGGTATCAAGTTTATTTCTCGCACCAAAAAACTGCATACCCCCTTCATCACTGAGAAGTATAGATAAATCAGCGGGGAAAGAACATTCACTCACTCGCTACCAATATACCCAGGACTTACTCAAGCTCTACTTTTTGAGAAGAGCAAAAACCTTAAAACCTTTTGTTCTTCCGTTCAATAAAGTGTAAATCAATATCTCATATTTCTTATTCAACACAAACCGATCGCTTATGAATCCCAAAGGTACTGTATCTAGAATTTTCTTAGCCATTAGTATTTTGGCTTCAACAAATATATTTCCATTTGCAATCAACTATTATATAGGTTCTAATAAAACTGCCTCTGCTCAAATTGTAGAATCAAACAATAACCAATTATTTTACATTTATAAAGGACAGCGCATTCCTTTAACTCAACAAAAAGATGCGATTGCTGTTGAATTTAAACCTTTACCGAAAACTCGTACTCGCGGTAGCAGTCCCGATCCTCTTTACCTCCAATTGGAAAAAGATTTACAAACAGGTACTCGTACTCGCGGTGGAGGTAATCCCCAGATACAAGTTAAACCTTTAGGTAAAAATTACGCCCTTGTTACTTTAACTAGTAGTCAAAATTTTGATATTAAGAAGAAAATTCAAAATCAAAATTACGTCAAGGCTTCTTTACCAATATTAAGTCGTGCTGACAGTCAAGATACTATTGTTTTACCTAACGAAATCATCGTTAACTTTGAAGCAAACATTTCCGATCGCGATAAAGAATCCATTCTTAAACAAAAGAATCTAGAAATTATTCGTCCTCTACGTTTTTTCCCCAATATTTATATTGTTAAATCAACAGTTGCTTCCGGTACAGATATATTAAATGTTTCTAGTAAACTTGATGGAGTAAAAGGTATTACCTCTGCTGTACCTAATTTTCTCCAGTCTGTTTCTAGCTTCATTAATATCGAAAATATCGAAGAACAAAACTCCGAGGGTTTCAATGATGATTTGAGTACCCAGTCAATTAACAAAACAACTACCAATGTTACAAATTCTGGGAAGGCTGAAATAGATTATTTAGGCTTACAGTGGCATTTAAATAGTACTCCCCTCAAAGAATGTTTACCGCAAAAAATTAATGGCTTTAATGCTCTGCAAAACTGTCTGAAACAACGAACTACAGAAAATTCAAGCTCAAAATCAAGTTCAAAATCAAAATCATCTCGTACTGATTTACATGTCACAGAAGCTTGGAAAAATAGTAATGGTGGAAAAGGTGTAGTCGTTGCAGTCATTGATAGTCTGATCCAATGGGATCACCCCGACTTACGAAATAGTTTATATAAAGTAGAGGCTGCAGATAAATGTCCTGGAGAAGTTTATGGATGGGATTTTTCCCAACCAAGCAGCAGTAAGAAGCCTTGTGAAATTGGTGATTCTGATACCAGTGTCAGTCCTTTAGAACTTAATGCTTTAAAAAGGAAATTACATGATACTTTCAAGCTATCTGACCGTAAATTAATCAGACGATATTTAACACCAAAAATACGACAGCAAATAAGATTTCGACCCTCTGAGAAACAGTTAGCAGAGTATTTGCGTCGGAAAATTCGTTCTGAAGTCGGTGGTGAATTTCACGGTACTTTAGTTAGTGGAGTTATTGCTGCAAAACCTGATAATTCTCAAGGTCAAGATTCCCAAGGTATATGGGGAGTAGCACCCAACGCCAAAATTTTACCCGTGCGAGTATTTGGATTAAATGGAAGTATTTCTCCTTCTTCATATATTGAAGCTGTGGGTTATGCAGCGAATCGTGGTGCTGATGTAATTAATTTGAGTTTAGGTAAAACCCTACCAACCGATGTGGAAGAATTTGCATTATCACAAGTACTACAGCAAAATCCCAAATTAGTCATAGTTGCATCATCCGGTAATTCAAACTATACCCAAGTTGCTTATCCTTCCGGATACAGTGGAATTTTATCAGTTGGTGCGAGTAATTTATTTGGCGATCGCGCCTATTACAGTAATTATGGTAAAGGATTAGATGTAGTTGCACCAGGTGGAGATTTGAGTACATCAGCTGGATGGTTGGGGGGAATACCCACCACCGGAGGAACTTGGATGGATAAATTCTGGAACGGTTTAGCTTTTCCTAACTCGCGTTGGTCTCCTACAATTGATTTCAAAGGAAAATATTGGTGGATGCAAGGTACTTCTTTCTCTTCTCCAGCAGTTGCGGGGGTTGTAGCTTTAATGAAGGGTGAAGACACCGATGGAAAATTGAACCGCGAGCAATTAGTTAATATTTTGAAATCTACTGCAAGTTACGATAATTTGAAGATTTCCGAACCAGACAAGAAATCATATCGTACTGTGGTTAACAAAGGTTTGATACCTTCTTCGGTCACAGAGAAACAATTTTTCTTTGGTAGCGGACTTGTTAACGCTGATGCAGCAGTTAGGGCTGTGAAGAAATAATTAAGATTTTGAATGAAATTTCATCTTCCAAAAACCCACAGAGTTAACACCCTAGTGTAGGGGCGCACCGTGCGCCCTTACAAGTGGTATATTTTTTCTTTGAAAGTTTCTAAAATACTGTTTGGTAGTGTTAAATCTTTAGTCAATTTTAATGGACTTATGCTATTTGACAGGGAATTTATTCTCTGGCGGGTGTGAATGCTAGTCGCGTTGGATGGTAGTAATTATTACGCCAAATTATACAGGTGCAAGATATAACTTAAGCAATTTATCACATTTACCTTTACAAAACTGCATATCCCCCACAATCCCCAGAAATATAAATAATCAAATAATCGAAAATCTATAATCTAAATCCTATGAAACGCCGTAATTTTATCCAATTTGCTAGTTCTGCATTAGCCACAGTTGGTATCAGTCAGTTGGATATTATGCAACAGGGGGATAAATATGCAAAAACCCTAGCAAAAAATTTCAGACGCAAATTAGCTCTACTTGTAGGAATTAATCAATACAACAATGGATTAAGTCCACTTGAGGGTTGTGTCAATGATGTAAGATTACAGGAACAATTATTAACCTACCGTTTTGGATTTAATCCCAAAGATATACTTACCCTCACTGACACACAAGCTACACGTCAAGGTATCCTGACTGCATTTGAAGAACATCTAATTAAACAAGCAAAACCTGGGGATATAGTAGTATTTCACTTTTCCGGACATGGTTCGCAAGTTGCAGATCCAGATAAAGATACTCCCGATGGACTTAACAGTACTTTAGTTCCTATTGATGCTGGATTCCCTGCAGGATATCCTTCTCAAGGTGGTAAGGTGCAAGACATAATGGGACATACGCTGTTTTTACTCATGTATGCATTGAAAACAGAAAATGTTACTTTTGTGTTGGATAGCTGCCATTCTGGAGGTGCAAAACGTGGTAATTTTGCTGTTCGCTCCCGTGATGGTGGGAAACAATTACAAGTTAGTTCCAACGAATTGGAATATCAGCGTCAATGGTTAAAACGCTTGAATCTTTCTCCCCAAGAATTTATTAAATTACGTCGTCAAAATATCGCGAAAGGGGTTGTTATAGCTTCCGCAAAACGGGAACAATTGGCGCTTGATGCTTCCTTCGATGACTTTTCCGCAGGTGCATTTACTTATCTATTTACTCAGTATCTGTGGCAACAACCAGAAAATCAATCCGTTAAAAGAATATTGGTTGATGTTAGTCGTAGTACTAATATATATTCCGATCGTAAAGGTTATAGTCAAATTCCAGAGTTGGAATTAAATGTAAAACAACCCAACCCATCACTTTACTTTACTTCTTTTAAAACTAACTATGCCGAAGCTGTAGTTACTAAAGTCAATGGCAACCAAGTAGAATTATGGCTAGGTGGAGTAGATTCCCAATCTCTGACAGCATTTGAGAAAGATGCAATCTTCACAGTTGCGGACGGTACAGGAAGAGGATTGGTAAAATTAGAATCCCGCCAAGGTTTGGTTGGGAAAGGTACCTTAATTGACACCTCACAATTACAAACAGGAACCTTATTGCAGGAAAAAATACGGGGTATTCCAGCCAATATAAAGTTAAATATCGGACTTGATGATGCTTTTGACAGTTATACCCTTGCTCAAGCAAAACAAGCCTTTCAAAGAATTAACCGCGTACTAGCTTCACCCCTGCGACAACAAGAGGTGCAATATATTTTTGGTGTGATGACTCAAGCTAGATATCAGGAATTAGAAAAACGTCCCATACCAAATCTTCCACCCATCGGTAGTTTTGGGTTATTTTTAGCAACATTAGATGAAATTGTCCCCAAATCTTTCGGAAACACAGGAGAAACAGTTACAAAAGCAATAGAACGCTTAACACCTAAATTTAAATCGCTTTTAGCTGCGCGAATTGTTAAACAAATGTTGGGTAATACCAATACTTCAAAAATAAAAGTTACCGCTTCAATGAACATTGCAGATACCCAAAAAGTAATCAGCGAAACTTTTCCAGTCAGGGGTGTAAGCAAAGATAAGAATCAAAGCATACCTGTAAAATTATCAGTAACTACAGAGAACGGTATTCCTAAACTACCTATTGGTACGCAAGTAGCATTTGAACTGGAAAATAAAGAATCTACGCCCCTTTACATTAGTATTCTAGTTATTGATGCAGCAGGTGAAATGGCGGTAATATTTCCCAATGATTGGAGTGTTTCCGAAGGTGCAGCGTTATTAGCAGCTGGTGAAAAGCGGATAATCCCGACCCAAAATGATGGCTTTAAGTTAACTGTTGGGAAACCATTTGGGATGACAGAAGCATTAATTATTGCTAGTACTGACCCATTGCGAAACTCCCTCAAAGTGCTTAAGGATATTGCTAAAAGAGGAGGTACAACACGTGGACCAGTTGCTCCAAATGATGATGAGGTTTTAGATATAACAGATAAATTACTTACAGATTTAGATGCTGCTACCCGTGGTGGGTTAAATGTGGAAGGAATACAGTTACCAGCAGGGGTGCGTGGTGTTGATACCGATAGACTTGCAGCGATGGCGATTGCATTTGATGTTGTTAAACAAAAAATGACTTGATTGCTACATCTATCGCCTCTACGAGGGCTGCAGAATGTATCCAACCAACAAAAGCTGCGTATTTGCACTTACCATCTTTGTTAGCAATGAATATATGTTTAACCCCAACTAGATTGTTCCAAATCCTGATACTACTTCCATCAGCGAAAGAAAATATAGTCTTTGCTTTAGGAAAATCACGCTCGCTAGCATCAGTAATACCTGGTACCGAACGGAAATACTCTACCAGTTCTGAAATGAGATTATCTGACGCGGGTAATGCTTCCCTGGGTTGGGACCAAAATTCTTCAATTTCTTTAACAACAGCAGAATGTGTCTTAAGTGCAGAGTGATTTATACCATCCAAACACACAAAATAAGCGTGTTTAAGCTTGGTAGACTCAATAGGAATAAGACCATCTCCACCACCTGTTATATTTCTAGCTACTACTAATGTAGGAATTACAGCTGTAATTTGCTCTGCTAGAATTCGACGATTTTTTCCAAGGTGTTTAGCCATACCAATATCCCAACCCAAGGGGTTAATAATTCGAGCTAAATCTGCACCACCTATAGGAACACCCAATAAGATTAGAGACTCAAATCGATTCCACCAATCTGGATGTCTAGATAATACTTCTACCCAAATCACACCTCCGAGTGATGTAGCAACCATTCGAGCAACCCTATCAGGATATTCCTTAAGTGCTTGTTCTGTAATTTTTTCAACTTTACGAATAAGAGGTTCAATCTCAAAAAGAGTTTTAATATATCCCAGATTTGGAGCAATAATAAGAGATTGAGGTGAAGCTACTCTATAAGCCAAGGCTTCCATAAGTTCGTTGTTATCCGTCATCCCATGTTGAGAAAACAGGATAAGCTTGGATTGAAAATGCATTAATTTAAAATGCGTTGAACAACTTACCTAATTTAGCTAAGCTGTATAATTAATGCCACTCCAAAATATTGGAATGTTTTGGATCCCCTACAGTTTGCTTGATAATTTTTTGTGTAAAAGGTAATTAAAAAAAGCTATCTAATTACCCCCCGTCGCCCAAAACCTTGCGATAAACAATCTTGTCATAACCCGCTTCATAAAAGTCGCGAATCCGCGCTTCCTCCTCATAACCGCACTTACAATAGAATTCTCGTGTGCGTTCAAAACTCGCCAATGTTTCTATCAAGAGCAAACGCCCTCCACGCTCCCTTAAGATTTGCTCGACATACCGTATCATCGCCGTACCACATCCTTGTCCTTGGCGATCAGGTCGGACAGCGAGAAAGAGTAGGTTCCAAGTTCCATTTGTCATCTTTTCCGGCGCACAGTAGGCGGCTGCAACTACTCCATTATCATCATCAGTCAACCAGAAATCACCGCTCTCATTTTCGCTATTGAAGTAATCAGTTAGCATTTTGCTCAATTCCTCAAGTTCGTTCGGCTCAAAACCGATCGCCGCATTAGCTAAAGCGAGTAGTGCATTCGTGTCATTGGGTACGGTCGGTCGAATCATAACAAAATCCCCATAAGTGTAAAATTAATAACAAAGAATATCCAAGTCTTGTCAGCAAAAAACTTCAGCAGGAATTAGGTAAAAATAAAAATTACAACAGTTGTTATGTAGCCATAAAAACATAACAACTGTTGCTATAATACGTCAACATGATTATTTGATATTGTTGCAAACCAAGGAGAACTATGAGTTATGATGATCGCCGTATTGAGGTTGCTAAAGCCGCATGGCGGGTGATTGTCCGCGAAGGGTTAGATCGCGCCAGCATGCGGGCGATCGCTCAAGAACTTGGCTCCTCCACTGGAGTTGTCACCCACTACTTTCGAGATAAGGAAGAACTTACCTTGTTTGCCCTAGAACTAGTATTTGCAAGCGTTCTAGAGGATATTAAAGTTTGTGGTGAGGGGCGGAAAGGAGTTGAAAGGCTAGAGCAAATTATTTTTTCGGCTCTACCTTTGAAAGCTAATGATAGAGATGACTGGAAGGTTTGGACCGCATTTTTGGGCTATTCAACCGGGCGCGAACGCCTAATTAAGGAACACCAAAAACGTTATCAATTTTTACAGGAAATTCTTTGTAAAGAGTTAGCCGACTTACAAACAGCCAAACTTATTCGAGCCGATCTCGATCTAACCCTGGAAGCCAATGCACTCATCGCCTTAGTGGATGGAATTGGTACCGGAGTCGTTATCAACCCCGAGCAGTTTTCTGCAGAGCAACAAGAGTACCTAGTACGGCGACATATCAATACTTTACTGAAATAAATTTGAGTGCTGGCAGTAAATTTCGAAAGGCTTTTAAGACTAACAAATAAGGTATTTGTCAGCCCTAAATCATTGATTTCACAATACTTTCCCATTTTTGCGTCACTACAGCCACAATTGACAGAAAATCTTCTGGCATTATTTGTTCTTTCTGGCGACGAGTATACCATTTCCATTTACTGCGATTTTTGCTTTTGTCCCACCACTGCGGCGTAGATAAAAGATAATAAACTTCTTCTAAAGTAGTATTACGACTGCTGAAAGCTGTAGCAATTGCTGATTTAACTATGGTTTCATCTAGCTCGATCTTTTTAGTAAATAGCATTAGATCGTATAAGTCTTTAGGTCTCCACCGCTTGATTCCTTGTTCCACCAGACCATGTAGTTTCCAGCCAAACATTATCTCTGGACTTGCAGTCTGTAGTTTGACCTTTTCAGTAGTCAACATTGGATACTCGATCCATTGTGCTGCTGGTACTAATGGATCTCCAAAACCAACATCTATTTGGATGTTTTTCTGATATTCTTCGAACGCTGCGTTGATATTAATTCGTACCCCTGGAAATTCAGTTTCTAACCAAATTCCTGTAACCTCCAAGGAAGAAATATCCAATGTTACTCCATCTCCAAAATTGTTATTTTGGAAAACATGTCGGAATTTTTCCCCTGTAACTTCAATACTGAAAGGGTACAAAGCAAGAAAATCAACATCTTCAGCAATTCGTCGTCCTGGTTCAACCCAAAGTCGGGTAAGCATTCCACCACGTAAAACTAATTCATCAACATAAATTGAATCAGAAACTCGGCGCAAAATACTTTCAAGTAGGTGGTAATTCAACACCTCACTGGAGGGACGACTTGTAATATCAGCAATTTTTAATAATTTGTCTTTAATTTCTTTCATCGTTCATACTGCTTGACTCAGTTCAACTTCTTAGAATCCTGTAAGGCTGGGTATTACCAGTATCTATTTGAATTTAATTGAAAAAATTAACTGCAGATATTTACCCCTACAGGAATTTTGCTGATTTAAGATACTTGCATCCAACCAGCATCTAAACTTAAGTTGCTGTCATACACAGTATATTCTCTTTGTTGTTGAGAAAGTTGGAATCCTTTTGATTTGAGTAATCTAAGTAAATTATCAAAGTGTTTTTGAGCAGATCTGTATCCCACACCATATATTCGCATGGTAATAAATCGTTCTTGTTGTCCGTCAACCAATCGCTTAAAAGTATTTCTAGATAAATGAGCATCGTGCTGCAAACAATACCTTCTAAGAACTTCTAAATTCTTATCTGCGGACAAAATCACTTTGACGTGAAACTCAAAATAATTACTTTTAGGTAATCTCTGCGCTTCAATATCCGAAACTGGAACATCTCGGTTATTCACCATCGCCTCAATTTTAATGCGATTAACTTCAAAATTCCTATTTGCTAATTTTTGTGCGATCGCATTAACTTCTTGTAGTACGTTTTTTAAACTGCCATGATGATAGGATGCAGTCATGGGCTGAGAACAAGTTACACCTTGAGGTAACTCAATCGAGACGCACTTAACTTTGAGAGCTTCGCACAGCGAATTGAATTTTTCCAGTGAGGCTAAATCATCTGCTTTGGTAGTAATATGTGCTTCAAATGTACCTGCATAACTGGGCTGCATTAGCTAGTAAAAGGGTAGTATCCAAAGTTTGTAGTTTGGTAATGACATTTTTACTTACCTGAAAATCTTTGTACTACAACAATACTACGTAGAGAATGGAATTGCAAGCATCTCCAATTATGCTTTTTATAACGGATTGTGAGTAAGTGAGGTAAAGTTGAAAAGCTGAAAGTCTTTTACCAAAAGGATTACACTTCTGACTTCTGACTCCTGACTTCTGCTATTTAGTACAGCGATCGCTGCTTCAAGGGAAGATAAAACGTACATTTTACCGCCAAGACCAAGACTCAACAAAAATTGCGACCCCCAGCATCAATAGGACTACGATTCCCAATCGCCATAGCAGATTGATTGTAAACCAGAATACTGGAATCGAAATGATCGATATACTAAAACTTGTGGAAATGATGCAAGTAAAGATAAAAGCAATGCTTGCTAGAAAGAAGTATTTAAGAGATTTATAACTCCATCTGAAAAATAAACTGTGTTCGTTAGTTGTGGTTTTCATGGGGCTATGTTGGTAAATGAATTTTGATTGATTCTGAGTTTTCAGTCCCTATTTGCAATAAATGTGTCTAGTAGCACAAGTTGAAACTGGGACTTTTAATTCAAAACTTCCAAGTCCGGGATTTCTCAGTTCAAGATTTCTCAATTCAAGACTTCGATTTTGAGTCTTGGGAAATGGGTTGAGTGTTTGGTTGCAACTCAGTTTCTTGGAAATTATTGTTAGTTAATAGAAAGATGCAACCAATCAACGCACATAAAATTAAAAAACTACTAAATCGATGTCTGCGAAAGGAATAATCCTTTCCGCACTTTACACAGACGTGTCTGTAAGGATCTAAAGGATCGCTAGTAAACGGACAATAACCTTGATTACACTTATGATTGCAATTACTTGAACTCATCAGACTATAATCTTTGCTCTTTGTTTTCCAATATCATGCTTCGGAAATTCATAAGCAAATCTTTAAATAGGGTCATCACCTATTCCCTAAAGAAACTTACAAAAACCTGATGATATAAGCTTGAAAGAAAGTTGATTGATATGCTGAGTACAGAATAATTTGCCTAGGAAAAACGCCGAGGATTTGCAAAGCAATTACCTAAAATGATTTACAATAAGGTTTTGGGCCCTTAGGAAAAACTTCCAAAACTTAATCT
Organism: Mastigocoleus testarum BC008; assembly: GCF_001456025.1. GTDB lineage: Bacteria > Cyanobacteriota > Cyanobacteriia > Cyanobacteriales > Nostocaceae > Mastigocoleus > Mastigocoleus testarum. Next base: position 31,017 of record NZ_LMTZ01000130.1, read on the forward strand.
ATGACAAAATATAAATTTTTCTTATACAAACTTAAATTAAATTCTAAGTAGGTTAGTAAGAATAAAAAGAGCTATGTGAGATTATTTAAGATAGCTACAATCTTTGCTATTGTCTACCCCTAACTGATACGATACGCTGCGCGTTAATCTTTGTTTTTATTTCATACAATTTTTGTGTATTACCTGGTTCCAAGGCTCAGCCTGGGGACCCATAGCAAGAGGCTCTGCCTCTTTATCATATAGGAGGCGGAGCCTCCAATACTGTATTCCTTGGCAGAGACAAGGAACAAGTTGTGTCACAGATTTTGTATGAAATTTAATCTCCTTTTACCGAAGGTGCTACCAAAAACCCACAGAGTTAACAGCAAGCACACTTAGCCCGAAATTTTGGGGGTGAACAAAACTTTGCATCCACCGACTCGTACTGTGACTTTAAGACTTTTACACCGATGATTAACAAATTTTTGAATTTTGACTTATGTCCTACGGACGCGCTGCGCTAATGAATTTTGACTTGCGCACAGCGAAATAACATTATTGGGGGTAAAAATTAAGAATATGACTAATGTTAGTAAAGGATTATTAGCTAAAAAATATGCCGAGAATCTCGTTGAAGCTTTACTACAATTTGCGTCAAAGCAAAACCAATCGTATTCTGTAATGCAGGAAATTAAAGTTGAATGGATTGGTAAGAACCAATTGCTTGTGACTGGAGTAAGCATAGATAAAAAAGGTAAGAAATGTGAAGGTACGACATTAAAAGTTTTACAAGACCTAATTCAAAATAATAATCCGCAATTAATAACTAGTACTAGAGCTAAAATTAAAGCTAAAAGTGAGAAAGATATTGAAAGATATATTATTGAACACATACGAAATTCTATTAGATATTTAGAAGAATTAAAATTATTAAAAGACCAACGTCCAAGAAATCGTGAAGGTAAAGTAGCAGGTACACCCTACTGGACATTTAAGTTGATTAATCTCAAGGATAATGGAACCCTAGAAGAAAATTTGGAAAAGGTAAGAAAAAAACTAGAAATTCCCCCATCACAAAGTTACTTACTTGATCGCAATTTAATTAATACAAGGACTGAACAAAATTCTCCACTTTCACCTCGCAATTCTGGGAAAATGTCCGGGGAGATTATTCTATGTTCTAACTTAAACACCTTAGCTCAACAGATGAGGGGTTGGTTTGACACCTTGGGTTATCATTTTGAGAAACATGAAGTTTGGCAAGATAGTTATTTTGAGTGGATTATTAATATTCCGGTCAGACGTAACCGATATGACCGTGTTTTTATAAGTGGAATTACGGGGGAATTAGGTCTTAAAGATGTAAGGGTTTTAAGCTCAAAAGTTAAAGAAAAACGTACTGATGAAGGTTGGTTGGTAACCGACAGACGTATTAGTAAAGCGGCGCATTCTGAAATTAGAAAAGAAAAAAATCACAATTTAGAGTGTTTTACCTTTGATGAACTTGTAGCAATAGATGCAGATTTTAGTTGTTATCTCAATTGGTTAGAAGCAGAAGTCAAAAAAAGGGGAATCGATAAATGCTATGTACCTTTGGCTTGTAGGAAAGAAGAATTAGATCCAGTTACTAAGGCTCGCCTTGGAGTTAGTTATTATACAGAAGAAGATGGTTGGATTGATGGTTATATTGATCGTTGGTTAGATGATCCAGCCAAGGAGCATATTTCAATATTAGGTGAGTTTGGCACTGGTAAAACCTGGTTTGTCTTACATTACGCTTGGGTCGCATTACAACGATATCGAGATGCAAAACACAGAGGTGTTCAACTTCCCCGCTTACCTTTAGTGATTTCTTTAAGAGATTACGCAAAAGCGGTAGATGTGGAATCTTTATTTTCTAGGTTTTTCTTTCGTCAGCATGAAATACCTATACCCGGATATTCAGCTTTTGAGCAACTCAATCAAATGGGGAAACTGTTGCTGATCTTCGATGGTTTTGACGAAATGGCTTCGCGGATCGACCGTCAGGAGATGATTAATAATTTTTGGGAATTAGCGAAAGTTGTGGTTCCCGGAGCGAAGGTGATTCTAACTTGTCGCACGGAGCATTTCCCAGAAGCACGGGAAGGACGGGCTTTGTTAAATGCAGAATTACAAGCTTCTGTTGCACATTTAAGCGGAGAAACACCGCAATTTGAAGTATTAGAACTGGAGAAATTCAACAAGGAGCAAATTCGTCAACTATTATCCCATCAAGCGCAAGATGTAACGGTAGAGAAGGTGATGGGAAACTCGGAATTATTAGATTTAGCTCGTCGTCCGGTAATGACCGAATTAATTTTGGAAGCATTACCAGATATCGAAGCTGGTAAACCTGTAGATATGTCCCGGGTGTATTTATATGCAGTAAAGCAAAAAATGCAGAGGGATATCAAAGTCGAACGTACCTTTACTTCCCTTGCAGATAAACTGTATTTTCTGTGTGAATTATCCTGGGAAATGCTCTCTACTGACCAAATGAGCCTAAACTACCGCCAATTTCCTGATCGTATTCGCCGGTTATTTGGTGCGACCGTTCAGGAACAGAAGGATTTAGACCATTGGCATTACGATATGATGGGGCAAACCATGCTAATTCGTAATGCTGATGGTGATTATACTCCGGCACATCGATCTTTGTTAGAGTTTTTTGTAGCGTATAAATTTGCAGCCGAATTCGGAGTTTTGGCTGATGATTTTACTGAATTGGCTCAGGCACAAAGATATTTAAACAATAACCCACCGACTTATTATACTTGGTCGTCCTATTTTCGCCGTCATGTTGATGCAAAGGAGAATATTGTCTCGATAGCGCCATTACAAGCATTTGTCAGGGAGTCCTTGGAAAAATTGCTCGAGACAGTTGGGAGAAGACCATTGACAAAAGCAGTGATGGATTTGTTGGTACCGATGGTAGGGGATTATCAAGCCTTGGTTAAGGTCCTTGAAGGAAAGAGAGAGAAAAGTGAAGATGAGGTGGGTTATGTTGGAGGAAATGCGACGACATTGGCGCTCAAGGTTGATAAGAGAGCCTTGGAGGGCAGAGACTTAAGCGGCTTAGTGATTAAAGGGGCAGATTTTAGTGGCGCAAGTTTGAGAAATGTTAATTTTGTCAAGACAAGTCTAAAAGATTGTATTTTTACTAAAATCTTCGGTATTGTTTTGTCTGTAGCATTTAGCCCTGTTAACACAAAGTCTCCACAGGGAATAGGCACAGTTTTTGCGACTGCTGATATTAATGGTCTGATTAGTTTATGGGAAGCTACTAGTGGCAGAGAAATTTTCACCTGTTTTGGGCACAGCAGTTCAGTATTTTCCATTGCTTTTAGTCCGGACGGGATGATTCTTGCTAGTGGAAGTAGAGACCAAACGGTGCGACTGTGGGATCTTAGCAGTGGCGAATGCCTCCACACCTTTGAGGGACATACCGATTGGGTATATTCTGTCGCTTTTAGTCCAGACGGGAAAATTCTTGCTAGTAGTAGTAGAGACCAAACAGTGCGACTGTGGAATCTCAGCAGCAGGGAATGCCTTCACACCTTGAAAGGGCACACCAATTGGGTATACTCTGTGGCATGGAGTCCTCAAGGTAATACCTTTGCCAGTGGTAGTAGAGACCGGACGATACGATTATGGGATCTCAGCAGTGGCGAATGCCTTCACATCTTACAGGGGCACACCAATTCAATATATTCTGTGGGATGGAGTCCTCAAGGTGATACCCTCGCCAGTGGCAGTGGGGATCAAACGGTGCGGTTATGGAATCCCAGTAACGGCGAATGTCTTCATATATTAAAAGGACACGCAAATTCCATATATTCCGTAGCATGGAATCCTCAAGGCGGTATCCTTGCCAGCGGTAGTGAGGATGAAACGTTGCGACTATGGGATCTCAGTAGTAGGGAATGTCTCTACACCTTGGAGGGACATACTGATTGGATATATTCTGTGGCATGGAGTCCTCAAGGTGATACCCTTACCAGTAGTAGTGGGGATCAAACTATTCGGTTGTGGGAACCAAGCAACTACAAATGCTTCTACACCTTGCAGGGACACACCAGTTCGATATATTCTGTAGCATGGAGTCCTCAAGGTGATACCCTTGCCAGTAGCAGTGGAAACCAAACAGTGCAATTGTGGGATCTCAAAAGTGATAGATGTCTCCAAGCCTTGCAGGGGCATAACAGTTCCATATACTGCCTAGCATGGAGTCCTTATGGTGATATCCTCGCTGTTGGTAGCATAGACCGAACTGTAAGGTTATGGGAACTCAGCAGTGGTGAATGCCTCCAGATATTGAGGGGACACACCAATAAGGTACGTTCTGTAGCATGGAGTCCTCAAGGTGATACTTTTGCCAGTGGTAGTGACGATCTAACTATTCGCCTCTGGAAACTCAATAGTGGTGAATCTATCCACACTTTGCAAGGACACACTGATAAGATACGTTCTGTAGCATGGAGCCCTCGAGGTGATATTCTTGCTAGTGGTAGTGATGACCAAACAGTTCAACTGTGGGAACTCAATAGTGGTGAATCCATCCAGATTTTAAAGGGACATGCCAGTATAGTACGTTCCGTCAATTTTAGCCCAGACGCAAAAATTCTTGCCAGTTGTAGTGATGACCAAACAGTAAAACTGTGGGAAATTAGCACTGGCAAATGTCTTTCCACCTTGGAAGGACACACAAACAAAGTACGTTCTTTGGCATGGAGTTCCCAAGGTGATATCCTTGCTAGTGGTAGTGAAGATAAAACAGTGCGGCTGTGGAAAATTAGCACTGGCAAATGTCTTTACACCTTGGAAGGGCACACTAACTGGGTGCGCTCCGTAGACTTTGGCCCAAATAGCTCTATTGTCGCTAGTGGTAGTGAAGATGGTACAGTGAGATTTTGGGATGCGAACACAGGTAAATGTGTAAAAATTCTCAAAGGTGAGAAACCCTATGAAGGCATGAATATTAGTGGTGTGAAAGGTTTAACGACTGCAGAGATTGTTACACTCAAAGCATTGGGCGCGATAGTGGGTGATTAAACTCGTATTCCAGTAATTCCGATTTGATACTTAGGGTCTGCTGAAAAAGTAATGAAAAAGAAGATAAGGATTGGTTAATTATTTGAGGAGTATTTGAATATAAGTTTTTATTGTATTAGATGACCAAAATCATAATTTTTGATGATTGCGGACTCTAAAAAAATTATAATTTTGACCGAAGACAGCGGCGAAACTTTAAATGCGTGCAGCACAAACAGTGTTGAAAAATAGATACAAAAAAGCACGAAATAAACATAACAGATAAGTAGGGTTAGCGGGGGGGGCGTTTCGTTTAGAATCGTGCTATGATTACGCTTCAAATCAGATTGATCTCAGTGGTGACAAGTTAAGATGACAAAGTATTTGTCAATAAGCAATAATGCTTAAAAGTTTGGACGAGATAGAGGTGAAAAACACGATTTTTCAGTTTTCTGTCACGTCAGATTTAATAGCATTGCTTATGCGTGCTTAAGGGAAAACAAAAAATAGTTATCCCAACTTTGTCTTAGCCCTACTGGACTAAGCCGCCATGCACCTCGCTTTTACGAGTAATCATCGTATCTTAAGTTCTCACGAATGTCAATTAAACATTTATATCGTCGTGAATCTTCAAATTATGGGCAACTATCGTCAAAATCACAGACCACAATTATTTATTAGCCACTCAAATGAAGATTATGCATTTGAAAGAATCTATCGTAAAAAATTGTGTAGTTGGTTTAAAAAAAAAGGCTTTAAACCGTGGTTATCAAAAGAGGAGGGGAGAATTAATACAGAATGGGTAGTCAAACTTGTTAAGGGACTGCAAAAATCTGATTACTTTTTCCTTGCAATTTCAGGAAAATCTAACAATTCCAAATGGGTACGGGCTGAAATTGATGCATGGCATTTGATGTGTGGTTTAAGCAAAATATATAATATTATTCCATTTGATATTGGCGATGAAGAATATAAACCTAACGAATTCCACCCTGCTATTTCTTCTATTGACTGGGTGAAATATATTTATAAGCGGGATGATAGTATTACTAAACTCGATAAATATATCTCAGAAATCTATGATTCATCAAATAATAGTATTCATTTTACTAAAGCAAAAACAACAAATTGTGGTGAATTTGCTGAAAAACTAATAAAAATATTAGCTAAATTAGATGCTCCCTTGTTTTGGCAATGTGCCGACTATGCATATAAATATTTTTTAAAGGATGTAAAGGAGGATATAGAGACTAGGAAAATTCTAGATCATAATAGCTCTGATAAAAAAGCTTTTGATTACAACTTTTTCAAGGCTTTCTGTATGACGATGAAACTATCTTATCTTTGGCCTGATAAGAACGTTGTAGTCAATAAATTTATTTTTCGCTTATATGCTTATTTAAGATGTTTATTCGAGTTAGGAAAAACAAAAAATATAAAAACAAAGCAGATATTAGAAGAAATAAAAGAAATATTTGAAATCACTCAAAATCCTTATTATAATTGTGAAGAAGAAATCCAAAAATATCAAAAAGAATACCAAGAGGCTCGTAGGCATTTATTGACAACTGATATCGAAGAATCAAGTCATAGCAAACAATTTAAAATTGATTTTTTTAACACAATTAAAGACCAACAAACAAAAGCTACACAAGAGGAAAAAGGAGGAGAAACTTTTCGGCTCCAGGATGAGCAATTAGACTCTATCAATACAGCCATTTACCTGCGCCGTCCTTTAATAGTAAAAGGAAGACCAGGAGTAGGCAAAAGTTATTTTGCTTACGCGATTGCACATAATTTGAATTTAGGAAAAGTCTTGCGATGGAATATTACAACTCATTCTACTTTAACAGAAGGTCTCTACAGTTATGATGCAGTAAGGCGGCAATTAGAAATAGGTTGGTATTTTCAAAATTTAGAATGTAACCAACAAGAAAATGAACAGTTTGATGATATTGGTAAATATGTACGATTAGGGACATTAGGAACAGCTTTTTTCCAAAGTAAAAGGAATAAACCCAGAGTTTTGCTAATAGATGAAATTGATAATAGTAGTATTGATTTACAGAACAATCTTTTGAAGATTTTTGCAGAAGGACAATTTTATATTCCTGAGTTAGCCCAGATAAAAAAGCAGCAACCAAAGGTAAAAGTGTTTACTTATGAGAATGAAGAAGTAGATATCGAAGGAGGAGAAATTATTTGTGAAGAATTTCCTATTGTAATTTTGACGAGTAACGATGAGTGCGATTTACCTCTAACTTTTTTAAATCGCTGTATCTGCTTAAATATGCCAGAACCTGATAAAGAACCCCTCCAATTAAATATGCCAGAACCTGATAAAGAACCCCTCCAAAAAATTGTTAATACTGACTTTGAACAAAACGAAGAAAATTCCGAAAAAGCTAAATATACCATTGGTAGAGATTTACAACAACTCAGTAATTAAAGTGTGTCTTTTAGTCGGACTCAGACAAAAACAAGGAGGTAAAAGCCTCAAATCCACTCATGACAAGATATTAGCTTCAAACCCTAAAAAATAGCTCTTAGCAAAGCGTGGTGTTAGTCATAACCTGGATATACCAGGAAAATATATGATTGATTTAAGTACAATCTTCACATGTTAAGCTTTGAGGTTGTATTACTCCAAAAAAATGTCTAAGTCCCGATTTTAAAAGTTCAGAATATTTGCAGTAATAATAAGCGCAGAGTGCATACATCTAAATGCTTATTGCTTATCTTCACTAATTTCTAAGTCCTATTAATAAACCACCCACTCAGTCGAAACTTCAGAAATCTGTGCTTCCGTAATCGTTGTACCATCGACAAACCAAATATCGTTCTGTTGTGTTTGGGAATTACGCCAAAAAACATCTGTTTTCCCATCACCGTTGTAATCCCCAAGGGAAGGACTCCACCCAGGATCGTTACTGGGGAAGAAAGCAGAGGTAGTTTTTTCCGTACCATTCATCAACCAAGCTGTATTTTCCCCGGTTACTTCATTACGCCAGAAAATATCAGTCTGACCATCGCCATTGAAATCGCCCACACTGGGTTTCCAAGAAGCATCAAGATTATCTAGAGAACCACTCAAGAATAAAATTCCGTTCATCAACCAAATAGTATTTTCCCCAGTAGTTTCATTACGCCATAAAAGGTCAGTACGGGAATCACCATTGAAGTCTCCCAAAGTATAATTCCATTGCGAATCTACATCAGACAATGAAAATTCCGAAGTATCAGTACCATCAACAAACCAAATTTCATTCTCACCAGCAGTTTGGTTGCGCCAAAAAATATCTGATTTACCGTCACCGTTAAAATCGACAATGCTAAAAGACCAGGAAATATCAGTTGTTTCCAAAAAAGCCGCTGTTGTTACATTACTATTTTCGATAATCCAAACAGCATTTTCACCTGTTTGATTATTGCGCCAAAATATATCGCTGCTATTATCGCCATTAAAATCAACAATGCTAGCAGACCAAGTAGGATCGATACGATCTAAAGCAATTTCTGAAGTAATACTTTTACCATCAATCAACCAAATTAAATTCTCACCAGTTTGAGTATTACGCCAGAGAATATCTGTTTTATTATCGGCGTTAAAATCAGCAAACTGTAAATCCCATTCCAAGCCAATTGCGGAAATGGAACCAGCATCAATATTAGTATTATCAACTAACCAAATAGTATTTTCACCGGTTTGGGTATTGCGCCAAAACTTATCATTTTTCCCATCACCATTAAAATCTATAAAGTTGCTAACGTCGCTAAAAGTTGGATTGGGGTTTTGATTTGCAGTTGCAGAAACATTGTTTTCCTGCAGTCCAGATTGAGAAGCACCGGTCAAATGCAGATCCGTATTTAAAGCAGATTTATTGGAAACAACATCATTTAAATTTGTTGACGTTGATAAAACAGTATTTGTAGAAGGGGATTTAATAAGAGAAGACATCAGGTATTTTTAGGGACGATAGTTATAAATTTTTAAAGGTTTTGAATTTATATTTCTGTAAATTGATAACATATATCCATTTGACAAAAATGTTTATCTCGGTCACTTAGAAAAAGTTAGGATTTACGCAACCAGCACATTTTTTTGTAGGGTGTGTGACACTTAGAGTAAACTTGAACGTATTAATAAGGTTCTTAGTGTCACGCACCACCAGTATATTGTGACAATTGCGTAAGTCCTGAAAGTATCAAAATGTTTGCAGAATTTATATTCTAGGTTTTGCGATATCGCGACTGAATATTGGTTGATAAATAAATCTGCGATTACTTGTAGAGACGTAACATGTTACATCTCTCCAGAATTCTCTGGGAAACAAATTAATGGGATATATCGCCCACCTCGCGTATAATTACAAGGCAGAGAGAGCCTCTTACTATGGGTTCCAAGGCTGAGCCTTGGAACAAAACAAATCGACCAAATTAACTTTACTTCCGCGCAGCGGTACTAGCTAAGAGACCATTCTGGAGGAGCAGTTTGTAATGGAACCTCTTGAGCAATTTGACCACCACTCATCAACCAAGCGACATCTTCACCTGTTTCGCTATTACGCCACAAAATATCGAAACTACCATCACCGTTGTAATCACCAACACTTGATTCCCAACCTGTACCCAGGGTTTTTAGAGGAGATTCAGAAAATTCCGAACCATTGAATAACCAAACAGTATTTTCACCTGTTTGGGTATTATGCCAGAGGATATCAGTTTTACCATCACCATCAAAGTCAGCAACACTTGATTCCCATTCCGAACCCAATGCTGTTAAAGGTGTTTCGCTGACATTAGTACCATTCAATATCCAAAGAGTATTTTCTCCCGTAGCTTCATTATGCCAGTGGATATCGGTAAGCAAATCGCCGTTAAAATCCCCTACTTCATAAGTCCATCCAGCACCATAGGTTGGTAAAGCCTCAGGAGTTGCTTGGGTACCGTTCATCAACCAAACCTGATTCTCACCAGTAGATTCGTTGTGCCAAAAAATATCAGTACTAGTGTTCAAGTCAGAAACAACCACAGTGGGAGTCCAAGAAGCACCAGTTTCCGGTAAAGCAGCAGCCTCGACTACCGTAGTTCCATTCATGATCCAAGCAGAATTCTGACCATCTTGCTGATTATTCCACAAAATATCAGATATTCCATCGCCATTAAAATCACCAATTCTACCTCTAGAACCTGCACTCACAGGCTCCAAAGCTTGCTGTTCAGTAATATTTGCACCATCCATGACCCAAATAGTACTTTCTCCAGTTTGACTGTTATACCAAAAAAGGTCAGTTTTACTATCACCGTTAAAATCTGCAAACTCATATTCCCATTCGGAACCGAGAGTACCAACGGTTGTAGTTGTTGTATCGGCTAATATAATTGCAACCTCACCAGTCTGTGAATTGCGACCAACGAGGTCAGTATTACCATCACCATCAAAATCAGGATTAACAGTAGGATTATTTAAAACAGGATTAGGATTTTGCAAAGAGTTTGCATTTTCTCCTCCTACAAGTGCTTGAGAAGAACCGTTTAGATTTAAAGTAGTGTCTACTAAATCGTTTTTCTGAGAATTAAAACCATTTGTTGATATCGAAGTTGACAATTTTTGGTTTGTTTTCGCAGAGTTGTTTCCAAATGCCAGCATAATTTTTTTTCACAAGTATTGGCTATAAATCTATTAATAATCATTTTGGATTTTTTTTTGTTATACCGGAACATCTAAAAAATACTTTAAAGTTAACCCAATAACTGTTGATATTTTACATATTATTCTGTAGTTTTAATTGCTGAAAATCATCTTAAATTCAGCATAATTTATCATCAAAAATAGTGAATAAATTTGATATATATAGATACAAATAATGAAGCAAAATACCTAGATAAGTTAGTTCAAGCTGACATATTAACTCGGTGATATTAATTATGAGGTAAAGCCTAGATTATTGAATTTTGATATAATTTGTTCCTTGTCTCTGGCAAGGAATACCTCATTGGAGGCGGAGCCTCCAGTCTGGATAAGAAACGGAGCCTCTTCCTATGGGTTCCCAGGCTGAGCCTGGGAACGAGATAAAAGATAAGAGAAAAGTTATATGAATAAAATATGGAAATTATAACAAAGTCAACAGCCTAGACAGAGCCTTCAATAAGATGCTCCTTGCTAGAGAAAAGAAACAAGTTATGACTTGTAGATTTACAGTCAATACAAAGTTCATAATACAAAGTTAAAATATCAAAATAAGTATCATCATAATTTGAGTTATTAACGTGAGTATCTATACAGAATATCAGCAACGTCGCCAGCAATTAATGTCAAAAATTGGTAATGGTACAGCTATTTTTTGTAGCGCACCGATGGCGGTGATGCATAATGATGTTGAATATGTATTTCGTCAAGATAGCGATTTCTTTTATCTCACAGGATTTAACGAACCAGCAGCAGTTGCAGTCTTAGCACCCCATCATCCAGAACATAAATACGTTTTATTCGTCCAACCTAAAGATAAAAAGATTGAAATTTGGACCGGTTATCGCTGTGGGGTGGATACAGCAAAGGAAATTTACGGTGCAGATGAAGCATATTCCATTGAAGAATTAGATGAAAAATTACCCGAATATTTGAAAAAAGCTGATCGCATCTACTGTCATTTGGGACGCGATCGCAATTTCAATGATAAAATCCTTAACCATTGGCAACGCTTAATGCGAATATACCCGAAACATGGTACCGGACCAATTGCAATTGAAGATACTGGTCCAATTCTCCACGGGATGAGACTAATCAAAAGTGAAGCTGAATTGGAATTAATGCGCAAAGCTGCAGATATTTCAGTGGAAGCACATAATCGTGCAATGGAATTTACTCAACCCGGACGATATGAATATGAAGTTCAAGCAGAAATGGAACATATATTTCGTCTGCGGGGTGGGATGGGACCGGCTTATCCTTCCATTGTCGCCTCTGCTGATAATGCCTGTATACTGCACTATATTGAAAATAATCGGCAAATGCAGGATGGAGAATTATTATTAATTGATGCTGGTTGTTCCTACGGCTACTACAATTCTGATATTACTCGGACATTTCCCGTGGGTGGTAAATTCACAGCAGAACAAAAAGCATTATATGAACTAGTTTTAGAAGCACAAAAACAAGCGATCGCTCAAGTCAAACCTGGAAATCCATATAATTTAATTCACGATACAGCCGTACAGGTGTTAACAGAAGGCTTAGTGGAATTAGGTTTACTTGTGGGTGAAGTTGAGCAATTAATTGAGGAACAAAAGTACAAATCATTTTATATGCATAGCACCGGTCATTGGTTGGGCTTAGACGTCCATGATGTGGGAGTTTATAAATATGGTGAGGACAACCCGCAAATTTTACAACCAGGTCAAGTACTCACAGTAGAACCCGGACTTTACATCGTACCAGACACCGAACCAGATGAAGAGCAACCAGAAATCGATCCCCGTTGGGTTGGAATCGGGATTCGCATTGAAGATGATGTATTGGTAACACCAAACGGACATGAAGTTTTGACTGCTGGTGTTCCCAAAGAAATTGCAGACATGGAAAAATAAGCATCAAAGTGGGTAGTATTCCTAATTTTTTGCATAATGCAAGTAAAATATTCCACAGAAAAACCTAAATTCCGATTTGCGGAGAAGAGATTGAAAAGTTTATTTTATCAGTGAATGCATAAAAGCTAGGTACAGGAAATTTCGGGTCAGTGAGGTTGGAGCAGCTAGAAATCAGCTTTAAGGCATTATCTACTGCTATTAGCATAGCGTGACGGTAGGTCATATCCTATCTTATTGCTCCCAAATCCTGCTATATATATTACCTACCTTAAAAAATGATTTTAAGTTGTCAGAAATGAAGACTTCTTGGACTAAATTAATTATTTGCTTATTTTGTATTTCTTTTGCAGCTGGTTGTGAGACTGGAACAGAAACAAAAAATCCTGAAAAAGTAGAAACAACTAAGACATCTAATAAGATTGTATTTGCAAACCTTGAACCAACCGAAGACAGTAAGGTTAGCGGTTATGTTAATTTCAAACCTGATAGTAACGGCGTGCTGATCGCCGCTCAAGTAGCAGGTTTATCTCCAGGTAAACATGGCTTCCACATTCACGAAAAAGGTGATTGTAGTGCACCCGATGGTAAATCTGCAGGTGGTCATTTCGCACCAAACGGTAATCCCCACGGTGCGCCAGATAATCCAGCAGATAAACGACATGTTGGCGATTTGGGTAATATAACCGCTGATAACTCAGGAAATGCTAAATATAACCGCGTTGACAAAGTAGTAAAACTCAGTGGTGAGAACTCAATTGTTGGTAAAGCAGTTATAGTTCATCAACAGGAAGATGATTTCAAATCCCAGCCTACGGGTAAAGCAGGTAAACGTCTTGCTTGCGGTGTAATTGAGATACAGACTTGAGATTTGATATTTTAAAATATGCCGATTAATGCCGATTACGGGTTATTCAGTAGATATTGCTGGGTGATCGGTAATTGGTAATTGGTAATTGGTAATTGGGTATTTAAGATCTTTCCACACTCCCCACTCTTGCCACACTCCTCACACTTCCCACACTTCCCACTCTTCCCACACTTCCCACACTTCCCACACTCCCCACTCTTCCCACACTTCCCACACTCCTCACACTTCCCACACTCCCCACACTCCCCACACTCCCCACTCTTCCCACACTTCCCACACTCCCTTATCACTCAATCACCTTCTCCGGAATAGAAGTATTCCCATATGGCGCTGTCGCGTCACGCAATACCTAGAGCTTTTACGGCGCAAACCGCGTCCAACCCGGTACGCTTACGCGCTTGCGCTAACGCCAATCCCCAGCCGCCAATCTCCTATAAGAAATCCTTAACAAAAATCATCTAGAATCGCACTCAAAATATTGAAAATAGTTTATAATAAAAACCCCCGACAAAATTGCCGGGGAAAAGAGAATTCATTACTTGCACAAGAACGCATGGATATATATAGGATATTTAGTTGGTGACTAAAATAGTTGCCAAAATGCCAAAAATCGAAAATCCATTTCGAATTACTCCTGCATCTTATCCATATACAAACGGAAATCCCTGTAGAGACGACCAGAATCTAAGCCAATACCGCAAGCTCTGGAATGTCTCTACATTCTTATTTCGAATTTACTACATTTCCTTAAGAAAAGATGAAGGTATCTTTACAAAAAGTTACTTAAATGTCGATGGATAAACTGAACGCAAATTGAGCCTTCACCCACACCAGAAGCAACTCGCTTGATGGAACCATGACGCACATCCCCCACAGCAAATACTCCGGGAATATTAGTTTCCAGTAAGTACGGATCGCGTTCGAGTTTCCAATTTTTGGGACAACGTCCGTTAGGCATTAGATCGGGACCAGTTAAAATAAACCCGCGTTCATCTCTTTTAACTACATCCTGAAGCCATTCAGTGCTGGGTTGAGCGCCAATGAATATAAATAAAGAATTCGCATTAACTGTTTGCTGTTCTTGAGTCAAACTATTCAGAATAGTAATCGCTTCTAAACTATTTTCACCTTTGACCTCTACAACGCTACTTTTTACTTGAACTTCAATATTAGGGGTACTTTCAATTTGATCGATCAAATATTGCGACATACTTTTAGTTAAAGACTCGCCCCGTACTAACATAATTACTTTACGAGCATATTTGGAAAAATACATCGCTGCTTGTCCGGCTGAATTTGCTCCACCAACAACATAAACATCCTCACCTTTACAAGATAAAGCTTCAGTCTGAGCAGCACCGTAATAAATACCAGCCCCAGTTAAACGGTCAATTCCTGGAACATTCAAACGTCGCCATGCTACACCCAAAGCTAGAATCACAGCATGGGAGCTTATCTCACTACCATCAGCTAATTTAATAATGCGATATTGGTCTTGAATAGAAATACCTTTTGCTTCTTGGGGTGTAAGAACCTCTACGCCAAAACGTCGTGCTTGAGTTAAAGCGCGTCTTGCTAAATCAGCACCACTCAAACCTACAGGGAACCCAAGGTAATTTTCAATTCGGGAACTAGTTCCTGCTTGTCCTCCTGGTGCTTCCCTCTCAATCATTACCGTTCGTAGACCTTCGGATGCTCCATATACTGCAGCAGCTAAACCAGCAGGACCTCCACCAATAATAATCAAATCATAAAATGGTTTTTCAGCTTGGGTTTGTAAGCCAATTTTTTCCGCAATTTGAATATTTCTTGGTTGTTGTAAAGAAGAACCATCAGGGAAAAGTACCAAAGGTAGTTTGAGTTCTTCACATTCAGCATACTTCACTAACTTTTGGGCTTCTTCGGAGACTTCAATATTCAACCATTCGTAGGGTACTTGATTTCGTGCTAAAAAATCCTTCGCCTTGTGAGAATCAGGAGACCAACGATTACCAATAACCCGAACACCTTCAAATGGAGGGATAAATCCTGCTAACCAATCATCCAGTAGATCATTAAGTACTGGATATAATCTTTCCTCAGGAGGATCCCAAGGTTTCATTAAATAGTAATCAATGCGGGTTTTGTTAATCGCACGGATTGCAGCGTCAGTATCAGCATAAGCAGTAAGTAAAGCCCGTTTCGCGTCGGGATACATTTCTACCGCATTTTCTAAAAACTCTACTCCTGACATTTGTGGCATTCTTTGATCGGCTAATAATAATGCCACAGTTTCATTACGCAGTTTGACTTTGGAAAGTGCATCTAAAGCATTTGCACCCGAGTCAGCACGGACAATTCGAAAGCGATCGCCATATTTTTGGCGCAAGTCTCGCGCGATAGCTTGTAAAACTACTGGGTCATCATCAACTGTTAAAATGACTGGCTTCGCCATGATTAATATACCTTTTGCGATCGCGATTCATTATCTTTGTGCAGCATCTCCTTAAATAGGAACAACGACAACACAGAAACGCTATACCAAAACTCTATTTACAGATTGTCTCACCTAACGTAGAACAGATGAGCAAATAGAAAATTTATCCTACATAATTGTTACTTTGAATTGCAATTAATTGAGTATTTTAACTTATTGACAAATAAAGATCATATTAATTATTCACTATTAAGAAAAAATAAGCAAAACTTAAAAGTTTTGTGTATCAACTTACCTGACACAGTTTCATGAATTATTTCAAAATCTTGCAAAATTAACAAATTTTTAGCAAGAAGTTTTATATATTTTGGTTAATATTAAACTTTACTATATAGAACTCAATATATTTAAGTAATTAAATATTAATTTTAATCAATGTTTCATTATCGGACGAAATAAAAATCATTGGATGTTCCGATGCAAAATAAAACTCGACTAGGATACGTTCTTGATACTGATTTTACTGGTACCCAACTCACTCTATAAAGTTGGTACTGGTGAAAAAATAATAAAGAAATTTTCAAATTAAATAAGTATTCATATTAATTGAAAAGATAAGGCAAGAATTTGCCCAGTTACCACTATTTGAATATCTCCAACCTAAAAGTATAGATACAAAGTAAAAATTGGCTTTTGCTCTCTGTCTATCTCCTTTAATTATGGGTTTTGCAGAAGTATGTAAATATGTTTTCGGTAAGAACCAACCAATAACATAATCCAGGAATTAATTAATTAATAAACATACATACATATGAAGAACAAAAACACTGGAAGTGGCTTATAGAAGATATTCAGAAATTAGGATTTGATAAATCTCCTACCTTTACTGACTTATCAGTTAGCAATTACCAGTCAGCAATTAGCAATTAGCAACTACGAATGGTTCAAGCTCCAAGATATGATATTTATTGAGTCCTAAATAATACAACCATGGAAAAAGCAACTTTTGGAGCAGGATGTTTTTGGGGAGTAGAAGCAGCTTTTCAGAAAATAAAAGGTGTTATTTCCACCTCTGTGGGATATATGGGCGGACATTTTGAAAACCCTTCTTATCTAGATGTGGTTTCCAGGATTACAGGACATGCAGAAGTTGCACAACTAGAGTACGACCCCAATATAGTTACTTATGATGAATTGTTAAAAATATTTTGGAATATTCATGACCCTACAAGTTTAAATCGGCAAGGTCCAGATCGAGGAGAACAATACAGGTCAGTAATTTTCTATCACATTCCCAAGCAAGCAACAATCGCAAGACAGTCAAAACAGAAAATGCAATTATCTGGGAAATATGAGCGACCAATTGTCACCGAAATTAAACCCAAAGGAGCTTATTGGTTAGCATCAGAAGAGCATCAACAGTACTTGGAAAAGAAAGCTAATTTAGAAGCAAATCAAAAGTAGTAAATATGTGAAATCAAATATGGAACATCATAATTTTGAAGATTTGTGTGTTATGAATTCCACACATAACACACTCAAAAAATCGAACTAACTTATATCAAGTGACCTTAATAGCTACTGAAAATAATTAGAGAAATAAGCAATACGAATACTTTGAACTAGGATTTCTACACACAAAAGAGTTATCATTATTCCCCAAAACCAATAGGGTAACCATAGATATCTTTCAATTTTTCCCACATCAGAAGATGGTCGCATATCAAATAAATACCAAATATTAAGAAAATTAATCATACTAAGTTGAATACCTAAAAATTGAATCATTAACTTCTGAACTTCTGGAGGTGTTCTAAATGCGATCACAAGTATGATTATTCCCCAAAAAATCATCGTCATAAATCCATATCCAAGCCATTCCCGAACCCAAACAATGGTTATGACTAATGAAAATATTCCCAGAATAATCAAAATATTATTAGTTATATTAGGATTGCGAGAAGCTAATATCAATAGACCACCAGCTAAAGCACTTCCCAGAAAACCTGCACTTGAAACTATTGCTCTACGAAATCTACCGAAAGATTGATAGTAACTCCGTGTAACACCACCACCGTTAAGAAATAGTTGTATTTTTACAGGTCTTCCGCCTAACATTAGTATTGCGATGGCATGTCCTACTTCATGGAAGAAAACACCTAAAATAAAATAAGGTCTAACAATACTTCTTCCTAATCTAAACTGCCATAATGCTAGGCTTACGACAGCAATCATAGATAACAATAAAAGTTCTTGGCGATCGGCAGAACTGAGGGTATCAATTTTTAACCATTGAACAATATCATTCCATGAATAATCTACAAATGATTTTCCTATAATCATCGTGTTGCTTAGATATTATGCTTTATATTAGATGTGATTTAGCGTGCAAATGAACCCATGTCAAGAGAAATGTTTGATAACTTGGGGCTAAATTTGGAGTAACGAGTTGGTAATTGGTAATTGGTATACGCCCGCACTGCTAACGCAGTGTTAGCAAGGCGTGACGCGTAAGCGTCATATGGTAATTGGTAATTGATGAAGAGTTAGCTTTTCCATAAACTACCCCGATTAAATCCTAGTTAACGCACATATCTGTCCATGGAAAGCTACGATAAATAAAGAATTATTGACAGGGGCATCGGATTGTGGATTTTTTTATTGGCTGTGCTGTGTGGGCTTACAAAGATTGGGTTGGTACACTCTATCCCCAAGGTACTCGTGCTGCTGATTTTCTCAAGATTTACAGTCGTCGCTTTAGCAGCGTTGAAGGTAATACTACCTTTTATGCCGTTCCCAAACAGGATACCGTAACTCGTTGGGTGCAACAAACTCCCCCAGAGTTTGAATTTTGTCTCAAATTACCCAGAGATATCACCCACAATAATTTACTTTCGCCTAAAATTCCCGATGCACTTAACTTTGTTAATAGAGTAAAACCATTAGCAGATGGAAAGCGTCTCGGACCAGTGTTTGCTCAGTTACCACCAAGTTATCCACCAACTGCGATCGACGATTTGAGAACTTTTATCGAAGCTTGGCAGCAAACTGGAGTTGAGTTAGCAATAGAAGTTCGCAATCAAAACTGGTTTGTAGAGCCCCACACTACAGAATTAACAACCTTACTAGAAAAATTTGGCGTGGGTAGAGTTTTATTGGATACCCGCCCAATTTATAATTGCGAAGATAATCCACAGTTGCATTCCGAACGTAAAAAACCCCAACTTCCGGTCGACTTCAGCGTGACCGCACCTTTCAGCCTGATTCGATTTATTTCCCACCCTAATTTACCAGAAAATCAATCTTATATGGAGGAATGGGCAATCTATATTAAAAAATGGTTAGAGGAAGAAAAACGCATATATTTATTTATTCATTGTCCTCAAGAAGAATATTCTCCCAGAAATGCCCGTCATTTTCACGAAATTTTAGGAAAGACCGGAATTCAAATACCGCCCTTACCAAGTTGGAACGATCAAGACACATCTCCGAAACAATTAAGTTTGTGGTGAAATTGACTGCACCAAAAGTAAAAGGTGGAAGATAGACATTTTTCTACATCTATCCACCACCAATATTTAAATGACTAATGACTTATGTTTGAAAGCTTCAAAGGTCAACCCAAGAGTTAAAACTAACTAGACCATGGGTGTTGGGAATGGGTCTGTAGGGAACTGGACCTGACCAACAACATCCTGTCCACCGACAGCAGGCTCAAATGTGTCCATGATGCTTTGTCCTAATGTGTTAGTTATTCGGAAGGTATGTTCTCCCACACCAACACCATCGCTATCAACAAAAAAGTTATAAGGTTTGCGCTCAAGCTCAGACCAGTTACCGTTAGCTTCTTGCATTTCTACTTTAGAAATCGGAGCATTAGAATCACGAATTTGTATTGCAGTCCAATACTCGTTTGTACTTCCTTCCTTAGAATGGTATGTAATTGGGTCTGTACTTTGAGGATTTACCAAATGCCAACTTATGGGAATACGACCATCAATTGGGTTACCAATCAACTCAAACGCTTCAGGACTTAGATCCAGGTCACCAGGCTTACATTCAGGACATTCATCCACAATTTTGACAACGATTGGGTCGGCTCCTTCAGCTTGCTTAGGTCCAGATACCTCTACATAAGCACCACAAGCTTCCGAATTATCGTATTGTTCATGGTTCATTGCAGCAACCATTAATGGTTCCCCTGGTTTTACAGGATCAAAGCTACAATGTCCTCCTCCAGTTGCACCATAAAAAGTTCCATCACCTTCATATTCGGTACCGGCTTGGATTTTTGAATCTGTAACACCCGTAATTGGGTCAACTCCACCACCAGTACCGCCACCTACTGGGTCAGTTGGATTATCAGTACCACCACCTACTGGGTCTGTTGGGTTGTCAGTACCGCCACCTACTGGGTCAGTTGGGTTGTCAGTTCCACCACCTACTGGGTCAGTTGGGTTGTCAGTTCCACCACCTACTGGGTCAGTTGGGTTACCGCCAGTTGCTACTCCATTGAGTTCCACATTACCCAATTCCAACTGCATATTATCAGAATTGCTGCCATTGAAACCAAACTCAATTGATTGACCTGGTGCGATCATGCCATTCCAGTCGGCATTTTTTATTACGTATTTGTTTCCTTCGTGGCTTTCAATATTACCATTCCAAAGATTTTTGATTTCGAAGGGAGCTTTAAATTCTAACTCCCAACCATTCATAGGTTTATCGCTGTTGTTTGTAAGCTTAATATTTCCTGTGAAGCCATCATTCCATTCGTTGGCTACAGAAAATTTGACATCTCCACCTATTGGATCGGTTGGGTTCCCACCACCATCGGGGTTCCCACCACCATCAGGATTTCCACCACCATCGGGGTTCCCACCCCCATCGGGATTTCCACCCCCATCGGGATTTCCACCCCCATCGGGATTTCCACCACCACCGACTGGATCGGTTGGATTACTAGTTCCATCAAGGTTGACACCAGGAATTTTGGTTAATGCTTCTCCACCAAACTCCTTAGTCATCCTTGCAAGAGCACCAGTCAAACCTGCATTGTAGTCTAAGGCGACTTCATTAGCTACATAGTCAGTACGCTCATCTTTGTAAGCATTATCATCTGCTGAAGAAGGACCACCAACTAGTGCTCCGTATAAGGTGTATTTGTTGGGATCGGGATTACCAATATTAGTTGTACCAGATGCTGCTCGATGATGGGGATTCTGGGGAGAATTCTTACCAAAACCCACCATGTAGCTGGAATCTCTAGGATTATCTCCTAAAATATAATTAACTTGACTTTCAGCAAAGTCGGTATATTTTCCACTTTTATCGTTTACTGTGTCCCCATATACACCTGCCAAAAAGGCTGTATTTGCTGCATAGCGTAGGGAACCCCATTGGTCTAACCAGGCTAAACCACCTTCAGTTTTTTTGATCCCACCGTTAGAATCTGACCAATTGTCTAACCAGGCTTCTACATCTTGTTTATATTTAGTTTTACCCGTTTCTTGGGCTAGCAGAATACCGGTACCATAAGCTTTGTCATCCCAGTTTTGCGTCCAACCGCTATTTATACCGTTATAATAACTTTCTGCTTTATCTAAGTATTTACTGTCACTATCACCAGCAGCTTTAACAGCTTTGTGTAACCAAGCTGCTCCCCAAGCAAGTTCATCTTTGTAACCGCTCCAAGAATTATAGAAAGCACTAGCATCTTGGATTGAATTAGTGTAAGCACCTTGATATTTATCAGCAAACTCATAAAGCTGCTTAGCTTTATCTAAGAGTTTGTCAGCATAAGCATCATCAGTACCACGAAAAGCTATAGATGCAGAAGCTAACGCTGCAGCACTTTCTCCTGTTAAATCTGAACCGGGATTTTGCGCATCCACTTTAAATGCTGGACGAGCCATTGTCATGTCCTCGGGTGCTCCCCAGTAACCATGATCGGCTTGACCACTACCTACTTGACCCCAAAAAACATCATCTTTTGTGGTTGCAGTTCCTTTATCGTCGTAGGCTTTGAGAAGATAATCTGTTCCCCATTTGATGTTATCGAGGGTTTCATCGAGTTGACCAACTTTTTTGTAACCATCACGATACTCATTGACACCCCAACTGAGCATGGTCATTGAAGCAGCCATGGGAAACCCAAATTTCACATGATCTCCCGCATCGTAATATCCCCCCGTTAGATCGCGACCCACATCTGCTCCGTCTTTGAGAGCAGAATCATCACGCCAAGGAATAGGATTATCATTAGGTAGATCGCCGGAACGCTGGGCTACATAGAATAAATTAGACTTTTGTAGAGCTTCGCCATAGTTGAATTTAGGTTTGGTCTGAGTTTTATTCATCATTTAGTTTCCAATTATCTGGTTTTCAATTCTCAAAGTTTCAAACAAAATTGCTCGGAGCTTGTAATTTAGTGGCTATAACTGAGTTTGGTACTCTGAAAGTCGTGATGAAGCGTATCGTTGTACATAAACACTAAAAACAGCGACATTGACTGGGAACGTAGGGTTTCAGTCACACAAAAGCATGAATAAAGAAGTTCTACAGAGACATTTCAAATTAACGTCTCTACAATGGAGCAAGAATGATAGTGGAAAAGTTTATATGTAGCTAAACCTACCCTTAACAACTGGTTAGTAGTAAGTGAAAATCATTAGATCTTCTAGATAAGTAATAGGTATGAGATGCTAGATTTTTCTCAAACCTTAAGAAAAGGGATTAGTGTCAGCGAACTCTAATCCCAAATAAAACAAGAGCTTGCATAAACCCTAGACAAATAAGAATTACGTCAATGGTACGGATGAAAAGTGACAAAAATGGGTGCCAAAAGTGATAAAAAGGTGACAATTAATTTGAAGTGGGTAATCGAATATTACATTTGGCTGTAAGACTTATTTGTAAAAAGTAATTCTTATGACTGAATAATAATACCAGTTATTTTCTTGAATAAGATATCATTTCAATATTTTTATTATCCTGAGATTGCTTCGGTGAAAGAGTTATACATAAAACTCACCAATCAAAGAATTAAGTATCATTAACTACTTAATATTTGTATTTGAATTGATGAGTAAAATAAGTAACAGCACAAACCAATGTGCTCATGTGACTAGAAATTTCCTAAATAGAAAAATTTATCGTGTCAGTCCTCAATTCTGCAGTTAAATTACTACGCGCAGATTGTTCTAGCTTTTCAAACATTGCATCCGTATAGTAAATACGTTTCCGTTGCAAAAATTGTTCCAAAAATCTTCGTCTACCGTTCTGATAATCCCGATCTGAAACCCAAGCATATTCCTGACGAACATTTTTCGCGTATGTAAGGTATTGTTG
Source organism: Mastigocoleus testarum BC008 (assembly GCF_001456025.1). GTDB lineage: Bacteria > Cyanobacteriota > Cyanobacteriia > Cyanobacteriales > Nostocaceae > Mastigocoleus > Mastigocoleus testarum. The sequence goes on from NZ_LMTZ01000130.1 coordinate 54,269, forward strand.
AACCGGAGAACCTAAAATAGCTAAATCTGCATCTAACAAAATTTGACTGTCAATATCATTTATATCGGCTTGGTGAAGTTTTGTGCTTAAGATGAGGCTATTTACATTAGCAATGGTATTTGAATCAATTTCTAATGACTTCATTAAATTAGTAGCATACATTGCACTTTTTTCTTCATTATCTTGAGCTTTAGAATCGTAAACAACATCATGAAACCACGCTGCAAGCTCGACAGAGGTTAATTGATTAGTTAAATTTTCCAAAATTTTAATTGTTTCTAGAACGTGAAAAATATGCTGCAAATCATGATAGTAACGCCCTGTTTGAGAATATTCTTTGGCTATTAAAGCAAAAGTATTTTCAGTTATTTTTGTGGATTTAATTTCAAGTTGTAAAAGTAAACTACACCATTTACTAAATAAATCTTCTAAGGCTGGCATAATCTATAATTTTTCTGTTTTCGGATATATTTTACAAATCTTTCTTTGGATACTGAAATAAATAAAAATGAAGTTAAAATCACTATATTTTATAGTTATAAATTCTATACTAACGACAAACTAGTGATGATAAGTGATAATAGAAAAATAAGAAAACAATAATTTACAAATAAAAAATGAAAAATTATATAGATAACAGTTTACAAATGCGATTTAAAATTATTCTCGTTTTTATTTTTGGTTTTTTGTTATGTGAATCCATAACGAACAAAGCAAAAGGTAATGAAGTAAATATACCTCAAGAATACTTTGAAAGACTTGAAGAAGATTCCAAAATAATTAAAAATATTCAAATTAAATTTGTAAATACAGATGGTTTAACAAAGGATAAAAAAGGTCAACCAATAACAGGGCGTACTCAAAAAGATTTTATTATTGATAATCTAATATTAAAGACTGGCGATCGCTTCAGTGAAAAGCTATTAAAAACAGATTTAAGGCGTCTGCGTAAGTTCGAGTCGTTCGATCAAGTTAAAGTTTCCCTTCAAGAAGACGAGACAGGAGTAAAGATTACTTTCTTTCTTAAAGAAAGCAGTACTCCTTCTTGGATGTTTGGGGGTGGAAATAGTGGAGATATTGGAATTTACGGTCAAATTGGTTATCGAGATGTAAATATCAATGGTCTTAATGATAAACTGAAAACCGAGTTACAAGTCAGTGGAAAAGATATTCAATTTAACGGCGAATTTACCAAGCGTTACAGTTTAGGAAAACCAAACCATTTGGGTTACAGAATAGCAGCTTTTCGTCAGCGAAACTTTTCCGAGACTTTTAGCGATGATATTAGACTGCAGGATGGTAGTACAGCACGGGAAGGAAGATTTGGCGCTTCAGTAGCTTTATTACGTTCTTTCAATGATTGGGATGGGGCTTTAGGTTTGAACTACAGCAGAATCAGCTTGCGTAATAGTGATTATCAGGTTGCGCGGGTTGATAGTACCAATAGTCCCCTATCTGTGAGCGGTACGGGAATTGATGATTTAGTTACTTTATCTTTGCAAGTAACACAAGATAAACGCGATCGCCGGGATTATCCCACCCAAGGGTCTATATTATCTTTGAGTACCGAACAAGCAATTCCCATTGGCTTGGGTAAAATCAAAAGTAACCGTTTGCGGGCGAATTATATCCGTTATTTACCGATAAAATTTATTGGCAGTCGTGGTTCTAGTAAAAACACTGAAATGTTAGCAGTAAACTTGCAGACTGGTACCATTATCGGTACGTTTTCCCCTGCTGATTCCTTTAATCTTGGTGGTCTTAACTCTGTCAGGGGTTATGACAATGGAAAAGTTGCAAGTGCTCGCAGTTATGGTCTAGCTTCAGTTGAATATCGTTTTCCAATTTTCAGATCTGTTGGAGGAGTTGTATTTACAGACTTTGCTACCGATTTTGGTTCCAGTGGAAGTGTTTTAGGGGAACCGGGAGTTAAACGGGGTAAACCTGGAAGTGGTTTTGGTTATGGTGTTGGTTTGCGCGTACTATCTCCTTTTGGACTGCTGAGGGGAGATTTAGGGATCAATGATGAAGGGGATATGAGATTTGAGGTGACTACAGGTCAAAGGTTTTGATTTTAGGAGGTGCTCTCAGTAAATGGTAGGCTATTTTTATAGCATTATTAAGTACTGTTAAGTTTTTCGAGGAGAAAATCTCAAATGCATTTACTAATGGAAGTCGCAACAAATACTGGACATAACTTCCCCCTTGCTTTTACTGCTGTATATGTAGTTGGTTTTATTGCTGCTGTAGGTATTGGGTCAATTGCTTGGTACAATTCCAAACGTCCTGCAGGTTGGGAAAGTAAAGACCGTCCAGACTTTGTACCTAAAGTTGAAACAGATGATAAAAGCAGCGTCAGCGAACCAAAATCTTAAATTCTAAGATATGAAGTTTTGAGATCCTAAGCTTTAAGATCTGAACTTTAAGACCAAGTTTTAAGACCAAGTTTTAAAACCAAATTTTGAGAAAAAGTTTTGATTGGGAACAAATTTTGTGTTTTGTCACTATAAGTTTGTCGCTATAAGATTGTGCTTATTAGAACAAAACTCATCTCAAAACATCCAATGATTCCTTTATTTGCCAAGTTCTTGTTGCTGCTTTGTTGTAAATACAACATCGCATGCAGATTTAGAAAAGGAAAAGGTATCGGAGATGTTGTAAATAGGTCAGTAGGGGCAAAGTAAATACGATTTACTAAGCCCCAAATAAAAAAAATCAGATTCAGCGATTAACTTCTACCCAACTACGGTATAGTTTCTGAATTTGTTTGAGAATCGCATTAAAACCAGCTTCACTTGAACTACTAGTATCAGATAATTGTTGCAGTTTAGCCAAAAACTTTGCTTCCTCGGTCGCAACTTCTCCGTCACTATAAATTAAACCACTGATCGCTTGAAGTAGATTTTGATAATCTTCAGCAGTGGGGGAGTCACCTAAATACTCTTTGATCCACTGGTAACATTCCGCTGGCTTGACCGTCACTAATTCATACAGCCAAGGTTTGATTTCTGGGTCAGATTCTATTCCTTGTTCTTGAGCTATTTTGCGAATATATTGCCTCTCTTGTGGCTGAATTATGCCATCAATCCAGGCAGCTCCCATCAGAATTTTAACTAATTGTTTGACGTTGGTGGAATTAGCAGCCATAACTACCTCCTATGGTAGTAATGTGTCCATTTGAGATTGAACGGCACAATGGGGATTAGGGATTATAGGGATTAGAAATTGGCGACTAGGGATTGGAAATTGGAAATCAAGAAAAAATACTCATTACCCATTACCAATTAGCCATTACCAATTACCTAACTATTACTTTTTCTTAGGCGTGTCATAAAAAACCCATCCATATTGTTTTCGTGTGGCAATACTTTCAAGTACCCCTGTGATGTATTGTACCTAGTTCCCAGTTCTTCCAAGCGCGAATATTCAATTTTCCAGTTTGGATTTTTGTTGAGAAAAGCTTCAATAATATTTTCATTCTCCCGTGGATGAAGGGTACAAGTCGCATAAACTAATACTCCTCCATCTTTCACAACTGTTGCTACATGGGATAGTAATTCTTGTTGAAGTTGTGACAATTCATTCACAGAAATGGGAGTTTGTCGCCAACGAGCATCAGCATGACGGTGTAAAGTACCCAAACCCGAACAGGGTACATCCAATAAAACTCGATCAGCAGAATTCTCTAACTGGGTTAAATTACGACTATCTACAGTTATTGTCTCAATAGATTTAAAACCCAGACGCCGGACATTTTCCTGAAATTTGCGTAATCGAGAAGCAGTGCGATCGCACGCCCAAATTTTGCCGCGATCGCCCATCAATTCAGCGATATGAGTAGTTTTTCCTCCAGGTGCAGCACAAGCATCTACAATTACTTCTCCGGGTTGGGGATCTAACAAATGACTGACTAACTGAGCGCTAGCATCTTGAACTGTCCACCAACCTTCTTGAAAACCAGGTAATTTTTGAATCGATCCCGTGCGACCCATTAATCGTAATGCTTGTGGTGTATCCACAAGGGGTTGAGATAAAACATCTACGGATTGAAAAGCAGCTTCAACTTCTTCTAAACTAGTTTTCAGTGGATTAACCCGTATATCAATAGTTGGTGTTTGGTTCATCCATCTGCACAATTGCTCTGTTTCTAGATCGCCAAACTGTTCTACCCATACTTTCACAATCCAATCAGGAAAACTGTGTAAAGTTCCTAAACGTTTAATTGTTTCCTGTGGTAGTTGCAAAGGATCTTCTTTTTCTGCAAGTCTGGCATATTGACGCAGTAAGCCATTTACAAATCCTGATAGCCCCTTAAAGCCATTATCTTTAGCTAAAGCAACGGTTGTATTTACTGCTGCTGAAGTGGGGATTTTTAGTTGATAGCGCAACTGATACAGACCTAAATGTAAAATTGTGCGCAGATCTGGAGGTTGTTTATGAGATTTTTTGGTAGCTAATTGGTCAATTAGAGCATCTAAGGTTCGTTGTCTTCTAACGCTACCGTAAACTAATTCTGTCATTAGACGCCGGTCATTGTCGCTTAAACTGGCTTTTTTTAATACTCTATCTAAAGCAACATCAGCATAAGCCCCTTTGTGAACTTCTTTTAGGGCAAAAAATGCTAATTGACGGGCGTTAAGCATGTGAGTCAAATTTTGAATATAAAAGTGTGGGTTTCGTTACAATAAAACTATTTGGGAAATTATTGTATGGATTATCTGCTAAATTAAATTAACTTTAACCCAAGAATACACTTTTTATTTAAGAACGCACTTAAATTTCCGATATCAGAGCAAGATACAGTGTAGATAAAAATAAAGTTTAGATTTCAGCAAGGAAGTCCCCTAGGAATAGCTTTTGATTCAGATTATCTTGGTATCAAGTTTGGAGTATTACAAATAGCTAATTTTCCTGCAAAATTATATAACCTTTGTGCTTATGGTTTAATTTAATTCTATGTAATAATAACCACATAAAAAATAAATTATTTCCAAGAACGAATCAGTTAAAGTAGTATTATTTTTTACTTTTATTCAAATTCACTGAGGCGAGATCGTGCCAACAAATTTAATTTTATTAACTGCTGCATTAATTTCTGCCTGGTTTATCTTTAGAGCTTTAATTAATGTATTCAAAACTTTTCTCAGTACAGCAGTTGCTGTTTTTGTAATCATTATTCTTTTAAATGCTTTTGGCTTTACACCCGAAGATCTAATTAGAGAGATTACTAATTTACCAGAAACTTTGGGTAATTTTATTGAACAGGTTAGAACCCAGTTAAGCCTTTAGCTAATAAAGATTTATACTCAAACAACTTAAATAAGTTTTAAATAAATAAGTTTTGAAAGTCTGCCAAACAAAAATATCCCACCGTAGCCGTTAATTATAATTTAAAATCTCAATGGTTAACAACTTTAGGGAGTGCGAATCAATCAAGTATTCCATTTTGTTGCAGATCGCTAGATTGTGAAAGCACAGCGCGGCTTCAACACAGTTATTGCTATGGGATCTTTTAATATTTGATATTTACAGTGGTTTCAAAGTCCCAAAATTAAGATTTGGGATATGGATCTCCTGGTTTTGTCCCTGGAGGTACGGGACTTAAAACAACAGGACCAAATTCACCTGGAAGTATCATATCTGTCCAACCAACCATCCGTTCATCATCACCTAAGAAAACCAACGAACCACCGTTAATGTTTTGAATCTCATCATCTGTAAGATTTTCAGAAAAAAAGTCTGCAAAACCATCTTGGGGAAATTCTTGCATAAAAATCAGCCTCAAATTTGAAAAGTAACTCGCTGGATCGCATCTTGCTTTCAGCTAGCTTGATTTCAAGCGCTTAACCCCTTCCCACTAAAATATCATACGACGGGAGATAAATAAAATATATGAAGTTTTCGTGTAGATACTTGAATGGGATCGGTAGTTATTTATTACAAAAACCTAAGATACTTTTGCCGCACGAGATAACCAAAGGATACGTAACTCTTCAGACATAGGTAAGGATAATAAAAATTCTTTTACAGTAACCAAATCCCATTGCAAGAGTGTTGCTGGTGATATTTTCTCCATTGAGATAACATAATTGAGTACAGCTTCAATCAACATTGCTGACTCTAAAATCGGCTTCGATTCGAGCCAGACAGGAAATATACGCACCTCAAAAGTGTGTTTGCCAGGAATATGATGAATTAAATTTTTCAGGTTAAAGTCACAATATTTTGTTAGCTGAAGTTTAGTGAGTCTGGTTTGAGCTTCTTCCCAACTCAACTCTCTAAAGTCAGATTCATTTACCATTTCCAATAAATCATAATCCCAAACTCCCAGCCTTCTACATTGGGGATTAGTTCCTACTAACTGTTTTAAAATTTCTCCATAAGTCCACAATATATTAACCAAATTTGCAAAAATTCTTGCAGAACACAAAGCTTTACCATCAAAGTGTATATGAGTTGCCCCTTCACGAGGAATTGTGAATCCAAGAGAACGTGCTATTTCCAGAAGTGGTTCCAAGTACTGGAAATGATCTTTGCTGATGGGTGGGGTAATTAATTCACAAGGACGTTCTCGTTCTCCCGGAAGTGGTGCAGCGATCGCAATTGGGTTACCTGTATTATCAGCGACTCTAATCATTCCCTCTGGCCCAGTCTCGGTATCGGTACCGAACAAAGCTGCGATTGGCTTTAGGACTTGATTTAGTGAAAATAACGCATCAGACTGGCAACTAACAAGTTGAAGTAATCTCGTATCATCACTCACAATTCTATACCATCCCGGTTGTGGTTTTTGAGCTTTGTCTAAATCATCTTGTAAAGTCAAATCGTCAACACAACGAGCAATTAAATTTCCTTGTGGATAAAAAACCTCAAATCCCAAAGTAAGATTTTGAAATACTTGCGTTCCTGGAACCTGACTTGGTTCGGATTGTGGATAAAAAATACGATGCACCGAACCATTATATTTTTCAGCAATGGATTCTGCTAAGTCTTTTCTACTTAGCCCCATTGGTGCCATTAATTCTATTTCAAGACCAATTTTCCAGTTCAACTCAGACATAGATTCAAAATACACCCTAATAGACAGCAAGGTCAGCAAAATTACAGTTTTTTTACAGAGGTTTTGCACTGTAAATTCCCTACAAGTACTGTCACCTCCACAAACAATTTTGTCAGAGTGACCAGGAGAAGTTATGTTATCTCAACCGTATAATGGTGTCATCTAACTTATGAATATCAGCAGATTAAAACAATAGTTTTTGTACTCAGTATTCCTTAAGGAATCCAAATAGCAGATGACCTGACATTATATTGGCGATAGTTACATTTTGACGCTCGAACATCCTATAAAATGTAATATGGAATCGCTTTTAAGTTCTTTATATTACCTATTCTCTTAAAGCTTCCTATTTTTTACACTTGTCTATTCTTCATCTGGGCAGTCTTCGATCACATTACAACATCTACCCTGGGACATATTAACCCCAACTCCAGGATAGTTTGACAGGAAATGGTGGTGCGAGGTTTAACTGATATCTCCTATCTTGACGAAATACTAAATACAAAACCTAAATCAATTTATTAGATCTATTTTGCTTGGATACTTAGCTGTTGAATTAGAGATAGATGAAATTACAAATTAAAATACAGCCAAACCACAATGCCCACACAATCAATTTATTTACTATTTATTGACGAGCAAATCGTAACGCTTCTTCAATAATTTCGTCATTACCCATAATTAGATTACGCTCGATGCGAAGTTTAGCATCAAGTGGCGTGCGATCGCCCCAAAATTTAGCAAGGTCTGATGCATCTTGGTAATTATATTTAGATTCTGAGTAAAATCTATAAGGATTGCGGTTCAAAGAAGATCTTGTTGACCCCAGAGCTTGAACTCTTGCATCGACCAAAAATTGTTCGAGAATCGCAACAGCTCTTCCTCCTGCCATAATTTTTCTACCGATGCGTGCTTTAGATTGGTCTATGGACTGTCCCCAATAATCTGCAAGAACGCGTGCGTCCCAATAATCATAACCACTTCTAAAGAATGCATTAATCTCTTTTTTTCTATCTCTCTTAGCAATTAGGTTGTAGTTACTTTGGTGTTGAATGTTCCACTGAGAGGATCTATCAATTTGAGTGACTGATTGAGCTAAAACCGTATCGACTGAAGCTGCAATCGAAGCAATAAAAACACTGACTGATAGTAATAAAAACTTTAAGTTATATTTCATACTTAAATTCCTTCTTGATTTTGCTTGGAGCCAGTTTATATTTGAGTACTAAAGATTAGTTGAACTCAATTTTGAGCTTGTTGGAGGGATACTAAACCTCTACTAAGTCCACAAATACATCTTTACTGTTTAATACAGTTATATTGTTATATTTTTCCGAAAATTCCAATCCAGAACATTCAGACTTAAAAGATTGCAACAAATAAACCCGATTTCTCGAAGAAACCGGGTAATTTGCATATTAATCCAGTTTTTTAATCTATCAACCAGGAAAAATAAATTCCTTAGAAATGATTGATATTTGCAGCAAAGATTTAAGAAGAAAGTTGTTAGAAGCTCGGATAATCAGGTCGCCTTTTTTCAGGCGATCTATCTTCAGGATCGATCTGAATAAAAGTAGCTTCTTCCATATCGTCGTCTATTTGTTCCAACCAACTTGGCGTATCTTTAGTCACTTTACCTTCTGAATTCTTCACCTCCTTACCACCAGGAGTTGTAATAGTAAACTCAGTTGTATCAATAACCTCGGACTCTTTTTTTGCCTCTGTATTTTCTAACTTTGCATTTTCGACTTCTTTTTCTACTTGCGGTTCATAAATGGTAGTTTCTACAGACTCCTCTAAAGTGTTTGTAGTTGCTGGAGGTTCTGGTGTTTCAACTTCCTCTGTATCAGGAGTTACGATTGTAAACCCAATATTATTAGGAGGTTTTAGCTCGTTTGTTATCTCGGTTGTTTCCGGTTCTACTTTTTCAGTAGTAGTTTTTTCTGTTTCCTCATATGTTGTAAAGCCTACATCAGGCTCAGAACTAGTAACTTCTACTTTTTCTTCAGTTGGATTAGCGATCTGTTCTGAGGGAGGTTCAACTTTAACTTCAGCAACTTCTGCCACTTTAGGGGCTTCAGTTGAATTTTCAGCATTTTCAGCATCAGCTATTGCATCAATAGCTGCTTTATCTAAAGTTGTTGATTCAGTCCCACTTGCAGTAACATTTTGCTTTTGCTCTATTTCAGCTTTTTTGGCAGAGAATGTACTAGTAATTGTACTTACTAACTGAGTTAACTTTTCTGATATCGAGAGTTTTTCAAATTGTTCTTGAATGTTAGTTTGTAGCGCTCCCATAGAGGGAACGGGAGTTTTTTGTCCTTCTGGTGTCAACTGGCGGCGTAATTCCAAAGTTTGCCAACCAAACCAACCGAGAAGAGCCACACTAGCCAAGTGACCCAAAAATAAACCGCCAGTAATACGACCCGAAAACACCCAGAGCATTAGCGCGTAAAAAAGTCCTACACCACTCCAGATAAAATCTTTCTTGCGGTGGATTTCTGGAATAAAGAAAGCCACTAGATACAGGGCGATGCTACCAATAGCGACCGCCAATGCCAGGAAATGTGCCAGCATTTTCTGGTTACTCCTTAATATGTCTTACGACTGGGGCATTGGACTGAAAGGTGTCAATTAATAGATCGCGAAGTTGTTAAATTATTGACAAATTATTGACTATTCGCCATCTATAATTTTGTTCCCTTATTCGCCATTCCCCATCCCTATGTTAGATATTTCAATTTGACATATTTTGCAAGCGGATTATAAGAGAAGAAACAAATTAAAAATTTTTATTTGTGTAAATCCTATTTTTTGGTAATTTCTGTCAAGTCTTAATGTCTTCTTTATGAGCGAACTGAATTTCTCGGACTACCCTAAAAAATGAAAGGATATGCAAGAGTTAGCCAAAAAATTTATGACACAACAAAGCTTTGGTGTGATTGGATTAGCTGTTATGGGAGAAAATATCGCTCTAAACGTAGAGCGTAATGGTTTTCCCATCGCTGTTTACAATCGCTCTCGTGAGAAAACAGATGCTTTCATGGCTTCTCGTGCTGGAGGAAGAAACGTAAAAGCCGCGTTTGATTTAAAAGAATTTGTCGGATCCTTGGAACGTCCCCGCAAAATTTTGGTAATGGTAAAAGCTGGTAGACCAGTAGATGCGGTTATTGAACAGTTAAAACCATTGTTAGATGAGGGTGACATTATCATCGATGGTGGCAACTCTTTGTATGAAGATACTGAAAGACGCACCCGCGAGCTCGAGCCCCAAGGTTTTAGATTTATTGGCATGGGTGTCAGTGGTGGTGAAGAAGGAGCCCTGAACGGTCCCTCATTGATGCCTGGAGGCACGGAAAGCTCCTATGAGTACCTTTCACCCATTTTGACCAAAATCGCCGCTCAGGTGGACGATGGCCCTTGTGTTGCTTACTGTGGTCCTGGTGGTGCAGGACATTATGTCAAGATGGTTCACAATGGTATCGAGTATGGTGATATGCAATTAATTGCAGAAGCATATGACCTACTCAAAAATCTTGGCGGTTTGGATCACAAGCAATTACACGAAGTTTTTGCTGAATGGAACACTACAGACGAATTAAATTCGTTTTTAATTGAAATTACAGCCGACATCTTCCCCTACATCGATGAAGGTACTGGTTTACCATTAGTAGATCTAATTCTTGATGCTGCTGGACAAAAAGGAACTGGTCGTTGGACCGCAGTAAACGCTTTAGAATTAGGTGTTGCCATTCCTACCATTGGTGCAGCAGTAAATGCTCGGATTATGTCATCCTACAAACAAGAGCGAGTTGCAGCATCTAAAGAACTTTCTGGTCCTAATGGTAAGTATCAAGGGCAGACTAAAGAATTCATCAAGATGGTAAGGGATGCCCTTTACTGCTCGAAGATTTGTTCCTACGCTCAAGGAATGGCTTTACTTGCTAAAGCTTCTGAAGAATACAATTACAACTTGAATCTGGGCGAAATGGCACGGATCTGGAAAGGAGGTTGTATTATTCGGGCTGGATTCTTGAATAAGATCAAGAAAGCTTTTGACGAGAATTCTTCACTCGCAAACCTATTGTTAGCTCCTGAATTTAAGCAAACAATTCTTGACAGACAAAATTCTTGGCGCGAAGTTGTTTCTACCGCAGCTAAACTAGGAATTCCTGTTCCTGCATTTAGTGCTTCCTTAGATTACTTCGATAGCTATCGACGCGAGCGCCTACCTCAGAACCTCACCCAGGCTCAACGCGATTACTTTGGCGCACATACCTACTTGCGTACAGATAAAGAAGGAGTTTTCCACACCGAGTGGGTACCCATCGCTGAAGCGACCGTCAGCGATAAAAGTGTTGTGAAAATGGACTAGTCATAAGCAAAGCTTATAACTGCCCGTATTGGCATTAAAGTTAGACGGCACTGCTCTATCCGCACACTTGTGTGCGGAAAAAATCAAAACCCCAACTAAGCTAACACCTCAGTTGGGGTATTTCGTTAATAAATTAAATTACCTATCTACAGCGAAGCGAACCATTATTGTTTGTTGACCGACTTTTACTAACGTAACGCTGCCCTAACGTCGGAAGGAAAAAGGAAGATGTCAAGAAGCGCGTTTCCCATAAAGGTAATGCTGGCGTAGCCAAAAAAAATCTTCCTTTCTTCTTTTAAACGCGCTACGCGTTCGCTGTAAGCGCGTGCCAACAAAACTGCATCCTTGCCCCGTCCATGAGGGACGGAGGAGGTTTTGAACGCACTACGTGTTCATCCGTAAGGATGCGGATAAAGGGAGGAGTGCAAGCAACTTTGGACGCGCTGCGCGTTCACTGCAGGTGCCTCTAACGGCAAGATTAAAACTTCTTCCCTCTTTCTTCTTCCCTCGTTGTGACATGAATAAAAAATTGCACGCAAGCATGCAATGAATAATGGGAACTATATCTTAAATTTTTTCAATCAAAAGTTAAATTTCTTATACCCAAAGTTAACTTTCTTGGCAAAAACACGTATAATTTTAGACTAACTAGTACTCTGGTATTTTAGAGAGAAACTCAAAAAATAAATAAATTTAGGAGGCGATTTTATATCTCTATCGACTAATTTTTTTATGTCAATTTTTTGAAACTCCGAAGAGTGACAATACCATGAAACACAGTATTATATCCCTAGGGCTTCTTGCATCTATCGGTTTAACTGGTTGTATCGAGCCAAACGCTTTGTCTTCGAAGTCTTCAAACTTTATTACATCTCGCTTACAATCGGCTAAGTCCACAGCTTATGGCAAAAAAGCAAAAAAATTTGACAAACCTGCCTACATCAAGGAATCCATCAAGCAATACTTAGAAAGTCACAAAGCTTCGGCGGAAGATTCTCCTTTTACAACAGAGTATATAGATCTAAATGGAGACAACGTTAAAGATGCTTTAACCCTGCTGAGTGGGGTACGCTTTTGTGGCTCGGGCGGTTGCACGATGCTCATACACCAAGGAGTTGGCAACAAAAAATTTAAACTAATCTCTGTAACAAACTTAGTGAAAATACCAATCACGATAAATGACACTAAGACAAAGGGTTGGAGAGACATAACAGTACAATATGCAAGCAATATACTGTTTTCAAAGAAAATAATATTAAGATTTGATGGCAAAGGTTATCCTAGCAATGCAGCTAAGGAGCCAAGAGCCAATGATAGCAATATTTCCGGGGAAAAACTTACTTTTCTTCAGACTGGAACTTAATCTTACTGCTGTTTCTGTGTGATGTCAAGTGGATTGGCAGCTTTACGATACGCTTCTGGTACAGTATGACAAAAGCGATTTTAGGACGGCAAATTCTAGTGTTCAACAATAACAATTAGGGAACTATCACGCTATCACAATCAAGGTTTGCTGTAGGTGCTGTTTCTGCTTGATATTGAACAGCAGGTACAGCACCGGATCCTACATTTGTTTCCTACAGTTGCACTGTTGCCTGAAGTTTTGGCAAAAATTGTTTTTTGTGTGAGTTACTCTTTTTGCGATTATGAATTAACTGAGGAATAAATTAACCAAGCCATGTCTGTCTTGTTAATCACTTACTACACTAATTGAATTAAGGCTTTCTTCGTTCCAGACATAATCTTTCATATCATTAGGCCATGGAACTTCATCTGGTGTTGCCAGTTTTAATACTTTGTTGCTTAGCTTCTCATATAAAGTATTGAAATCACCAATTTCCATATTATTTTTGAGAAATGTGTGACGAAGAAGCTCTGTAGTGAACATCATATTATGTGCTTCAAAACTACCTTGGGGAAATATGCGAGAAAAAATTAGGAATTTTATATCATCTCGTTTATACTTAGCTGCTTTTTGTGGTGTAATACCTAAGGTGTCTGGTACTACATCCCCTTCAATCGAAACCATGATATATTTTGGTCCTTTTGCCCAATTTTTATAACCATTCCCGAAGGCGAAGACATTTATTACCTCGTTCGTAACCTTCTCCCACTCCGCAGACCCAATTTGTCGCTGTTTAAGATTCCAAAATTTTCCATACTGACCAATAAATTTTCTTTTAGCACGATGAATCGCTCGAGCTAATAAAATAGTCCCATGGCTATCGCCGGAGAAATTTACAGGTGTCTCGTTTTCTATAGCACTCAAAATCAGGCTTGTAGTATTGTTAATTGCCGGGCTACCTGATAAACCAATACGATGAATTGCAGCGTCAATCCAGTCAAGAAGTGAATCAATGAACCTGGAAATGGGATTTTTTCTAATAAAAGAAGAATTATTCAAGTTAGCAACCCCAGTTTTGAGAGTTGCTGCATATCTGCGACTTCTTCTCGAAGACTCTTCTTCTATTTGACCTAGTCCAGGAATAAATATTGCGAATAGTTCTCCTTGATCGTTTTCTGGGTAGTAAACAATTTCTTGGGCAATTGTTGCGATCGGGTTTGCATCGGCTATGACATCATCAAAATCAAAAATCTCTTCAGTACCAGGATTTTGCAATTGTCCATCAAACTTCTTATCGGGAAATAGAATTTCAAGTGGCCATCTCCACCAATTGGATTTGACCTGTTTTGCCTTATCTTTACCATTCATTAGAAGTCTTCTGTTCCGTAAAAGTGTATATTTTCAATTGATTTTACTGCTGATACTAATTTCTTTTAAGATTGCTACACTTAGAACGCGGCAAGCCGAGCATTTATGAAAGGAAACAGCGCGACTACCCCACAACAACACAGGTTGCCATCCGGCGCAGGCACCCTGTAAGCTGGGAATGCTGTTTGCTGTACGCACCTGTGCGGGTAGCGCGTTCAAGCAAGACAGGGAACTCTCTTAATCTCAAGAGAAAACTCTTAACAGGGAACTCTTAAAAGGGAACAGATTCAAATCATTGATATATTATATTGGTATATTTTTAAACTTTGGTATATTTTTAATTACAATTACTAGATTAAAAAAGTAAACTTTCACAGGTCTAGCACATTAATACCAAGGCAACATAGAACTGACTATAAAATAATTTTAGCCCAGAGGGCGTAATAACAGATACTAAGAGTATAAGGCGGAAAGTCAAGAATTATATGAAGCGTCTTACAAATTATTGCGGATACTTATTGCGGGTAAATTATAAACAATTATCCGAATCCTCAGATAAATCTATGGGATTTCCTTCTTGTTTTTGAATCACTCGTTATTAACTATATCGCTATATATTTTATGGATATCACAAGTATGATATGTCTTATTTTTGATTCCTGAATAAAAAATAATTAAGTTCATATAAATATTGCTAGAATTAACTTTAGAAAACAAAGATAAATGACGAATAAATTTAACTTCTGAGTCCGCATATTCCTGAGATTTAAGGGCTTCCTATATTTACAAAAGTTTAATGAAATAATGACTTCGCAATCGGCTTCTGCTCCAAACACACCCTTGCTAGAGTTATACAAAGTTTTCTCATCACCTGTAAAAATAGCTTCGATTGAACTTTTACAAACTAAGCTTACTCATAGAAAATTTCCCTTACTACGTTTTTTGTCTAAGGGTCGGCAAATTTATTTGATACGTACTACTTCTACCGATGGAGCTAGGGGAATTGCTATTGCTAATGAACGTTTTGCATATCTTTACCCAATTTTGCAAAAGTTAGTAATTCCTTATTTTATCGGTAAGGATGCGAGAGATTTACCATCCCTTATAGATGGGGTTTACTTATTCTCTTCTAATTATAAGTTGTCTGGTTTAGCTTTGTGGTGTTGTGTTGCCTGGCTAGAACTGAGTTTACTCGATCTTCTCGGAAAAGTATCAAATCGACTTTTAGGAAAACTTTTGGGAGGAGCGATGGCCAAATCTATTCCTGTTTATATCTCCAGCACTCGTCGTGATACCACACCAGAAGAAGAAGTTGCTTGATTAGAAAAATCTCTCGAAGAAACACGGGCTAAAGCTGTTAAGTTCAAAATTGGTGGAAGAATGAGTCGGAATGCTGATGCTGCTCCTGGACGAACAGAGGGTCTTGTATCTTTAGCACGCAAGACTTTTGCGTCGGATATAGATATTTATGTAGATGCTAATGGATCTTACGATGCAACCGCAGGAATCGAAGTAGGTAAAATGCTTGAATCCTACAATATTTCTTTTTTTGAAGAACCTTGTCCCTTTGACGATTTCGAGCAAACAAAATGCGTTGCTGATGCTCTTTCTATTCCCATTGCTACAGGGGAATAAGAGACTAGTTTTGCTCGTTTTCAATGGATTTTGAAAAATCGGGTTGCGGATATTATCCAACCAGACATTATTTACAATGGCGGCATAATACGCACTCTAAGAGTCGCACAAGAAGCTAAGAAAGTGGGAATTCCTGTTGCGATTCATAATCCACGTCCTGGAGCCGATATAATTTACACTCTTCACCTGGCATCTTGCTTAAACACCGATTATCTGGAATATACAGCCAATTCACAAGAACAATATAACTGGCTAACACCCAAGCTGGAAGCTAAAAATGGTCTAGTAGCAGTTCCTCAAAATTCAGGACTAGGTATCAGCATTGATTCTAATCTCCTACGTCGAGCGAAAAGGATTAGGAATTGGTAATGGGTAATGAATGAGTCATTGATAATTGGTTTTTCCCATTACCTCTACTCAAACACCTTATGGGGCGACAATCGGAATAAACTGCGATAGTCTAGTAAAATGAATTACGAAATAGCTCGCAAATTACTGATTGCTCAGACGAGCAATCCTGAAGAAAATCCTGATGCCTTAATTGCAAGGATGCAGCAAGGTAAACCCCCTATTCCCGGACAGGTGACATCTATTTTACTGGCGCTAAAGGTATTACATGAAGGTTTGAAAGATTCCACAACTTTAGATAGAGAGCTCGCTTATAGCTTGTATAAATTAACAGTTAATTCTCAAAAGCTATTTGCTGCGGGGCACAAAGCAGGTATAAATTGGCCTCCACTGCTTAAGGAAGATTTATTAAGAATCGGCAGTGGTTGCGAAAGTATATTTTCTGGTGTCTGGAAACACATCGAATATTAACGACTGCGAATATTAACGACTTTGTAATTCAGTTTTGAGTTTTTCTAAATCGCTTCTTAGAAGAACTGTGATTTTTCCAAAGTAAGCTTTGCCATTTTTGGGTTGAGCAACTTCTACCCAATAAGCAAAGCGATCGCCAATCCTGAGTTCTCCTTTTAAAGCTTCCCGAATTGGAGTTTTGGCAAAGCGAGCTGAGTTAATTACGCTCTGGTTGGGATATTCATAAACTTTATCAGAGCGATTGTAGTCTTGATAGATATCCAAGCCGTAAATCACTCGCAAAGATTCTTTTAGACGTTGGAATGACATACCATTGATGGCGTCATACATAGTAATTCGTTCGCTACGAATTCTACTTCGATTGGTAGGTACTCCAACTTTACCGGGAGCTAATACAGAAGAAAGGAAACTAAATCTTTGGGCTGCTGTGTCACTTTTTTTTACAAATAATCGTTCTCCACTCCTTGGTTGCAGAGTAGGATGTGCTTTAATCCAGGTACTAACTTTTTCTACCGCTTCCCCCGGTAAAGCATGAGCTTGGGAATTAAATACCAATAAGGATAAAGAAAAACTAAAAAAACTGAGTAGGGATTTATTTCGCATTTGCTTTTCCAAACTAATGATGTATTAACCCTTTGGTTACCTAATACCAAATTGCCAAATTACAGGAGTACGATAGTAGTTTTCCCTAATTAAGAGGATTTATTTACTTTTAAATGAGGGAACAGCGAAATTTACAGGTTTAAAACTAGCAACAGCTAATGAACAGGTCGCCAGAAAAAAGACATCTTGTCTTAAATCAAGTTATTGGGCAGATAAACAGAAACGTGAGAAAATTAGAACACAAAATTAAATTTTTTAGCAAACATATTTAGATGTGGATGCATGAACCATTTTATGCATTTGTCGAGAGATTGTTACCTGAATTCAAAATCGACACTAAACTTGTTGGAAGTCTCGTAAAATCTGTAAAGGTGCGTAAGGGAGAATTCTTATTTCGCGAGGGCGATATTTGTAGTTTTGTCGCTTTTACTCTCCAAGGATGTCTCAGAACTTTTGTCCTAAAAAACGGTAAAGAATACACTCTTTTCTTTCATACAGAACATCAAACCTTGGGGGATTACGAGAGCTTTCAAAAGCATAAACCTGCCTGCTTCTCCTGTCAGGCAATTGAGAATTCTGAGGTTTTAATATTTGATCGTCAAGCAATGACTTGTTTCGAGGAAGCTCCTGAAGGTCAAAAATTGCTAAGAGCGGTAGCTGAAGACCTTGCATTTATGCTGAGAGATAAGTTACTTTCTCTTTTACTCGATACTCCTGAAGAACGCTATCTTCAGCTGTTGGAAAATGAACCTCAACTATTACAACGTATTCCCCAGTACTATCTCGCCTCATATTTAGGTATTGAACCAGAATCTCTCAGTCGTTTAAAGCGCAGAGTTTATCAGCAGAGAAGTTAAAGTAGTTAGTCGTGTAAAGATTTGAAGTAAAAATAATATTTTTAAAGATTCTCTCAGGTGCAAAAGAAATTCTTAACTCAAGTCAATGCAAGTGACAAGATTTACATCATAGATTGGTAGTTAATTAGCAATAAAACTATTTAAAATAATGAATGCGATTCTTCCCGGAGCTCCTTGGCTAGTTGCTCATCGTTCTATGCTGGGGATAAATAAACCTTACAAAATTACGCTCAATAATTGTGACTATGTTATTTGGCAAAATAGCCAAGGAAAAATTTTTGCCCTAGAAAATGTATGTCCTCATATGCAAGCTCCTCTTTCTAATGGCTGGATTTGTCAAACTCACAGTTCTATTACTTGTCCTTTTCACGCGCTGGAATTCAATGGGGAAGGAAAACTTGTCAAGGATGGAGAACCAAAGGGAGAAGCTATTGCAAATGCTTTGGATTTGATTGTCCAAGACGATCTGATTTGGACTTATGGGATTTTTGAACCGCGTTTACCCATCCCCAATCTAATTTCTGAAAGGACAAAAGGTTTTAATTTTGTAGATATTACAGGTAGTAAGAGTATTCAAGCTAGTTTTTTCAATTCTATTAGAATCAACTATGACTTCAATCATCAAAATGGCGTTCACCATGACATCTTCAGAATTCGAGACAATCCAGTTCAAAGTTTTGATTCGGATGGTTATTATGCAAAAGTTATCCAAACTTTCCTGCGAGAAAACAACACATTGAATGAAATTCTCCAGAACCCGTCTTTATTAAATCTTCCCAAACAAATAGTAAATGAACTGGAGTACAGTTTTCCTTGTATTACCCTGTTCAAAGCTAAAATTTCTCTGGGTGAGATACTACAATTTTTCATTCTTTATCCAGAAACTGAAAATAAGACACGGACGTTCGTTATTTTGTACGGGAATTGGTGCAACCCTATGATGAAGATACCTGGCTTAAGATTTTTAATTGAGCGATCGCTTCTAAAAGCAACCGCTAAGGTTGTAGAACAAGACTACACAACAGTAGAAAGTTTATATCCCCAACAAGAGCCAAAGATTAGATTACCTAGGGAAGAAATTATGTTTTACGTCCAGAAACTTTACCATGAGTGGTGATATGATTTTCGCTAAAGTTTCCCTTTTCATTGTGTACGCAACTATTTCCCATGCTCTGCAAAATTGATTGACAATTGGTTGACAATGGAAATTGTTTAGCTGTATATTCTAGCCTCGCTCTATAAATATAAACTTAGTTCAAAGCCTAAGTTCCCCACATCCCTTACTCTTCTGTCAAGATAAGTGTATGCTAAAGCATCATGTAATTAAAGGTACTTTTGAACGCTCAAAATGAGGAAGTAAAAAATGGCATTAGAACCTTGTAATGTTTGTGGGACTTTAAACAGTGATGAAGAGGAAATTTGCCTTAGTTGTGGTTATCCTACCAAAGGGCGCAAACGACCTGCTATCTTTCAATGGGCTGCGATCGCTCTTGTTTTGGCGTTTGCTTTGCCTATGCTTATGACCCTGGTAAATTTTATTCAACCACAACAACCAACACAACCAGAATCTAACACAACTAAATCTTCGAGATTAATGGATCGTGAGCTACAAAACATTGAGGAGTGAGTCCACGCTATAACAAATGATGGAGCTGGGACTCATCTATGGAATTGCAAGTTATCCGTGAATAACAGCTTATTGGATTAGGTTTGGAGGAACATATTATTGACTTCGAGTGAAGAGATATGACAGCAGTATTAAAAGCTGCAGAGGTTGATTTTCTTGAAGGTAAGCATTGTGAAGAATTCGAGCAAAATCCAACTTTTTATTATTGTAAAAAAAAATAGAAAAATTAGTTAGATATTTAGAATTTTGTCACAGTTGGGACAATTTCAAACTTATTTCTGTTAGATATTTGTAAGTGGAGCCAAAATATAGAAATGGAAAAGTAATGCTCTTTTATAGAAAAGACGTTATTTTTGATAGCAAAATATGATTTAACAAAGATTGAAAAAGTTTACAAAAAATAATCATTTAGCTGTTTTTAAATCAAAAGTTTGGGTCGTCAGACAGTGGATAAAATGAAGATAAGATTATTTATAATATATTTTCAATTTTATTAAGATTATTTTAATTTACCATTTAATTTTTCTCAGATAATTCTTATGAAAAACTCAGTTAGCAATCAGTGGTTACTCAGGGTAAGTATCGATATTATCGTTAGGATAAAGAGTAAGTACAAAAACTTACTATTGTCAGTTACACTATTTTTGACACTCTGCCGTCCTATAAGGACGGAGATTCTTAGTTCAACGAGTTCACTTAAACTAAATTCCTTACGGTATCTAGCTCAGAGATGCTTCTCTCCTTAAGCGTTTAACCCATAGAGCGAGTTGGTTCGGACATGCCCTGCCCTACCTTGAGAAGACTAACAAAATTTGGTTTCTCTGTACTTGATGCTTAAAGATTTTACCTGTGCAAGCTTTTTTCTGCACAAAACCCTATATATGAAGGTTTTCAAGGTTCGCTACCTCTCGGCACTGGGTGTTTTAAGAGGTTGATTACCCTAACCTCTGCCGTGAATTATATCAGAAAGTCGCCTTATAAAAGCGGGGCTTTAGACCCAAATTTTTCGGTAAAATTAACAGATGTTTTCACAGGTGCATAAGTTATTTGTACCAACCCCTAAGTAATTAATATCCCGAGCAATAATCATAATCAATTGTGGAGTTATTAAGTCATGAATTTTCTCAAAACCTGGATTCAGTTTGTATTTATTTACTTAGCGATCTTCTTGTGTATTGATACACCGACAGCAAATAAGTTTGTTGAATATGTAGTTACCTATTAAGTCTTTACAGATAAAATATATTCCTTACAAGGTAATTACAATTACGCATTATCAAATCTAAGAATAAATACAGGTCATCGATATTTGGGACACTTAATTAAATTAAGAAAATCTTCAGTTTTTAAGGACATTATCATAAAATATTTGATTGAGTTTCCCTTATTATTTCGCTGTTATATTCCACAATATATATATTTTAGAATAAAATTCTTAACATAATGTTTACTGATGCTTAAAACTATGCAATAAAAATATTAATCTACCCTAAATGTGCTAGCTAACTCTGAAAAATGTTGAGACAACCTTTGGTTGTGGTGAATTATTCTATCTTTCACAAAGTGATTCGTTTATCAACTATCGTTTCACTCCAGTTTTTTCTGGGTTTTTTAAGTATATTTTGGCAAAGTTCGGCAAATGCTCAAATTACCCCAGATGCAAGTTTAGGAACTGAAGCTTCAAGAGTTACTCCCAATGTTGAAATTAAAGGTTCACCTGCAGAAAGAATTGATGGTGGTGCAACTAGGGGAATAAACCTATTTCATAGTTTTTCCGAATTTAATGTTGGAGAATCCCAAAGAGTTA